>NZ_JAQFNK010000085.1:0-500 GCF_027710505.1 Bacillus cereus group sp. TH152-1LC | reverse complement strand
AAATCCCCTTTCAATCACTCTGTTGTATGGCAATTTATCAAGTAGGCAGTTGTACATAAGTAGTGTATGCAGGGGACAAAAATGTGTATATAACTGGATAAGCCTTTTTTATTTTTGGCTTGGTATGAAAAAAGAACCCTAATGTTGGATAGGGTTCTTTTTAGGGGTAACAGTTGAAGGTTGAAGGTATATTTCATATTTATTATGTACTTTACTCTTATATTCATTCGAATAGGAAACACATATGTTTGGAGTAATTTGCAAAGCGATTGTTGGAAAAGGAAAAATTAGCGGTAAGTGTCAATGGTAAGCGGACTGGAAGGGGTCAGCGGTTTGTGCTGATCCATGAAAGGAGCATTAAGGAATTGACACGTGCAATTGATTCTTCACCCTCTTGGCCTGTCAAAACGTCAAACGTTTTGGCCTGCCAACCGGCGAGGGAGTCCCTCAAGGATTGAGGGGTTGGGGAGTTCGATTGATGGGGTCAAGGGGAAGAGTTC
>NZ_JAQFNK010000084.1:0-505 GCF_027710505.1 Bacillus cereus group sp. TH152-1LC | reverse complement strand
ATAACACCAGTGGTCACGGAATTGGTCACACTCCCTACAAAATCTCTTCTATTTTGTTAACAGCATCTTCTTGCATCGTTGGCAGCACATGTGAATAAGTGTCTAATGTGATTTTGATATTGCTGTGTCCTAACCGCTCAGAAATCACCTTCACATTCACACCTTTAGCTAATAGCAAAGTCGCATGTGTATGACGTAAATCATGGAATCGAATCCTTGGCACAGCCGCTTTCTTAATCAAAGCGTTTAGACTTCGTCTAACATTAGCAGGATTGATTGGTGTTCCAGAAGGAGTACACATCACCAAGTCATTGTCTTGATATTCCTCACCTTGGCTCAGCTTCTCTTTCAATACGACTGCTCTATGCTTCTTTAGCTTTGCTACTGTCGATGCAGGTAGTAGTATTTTTCTTAAACTTGATTTTGTCTTTCCTCCAAGCAAGAACGTCTTTCCGTCATGACTTAACGTTTGGGTAATAGTTAAATGCCCTTTTTCTAAATCAAC
>NZ_JAQFNK010000083.1:0-505 GCF_027710505.1 Bacillus cereus group sp. TH152-1LC | reverse complement strand
AAATTCTTGTCAAAATACTCTAATGCATCGTTATAAACATAACGAGAACGTTCAAAGACTAATTCTTTGAACTCCTCATCTTTATTTAAATCATAATTCCCACAAACCCTAAGTAATGCCTTGTTAGACGTAGAAAGGATGCGCTTTAGGTTATCATCTTCCTCATCCCCTAAGTGCATCCTTTCTTTAAATTGCTGTAATATTTCATTCGAAATTACTGTATTCATTCACATCACCCTTGTGTTGGTGGGGTTACTTCTTCAAGCTTTAATGTATAAACTTGTGAAGTGTATTTATCCTTCGGTTTACCTGTAGCATATTGTTTAGCAATATAAACAGTTGCATCTTCTAAAGCTAATGTTTCTTCATACTTCTTGATTGGCTCTGTTCCACCCATCGCTGCAATGTATTCCCCTTTAACAAAGAAAACCACTTGTCCTTGAGGTACAAATACAGATTCTGTTGGGATTGGATTAAAAGGTAAGCTCGTTACATATACACCTGC
>NZ_JAQFNK010000082.1:0-506 GCF_027710505.1 Bacillus cereus group sp. TH152-1LC | reverse complement strand
ATTGTTGTTCCTTCTACTTTTGTCTCATAGCCGTCAACTTTTACTTCACTTACTGTGTACTCGTACTCTTTTCCTTGTTCATCGTACTTCGGTAGATCTTTGAAACTGAACGTCCAGTTTCCTTCTTTATCTGCTTTTACTTCTTCTGTTTTAAATTCTGTTCCATTTTGAAGCAGTTGAACCTTGATACTTCCTGGGCGTGTACCAAACTTATTGTCGTAGTCTTCCCATACTTTCTTACCATTTACTTCTGTTGTTTCTGTATTCTTGTAAGTATTCGTAATCGTCGTTCCTTCTACTTTTGTTTCATAGTCTTTCACTTTTACTTCACTTACTGTGTACTCAAGCTCTTTTCCTTGTTCATCGTACTTTGGTAAATCTTTGAAACTAAATGTCCAGTTTCCTTTTTCATCTACTTTCACTTCTTGCGTTTTAAATTCTGTTCCATTTTGAAGCAGTTGAACCTTGATACTTCCTGGGCGTGTACCAAACTTATTGTCGTAGTC
>NZ_JAQFNK010000081.1:0-511 GCF_027710505.1 Bacillus cereus group sp. TH152-1LC | reverse complement strand
AGGGAGAGCGTCGACTAAAGCCTGGGGTGCCTAATGAGTGAGCTAACTCACATTAATTGCGTTGCGCTCACTGCCCGCTTTCCAGTCGGGAAACCTGTCGTGCCAGCTGCATTAATGAATCGGCCAACGCGCGGGGAGAGGCGGTTTGCGTATTGGGCGCTCTTCCGCTTCCTCGCTCACTGACTCGCTGCGCTCGGTCGTTCGGCTGCGGCGAGCGGTATCAGCTCACTCAAAGGCGGTAATACGGTTATCCACAGAATCAGGGGATAACGCAGGAAAGAACATGTGAGCAAAAGGCCAGCAAAAGGCCAGGAACCGTAAAAAGGCCGCGTTGCTGGCGTTTTTCCATATGCTCCGCCCCCCTGACGAGCATCACAAAAATCGACGCTCAAGTCAGAGGTGGCGAAACCCGACAGGACTATAAAGATACCAGGCGTTTCCCCCTGGAAGCTCCCTCGTGCGCTCTCCTGTTCCGACCCTGCCGCTTACCGGATACCTGTCCGCCTTTCTC
>NZ_JAQFNK010000080.1:0-522 GCF_027710505.1 Bacillus cereus group sp. TH152-1LC | reverse complement strand
TAGCCGTCAACTTTTACTTCACTTACTGTGTACTCGTACTCTTTTCCTTGTTCATCGTACTTCGGTAGATCTTTGAAGCTGAAGTTCCAATTACCTTCTTTATCTGCTTTCACTTCTTGCGTTTTAAACTCTTTTCCATTTTGAAGCAGTTGAACCTTAATGATTCCTGGGCGTGTACCAAATTTATTGTCGTAGTCTTCCCATACTTTCTTACCACTTACTTCTGTTGTTTCTGTATTCTTGTACGTGTTCGTAATCGTTGTTCCTTCTACTTTTGTTTCATAGTCTTTCACTTTTACTTCATCTACTGTGTACTTGTGCTCATTTCCTTTTCCATCGTACTTCGGTAGATCCTTAAAGCTAAATGTCCAATTGCCTTTTTCATCTGCTTTCACTTCTTGCGTTTTAAACTCTTTTCCATTTTGAAGCAGTTGAACCTTAATGATTCCTGGGCGTGTACCAAACTTATTGTCGTAGTCTTCCCATACTTTCTTACCATTTACTTCTGTTGTTTCTGTATTT
>NZ_JAQFNK010000079.1:0-653 GCF_027710505.1 Bacillus cereus group sp. TH152-1LC | reverse complement strand
CAAAGCCCAAGGTTTGTTTTTGCCATGCTAAGCATGGCTCGGCAAAGCCGACAAGCGTCGCAGACCCCTATCGATTTTGATGCGTTAGCGTCAAAATAAGTATAGGGTTACGTTAATTGACATCATTTCGTCGCTTTGCTAGACTGATGGTATCAATTAATCTAGGGAAAGTGGTGGCACTTTATGTTGGGTTCTATCTCATTTAATCAATCCCACCAAAGTTCATTGAGTCATAATAACAGAGAAAATATTCACGGAAATCCTGGTATCGATCCATCCAGGTTAGAGGAGAATATTTACTTTGTTCAAAAAGATATCCGAAGTGTATACAAGGAAGTCTTTCAAGAAGCAGTGGACAAGTATAACGAGAAACAAAAACGGAATGATCGTAAAATTGATGATTACTATGACAAAATACATAAAGATGATAAGACGCATGAGCAACGAGAACTGGTTGTAGCGATCGGGGAAGGTAAAGACGACCCAAAGTATAGGGAAGCGAAAAAGGAAGCGCTGAAGCGTTATGCTGAGGTATTTCAGGAGAGAAATCCAAACCTAGCGGTTTATAACATGGTTTTACATGATGATGAAGCGAATCCGCATTTGCATATTAACTATGTACCGAATTTCGAAAGTAGTCGAGGATTAACGAG
>NZ_JAQFNK010000078.1:0-850 GCF_027710505.1 Bacillus cereus group sp. TH152-1LC | reverse complement strand
AGAACCTGTTTAGAATCTATGGTATAATCTGTACAAAAAAGGATATTTTTTATGATACATAATTATACAAGTAACGTTTCACGTGAACAGTTTGAACTCATTCGAGAAGATTTGGAAAACGCACGTAAAAGGACGCGTCCACGCACAGTTGATTTATATGAGGTATTCTGCGGTGTACTATACGTGCTTACCACAGGCTGCCAATGGCGCAATCTACCAAGTGACTTCCCAAACTGGCAAACGGTGTATTTCTACTATCAGATTTGGCGGAAAATAAACGAGAATGGCATAAGTCTTCTCGAAAAAGTGCATAAAAAAATTAGTTGAAGCCTATCGTGAGCAAGATGGACGTAAGAATCAAACAAGTTTCTGCATCGTAGATGCACAAAGCGTGAAAAACACATGGATAGCTGGTGAAAAGGGTTATGATGCTGGAAAGAAAGTGTCAGGAATCAAACGACATATCGCTGTAGATACGAACGGTCTCATTCATGCAATTGATGTAACAACTGCGAACATAACAGACCGAGAGGGTGCCATCCAAATGTGTGAAAGGCACAAGGAAACATTGGAAAAAGTGACAAATATACTTTGTGATGGTGGATATACAGGGCCATCCTTTGCGCAATCCATAAAAGAAACGATTGATTGTTCAGTTGAAATCATCAAACGCTCTGACCTTCACAAATTTGTCGTGTTACCAAAACGCTGGATTGTGGAACGCACCTTTGCCTGGTTGGAAAATTACCGTAGACTGTGGAAGAATTGTGAACGAACGCTTGAAAATAGTAGACAGAGTTGCTTATTGGCAGGTGTGGCAATTTTATTGAAAAGATTTTAAACAGGTTCT
>NZ_JAQFNK010000077.1:0-855 GCF_027710505.1 Bacillus cereus group sp. TH152-1LC | reverse complement strand
AGAACCTGTTTAGAATCTCTGGTATAATCTGTACAAAAAAGGATGATTCCTATGATACATAATTATACAAGTAATATATCCCGTGAACAGTTTGAACTGATTCGAGAAGATTTAGAAAATGCACGGAAAAAGACGCGTCCTCGTACAGTCGATTTGTACGAAGTGTTCTGCGGTGTGCTATACGTGCTTACCACAGGCTGTCAATGGCGCAATCTACCAAGTGACTTTCCAAACTGGCAAACGGTGTATTTCTACTATCAGATTTGGCGAAAAATAAACGAGAATGGCATAAGTCTTCTCGAAAAATTGCATAAAAAAATTAGTTGAAACCTATCGTGAGCAAGATGGACGTAAGAATCAGACAAGTTTCTGCATCGTAGATGCACAAAGCGTGAAAAACACATGGATAGCTGGTGAAAAGGGTTATGATGCTGGAAAGAAAGTATCAGGAATCAAACGTCATATCGCTGTAGATACGAACGGTCTCATTCATGCGATTGATGTAACAACTGCGAACATAACAGACCGAGAGGGTGCCATCCAAATGTGTGAAAGGCACAAGAAAACATTGGGAAAAGTGAAAAATATACTTTGTGATGGCGGATATACAGGGCCATCCTTTGCGCAATCAATAAAAGGATCGATTGATTGTTCCGTTGAAATCATCAAACGCTCTGAACTTCACAAATTTGTCGTGTTACCAAAACGCTGGATTGTGGAGCGCACCTTTGCTTGGTTGGAAAATTACCGTAGGCTGTGGAAGAATTGTGAACTAACACTTGAAAATAGTAGACAGAGTTGCTTATTGGCAGGTGTGGCAATTTTATTGAAAAGATTTTAAACAGGTTCTAAGAA
>NZ_JAQFNK010000076.1:0-1034 GCF_027710505.1 Bacillus cereus group sp. TH152-1LC | reverse complement strand
AGCTCGCGTACCGCTTTAATGGGCGAACAGCCCAACCCTTGGGACCGACTACAGCCCCAGGATGCGATGAGCCGACATCGAGGTGCCAAACCTCCCCGTCGATGTGGACTCTTGGGGGAGATAAGCCTGTTATCCCCGGGGTAGCTTTTATCCGTTGAGCGATGGCCCTTCCATGCGGAACCACCGGATCACTAAGCCCGACTTTCGTCCCTGCTCGACTTGTAGGTCTCGCAGTCAAGCTCCCTTATGCCTTTGCACTCTACGAATGATTTCCAACCATTCTGAGGGAACCTTTGGGCGCCTCCGTTACACTTTAGGAGGCGACCGCCCCAGTCAAACTGCCCACCTGACACTGTCTCCCGGGTCGATAAGACCCGTAGGTTAGAATTTCAATACAGTCAGGGCGGTATCCCACCAGCGCCTCCACCGAAGCTAGCGCTCCGGTTTCAATGGCTCCCGCCTATCCTGTACAAACTGTACCAAAATTCAATATCAGGCTACAGTAAAGCTCCACGGGGTCTTTCCGTCCTGTCGCGGGTAACCTGCATCTTCACAGGTACTATAATTTCACCGAGTCTCTGGTTGAGACAGTGCCCAAATCGTTACACCTTTCGTGCGGGTCGGAACTTACCCGACAAGGAATTTCGCTACCTTAGGACCGTTATAGTTACGGCCGCCGTTTACTGGGGCTTCAGTTCAGAGCTTCGCTTACGCTAACCCCTCTCCTTAACCTTCCAGCACCGGGCAGGTGTCACCCCCTATACTTCGCCTTACGGCTTCGCAGAGAGCTGTGTTTTTGCTAAACAGTCGCTTGGGCCTATTCACTGCGGCTTTCCGTTAAGAAAGCACCCCTTCTCCCGAAGTTACGGGGTCATTTTGCCGAGTTCCTTAACCAGAGTTCTCTCGCACACCTTAGGATTCTCTCCTCGCCTACCTGTGTCGGTTTGCGGTACAGGCACCTTTTATCTCGCTAGAAGCTTTTCTTGGCAGCGGGGAATCAAAGACTTCGCTCCATAAGGAGCTTCCCCATCACA
>NZ_JAQFNK010000075.1:0-1128 GCF_027710505.1 Bacillus cereus group sp. TH152-1LC | reverse complement strand
TGCTTGGACGTGCACAACCAATCGCACGCTTCTTCTATCCTTCTGCGTCCCTCCATTGCTCAAACGATAAAGAGGTGGTACAGGAATATCAACCTGTTGTCCATCGCCTACGCCTGTCGGCCTCGGCTTAGGTCCTGACTAACCCTGAGCGGACGAGCCTTCCTCAGGAAACCTTAGGCATTCGGTGGACGGGATTCTCACCCGTCTTTCGCTACTCATACCGGCATTCTCACTTCTAAGCGCTCCACCAGTCCTTCCGGTCTGACTTCACTGCACTTAGAACGCTCCCCTACCACTGATACCATTGGTATCAATTCGCAGCTTCGGTGGTGTATTTAGCCCCGGTACATTTTCGGCGCAGAGTCACTCGACTAGTGAGCTATTACGCACTCTTTAAATGGTGGCTGCTTCTAAGCCAACATCCTAGTTGTCTAAGCAACTCCACATCCTTTTCCACTTAATACACACTTTGGGACCTTAGCTGGCGATCTGGGCTGTTTCCCTCTTGACTACGGATCTTATCACTCGCAGTCTGACTCCTAAGGATAAGTCATTGGCATTCGGAGTTTGACTGAATTCGGTAATCCGATGAGGACCCCTAGTTCAATCAGTGCTCTACCTCCAAGACTCTTACACTTAAGGCTAGCCCTAAAGCTATTTCGGGGAGAACCAGCTATCTCCAGGTTCGATTGGAATTTCTCCGCTACCCACACCTCATCCCCGCACTTTTCAACGTGCGTGGGTTCGGGCCTCCATTCAGTGTTACCTGAACTTCACCCTGGACATGGGTAGATCACCTGGTTTCGGGTCTACGACCACGTACTAAACGCCCTATTCAGACTCGCTTTCGCTGCGGCTCCGCCTCTTCAGCTTAACCTCGCACGGGATCGTAACTCGCCGGTTCATTCTACAAAAGGCACGCCATCACCCATTAACGGGCTCTGACTATTTGTAGGCACACGGTTTCAGGATCTCTTTCACTCCCCTTCCGGGGTGCTTTTCACCTTTCCCTCACGGTACTGGTTCACTATCGATCACTAGGGAGTATTTAGCCTTGGGAGATGGTCCTCCCAGATTCCGACGGAATTTCACGTGTTCCGCCGTACTCAGGATACATTCAAGAGAGAA
>NZ_JAQFNK010000074.1:0-1163 GCF_027710505.1 Bacillus cereus group sp. TH152-1LC | reverse complement strand
ACGTTGTTTGTTTCGTTCAGTTTTCAAAGAACTACTTAGTCGCTCATTTGCGACTTCCTTATGTTAACATCTTCGTTAGTTAATGTCAACTAAGTTTTTCATTTCGTTTGCCGCGTTCTGCGTTATTGCATCGGCGACTTGTTTTATATTACACCTCTATTTAACAATAGTCAACAACTCTTTTTCATTTTTCATAAAAACATTTATTACTCATAGCCCTTCCTTATTTTTCATACATATAATTATGATAACTGAAAGGAGTGTAGAGATTGTTTGATTCTTCTATGTTACACATCATCAATGCTAATTTCAGAAAACCACACTACCACAGAAACTTCCCTCTCATTCTATTTTGGAGTCAAAAAAGTGGCTGCACTTCACTTGCTAATTGGTTTTTTTACCAGATTGATTTATTACAAACAGCTTTAAACTATAATCCTTTTATTCATAATTACGAATATAACATATATAAAAGTACACCCGCCTACGATGTGCGGCTAGGTATAGCATTACGAGATAAACAAAAAGAAACTTTTAAACTTGTTCGTAATCCTTTTAAAAGAGCCGTTAGTTCTTTCGTATCCTTAATCGCACCTCCCTATGTAGAAAACCCAGAATGGCAACCCATTCGAAAGTTTTTATATCAAGATGAAAATTCTCCTAAAGGAATCTCATATAAACATTTTTTATATTACCTACTCGCCAAAGGTGCTCATACAGATGATATGAATCCGCATTTTACACAACAATACATACTAGGTGAAGAAGCATATGTAACCAATTATATTTACTTAGAGGATTTTGATCAGGAAATGCAAAAGTTAGAGAGCCACTTTGAATTAAAATCCGCACCGATAAATAAATTATCCACATCCTGGCATCATCAGACTCCCGCTATGATCTATAGGGGGAATTTTAGCGAAGCAAGTATTACTGATCCTTTATTTCCTCGCTACCCTACTTTCGAAAGTTTTTATGATACGGAATGTATACAACTCGTTCAAACAATATTTCAAAATGATTTCGATACGTATAGATATAGTAAAGAATATCCATACTGATTCCAATCTATCATCTTTGCCAAATATAAACATACTAAGATTAGTAGTGCAGACCAAGGCATTGGTTCGCACTACTATTTTTTTTATATAGTAGAAGTGAAG
>NZ_JAQFNK010000073.1:0-1167 GCF_027710505.1 Bacillus cereus group sp. TH152-1LC | reverse complement strand
TATATAGATCAAGTTTAATATTTTAACAATTGTTCAACACCTAATCTTTGTAAAACTTTTTCTGGACATTGAGCGATATATTCTAAAAAAGATACTACAGATGCACGTATTTCTGTTTGAGACGCATGAAAACGATTAGAGATGACGCTTTCTTTTAACCATTTCCAAATACGTTCCAGTAAATTTAAATTTGGCGAATAAGGTGGTAAAAAAATCAATGTTAGCCGTTGGCTATTCTTTCTTAGAAAAGGTTTCAATAACTTTGCATGATGAATGCGAGCGTTATCTAATATCATGACAATATGTTTCTGTGAGTTTTGTTTTACAACATATTGTAAGAATTCCTGAAAGGTAGTCGCATTACAAGCACTAGCTTCCATGCAATGCAAATAACCATTTGACATATTTACTGCACCAAATAAAGTGACACTTGCATGGTGTCCATATGCAGGAATTTGTTTTTGTTTACCACGGAGAAACCAAGACGTATGCAAGGCTTGATAATCGCGTATATGTGTTTCATCTTCATAGAACAGTATCATATCTTCGGATAAGTTTTTTTTATCCAATTAAGTTCTCGTAAGAACTTTTGTTGTTTCAGAGGATCTGCTTTTTTTAAACGATAAGTTGGTCTCGTGTAAGTAAATCCCCAACGGTGTAGCATATCGCAAATTCCACCTCTAGACATAGAAACGTGGTAACGCTCCTCCAATAAATATTGAAGGATACGTGTATCCCAATGTGTTTCAGGCCCAACCCCTTCTTGATTCGGTGTACTTTCTATTAGTATGTTTCGAATTTCAGCTTCTTCATTGGGAGATAAATAAGGAGTACGTCCAGGCGGATAACGACGTTCTAACAGGCCCTCAATTCCATCGGAATTGAATGTTTGCACGTAAGTAGAAACAGATTGACGACAAATCCCTATAATTTGAGCCGCAGATGTAGCAGAGTGCCCTTCCATTACCAGGCGTATAGACATGAGACGTTGTTTAAAAAACGAATTTTTTATTTTCCGTTCTTCTTGTAATAGATCGTGCACCGTAATTTCATATTTCGTTGTCACATGTAACTTTGTCATTGTCTATCCGCCCCTTTACTTATTGGTATGGTAAGCAGTATAGACAATTTTAAAGGTTGTTAAAACATCAAACGGGACTTATATAG
>NZ_JAQFNK010000072.1:0-1189 GCF_027710505.1 Bacillus cereus group sp. TH152-1LC | reverse complement strand
ATTATATAATTCATTTCAAAAGGAATGAAAAATGCAAATGCAATGTATGGCAGGTCATGTGGAGTATAAATTCGCATGATGCATTTTTCATCCTTTATAGAAGAAGGACAAACGTATTTGGTTATATAATCGTGTGTGGAAACAAAGGGGAATTCATACAAACACAATATCATCTGTCCTTCTTCCATTCTTACTATGTGCTAATATTTGGTTTTTTATACCAATGAAAATGAGTTGCAATAAAAAAAGAGGCGAAGGAAATCGCCTCTGTTGTACATATAAACCAAAAACATAAGAGAGTAAGATATGTATTGTATTCTACGTTTGGTGTTAAATACCTTTTTTATTTTGATTTTTTCTTTCATTATGTAAAAAAACGAGTACCGGTGACGGAGTACCCGTTTTTTAGAAATTTACCGTGTTAAGGAAGGTGCTCAAGATACTATATGTAAATATTGGTTATTTGTAACCAAAATTAAAAATAAATTTGGTTTATATAACTAAAAAAATACAGAAAGTTAACAATGTGAAGTTTATGTAAGGAATCACAAATGCATAGTGTTAAAAAAATTGGTTTAAAGAAAATGTATAAGGATTGAATAAAGGGATATCTTATGTAAACTAAATAAACATTGATATAACAGTTGGTTCTTGATTTATCTACTAAAAATAAATAATGTTATAGGAAGTCACTTTGTATATTTAATTCGTTTTTATGCATAAATTAAACTCATCTGTGATAAGGACACGCTTGTCTATTTATTTACATACGATATAGAAGAAAATCGTAAATTGTGACACACCTTAGTAAGACTCAAAGGGAGGACTATATTATTATGTTTTTCTCAAACCTATGTGGAGTAGAGGAAGTTCCCGCAGTAGAAACAATGGCTCGAGGAAAGGCATATTTTGTATTAAGTCAGGATAATCGTAGTTTAGAGTTTAAATTGAGATTATATGCACTAGATCAGGTAACAATGGGGCATCTACATTTAGGTCCAAAGGGGACCAATGGTCCTGTTGTGGGGTTTTTATTTGGACCAATTGAAAAACCTATTTCAATAGAATATGCTATTTTTACAGGAGAAATTACTCAAGCTAATTTAGTTGGTTCATTAGCAGGTCATTCGTTAAGGGATCTTGTAAATGAAATTAATGTTGAAAATATTTATATTAATGTTCGTACTGT
>NZ_JAQFNK010000071.1:0-1199 GCF_027710505.1 Bacillus cereus group sp. TH152-1LC | reverse complement strand
GTGTTACCTTGAACGCCCTGAGGTCCGGTAGCACCAGTAGCACCCGTGTTACCTTGAGGACCAGTGGCACCAGTAGCACCTGTGTTACCTTGAACGCCCTGAGGTCCGGTAGCACCAGTAGCACCCGTGTTACCTTGAGGACCAGTGGCACCAGTAGCGCCTGTGTTACCTTGAGGACCTTGAGGACCTTGAGGACCGGTAGCGCCAGTAGCACCCGTGTTACCTTGAACACCCTGAGGACCAGTAGCGCCCGTGTTACCTTGAACACCCTGAGGACCAGTAGCACCCGTGTTACCTTGAACGCCTTGAGGACCAGTAGCACCTGTGTTACCTTGAGCGCCTTGAGGACCAGTAGCACCTGTATTACCTTGAGGACCTTGAGGACCAGTAGCACCTGTATTACCTTGAGCGCCTTGAGGACCAGTAGCGCCTGTGTTACCTTGAGGACCAGTGGCACCAGTAGCACCTGTGTTACCTTGAACGCCCTGAGGACCAGTAGCGCCCGTGTTACCTTGAGGACCTTGAGGACCAGTAGCACCCGTGTTACCTTGAACACCCTGAGGTCCGGTAGCACCAGTAGCACCTGTGTTACCTTGAACGCCCTGAGGACCAGTGGCACCAGTAGCGCCTGTGTTACCTTGAACACCCTGAGGACCAGTGGCACCAGTAGCGCCTGTGTTACCTTGAACACCCTGAGGACCAGTAGCACCCGTGTTACCTTGAACACCCTGAGGACCAGTAGCACCTGTGTTACCTTGAACGCCCTGAGGACCAGTAGCGCCCGTGTTACCTTGAGCACCTTGAGGACCAGTAGCACCCGTGTTACCTTGAATACCCTGAGGACCAGTAGCGCCCGTGTTACCTTGAGGCCCTTGAGGACCAGTAGCACCTGTGTTACCTTGAACACCTTGAGGACCAGTGGCACCAGTAGCGCCGGTAGCACCTGTGTTACCTTGAACGCCTTGAGGACCAGTAGCACCAGTAGCGCCCGTGTTACCTTGAGCACCTTGAGGTCCGGTAGCACCAGTAGCGCCCGTGTTACCTTGAGGCCCTTGAGAACCAGTGGCACCAGTAGCACCTGTGTTACCTTGAACACCTTGAGGACCGGTAGCGCCAGTAGCGCCTGTGTTACCTTGAGGCCCTTGAGAACCAGTGGCACCAGTAGCGCCGGTAGCACCTGTGTTACCTTGAGGCCCTTG
>NZ_JAQFNK010000070.1:0-1350 GCF_027710505.1 Bacillus cereus group sp. TH152-1LC | reverse complement strand
CTCCTCCTTTCGCAGATACGAAAGATGGCTCATTGTACGTGTAGAATGATTTTTCTACATACTTTTTCTCACCATTTGGATTAATCCATTTTTCTCCTTCATAAGAAATAATCTTTAACCAACCACTTGTTGTACCATCAATCACAGGTACCTCTTGCGCTGTAAAGACTTGGCCTCCTCCTCCTTTCGCAGATACGAAAGATGGCTCATTGTACGTGTAGAATGATTTTTCTACATACTTTTTCTCACCATTTAAATTAATCCACTTCTCGCCTTCCCAAGTTTGAATTTTCCACCAACCATTGTTTCGTTTTTCCCTTATAAGAATTGTTTGAGGCGGATATTCCACGCCTCCATTTGATTTAACTGATGTAAAAGAAGCTTCATTATATGCATAAAATGACTTTTCTACATTTTCCTTCGTATCCGCATTCGCTAATACACCCGTCATTACACTGTGTTTTAACATATATATCACCTATATCCTTTCGTATATTTCAATTAATAATCTCTGAAACAACGCATATTTCATTTTAGAAAATTCATTGTTGTTTTTCATAACTATCAAAAACAGCTATCAAAATTGATAGCTGTTTTATAATCTGTTAAATCACTTCATTTAACTATCCTTATAAATATCTTATAAGATATTTATATACTAACGTTGCTAACTTATTTTTTAAATCTACCATAACCAAGGAAATGTTTTTGATTATATGAACTAAACACATTTCCTCTTACAACACCCGTCTGTTCACTTCCTGCATGAATGAACTCACCGTTTCCAAGATAAATCCCCATATGTGATGGGCCAGGTGTATATGTGTTTTGTAAAAAGACTAAATCTCCAGGCTGCGGATCATTAATTTTAATTACCATCGGCCAATATCCTGCTACACTATTCCTTGAAATACTATACCCATTATTTTTATATACATAGTATATGAAACCACTACAATCAAAGGAATTAGGCCCCGATGCTCCAAAGACGTATGGCTTCCCTAATTGTTTTAGAGCTAATTCAATTACTCCTGAGACCTCAGAAGCATTTGGATTAATCCATTTTTCTCCTTCATAAGAAATAATCTTTAACCAGCCACTTGTTGTACCATCAATAACAAGCACCTCTTGTGCTGAAAAAGCTTGGCCTCCATTTCCTTTTGCAGATACAAATGATGGTTCATTGTACGTATAGAATGATTTTTCTACATACTTTTTCTCACCATTTGGATTGATCCATTTCTCTCCTTCGTAAGAAATAATCTTTAACCAACCACTTGTTGTACCATCGATAACAGGTACCTCTTGCGCTGTAAAGACTTGGCCTCCTCCTCCTTTTGGAGATACGAA
>NZ_JAQFNK010000068.1:0-1460 GCF_027710505.1 Bacillus cereus group sp. TH152-1LC | reverse complement strand
CACGGAAGTTAAGCTCTCTAGCGCCGATGGTAGTTGGGACCTTGTCCCTGTGAGAGTAGGACGTCGCCAAGCAAAAATCTAAGTCGATTCGACTTAGATTTTTTTGTGTTTATTTTTATTTACCAAATGTTATAATTCATAAATTTAGTAATCTTAAAGAGGAAAAAAGATGAAATAGGGACTGTCTAAACTAAAATTTGAGCAATAATGCCGTAAAAGGTGATAAAGTAACGCGTTTAAATGTTAGTTTAAGGTAAGGATTACCTTTTTATATTAATTAAGTTGTAGAATGACTAAAAATATTTACTCTTTATATGAAAAACGTTATGTGAAAAATAGCTATTCAGCTGTTTTTCACATAACGTTTTTTCGTTTTTAGAGGATTTCACATAAGAAAAAATCTATAATTAAGATGGTTAACATATATTTTTTGATGGGTGTGGGGGATTATGAAAGAAATATGCATGTTATTAGTAGCTGTTATATTATGGGGGACAGCTATTGCGCCAACAAAGTGGGCATTAGAATCTATTCAGCCATTTACTTTGTTGTTTATTCGCCTTTTCTTCGCGGGGGGAATCTGTTTACTATTCTCATTTAAACAATTAAAAAGATCAGTTGTATATAAGCAGGTCCCATGGAAAAGAATGAGTTTACTATCTTTTACTGGTGTAGCTGGGTATTTTATGTTCACATCCTACGGTATTTCTTTAACAAGTGGATTGCATGTTAGTATCATTGATGCTGCATTGCCATTAGTTACAATTCTTTTTTCGGCATTCTTTTTAAAAGAGAAAATTCAGTTGAATTATTGGATTGGAATTATGCTAGGAGCTATAGGTGTGCTTTTGATTACTGTTCCTTCTGACAATACTGATCAAGAGGTCTCTTTAATAGGGGATATACTTATTTTATTGAGCACTTTTTTATTTGCCTTCTATACAATATTGTTAAAACGCCCGAGGCAAGAGCGATATTTATCTAATAATGTTTTTACAACGCTAACTTTAATTATTGGAGCCGTTATTTTATTGCCTTTTGCAATGGTGGAAATCTTTTATTATGGTTTTCCAAAGATTGAAACATGGAAGACAGTATTTAGCGTAATGTATCTTGTTATAGGTGCAACAATTTTGGCGTATTGGTTTTGGAACAAAGCGCTAGAGAGGATTTCAGCATCGGTAAGTGGGTTATATTTAAATGGATTACCATTAATAAGTATTGTTACTTCAATTGTTCTATTAGATGAATCTTTAACATGGAAGATAATAATAGGGGGAAGCTTAGTTTTAATAGGAGTAGGATGGGCAGATAAGCAAAAAATAGATAATTTATTAAAGAGAAATAGTTTAAATGTTAAAAAGATACCTAATATATAAGGTATCTTTTTCTTACGATTAGTCAATCTGTATTTTTAGATTTTTAATACATTGGTTCTCACAAAATATAAGTATTCATTT
>NZ_JAQFNK010000067.1:0-1502 GCF_027710505.1 Bacillus cereus group sp. TH152-1LC | reverse complement strand
AATATTTTCATTTATAATTCTCTATTTGTCTATACTTTTCATACCGCTGTTGTATAAGCTCTTCCGAGGATAATAGTATCAATTTTTTTAGAGATGATTCGATTACAGATTCAATCATTTTTGCCTGTGATTTTATATCATTTTGTGCTCCACCTTTAATTTCAGGAATGATTTCATCAATAATTCCTAAATGTTTTAAATCTTTTGCTGAAATTTTCATATGTTCAGCAGCTTCTGGAGCATACTTAGCGTCCTTCCATAGGATAGATGCTGCTCCTTCTGGCGAAATTACCGAGTACCATGAATACTCTAACATATGGATATGGTTACCGACACTAATACCAAGAGCTCCACCACTTGATGCCTCTCCAATTACAATACAAACAATTGGTACTTGAAGTGTAGTCATTTCAAATAGATTTCGAGCTATCGCTTCAGAAATTCCACGTTCTTCAGACCCTATCCCTGGATAGGCGCCTATTGTATCAATAAATGTAATAATAGGGCGATTAAATTTATCAGCTTGTTTCATAAGTCTTAGCGCTTTTCTATAACCTTCTGGATGTGCCATTCCAAAATTTCTTTCTATACTTTCCTTTGTATTTCTACCTCTTTGATGACCAATAACCGTAACGGGCATTCCTTTAAATTTTGCAATACCACCTATCATTGCTTTATCATCACCATATAATCGATCACCATGAAGTTCGAGAAAGTTTGTAAACAATAAAGGTATATAGTCCATTGTCGTGGGTCGGTTACGTAGCCTTGCAATTTGAACTCGTTGAAAAGGTGTAATATTAGAATAAATTTTATCTTGCATTTTATTTAAACGTTTTTCTAATTCATGAATTTCTGACGATAAATCTACATTATTTTCTTTCATAATTTTCTTTAATTCATCAAATTTCTCTTTTAATTCAATAATAGGACGTTCAAAATGCAAACTCATTTTATCCTCCAAATGTTATGACTTACCTCACTCTAATCAAAAGACTTAGAAATAGAATCAATAAATAATTCAAAACCATCCACAACTATTTTTCGTTCTGATTCTGACAAATTATTGAGAATACTTTGATAAAATGCAACGGATTGCTCTCTTAAGCAATTAACAGTTATGTGACCTTTTTCTGTGAGGTGCAGAAAAAGTTCTCTTCTATTTTTTTCATTTACTTCACGATAAATAAGCCCCTTTTTTACTAACTTATCTACCAATCTACTTACAGTTGAAGTCTCTAATCTAAGTTTATTGGATAGTTGCCAAACAGTTAGTTTTTCCACCTCTAGTTCCTCTAACGCCATCATTTGAGAAGTTGGTAAAGGTTTTTTAAATGGTCCATTGGGCAAATTTTGAGATTCAAAAACCCCAGTTATTATAATCATTTTCTTAATATCTGTTCTTAGTTTTAAGGCATCTTCTCTTTTCAAAAAGGTCACCCTCCTACAACTAATGTATCATACATCAATTGTATTATACATGAATATGATTTTTTCACAAG
>NZ_JAQFNK010000066.1:0-1588 GCF_027710505.1 Bacillus cereus group sp. TH152-1LC | reverse complement strand
AAAAACCTACTAATTATTTTCAAGATAAAAATTAATAAAAAATATATTTTTTTCACATGGATATCACCCCAACGCAAATAACCGTACGTAAGTACGGCTTTTTTACATTTTTATTTTTCAAGACACCAAGGTACATGATTTATCTATAGTTGATAAACCTCCATTACCCGCGCGTAATATATACGCAGAAACTTATTCATTCCTGCAACCTTAGCTTTTTTTGAAGCTTTTCCTTCTAGTTCCTTTCGCAAAACATATTGATACACAGCGCTATCTCTAGTAGGTTTCACCGTCTTTAAACTTTGGACAATTTCATAGAGAACCTTCCTCAAATATTTTGATCCTCTTTTCGTTATCTTTCGTTCCCTTGCTTCAAATTGACCAGATTGATAGGGAGATACATCAATTCCTGCATATGCTACTAATGCTCTCGATGAACGAAAACGTCTAATATCTCCTATTTCTGCTAGGAGTCTCGGACCTGTACGATCTCCTACACCAGACATTTCTCTTACTACACCATATTCAGGGATAGACTCTGCTATTGTTTTCATCTGTGTTAAAATAGATGTGGTTATTTCGATTTGCTCTCGAAGTGACTTAATCAGCAGTCTCATCATCATTTCTGCACATTCTGATGAGGGGACTGTTTGTACACCTTTTAGGGTTAATTCATATATTTGTACTGCTTTTTTCTCTGCTATCCTATGTCCCTTTTTAGTAGCCCATTTGATAAATAGATTACTAAACCTCTTTTGCCCCAACCTTGAGACATGATCTATGGTTGGATACTTTTCTAATACATCTAATAAAGTTCCTTCCATGTTGTTATGATAAATCTTTTTTATACCTGGAAAGCATTTATCTATCAACTGAGTTAACTGATTTTTTATTTTCACTTTGATTGCCATACTTTTATGGTATTCCCTCGCATAAAATCGAAGTTCTTGATATTTTGAACCTTCCTCTTTATGCTCTCTAAGTTGATAATGATTGCCTAATAAGTATTCTGCCAGTTTGATTGCGTCTTGTTTATCTGTTTTTACTTGACGAAGCTTCGCATCATTATATTTTTTTATAACTAACGCATTTACGACATATACTTTAAATCCACTTTCGCATAAAAGCTGCAATACAGGCTCATGGTAATAACCAGTAGCTTCCATGATTATCCTTACTTCTTCGTCTTCTTGATAAAAGCTTAAAAGCTCAATAAATGCACTTATCTCGCTCATTGTATGATTCAATGTAACAACTTTTTTTAGTAATTTTCTTTCTTCATTCATTATGGCTACTACACTTTTTTCTTTTGCTACATCTATTCCTACTGAAATCACCTTTCCCCGCTCCTCTATCTTTTTTGACTGATAGCCCTTCACTACACCATCTATTCATTTTCGCCTGTTACTCGAGTGTTTGAACTCCACCTACTTAATCGAATTCTTGATAGTGAGTGATGGTTGACAGTTTTTTATTCCGAATGTTTCAATTCTAAGACCAGCCCGTCAACCAGTCGCTCTCATCATATATGAAAAAAGTATGACAAGCTATTCTTCGAATAACTCCTCATACTTATATAGTACGAAAG
>NZ_JAQFNK010000065.1:0-1611 GCF_027710505.1 Bacillus cereus group sp. TH152-1LC | reverse complement strand
ATAAACATACTAAGATTAGTAGTGCAGACCAAGGCATTGGTTCGCACTACTATTTTTTTTATATAGTAGAAGTGAAGAAAGGGCCGAGGTTTCTTTAGGATTTAGAATCCGTAAAATAAACTGGCCTTCTTCGCTTACCTTATTTGAATCAGTTTTTAGTGTGTAGATCCTTGAGATCGTGTATAAGAAATGGGAATCGATAAGTGTAAGCCGAAGACTTCCATTCCATATAAGGAGGAACTTTATGAAACATGTAATCGCGTTTGACATCAGTATGGGTAAAAGTTATATGGTTATTTATAATGCTCACAAACAATGCATTTTTGAACAGGAATTGAAACATTCTAAACCTGCATTTGAAGAACTACAGGAAAAGATTCTTAAGCTTACAAATGAAACAGGTGAACCACCTGCAATCGTATTTGAAGCCACAGGTATTTATTCTAGACAGCTAGAACGCTTCATGCAAAATAATCAGTACAGCTATTGTTTATTAAATCCCTTAGAAGCAAAACTACAATGCGATTCCTTACGAATCCATAAAACGGACCGAAGTGATGCACATCGGTTAGCTCTTACCCACTTTACAGTTACCCGAAGGGTATCCCATAAAACCGATAATGTGTACCTTCAATTACGATCTCTTTCGAGATTTTACAGCGAACTGGATGGAGAGTTATCTATTCTTCGTGGCCGTATGCATAAAGTAATCCAACTAACATTTCCAGAATTAGAAAAAATGTTTACGAGTAAATCTGATTTATTTTTAAACTTTGTTCAACTATTTCCTCATCCAGATTATGTAGTATCTCTCTCTAAAACGGTTATAAAAAATCGTATTCGTGCTAACACCAATAAGAAAATATCAACTACGCTAGCCGAGACAAAAGCTCTTCAAATTCTTGAATTAGCTAAACATTCTTACCCAGCTGTTTCTCAAGACGATGTACTATGTGATCAGCTCAAAGCATACGCAAAACGCTATCAAGAACTTCTTCACCAAAAGCAGTGCTGTATTAACAAAATGGTAGATATGGCCGAACAACGCCCAGAATATCGTATCATTCTAAGTATCCCTGGAATTGGCCCCAATACAGCTGTACGTTTAATGGCTGAAATAGGCGATATGACACGTTTCGAAAACAATAAACAATTAAATGCATATGCTGGTATCGATATACGTCGCTTTCAATCAGGCAAAACCTTTTATAAAGATAAAATTAATAAACGCGGAAATAAGCATTTACGTAAATTACTGTACCTTACTATTCAAAACATGATTAAAATACGGCGGTACGGTCGCAATCACCTTGTAGAGTATTACGATAAATTAAAAACGCAACCCTATAACAAGTGTCATAAAGTTGCGTCCATTGCATGTGTAAATAAGTTATTAAAGCTTCTCCTTCACCTTATTACACACAATATACACTATGATTATCGGTTAACGGCCTAACATCATAGTTTCATTCATTCTACCACATCATCCCCCCACTAAAAAAACAAATTCATAGTGGGGATATTTAGTATGCCCCGCAAATGAATACTTATATTTTGTGAGAACCAATGTATTAAAAATCTAAAAATACAGATTGACTAATCGTAAGAAAA
>NZ_JAQFNK010000064.1:0-1615 GCF_027710505.1 Bacillus cereus group sp. TH152-1LC | reverse complement strand
AAATGTCACACCAATAAAACAACTACTAAAACCTTAAAACAAAATATAAAAGATATAAACAAACGTAATAGTAATGAGAATAGCAATACTCCAGAAGAAAATATTGAACAAGTTGATTTTGTTGCTCACTGGGTACCAGAACGTTTTGTTTCTTTGGTTAGTTCTTTTTACAGTGAATCTAAAACAATTCAAGAACTGTGGAAGGTCGTAAGGCAGTGTAATAAAATCATTAACCATACAGCAGGTGATAAAGCATTTACTAAAGACCAGGAACTTACTATCGGCTTAAAAGCTATTAAAGAGTTTATTATGAAAATTAAAGCGGGCACAAAAATGAACAAGGGTAAATTCGCTTATTTCAACGGGATTGTAAATAAATTAATGGACAAGTTCTACTTCAATAAAGAATTTATGGCCATATAAAAAGCACCTAGCTAAATTAACTAGGCGTTTCGATTTTTAAAATATCCATGAATTGAATTTTATATATTATATTTGGGCCATCACTCACTACAATTCTATCCATTTGTTGTTCAAGCTTAACGATTTTCCCTTGAATGATATCTGGTTCTTTATATTTTCGATACACTGTAAACACTAATCCCATATCATCTTGCATTGCTAATTGAATTAATTCAGCAGCTGCTTGTTGTTCAAATTCATCCATGTATGGTCTAGGTTCCTTTTTTGAACCACTTTTCTTCTTTGGTGGTTTTGGTACTCCGTTTGTCATATAATATCACCTCATTGAGCGTTTTAAGCATATTGATATTTTATTCTTACTTTATCAATAGATAGTATATTAACTAATTTCATTGTTATAACTTCCAGTTGTAAAACTTCAGTTCTATCCCCTCATTATTAACTGTTCCCTATTTACTTTCTGTTAAACTTCCTTCCTTTTCGTTCCTCTTAGATTGATATGGTACGTATGCAACAAAAAGGTATACTTCCCTCGGATGTATGAAGAAATATACCTTTTTACTTAACTATCACATTTTCAATGCTTTACATCCAGCCCTGAATGCGCTTTACCCTATCCCGCTCCACATATACAATATAATTAATCAAAGATATTTTATACATTACATTAAAATAATTAATTGACAATCATAGAAGATCCAATTGTAGGAGCAAGACTCATAGTCAAAGGTACTGCGCTATTATTTCTCAAGGTAAGGATGTCTCCAGCACTCAACAATAATTGCGCCTGGCCGCTAATTCCTCCCGCGGCCACTAATACTGGGTATACGGTTGAAGCGTCTACAGTACCATTTACAGCAATCCCAATTTGACTTCCTATACCAGCTGTAATATTGACAATAAATTTAAGATTGTAAACTCCTGTGGTAGGAACAGTAACTGTAGTTGTTCCTGCCGTATGAGTTATGCCATTCAGCGGCCCATTATTACTAAATACTATATCCGCACCTCCTACAACTGTAGCATCAGTAAGAGTAGCTAATTGATAAACATATCCAGTAGGAAATGCTTCAATTGAACCCATCGGACCCGTTACCCCAGTAGCTCCTGTTGGGCCCGGTAGTCCTGTCGCTCCCATTTCTCCAGTAGCTCCTGTTGGACCCGGTAGTCCTGTCGCTCCCATTTCTCCAGT
>NZ_JAQFNK010000063.1:0-2529 GCF_027710505.1 Bacillus cereus group sp. TH152-1LC | reverse complement strand
CAAGTGCGCCCATAAGGGCATTTAGAAAATCTCCTTAGGCAAGAGATGGGAAGTTTACACCTAAACCAATCACCAACGACTCACTTGGATGGGAAACCTGAAGGGGACAATAGCATGTCGTTAAAGCCATAAGTTGCTTAACTACTAAAGCACGACTGAATGGCGAGGTGAAATTGTAGATAAGGATGAAGGCTAAACTGCTTAAATCACAGTCTGAAGTGGAGTATCGTCGCCCGTAATGAAAAGTAGTTGTTACATTACGCAACCTAGCACAAATAGTATCTTGGAAGCTATTTGTAATGTGAACCGTGGTTGACTGTTCTAAATAATAGAAGAAAGACGAACGTGACATCCGACACTACAAGTGCCTAGTTTCTAAATGTACTAAATGGGGATTGTCTAAGTTGGAATGTCTACTTTTAGACTATTGAGGATGACTTCAAGGCAATGCCAAGAAGTGTGGCTCATGAAAATCCAATATGACAACGGAATCTTCGTAGTAGTCCGAACTAGGGAAAGCCTAGTACATGGCGAAGGAAGATAGCTTGTTTGTCTAATACAAAATTGGAAAGGAGCGTGAGGCTTCATGAGAAGTCCAAACGTTGTATTAGAAAGTCTAGCCAGCAAAAGTGCTGAACAATCATATAAATATCAAAGAATCTATCGGAATCTTTACAACCCGGAATTTTTCTATTTAGCCTATAGCAATATATATGCCAAAGAAGGAAATATGACAAAAGGTACAGATGAGAAAACGATAGATGGCATGTCTGAAGAACGAATCAACAAAATTATTGAACGGTTGAAAGATTTCTCTTACCAACCTAAACCTGTCAGACGCACCTACATCCCTAAGAAGAACGGCAAACTTAGACCATTGGGTATACCGTCCATAGATGATAAATTAGTTCAAGAAGTGGTTAGGATGCTGCTTACTAGCATCTACGAAGGTTCATTTCATAACCGATCACATGGTTTTAGACCACAAAGAAGTTGTCACACTGCTCTATATCAGATTAAAAAAACCTTCACAGCTGTAAGATGGTTTGTAGAGGGTGACATAGAAGGCTTCTTTGATAATATCGACCATCACACTCTTATTCGTATATTACGGAAAAGGATTGAGGACGAAAAGTTCCTTGACCTAATCTGGAAATTCCTTAGAGCAGGATACCTTGAAAAGTGGCAATATAACAAAACTTACAGTGGTACACCTCAAGGCGGAATTATCAGCCCTATACTGTCAAACTTATATTTAAATGAATTTGACAACTTTATGGAAAGATATAAAGCTTCCTTTGATAAAGGAAATACCAGAAGAACTAACCCACCGTACAACCAAATCAAGAGTAAAATCACCTTTCGCAAAAAGCGAATAGAGCAGTTACGGAGGGAGTTAGACGAAATATACGAAGAGGAAAAAATGAACAAAGTTCTCCAATTCGAGCAAGAAATTGAGCAGTTAGACTCGGAATGGAGAAAATACGAATCTAAAGACCCTATGGACACTACTTATAAAAGAATTCAATACGTAAGATATGCAGATGATTTTATAATTGGTATCATCGGAAACAAAGATGATGCCCAACAGGTAAAAGAAGATATAGCTAAATTTCTTAGGAAAGAACTGAAACTTACACTCTCGGACGAAAAGACATTAATAACAAACAGCAAGAAGAGAGCAAAATTCTTAGGATACGAAATCGCAATAAGAAGAGATAACAGTACAAAAACGAAGGCAAATGGTGTTAGTTCAAGAGTCTACTTCTTAACATGCGAACTGTTCATGCCTAAAGATGTAGTAAGAAAGGCGTTAATTGACAAAGGTGCAATCAAAATTGACAAAACAACCGGAGAATGGAAACCTATACATAGACCTGCATTACTCCGGTTAGACCCCCTCGAAATTCTCTATACGTATAACTCAGAGATTCGAGGACTTTACAACTATTACAAATTAGCTATTAATGTGTGTTCGTTAAACACATTTAAATATCCTATGGAATACTCGCTGTACAAAACTCTCGGAAACAAATATAAGATTAGCATCCCGAAAGTTAAAAAGAAGTTTTGGCATGAGGGTAGCTTGGGTATTAAATACAAAACAAAATCGGGAACAAAAATAGCAAAATTGTATAATGAAGGCTTTAAAAGAAACCTCATGGTTTCCAAGAAGGAAAATACAGACGACATGCCAAATGAAATGATATTCCAAAGCAGAAGCAACCTAATCGACAGATTAAAGGCTAAGAAATGCGAATGGTGTGGCACCGAAAACAGTGCATTAGAAATGCATCATACTCGCAAACTTAAAGACCTAAAAGGTAAAAAGCATTGGGAAAAAATTATGATAGCACGTAACCGGAAAACGATGGCACTTTGCATAAAATGTCACGATGACCTACACGCAGGAAAACTAGACTAAACAAGTGGAGAGCCGTATACCTCGAGAGGGGTACGTACGGTTCGGTGGGGAGGACTTGGGAACCTACCTAAGCAATTAGGCAAGGCACTGGATTCTTACCCAAC
>NZ_JAQFNK010000062.1:0-2585 GCF_027710505.1 Bacillus cereus group sp. TH152-1LC | reverse complement strand
TTCAAAGAACTACTTGGTCGCTCATTTGCGACTTCCTTATGTTAACATCTTCGTTAGTTAATGTCAACTAAGTTTTTCATTTTGTTTGCCGCGTTCTGCGTTATTGCATCGGCGACTTGTTCTATATTACACCTCTAACCTACAATCGTCAATATGTTTTTATAAAAAACTTCATTTTTTTATAAACCCTATTTACGCTATTAATTTATCTATTTATATACCTCTTCTATAAGAATAGATAGCAACCCATAAAATACTCTATGGGTTGCTATTCCATCATAAAAACTATTGTTCTTTTGAAGGTACCGAACAACTTTCGTCCGTACAAGACATATCGCTTCCACCCTCTGAAGAAAGTTCTTGTAACTTAGGTGCAGGATTCTCTTCTTCCCACACTTGCTGAAGTGCACCAACAAAAGTTTCAAGTGGTTGCGCACCTGAAATAGCATACTTTTGATTAATAATAAAATAAGGCACTCCCGAAATTTGATATTGCTGAGCAATCGCTTCATCAATTCTAACATCATTTGCATATGCGCTTTTATCATTAATAACACGTAAAGCTTCTTGCTTTTCTAAACCTGAAGCTTCAGCAATAGTAACAAGCGTATCCACATCACTTAAATTTCTCGATTCTGTGAAATATGCAAAAAGTAGATTTTCCGTAATCTCTTTTTCTTTCCCTTGATCCTTTGCAAACTTCGCAAGACGATGCGCATCAAAAGTGTTCGTCGGCTTCATCTCATCAAAATTAAAACTTAAACCCATACTAGCTGCATGACTTCCTAGTTGTATATTATTACGTTTAGCTTCTTCAATACTAATCCCATACTTTGATGCAAGTACTTCATTAATACTTGTTCCAGAATAGATTGGAGCATTTTGATCTAATTCAAAACTTTTAAACTCAACCTCAACATCTTTCTTATGTGGAAATTGCTCTAAAGCCATCTCTAATCTACGTTTCCCAATGTAGCAAAATGGGCATACAAAATCTGACCATACTTCAATTTTCATAGAAACACCTCATTAACATGTAGTTTTCAATTATTGTAGCACTGGCACGAAGGAATTCAAAAATTTATGCTTCATGCTTTATATACTACAAACTAAAATGAATCTATAAATAGAAAAAACGATAATCAAAAGTATAAAAACATTTCCTTCTGATTATCGTATATACAAATCTAATTATGCTGGAATATATCTCCCCATGAATTTCCATACAGTATTCCAATATTTATTTGAATCTATCTTCTCAGCTTCTCCATGTCCAGCACCTGGAACAATTAATTTCTCTTTTTCTACTTTTGCAGCATTATATACTTCATCTAACATTTCATAAGGAACGAACGTATCAGCATCCCCATGAATAAATAGCATAGGTGTTTTACTTTTCTCTACTTGTTTTATAGCTGAAGCTTCTTCTAAATCATATCCAGCTCTTAATTTTGTAACTGTATTGGCCGCCTTCATAACAGGAAACTTCGGCAAGTGGAATAGATCTTTTAGTTGATAAGTAAATTCATCAATAACAGTTGAGTATCCACAATCTTCAATAATAACTTTAACGTTAGAAGGTAACTCTTCACCTGAAGTCATCATTACAGTTGCCCCGCCCATTGAAACACCAAAAAGTGCTATTTCAGCATTAGGGTCTTTCTTTACAATTTGTTGAATCCAAATCAAAATATCTTTACGATCGTGCCAGCCCATCCCTATATAATCGCCTTCACTATTTCCGTGCCCACGAAGATCTGGCGCTATGACGTTATAACCTTGTTCGTAAAAATTCCGGATATATTTCGTCATTTTCGATGCCCTGCTATCATATCCATGAACTACAATTGCCCATTTATGGCTAGATTGTTCATTCATATATTCATAACCTGTTAATTTCAACTTATCGAAAGAATTTATGTTTCGTGTATTAGGTTTATGATTTGATACAAAGCTCGCATCCTTTTCTTCGTTTGTAGCGAACACACCTCCTGATGCATTCACTGTTTCTATTAAATGAGGATTATCCTCTAAAAATTCTTTCTCTTGTTTCGCATTCAACGCATAATTATAAAAATAATTCCCGACTAACATATAAGTAATTGTTAGAAGGACTAAAACTACTATAGTAATTACACCTATCTTTTTCATATTATCTCCTTTTTCAAAATTAAATCTTCTTATATTTAAGTACTCAAAAAAACAACTGCACTATTTTAACATACTGACAGATCGCTTCTACAAAAAATAAAATAGAAAATCTTAAACTACACATCAAAAATAATGAAAGAAAATGAATATGAGGGGATCAAAAGAATAAGGATTACTTACTTGAGGCTGATAAAGTGAAACTTTAATCAGTGGGGGTTTTGTTCATCCCCCACTGATTATTAGTTGAACCAATCGGACGTTTACGGACCGTTGATCTCCCGCCTACCTTCTTTGCTCCAACTGAATTTTGAGGTGGGAGTTTTACTGTCCGTTAACGCGGGATAAGAAGTTTAAAACACAAAAAAGACGAGTCATACTGACTCGTCTTACAGTTGCTTGGCGACGTCCTACTCTCACAGGGACAAGGTCCCAAC
>NZ_JAQFNK010000061.1:0-3894 GCF_027710505.1 Bacillus cereus group sp. TH152-1LC | reverse complement strand
ATTTGCGACTTCCTTATGTTAACATCTTCGTTAGTTAATGTCAACTAAGTTTTTTATTTTTGTTTGTCGCTTTCGACATTAATGTCATCGGCGACTTGTTCTATATTACACCTCTATATACTAATCGTCAATACCTTTTTATAAAGTTATTCAACTTAATATTTTTACAATCTCTAACCTAAAAAGAACCTATAAATATTACATTACCCGAAAACTGCTTCGACCTAACCTTAATTTGTACAGAATTTTTTCCACAGCCAAACTAACAACCATATTTTAATAAATACTAAGATGCAATTAAAAAGTTATCACGCTTCCTAACACCTATTTGTTTATCGGGCACCCTATTAGAGAAAATTGAAGATATACGTATTTTTATAACAGACAACAATACAGAAATTCTTATATACTACTCTAGTTATAGAGTCCCCCTTATTATAAAGTAATCGTTACTTACCTGTTCACTCGTAAATATATAGAAACACGCTGCTAATACATTTACTAATTATCCCTTCGTCACTAAAATAGCAGGCTTATACCTCTTTCATCTTTAGCAGCATGCATTTCTATATAGCCTAGCCGTAATAATTTTTATATCCTCTTAACAAACATTCAAGATACAAAACTAAACTATACTCGAGGCCCAAACCTGATTAATAGCATTTCTTTTTCAAACACATATACCAGATTAAAAATACGTACCTCGATTGATCGAGTGTACCCAACACACCCGATAGGAACATTTGTTCTTTTTGTATTTTATCACATTTAAGAATGTTTATCCTATACCTATTATTTACGTTCTATCACTAGAAGAGCAAATCGAGTTACTAACAAAGCATGTAACTTTATTGCTTCTATTATGTGTCCCCCGTTTTGAAATACACATAGAATCACAAATTCATTTATTTCTAGCTACAAACCTAAGAATACACAATAAAAAGAAACCAATACATATAAAACACCCACAAAAACAAGTTCTGTAACAAGGTATACTTTAGCTGCACAATTATAAATCATAATCTTTTCAACACCTATAGAAGTCCTGTACGTATTTAACGCAAATATAAACTATAAAAGTTTCAATATAAAAAGAACCGGAATTTCTACTCTAAGGAAAATCCGGCTCTTTTTATATTGGGCCATAACCAAAATAATTTTTACATTTAATATTCCCTATTCTGCTGCACTGAAGATGGATGTATCATATCTGTCACTGCATGATATAGATTTTCTGGATGTTCAGCTATCCGATGACATAAATACAAGTACCACTCTTTCCCATAAGTCAAATATACTCTAGCGTTATGCCCCTTGTTTTTCAAATCACTTAACATATCCGGACGAATTCCATATAGCATTTCTATTTCTACATTAGATTGGCTAAAATATTGACGTTGTTCCATCTCTTTAATAAGAATTTCATCGTGTGTAGCTATAGATACAGGGTGATTATTTTCAATTAGTTTTTCTACAATCCGAAGGTACTGTTGATTTAAATCAGTTGACCTAGGCATAGCAATATCTGAAGCTTCTTGATAGGCACCTTTTACAACTCTTATTTTCCCTGGATAATGTAGGAGTTTTTGAATATCATTGTTCGAGCGATATAAATGCGCCTGAATCGTTATCCCTACATTAGGATATTGCTCAGTTGTTTTTTTATAGATAGAAAGTATGTCCGCTACTTTAGATGATTCTTCCATACTTATCATAAGGGTAGTTCCATATACTTTCGCCTTCTCTGCCAACTCCATTAAATGAAGATAAGATATTTCTGGATCTATAGATAATCCAATATGCGATAAATCGAGTGATACTGTTTGTTTTATTGGCAGAGCACCCACATCTCCAATAAGATTCAAAAATTCATTTTTCGCTTTATGACATTCCTTTATATCTAGAGTATTTTCGCCTATGTATTCTAGTGAAGTATGATACCCTTTTGTAATTAGTTCTTTTGCTGTCACAATCCCCTCACGTCTCGTTTCCCCGGTGACAAAGCGTTTCGCTGCCTGCAATAATAACGCATAGAGTTCGGTAGATTGTTGTACATAGGATTTTATATGTTCATTTCGTGCAATCGATTTAAATGCCTGAGCTACTTGGAGTTCTGGTTTAGTCATCACATTTTCATCTCCTTTAGAGCTATTTGTTCCAACTATAGCATGCTAAAATGGTTCGTATTAGTACCATTTTAGCAATACTTTTATGGTACCAATTTTGATGAAGGGAGCATTTATATGCTTTGGATGCCTATTGATCGATCGTTAGATATAAGTTTAATTCGCCAGGTTTATCACCAAATACGTGAACGAATATTAAACGGAGAGCTACAATCCGGAGAAAAACTACCATCAACACGGGAATTATCTTCTGAGTTGAGCGTGTCTAGGAATGTAATTTTAGAAGCTTATGATCAATTACTTTCCGAAGGTTTTTTGGTCGCTCGCCAAGGAGCTGGGACATTCATTGCCGAAGGGACTTATTTAAAACAACGTAAAGAATCAACTCTAATTGATTCTTTATCTTGGTGCGAAGAAACAAACAAAGACAGTAACATCATTAATTTCCGTTCAGGCATACCAGCATTAGACTTATTTCCACGTAAAGTATGGGCAAAGTTATCTCACACTACATGGAATGAAGCACCCCCTTCTACATTTGGATACGATATTCCCGAAGGACGTCCCGAATTAAGAAAGGCTTTATCACGCTATTCGCTAAAAACAAGAGGAGTTTTTTGTCATCCAGAACAATTGGTGATTACTTCCGGTGCAACTCAAGCTTTAACACTTGTTTCTAAATTACTTTTGTCAACGGGCGACGAAGTACTAATAGAAGACCCCATCACCAATGACATTCAAATAATTTTTAAAAATTCAGGGGCCTTCCTTCATCCTATACCAGCGGATGATAATGGGATGGATACATCTTCGCTGCCTACAAATAAAAACCCAAAATTCATCTTCACTACTCCTTCTCATCAGTTTCCTTTAGGAGGAGCATTACCGATTCAACGACGGGTTCAATTGATTAACTACGCAAGGAAAACAAATTGTTATCTCATTGAAGATGATTATGACAGTGAGTTTCGATATGAAGGTTCACCTGTAAGTTCATTACAAGGATTGGATCCCGAGCGTGTTATATATGTAGGTTCATTTAGTAAAATTTTATCACCGGCCCTTAGGATGGGATACTTAGTTCTTCCCTCACAGCTTATTGAAAAATGCCGCAGTGTAAAATGGTTTTCAGATTTACATACATCTTCTTTAAATCAGCTTGTCCTTGCTAAATTTATTGCCGAAAATCATTTGGAGCGGCATATTATGAAGATGAAAAAAATTTATAAAAATCGGAGAGACTTCCTTATCGAGCAATTAAAATTAGCATTCTTAAATGAAATCAATATTTTCGGTTATTCTACAGGATTACACCTGATTGTTGAATTCAATCAAGTTCAATTCACAAAAGAATTACTTGAGAAAATCCAACAACTCGGAGTAAAAGTATATCCCGTGGAAGACCATGCCATTGAAAAAGGAAAACATCATAATCGAATTATTATGGGGTATGGACATTTAACAACTGAAGAAATAAAAGAAGGTGTTAGCAGACTACAGAGGGCAATACCTTGTAGATATTCTTGTTAACGAATGACAGTTTAACAAACTTGTCCATATTTTTCTGAAGGTATGCTATTTAAATGTGAAATTCTTGCTAGATAAACGTACTCATAGAGCCGATATTAATTACAAAATTATTTCATTAAACACAAAAAAGACGAGTCATACTGACTCGTCTTACAGTCGCTTGGCAACGTCCTACTCTCACAGGGACAAGGTCCCAACTACCATCGGCGCTAGAGAGCTTAACTTCCGTGTTCGGTAT
>NZ_JAQFNK010000060.1:0-4177 GCF_027710505.1 Bacillus cereus group sp. TH152-1LC | reverse complement strand
AAATGTCACACCAATAAAACAACTACTAAAACCTTAAAACAAAATATAAAAGATATAAACAAACGTAATAGTAATGAAAATAGCAATATTTCAGAAGAAAACATTAAAGACGCTAATTTCGTAGCACATTGGGTACCAGAACGTTTTGTTTCTTTAGTTAGCTCTTTTTACAGTGAATCTAAAACAATTCAAGAACTGTGGAAGGTCGTAAGACAGTGTAATACAGTTACAAACTTCTCTACAGGTGATAAAGCGTTTACTAAAGACCAGGAGCTTACTATTGGATTAAAAGCTATTAAAGAGTTTATTATGAAAATTAAATCTGGAGTAAACATGAAGAAAGGTACATTCGCTTATTTCAACGGCATTGTAAATAACGTAATGGATAAGCTTTATTTTGATCATACTTTCATGACAATTTAACATGAACTCTAACTCCGTATAACTAGATATTGTAACCTTCCGATACGTACAAGCATACATTGCAATATCTACAAAAAGGAAGTGATTACAATTAAAAAGTTTATTGCTATTACACTATCACTTGGATTATCTATTTTTCCAATGTTTCATTCGCTACATGTTCAAGCGGCTACTAACCCCTCTGTCAACGATTCTATTATACAATCCCTTGAGCAAAATTCTAATTATCAACAAAACGAAGTTCTCATTAAGTTTAAAAAAATCGATAATCCCGAAAACCTCAAGCAATTACAAAAGCAATTTTCATTTGAGGTACAAAATACTTTTCCGCTGACTCAAATACAATTAGTCAAATTTCATACAGACATTAACATGAAAGAACTCATACAAAAACTCAACAAAATTCCTAATATCGAATACGCTGAACCAAATTACATCGTATATCCTGCTGCCAATTCTAATGATAGTTATTATAACTCTTTGTGGGGATTAAAAAATATTGGTCAAAACATCCAAGGTAGCGTGGGGTCACCTAATATCGACATTAATGTGGAAGACGCTTGGACTAAAACAGAAGGATCCTCAAATATAACTATTGGTATTATCGACACAGGAATTGATATCAATCATCCTGATTTAAAAAATAACATTTGGAAAAATCCAGATGAAATACCTGGTGATGGCATTGATAATGATAAAAATGGTTATATTGATGACATCTACGGCTGGGATTTTGTAAATAATAATAATAGTGTGTATGACGGAACAGGAGATTCACACGGTACACATGTTGCTGGCACAATCGCAGCTGCAAAAAATAATACCCTTGGTGTTGCGGGTGTCGCACCACAAGTTAAAGTAATGTCACTAAAATTCTTAGGTACCAATGGCGGGACTATTTCAAATGCTATTAAAGCCATTGAATATGCTAAAAATAAGGGTGTTAAAATCACCAATAACTCTTGGGGCGGCGGCGGATTTAGTCAAGCTCTCTACGATGCCATTCAACAATCCAACTCACTCTTTATCGCTGCTGCTGGAAATAATGGAAACAATGCAGATCAAACACCTATGTATCCTGCCGCATACAACCTTTCCAACATTCTCTCTGTCGCTTCCATTACCAACAAAGGCTCTTTATCTTCCTTTTCAAATTATGGAAAAACTTCTGTAGATGTAGCAGCACCAGGCACTGATATATTAAGCACACTTCCAAATAACTCCTATGGATTTTATTCTGGCACTTCCATGGCAACTCCTCATGCGTCTGGTGTAGCAGCGTTAATCCAATCTGCCTACCCTTCTTATAGTCCTGTCGAAATTAAAAACAAAATTATGAATAATACTTCGCCCCTCTCAACATTAACAAACAAGGTCTTAACAGGCGGTTTAATTAATGCCGGGAAAGCGCTTGAAACATACCAATCTACCCCCTTTGAAACCGAACCTAATAATGACATCGCCAGTGCGAATTCTCTTCCATTCAATATGACTCTTAAGGGTTCCTTAAGTCAAAATGATACAAAAGATATATTTAAACTAAACGTTTCTTCCAAAAAAGACCTTTCAATTTCTGTACAAAACAAAAACAAGATTGGATTAAGCTGGATTCTTGTTCGCGCTTCTTCTCCCTCCGTATATGTATCCTATCCATCTACTATTAATGACACTATCCTTGCCAATACCTACACCGCTGAACAAGGAACGTATTATCTCATTATTTATAATTATGATTCTCAACCTGGACAATATGAAGTTCTAATTAAATAAGTACTCCCAATTATCACAAAAACACTAAAGGGAATATAGATAGAATTGACTTCTAGATGAGATTAGAAAACATTTACAATCCCCTCTTTAAATTGGTATGATTTACTTAATTTAAGGGGGCGATTGTATGAAGGTTGTTCGATCAATATTTAGTGGATTTCGTTTGTTAAGTAAAATCATTAACCCTATATTAAAGGCATTATCTAAAAGTAAATTCTAATTACATAGAAATAAAAAAGCCGCCCACATGATATGATCCCCCTATAGTAGACAGAAAAAATAAAGCTTTATATCCAGTCTACTATAAGGGGGCTTTTTTATAGTTATTTCAACCTAAATATAAACATGCACTTACACTAATTTTTATTAAGTGTCATATCTGAAATTTGGTTACATATACTAAAAATGCATATTTATTTCCTTGTTCATATAGATTTTGTCAACCGCAAAACAGCGTACTCCCTGGTCAAGAGTGCGCTGGTTTGTCTTTATTTAATTTCTACATAAGTAGGACTGGCTGTAATGTAGAAGATGTTACCTTTTGAGTTTTTCACTTTATATTGCGGAGAACCATTTACATCTATTTTATCAATGATAGTAAATCCTAAGCCTACACCTACAGTACCAGCAACATCAGAATCGCCCCAAGAAGGTCTAGAATAGAATCGTAGGCCATTTACCTTAGAAACAACTCGTTTGTTTACTACTGAAGTTGCGGATGATTGTCCATCTGCTTCGAAACGTAACCATTCTATATTTTCATAAACCCACTGATCGCCACCTAAATTAAGCCATCCGCCAGAACGTCCCCATACTAGGTAATTTTCAGGTGCATTTAGCTTTCTAATTGAATCGTATTGAGTACCTGGTCCTTTTCGTAAGTTTACGTTTTTACCAGTAATATAAACAATACCTGTCCCACTTGTGATTGGCGGTTGTGGAATCTGTGGTGTTTCCGGAACTTGAACTGTTTCACCATCAACTAATTGTTGTTTAAACCACTGCATACGCCCTTCATTAATCATTCTATGAGGACAGTACTTCCGCTTCTTTCTTGATGTGTTTTAACTTTCGAAATTGGGATATTGAACATGGCCATTAACTGACGGATCACTTGAATTGCATTCAATTCAGCCTGTCGGTATCTTTCTCCACCTGACATAGAATAACAAATCTCTACGCCGATACTATGACGGTTACCTTGTCCATTACCATCACCTGCATGCCAAGCATTTCTATTAAACGGAATTAATTGAATTGCTTCTTTGTCATCTACTACAACATGGAACGAAGTACCTGTACTATTGTTAGCGACATTATTACGTTCGTTTAATGCTGTAGCATCATTGTAAGTATTGTGGAATGTAATTTCCGTTGGAATCATTGGATTTGGGCATAAAACTGAATAACGACTTTCTGGTACTAACATTTTTTTGATTTCCATTATTGAACATCTCCTTTTTTATTATCATATTCAGAGTTTGTTTTTTTGGTTCTTATTACCAAAAATATCGATAGTATTTGTCAAAGCTTCTGGCAACGGGATCCCCATGCGACCAGCATTTTCTAAAAGCGAAAGCAATTCATTTCCGATAAAGAAAAAGATTGTAGCTTCACGAATAGCACTATTTGTCCCTATGGCCGCATCAGCTTGAGTAGCTGCCCCGACCAAAAGAAAAAGCACCACCTTTTTGGCAATGCCTTTGAAACCAACTTTACTTTTTAATTCTCCGTTATAACCGGCTGCAATCATGCCAGTTAAATAATCAATAACTGCCATCGTCACTAAGATTTTCAATGTTGCATCCCATCCTCCCAAGAAATACCCACAGAAGCCACCGAAAGTGGCAATAAAGGTTTTTAATAACACATCAATACGATCCATCTTTTCCTCTCCTTTTTTAGATAATAAAAAAACCTACTAATTATTTTCAAGATAAAAATTAATAAAAAATATATTTTTTTCACATGGATATCACCCCAA
>NZ_JAQFNK010000059.1:0-4958 GCF_027710505.1 Bacillus cereus group sp. TH152-1LC | reverse complement strand
GTCGCTCCCATTTCTCCAGTAGCTCCTGTTGGACCCGGTAGTCCTGTCGCTCCCATTTCTCCAGTAGCTCCTGTTGGGCCTATTCCACCTGCAGATCCTACTACACCAATTCCATAAGGTTGAATACCTGTTAGAAAAGTTGCAATGACAGTGTTCATCCTTTGATCAATTGCAGATATAGTATTACTTCCTTCATTAACCACATATATAATGTTTCCACCTGTAGAATTAGATATTCCAATCGGTGATGTTCCCACAGTAATAGAATCTGTTACTGTATGCGTTGTTGTACTAATAACCTCTACAATATTCGTATTATATCCAGTCACATAAACATACGTTCCATTTGATGTAATTGTAACTGCATAAGGCTTCACGCTAACTGGAATTGTCATGCTCACTGTGTTGGTTGCGATATCAATGACAGACACTGTTTTTCCACTATGATTTGTTACATAGGCGAATAAACCATCTGCTGCAATTGCTATGTCAATCGGTGCAGCTCCCACGATAACTGTTTTAATAATAGCTTTAGTGTTCGTATCAATTACAGAAACACGATTACTATTAAAATTTACAACGTAAACAAATGCCCCATTCGGAGTGACAGCAATACCTCTTGGCATACTTCCAACTGGAATGGTAGTTAACACAGCGTTACTTAGGGTATCGATGACGGATACTGTATTACTTCTAAAATTTGTTACATATACAGACTGTCCATTTGGTGTAATTGCTATATCTGTAGGATTTGTCCCTACATTAATGGATGTCAATACCGTATTCGTTTCTGTAAGAATAACAGATACGGTATTGCTCCCGAAATTCGCCACATAAGCATATTGACCGTCTGGAGTAATCGCTATCCCACGCGGTTTAATTCCTACTGGGATTTTAGAAACAACTTCATTATTTGCTACATCTATTACTTCAATATTATTATCCTTTTGACTCGTTACATACATAAATGTTAACGGCAAATTAATCTCCTCATTTCTAAACATCGTAGAATATTATTAAGCCCTACTTGTATTTTCACTATCATCATATAGCTCTTAAACTCTTTAACAAATCGGTATGACTTACATTCAAATGAATTTATGCATGATAAATTTCTAAAAGAGACTTATATAACATTCTATATATAATATGACGTTGAGATACTTTGGTTCATAAAACCAATCTACCTACCCTTCCTATAGCCCTACCGAAGTAAAAAACAAAATAATGAATAATACCTCGCCTCTTTCAACATTAACGAATAAAGTCTTAACAGGTGGTTTAATTAATGCTGGAAAAGCCCTTCAAACATACCAACCTATCTCTTATGAAGCCGAGCCTAATAATGATATTGCCAGTGCACACTCTCTACCAATGGGCCTCTTAATGGTTCTTTAAATCAAAATGATGCACAGGACATATTTAAAATAGATGTTCCTTCAAAAATGGATCTTTCAATTTCTGTACAAAACAAAAACAACATTGGATTAAGTTGGATTCTTGCTCATGCTTCTTCTCCCTCCGTATATGTATCCTATCTATCTACTAATAATAACAATATCCTTACAAATACCTACACCGCTGAAAAAGGAACGTATTATCTCATTATTTATAATTATGATTCTCGACCTGGACAATATGAAACTCTAATCAAATAGACTTTTCTAAATTATGACAAAAACATCAAAAATACAGATGAAAATGACTTCTGGATGTAATCAGAGAAAACCTTACAATTCCCTCCTTAAATTAGTACATTTACTTAATTTACAGGGCAATTGTATAAAGAGTTTTGAATCTATATGTTAGAGACTTCTATTTATTAAGCAAAATGATTAATCCTTGTATTAAAGACATTATCTAAATTTTTTAAAACTATCATATTGGAAATTTATATCCTACCAGAAGAGAGTTGTACAAAATTTATTATCACCTTTGAAAAAGTACAAAAATGACCATTTTATATTTTAATACGCATGGTATGATTGATTAGAAGGTGTTGTTTATTCTATATGTGTACGCAATATGTCTCAGATGACAACAAAACTTCCTATCAGTTCTAGCTAAGGAACAAACACTCGAAAGGGTGTTGTTCCAAATTGGACCTTTAGCTCAGTTGGTTAGAGCAGACGGCTCATAACCGTCCCGTCGTAGGTTCAAGTCCTACAAGGTCCATCTAATAAAAAGCACCTAGTACACTAAATCAGTACTAGGTGCTTTTCCATTCCTTACATACAAAACAAGGCTCCAGAATTGGAGCACACAAATAAAATGAATTAAAACAAATCACAGACTTTAATCATGTTAGCATGCCCTCTTATGATTTGCATTTCATTTTATACCTTTATAAAAGCACAAAAAATATCTATACTTTTCATAAGACCGTACCGTATAATCATATTACCATCTAACAAACCGTCTTAATTGCTTCAAAACTTCTCAGACCCAAAGTCCATTGCCTCATCATTGCAATGGACTTTTTCTAGTTATGGCCATATTTCACATGCGAAGACAGCTACACAAAAACATTCCAGCTCACCACCTTAGACTACTTACTTGCATATTACACCGTTTCACTACATAGACTCATATTACATAAGAAAACATCAACATGTCTTCATCCCGAAGAGCACCTCCACTCAATCCGGAGATGCTCTTTTCTTTATATCCCTCTACAACATTCGAATATTCATCTTTTTAAACTCTTATTCACCTCGCTAATTTTTGTTATTTTTCCTACCGCTTCGCTAGTGGAACGAAAATCCTATATACTTCTTTTCTGAAAATCGATATACTCCAATGTATAAGCATCTATATCGGAGGGGACTAGGTTGTTATATAAATTATGCTTAATCTCATTACTACTCATACTAGGAATCACTTTAATCGTCGTTAGCTGCTTCCTTGCTATTAGGACTAGGGCTAGGAATTATCTTTAGCGTGCTCATTATGTGGCTGCCTGATATCCTTTCGTGGATGATTAAGGGAGGGTTCCCTCAAGAAGACATTCTTTTAGAAAAGCAAGGTGTTTTACCTTATCCTCGCTTTTCCTTCTCCTACTATCCCTCGTAAACAAGCGCTTCATTTAAATATTTTTCCTTTATGGCCATTTAAACCAAAATATAAGCATGAAGTTACACTAATTCTTATTTTTAATGAAGTGCCATACCCGAAATTTGGTCACATATACTAAAAATGATTCAGCATCGCTTAACATAGATTGTTCTATCCCAAAACAGCGTACTCTTTGGTCAAGAATGCGCTGTTTTTTATTTTTATTTTTCATTTCTGCTGTTACATATAATACAATGGCAAATCAATTTAGAGATATATTTCTTTTTAGTTTACTTCACATACACATAGGCTGCATTTATTGTTATATAGTATGTTTCCCCCTTGCTATTGTGCACTTTATATTGCGGAGAACCATTTACATTTATTTTCGCATCAATTGTAAATCCTAATCCTGTATCTACAGAGCCAACCACATCTTTATCCTGCCAAGATGGAGCATCATAGAAACGTAGATTGTTAACTTTTGAAACCACGCGCTTACCTACAATTGAAGCATCCACAATGCTTTTCTTACTAAACTTTACATAGGATGGATCGTTCTTAATCCATTGTTCTCCACCTAGATTTAACCAGCCATCTTTTTCAGCCCACACAATATAAGATTCTGGTTTGTTTAATTGACGAACCTTAGAATAGCTTGTACCTGGTCCTTTACGTAAATTAACGTTGTAACCTTCCATATAAGCAATGCCGTCCGTTACAGCTGTTGGTTTAGATGGCTTCTCAGGAACAGAAACGTCCACACTAGAATTATATGCTCGTTGTACATCTGCTCTAAATTGAGCCTCTGAAACGCCATGAGACTTTAAATAATCAATTGGATCTTCATGATCCGTACCACCAAGGTAATGAGTTACATCGCTATGTGTCCACAATCCTTTTTCTACAGATAATTCACGGTCACGTAAGATTTTAGCTAGTAACTTAACGTATTTGTCATAGCTGCGTTTGAATTTTGTGTAGTCCGCTGTTTCGCATAACTCTACATGTACAAATCGTTTATTAGCAGCAGGACCGCCACCATAAGCAATGTATTTTGTATCAGCAATTTGGATTGTTTCGTCCCAATCGACTGCATAGTGAACAAATGCATTTCTCCATGTACGAGACTCATATTTTTGAATGTTAATAGCTGGAGCTTCTGCAGTTGCTGTAGAATGTGCTACAACGCCCTCATAAGCACCTACACCATAACGGTATGGTTGTTTCGGTAAATCAGGAATAATAAGAGCAAAAGCACTTGTAGCAAAAGAAACAGCAAGTACTAGAATCATAAGGAACGAGGTAATATGTTTCATTGTCTTTTTCATTTAGCATCAACATCCTTTTTTATAATTTTTGTGTGGTCAAATAATCCACTTGCCGACAGTCCAATGATGATTCCTTGAAATACATTTGTTTTGATATCTCCGCCCATAAATAAAACGCCTAGCATAATGCCAAGCGTTAAATTGAGTAACGGAACATATTTTGTTTGTAATCCAATTGTTTTTCCAATCTGTGAAAGACCTACTACAATTCCAATCATTACAGTAATTTCAAACATTACATACCACCTCCTTTCATTAAGAAAGTGAGAATGCCACCAACAATTCCGCCAACTATAAGTCGCAAAATCCAGGTAGTATTGGCGCTGATTTTATCTAGTTGTTTGTTGATATTGATAATGTCTTTCTCGTTACCTGTTGTCCTCATTTCTAAACTTTTAATCTCTAAGCGAATGTCCTTAATATCTTGCTTTATTTCTTGAACATCACTTCGTACATCTTGTAACGCTTCCACTTTGACCACCCCTTTTTAGGCAATAAAAAAACCTACTAATTATTTTCAAGATAAAAATTAATAAAAAATATATTTTTTTCACATGGATATCACCCCAACGC
>NZ_JAQFNK010000058.1:0-5607 GCF_027710505.1 Bacillus cereus group sp. TH152-1LC | reverse complement strand
TATATAAAAAAAATAGTAGTGCGAACCAATGCCTTGGTCTGCACTACTAATCTTAGTATGTTTATTTTATAAAGAAATGAGGTGTCAACATGAGTTCTTTTACATTTAATAACGAACGAAAAGACTTTATTCAAATCGCAAAAGGATGGAAAAGACCAACTTGGGCGCCATTAAAAAGGAATTTTCTAAGTGTTCCAGGATATCCAGGTGCAAGACTATTAAACACACAAACAGAAATGCGTGTTTTATCTATTCCTGTAGGAATTATCGTTCCTGATGGATCTGATTTAGAACTCATAAAAGAAGAAATTGCGGATTGGTTAATTACAGATCAAGCAGTAGAACTTACTTTTGATGTAGAACCAAATAGAACGTATGTAGCTGTTGTAGATGATAGCTTTGATCCAGATGAATTTGTAACACTCGGTATCGGTACAATTACATTTATTTGTCCGATGCCATATAAATTAGGAAAAGTACAAACGCATCCATTTGTACAAAGTTGGTCTACTGAGACTACTTCTAATTTCACAAATAAAGGAAGCGTAGAAGCTCCAGCATTAATTGAAATGACAGTAAAAAAACCAAGCACTTTTTTAGATGTATGGTTTGGCAAATATCCTTTAGAACGAAACTATTTCCGTATTGGTTATCCCCTAACTGTGGAGGAATCAACGGTACAAGAGCGTGAGCGTGTATTATGGGATGAAATGGCTTCACCTATAGGATGGACTCCTGTTACTGGACAATTTGATGATATGAAAGGGACAGGTAGTTTTAAGTCAAGAGGTGGTTACGCACTATATTGTGAAGAATATGGAGAAGGAAAAGGGTTTTATGGCGCGATAGCTAAGAAAAGTATTCCAGGCGGTCCATTACAAGATTTTGAAATGGAAGCATGGATGACTTTAAAATCCAAAAATATTGAGGAAATGGGGCGGTGTGAGGTCCTCCTGTTAGATGATGCAAGCAACCTGGTAGCTCGTATTAACATGAATGATCTATATGTCACTGCCGAAATTACAAAAGCGCATATGAAAATTGGGAATAGTGGAACGCCTAATAGTATTAAGAAATTAGTAGATACAAGCGGCTTTTACTCATCTACTTTCAAGCAATTTCGGGGGCGCCTGCGTATTGCTAGAAGAGGGACACAATGGTCTGTATATGTAGCTAAATTTATAGATGGTAAAGAGATAGACGGAGCATCCCTAGTTGAACGATGGAACGATGTTGACAACAGTAATCCAATGACAAACCGAAAAATAGCACAAGTAATGATTGCGCTTTGTAAGTGGGATAATCACCAACCTGTTAACGAAATGCAAATTGATGATTTAAAGGTTTGGAAGGTAAATAAAGTTCCTTCTAACACGAAACCTTATATCTTTGATACAGGAGACAAAGTGATTATTGATACTGAAAGAAGTCTTGTTACGATTAACGGGAAAGATGCTATCAATAGTAAAGATATATTTAGTGAGTTTCCTAAGATCATTCGTGGAGAGAATCGTATTGATATAATGCCACCAGATGTTACAGCTACAATCAGTTACAGGGAGAGGTATAGATGAGAACACCAAGTGGTGAATTGCATGTTGTTGATTTTAAAACAGAACAAATTGTAGCATCTATTCAGCCTACAGATTATTGGGATGATAAAAGACATTGGGAAATTAAAAATAACATCGATACATTAGAATTTCGAGTATTTGATAATACAAGGCATTCATCCACGCTTATGCAACAAAATTTAGTATTAAAAGAAGTGCGCGATGGTCGTATCGTTCCTTATGTAATTACTGAAATTGAAAAAGATTCTGATGATAGATCAGTAATCGCTTATGCATCTGGTGAATGGATTCAACTTGCTAAAGCCGGAATTATCCCTCCACAAAGATTTGAATCGAAAACAGTACACGAATTAACGTCTGTAGCTTTAGCTGGGACTAAGTATGAAATAGGGAATATTGAATATTCCGGGTTCCGCACAATGATTATTGATGAATTTATTGCCCCATTAACCTTGCTTAAAAAAATAGCATCATTATTTGAACTGGAAATTCAATATCGTGCTGAAGTTGTAGGCTCTCAAATTGTTGGACGTTATATAGATATGGTTAAGAAGCGTGGTCAAGAAACAGGGAAAGAAATAACTCTAGGTAAAGACTTACTAGGAATTAAACGAATTGAAAACTCTCAAAACATTTGTACAGCTTTACTAGGTTTCGTAAAAAAAGAAGGAGAAGGATTCGTTACTATTACAGAAATAAATAAAGGTGTTCCTTATCTTGTGGACAACGATGCTTTCCAAAGATGGAACGAAAAAGGGCAACATAAATTTGGTTTTTACAGTCCAGAAACAGAAAACGAGGATATGGATGCAAAACGTTTAATGACCCTTATGAATACAGAGTTAAAAAAGCGTGTAAATTCTTCTGTTTTTTATGAAGTCGAAGCACAATCAATCGGTCGTGTATTCGGACTAAATCATGAATTAATTAATGATGGAGATACAATCCGAATAAAAGATACAGGGTTTACACCTAAATTGTATTTAGAAGCAAGGGCGATTGCAGGTGATGAATCATTTAAAAATCCATTACAAGATAAATATGTATTTGGAGATTATCATGAGATTATTGATCCAAATGAGGAATTAAGAAAGATTTACAACCGCATCCTTGGTTCGCTAGGTAATAAGCAAGAGATGATAAATCAGTTAGATCAGCTAGTGAAAGAAGCGAATGAAACCGCTAGTCATGTAAAGAAAGAATCAGAAGCTGCAAAAACATTAGCTGAAAAAGTACAAGAAAATATTAAAAATAATACCGTTGAAATTATAGAATCCAAAAATCCACCAACAACAGGTCTTAAACCTTTTAAGACGCTTTGGCGTGATATTAGTAACGGAAAGCCTGGTATTTTAAAAATATGGATAGGTACAGCGTGGGAATCTGTTGTACCTGATGTTGAATCTGTAAAAAAAGAAACATTAGATCAGGTTAATAAAGATATTGAAACTACAAAAACAGAGTTAAATCAAATGGTTCAAGAAGCGAAAAATCAAGCTACAGGACAATTTAACAAAGTACAGGAAGGGTTACAAGGTGTCAGCCGTACAATTTCTAATATCGAAAATAAACAAGGTGAAATTGATAAGAAAGTAACTAAGTTTGAACAAGATGCTAGTGGATTTAAAACTTCTATTGAATCGTTAACGAAAAAAGATACTGAAATTAGTAATAAATTAAATACGGTTGAATCAACTGTAGAAGGTACAAAGAAGACGATTTCTGATGTGCAGCAAACAACAAGCGAGCTTAAGAAAACAACAACTGAAATGAAAGAAGAAGCTGGGAAAATCAGTGAAAAGTTAACAAGTGTAGAAACGAAAGTTGATAATACTGAAATTGGTATCCGAAATTTATTATTAGAAACGGCTACTAAATCGCACTCAGTAAAGAATGGAGAGAATAAACCACACACCTATTTTGGTGTAGCGAAGGATGCAGTTACTCTAATGCAGGGTAAGAATCTTGCTATGAGCTTTCTATTTACAGGTAAAGTTACTGCATGGGGTACAACGAATAAATGGGCTGGTTTCGAAGGGAAGATTACTTTCACAGACAATACATTTCAGTATACAAGTTGCCGTGTAGAAAATCGTCTAACACTAGGTAAACAGTATAAACAGGAAAGGTTTACAGCGAGTGCTATAGTAATGGATAAGCCTATTAAAGAGATTTCAGTTTATGCTTTAGCGCGTGATTTCACGGGAGACGTGTTAATTGAAAAGCCTAAATTAGAAATTGGTACAGTACCGACCGCATGGACACCAGCACCTGAAGATCAGGTAACAACAGATGAATTCACCAAGAAAACAACAGAGATTGAAAAAAGTGTGGATGGCGTAAAAACTACTGTAACAAATGTCCAAAACAACCAAGCTGGATTCGAAAAGCGTATGACTACAGTAGAACAAACAGCAAGCGGATTGTCCTCCACAGTTAGTAATTTAAACAATGTAGTATCAGATCAAGGGAAGGAGCTTACTGAAGCAAATACAAAACTCGAACAACAGGCAACCGCAATCGGTGCGAAAGTTGAGCTTAAACAAGTAGAAAATTATGTTGCTGGGTTTAAGATCCCTGAGTTGAAACAAACAGTTGATAGAAATAAACAAGATTTATTGAGCGACTTAGCAAATAAGCTTGCAACTGAGCAATTTAATCAAAAAATGACCCTAATCGACAACCGCTTTATTATCAATGAACAGGGTATCAATGCAGCAGCAAAAAAGACAGAGGTATATACGAAGACGCAAGTAGATGGACAATTTGCTACAGATTCCTATGTAAGAGATATGGAATCACGCCTTCAAATAACAGAAAAGGGCGTTAGCATATCTGTAAAAGAAAATGATGTAATCGCAGCCATTAACATGAGTAAAGAAAACATTAAATTACATGCTGCACGAATAGATTTAGTTGGTAAAGTGAATGCTGAGTGGATTAAAGCGGGAATATTAAGTGGTTGTCAAATTAGAACATCAAATACAGATAACTACGTAAGCTTAGATGACCAATTTATACGCCTCTATGAAAAAGGGGTTGCTAGATCATTTCTAGGACATTACAGAAGAACAGATGGTTCAGTACAACCAACTTTTATTTTAGGAACAGATGAAAAGACGAATGCTCCAGCAGGCGCTTTATTTATGTCTCAAGCAGGTGCAGGATGGTCAGGGGCTTATGCGAGTATTGGTATTAGCGATGGCATAGTTGATGGTACAGTCCAAAAATCTGTGTATTGGGAGTTGCAAAGAAACGGTTTAAGTGTTCTAAACGCTAATGATTACCATGTGTTTTATGCTGGGAATGGGAGTTGGTATTTCAGACGAGGAAAAGTTGGATTATATCAAACTTCGTTAGTCGTTGAAGATAATGGTACAGATTCTGATTTAAGATTACCCAATATCACTTTACGTAACAGCCGTGCAGCGGGATATACTGGAGTTCTCCAGGTTAAATCGTCTGTTACTCAAAATGGGTGGGGCGCTGTTCAAGGTAACTTTATGAGTCCTTCTCTACGAGAATACAAATCGAATATTCGTGATGTTTCCTTTTCCGCCTTAGAAAAAATCAGGAATGTACGAGTAAGACAATTCAACTATAAGAATGCGGTAAACGAGCTTTATAAAATGAGAGAAGAGAGAGATCCTAATGAGTCGCCATTGACAACAGAAGATATTAAAATATACTACGGGGCAATTGTAGATGAATCAGATGAGGCGTTTATTGATGAAAGTGGTAAAGGCATTCACTTGTATTCATATGCATCACTTACAATCAAAGCTTTACAAGAACTAGAAATTCAACAAGATCAAAAAATCCAAGCTTTAGAAGAAAAACATGTTCAAGAAATGCAAGCATTAAAAGAACAGCATGGATCAGATATGGAACTGATGAATCGTAGAATTACAGCTATTGAACAATTATTAGTTCGATAATTTAATATATGAAAACCGGAGCAGCCATAAGCTGGTCTTTCGTACTATATAAGTATGAGGAGTTATTCGAAGAATAGCTTGTCATACTTTTTTCA
>NZ_JAQFNK010000057.1:0-5830 GCF_027710505.1 Bacillus cereus group sp. TH152-1LC | reverse complement strand
CCATCGATAACAGGTACCTCTTGCGCTGTAAAGACTTGGCCTCCTCCTCCTTTTGGAGATACGAAAGATGGCTCATTATACGTATAGAATGATTTTTCTACATACTTTTTCTCACCACCTGGATTGATCCATTTCTCTCCTTCGTAAGAAATAATTTTTAACCAGCCACTTGTTGTACCATCGATAACAGGTACCTCTTGCGCTGTAAAGACTTGGCCTCCTCCTCCTTTTGGAGATACGAAAGATGGCTCATTGTACGTATAGAATGATTTTTCTACATACTTTTTCTCACCGTTTGGATTGATCCATTTTTCTCCTTCATAAGAAATAATTTTTAACCAGCCACTTGTCGTCCCATCGATAACAGGTACCTCTTGTGCTAAAAAGGATTGGCCTCCTCCTCCTTTTGCAGACACAAATGATGGCTCATTATACGTATAGAATGGTTTCTCTACATACTTTTTCTCACCATTTAAATTGATCCACTTCTCGCCTTCCCAAGTTTGAATTTTCCACCAACCATTGTTTCGTTTTTCCCTTATAAGAATTGTTTGAGGCGGATATTCCACGCCTCCATTTGATTTAACTGATGTAAAAGAAGCTTCATTATATGCATAAAATGACTTTTCTACATTTTCCTTCGTATCCGCATTCGCTAATACATCCATCATTACACTATGTTTTAACATATATATCACCTTTCCTTTTCTTCTACTTAATTTATATAAAGTAACGATCCTATTAATTTCAAATAATCTTTAATAAAAATTATAAAAGGCCACTTAAATAAGTTGGCCTTTTGTATTATCTAATTACTACATGTTCTTCACGAATCCAACGATTCCCACCAATATCAACATGTCCATCTTGACGCCCAAATAATCGATACGGCTCGCCACCATCGACAAAACCAGTATCTTTTCCATTCGGTCCATCGTAATGTCTAATTTGATAACCAGAAGGATATTTTGAATAAGCATAAAACCATTGAACATCGAAATGCTCTAATTTTGCCCATTGTTGATCCCCGCCGAAATTAATCATATATTCTGGGATCCACCAAGCTTTATAAATTAAATATGGGTTTTTATCTTTAATAGAATTACCTGAAAATATAAAATCAGTTGGATTTGTATTTAAGTTCACCTCATATCCAACAGGATATTTTGAGATAGCGATCCCAATACCTACCGGTCGACTTTGTTGCCCATTGTTATCACCATTTCCATCAAGAAACCAAGATAATGACTTGTTACCAATTAAATAATTCAAATCACATTTACCAATACCAGATACATTTCCTGTCTCAGTATACTGCCAAATATCACAAGGATAAGCTGGTTTATTCCCGCCATAACGTGGAATCCATGTAAAATCAGCTTTAATATTTGCTGCACCAAACGCTTCATAAGTATGATGCCCTACGTATAAACCAACTTTTTTTGCTCCTAAACGGCGTAATTCATCGATAAATGCTTGCGTCCCACTTTGCATATCACCCATTGTCTTAACCTCAACGTCTGCAATCCAAAATAATGCACCTTTGTCACCTCGCGCCCAAAAATCTTGCGCTTCTTTCTTAGCATCCGCAACAGACGTAAAGCGGCAAAATGCGTAATTTCCATACGGTACTTTATAACTTTTCATAGCTTGAACGTATTCTTTATACATAGGATCTACGTAATTTGAGCCATCTTGCACCCTAGCAATAACTAAATCAAGCTGTGGAGCCGCTACACTCCAATCTATATTACCGTTCCATTTTGAAATATCTACAATGTGTCCCATTACTTCATTTCTCCTTTTTATGTTCTTGTTTTTGTTCATTATTTAAAGCTTCAACAGCACTGATTAATATTTTCGGAATCTTAATCCCTATACGACCAGCATTTTCTAAAACTGATAATGCTTCATTTCCTATAAAGAAAAAGATTGTTGCTTCTCGAATTCCACTATTACTACCAAATAATGAATCTAGCTGTGCTGCAACTCCAATTAATAAAAATAACATCACCTTTTTAGCAATGCCCTTAAAGCCAACTTTACTTTTCAATTCTCCGCTATACCCTGCTGCAATCATTCCAGACAGATAATCAATAACTGCTATTATTACCAATACTTTCAATGCAACATCAAACCCTCCAAAAAAATACCCACAAAAAGCTCCGAATGTCGCTCCAAATATCTTTATTAAACTAGCAATATGAGCCACGTTCCTTTCTCTTTTTTCAAATAAAAAAGAAAGACAAATGTCTCTCTTCGCTTTTTATTAAATCACTAAGATTTATTTGTATAGGAGGGATAGTTTTTATCTTTAATAACCTTTTCCATACTAATTAATTTTTAATTAGGCTACGCTTTGCACCTGTACAGTTACTAGATTCTATATTTTTCTAAGTATGTTAATTCAGGAGAAGTGTATACATATTTTCTTCCTTTATCATACCTCCTTGTACTACTCTTTTACCTAGTACACAAAAAACTATTTCGCTACTTTAAATGTATTAAGTTTGAGAGTATATAAACTCATTCAACCCTTAAAAATACTATCTTCTCATTCCTAAACTTACTTAAATGTAGGAGGTTAAACATACATGAAATAAAAAATATTCATTTGTATGTTTAGCTCAGATAACATCTACAAAGTTGAGCAATACACACACCACACAGGAGTACTCTTACCTCCAAGGCCCCGCTGGTTATCTACGCGAACAAAGTGCATGGTGACCTATGAAAGCATCACTGTACGATAACCCGAGTGCGTCCTATTCTGGTGGAACGCTTATTCACCAGAAGGGATTTTGTTTTCCCCTTCTGATACTAAGATTATCATTCATCCATATTTATAAATTCCCCTTAATTATCCCTCTCTTCATCGGAAATTTCTCCTTCTACTATCTTTATTGATTATGTAAATCTATTGAAAAGATCTCACTATTTTCCCATTCGGATATAGTAAACCTTTACTTATGATGCTCAAATCACCCCTAAAGCCGTAGCAATTAAGCGAAGAGCATTCTTCTTCTTTTCATAATAAGAGTCTTTCTTTATTAACAATTCATTATAAATATAATCATCTCTTAATTTTTGATCGCTTAAATACTTCATCTCAATAATGTTTCTCTCGTCCTCATCTAAGCTATACTTTAAAGCTTTTTCAACCTGTCTATACTTCATTTGATTAATCTGCTTAGTATTACAAATTTCAGGAAACAAATTAATTCCTCCCTGCTGTTGCCCAATCTCATCCCCAAAACGAACCTTTAATGCACGATGTTCCTTTAAAATACTTATAACTACTTTTTGTATTTTCTTTTCTGTTTCTTTATCCATAATTGATAATAAAATTGGTTGTTCCAAATTAAAAACCTCCCAAGAATATAATTTATTTTCGTATAAAATCCTTCTTACTTTTAAAAGATCGCTCTATATTTATTGGAGAATACAATTAAATCTACTCATTAAAATAAAAGCATCTTTTCTAATGAGGGCATATGCCCCTCGAGTTTCACACAGTGAAACTTTTCGTTTAAAATTTTTTTCATGTTATTAAAAGATTATTACTACCTCTCTTCAACATTACGTATTTCACAAATTGAAGGATCCAACATTTCTTTAAATAGCCCCATATTATATCAATCCTTTCCTCTTTACGATTCCTATTAGTAAACTTTATAATGAAAATAAGAGTTATTTTGGAAACTCGTTTAAAGGGGAGACAATATACAGTGGAAATAAAAGATAGATTAAAACAAATCAGAATAGATAGTAAGTTAAGCCAAGAACAATTCGGGAAAGAGGTTGGCTTAACAAAAGGAACTATTTCTAAATTTGAAAATGGGAAAGCCTTTCCTGGACGAGAAACATTAGAAAAAGTTTCAAAAAGATTTAATGTTACTATTGACTACTTATATGGAGAAAGCAAAGAAATAGATTTAAATGCACACAAATATAAAAAGTTTAAAGAAATCATGGAATGGCTAGAACCGTTACCAAAAGATGAAAAAGATATAGCATTAGAACAAATGATTTCTATCGCTCAGGCGCTAAATAAAAATCATACGAAACCTGAGAAGAAATAGCCTATTTATTTAGAAGAATGGCTATTTCTGTTAATTTTTTCTATGTATTCATCTAATTTCTCTGGGGCTATCTTTACTATCGTATTTATAAATAGCTTAACGATTTCCTCTTTTGTCATTTCCAAAATCCTCCATCACCTTTAACAGGATAATGATTTCTTACTGAACTACTTTCCAACTTACCATTACTAAATTTTCTTTATTTAATCTCCCTCCTATATATACTCATTTTCATAACTATTTGTATATGTTAAACCACGCACCTAATTCCCAAAAAATACTACAAAATATCTTTATGAATATTTTACCACCAATCGAACTTTTGTTCTATATTTAGTTTATAATTCTTTAAAAAACAGCGTATAATCATTCTATTATTTGTAATTCGAAGCAAATCTCCACTATTTTTTATTTTATTGAAGAATAATTCAATTTTATCAACGTTTTATTAAAAATATGAATCTACAGGAATTCACGAACCAATTCATAACAATATCGTCCCTTTAAATCATGTTTCTTCTATTATATATGTTTCATGTTGCGATTATCTTTTTATCCTTGCAACTTTCATTTCGCATTACCACTATCCTACAATCCTATTATTGCAAAAATAATATGTGAAACCCTAAAATCAAGGCGTAATTTTTCCATACCTCGACTTATTTTGTAACAATTATAGAGATATTTTATCGATTTTCATCTCATTTATATTTCTCCACAACCAAAATAGTTATTTTTACATAACTACTTTCCTGTTTCAACAGTAAAACACGCCATTTTTGTAACGTTCACGAAATACTTTCGTAATGTTACAGAAACATTATTAACCGATTAGAAATTGAAATACTCCCATTTTTATGTATGATATGCTCTAACTCCCCCTAACAACTGTAAGAAAGCGCTTTTAGGATATTACTGGAATTGTTACAGAATATTAATGACCCGTTACGAATGCTTTGTAGTTTTGTGTTTTCCGCAAATAAGAAAATAATGGTTGCTATAATGAGGTCAACGAAAACAAATGCAATGGAGGCTATTATGAAAAAATTTATGGGTATAGCAACAGCAACGGTTTTTGGTCTTGGGATTTTCACAACATCTGCTAAAGCAGAAACGATTGTAACAACTGACGTACTAAACGTACGAGAAAACCCAACTACTGAATCACAAGTTGTCGGAAAATTATTAGATGGATATAAAGTTAACGTTTTACATACAGAAAACGGATGGTCAAAAGTGAAATTGAATAGCGGTAAAGAAGCTTTCATTAGCGCTGACTACACAAAAGATACTTACTACGTAACAGCAAACGTATTAAACGTACGTGCTGGAGCAAATACAGATTCAGAGATCATTGGTAAGTTGAAACAAGATGATGTAATCGAAACAACACACCAAGTACAAAATGACTGGATTCAATTTGAATATAACGGAAAAACAGCTTATGTTCATGTTCCTTACTTAACAGGTAAAGCTCCAGTTAAAGTTCAACCAGCAGTTAAAGTAGAAAAAACAACTAAAGTTCAAGATACAACTAAAGTTCAAGATACAGCTAAAGCAGTAGAAGCAACTAAAGCTCGTGAAGTAGCTGAAACGCAAGCAAAAGCTAAAGTAGTAGAAGCAACTAAAGCTCGTGAAGCAGCTGAAGCTCAGGCAGCGGCTAAGGCTCAGGAGGCAGCTAAAGCTCGTGAAGCAGCTAAAGCTCAAGAAGCAGCTGAAGCTCAAGCAGAAGCTAAGGCTCAAGAGGC
>NZ_JAQFNK010000056.1:0-6239 GCF_027710505.1 Bacillus cereus group sp. TH152-1LC | reverse complement strand
TCTAAACCTACTGACATTGCTTCTGTAATCATAGTACGAACATATCGTTCCACCCATACTGGACCAAGCTTCAACATATCATTTGCTAATGGAATAAATGCTGTTAATTTCAGTTGAGTAATTGATTCTTTTCGGAATGCAGCATTTAATTGCCCTTTAATATCACCAAATAACGGTCCCCATACAGCTGCACCATCTGGATCTCCATATATAAATTCTGTCACGGCTCCTAAATTCTCTAAACCGATATGCTCTAGTAACGGATGACCTTGAACTAAATCATCAAAAATTCTCTCTTGTGTTGTTTTAGGTAAAGTTTCAGTAGATTTAAAGCCACCCTCTTCAACAACGGCATTAAAGAACTTCATTTCTTCACTTGTTAATACATTAGCACCACGAGATTGCATAATAGAACGATCTACCATTGATTCATTCACTTGATTTAAAATATCTGAACGAACATCTGTAGCAAGTGCTTCAATCATGGAATTTAACGCTGCTGTTTGTTCTTCTGCTGTACCTTCCTGTGTCGCTTTTGCAAAAGCTAGTTTTTTATCTTCGAAATTATTAAACTTAATAACCATATTTTATTTTCCTCCTAAATTTAAAAAGAGCGTACTCAAATTCTGTTTCGGTTTAACAGGAACTTGAATAGGCCCTTTGGGATTTGTATTCAGTTGTAAATCATTCAGAATCTCATTTTTTAATCCTGATAAAGCTGCGCTTAAATCTTCTTTTGTAATTCCTTGTGATCTTTCCTTTCTCAGTGTTCCGTTTCTAAAACCATCGATTACTTTTTGCGGAATCATGGAAGAACTGGCGCTTGAAGCTGTCATTTTAACTGTATTCTCCATAAACATGATTTCATCCGCAAATTTATTTTCTAATGCTTGTTGCGGACCCATCCAAGTCTCTTCAGCCATCATATTAAGTAGTTCCTCTTCTGATTTACCGCTTTTAATGACATAAGCATTTACAATTGCACTATCTGTCGTTTTCAACATTTCAGCTGCCTTTTCCATGTCACGATGATCTCCACCATTCCACATTGAAGCATTATGAATCATAATTTGTGCTGTAGGTGATATTCGGACTTTATCACCAGCCATCGCAATAACAGAAGCCGCACTTGCAGCCAAACCAACAATTTGAACTTCCACGTTACCAGGATAATTTTTTAATGCTGTATAAATTTCTGACCCTTCGTGTACATAACCACCAGGACTGTTAATCGATACAATTAAATCATCACCATTGGCATTAGTTAGTTCTTTTGAAATTTTACCTGGGCTTACAGCATCCATTTCAAACCAATCATAAATCCACGCTTCATCATTCGAAATAATTGGTCCTTTCACGTCAATTTTCACCGTCATTTGTATTCTCACCCCCTTCAGAGTCATTTAATTTTGTATAGTTCTTCGTAATATGATGGATATTTAGGTTTGGATCATCCGACTCTTCATAATCTACTTCCGAACGAATTTCATTCCCCGTAAATGCACTTGAAGAAATGAGTTTATCAATACTTGTCGCCAGCTCAAATATACTTTGATAGGAAACCGCCTTAACCTCAATTTTTTGTCCCAAAAGATATTCACTCATTTCGAAGAATTTAACATTCGCTTCATCAGATAGTTTTTTTAATAATGGTCGTACTGTGAAAAGCATATAATTTTTCGTTTGCTTTTCTACATCAGCCATTTCTCCATATATCAAAGCTATAGGAATACCAATTGCCATAGCTACTTGATTTAAGAAACCATTTGTTACTTTATTAATTTCTTCCACACTTGGACCATTCGCAACACCATTGTATATCTCGTTATAATTTATACCTTTTTGCTGTGGAACAATAGCTATATCTTTCGAACCAATTGACTTATACATGTTGTCTATAAACTCTTGTAACTTTGCTATTTGTTCTTCAGTTTTGGCACCAATCATATCCATATCAACCGTACCACGAACTTGATTTTTACGTTTTTGAGAGTTTAATATCCTGCCGAATAAATCTCCGTAGTCTGCAAATAATCCATCAATAAGTGGAGATAATTTATCATTCCGATACTTCAAATGAATAACTTCGCTTTGCTTAAAACTTCTCTTAAACGTATAATCTTTAACCCTTACATCAGTAAAAGTATCTTCAAAAACAGCGTACTCATTATGTTGAAATCCATCTGCAATAAGTAAATCACCATCATCTGCTTGTATAACTAAACACTCATTATCATAAATAAGTTTGCGAATAAACCGTTCCCAAAAGGTACTTGCGGTCATATTCTTGTTTGGTCTTATGTTTAATCGATAATAAAGCTCATCCTTCTTAAATGATTTACCATTCCTTACTCTAAATTCAGATTGACTAATCGTCCTTCCTAAAAATGATACGCATGTATCAATCGCCAAGCGTTTCATATGAAGCCTGTTTGCTGTATCAGTTATTATGTCCAGATCCAACATAAATTCTAATTCTTTATTTCTTTTAAATACTGTACCTAACCATCCAATGGTTATCACCCCCTTTATTAGAATTTAATATTGCCTATAACAAAGTCAGTAGCTTCTTGTATCTCATCCGCCCGATAAAGAGCATGAACAAAACACTGAAACCCATCTGTTTTTCGACGAATGGGCTCTTTCTTTTCGTATATTTTATTTCCATCAGCTTTGATAACAACCAACACATTTTGCGTATACCAACGCATTAGCGGATTATCTTCAAAAATAATTTGTTTATTTGCAAATGCCATTTCAATACGTGGAGCTAATAAACTATGAATAGCTTTTGGGTTTCGTATAACTTCTATTTCAAACCCTTCTGCTACTAATAGCGGTCTTATTGCTTCCATACGGAAGTTATCAGCTATAATTTTTTTGATTCCATATTGCTCGCGCATTGCTACAAACCAATCAACAATATGTTGAGGATTAATAGTAGGCTCGTCCACAACTGTTAACAAACCTTGCTCTTCCCACTCTTTGATTGGAGCGAATTTTTGTTTCTTGAACTCGCCTGCTTTTTTAGAATACCCGTAATAGATATCAACAAATTCTTTTCGTACGAAGGAATGAGTTTTAAAGATATATTCACCATTTTGTCTAAATAAAAGACCACATGCTGCGAAATCTCGAATACTCGCAAAGTCTAACGCTCCTATGCATTCTTGAGCATGTAAATCAGGGAACGGACGGTTTGTAGCAAGAATCTCTGACCATTTTGCAACAGATCGTTCTAGATTTGTAACTGGTAAGTTCATACGCTTTGTCATAAATTCTTCTCGGTTACTTGGATCATCCTCTAAATCTTCATATTCTTCCTTTATCGTTTCAAGTAATCCCTCAGCATACTCGCTTAGTGGCTGCGATAACATAGGATTAGCTAATTCCCAATTATCAATATCATCAACTTCCTTTTCATCATTAAGCTTACAAATAAAAGGAAAGACAGCGTTTGGACGTGCTTCGCCTTTTAAAATTTTCATTGCTTTTTCTTTTAATTTATCTAAGAAACCGTCTCGTACATACCCATCTGTACCAATATAAAACTCGCGTGGATTCTTTCTTTTCCCCAAACCGCTGATGTGGACGCGGACATCTTTATTGCTTTCATATCGATGTATTTCATCGAAAACAACCGCACCGTCTCGCAAACCATCTTTTGTATCTCCGTTTGATGTTCTAAACTTCAATACACTTGCAGTAGCTCTTGAAGTAGTTTGTGTTTCAGTTGCTTTAAAAGCCTTTTTTAAAGTTTCATGTCTGCGAACCGTTTTCTTTACTTCATCAGGACTTGTCTTCGCTTGTTCTTCACTATTTGCAACAACAGATATGTTATATTCAGGTATCCCATGCAATTCACTAATTAAAAAATGAGCGATAACTGATATTAAACCGTTTTTACCACCACCGCGTCCTAACATCCACAAGAACTTGCGATAAAATACACGACCATTCTTCTTATAAAGTAAAAAAACGAATGCTATTAAGAATTTTTGAAATGGCTGCAAAGGAAAATACCACTTCTCACCGAAGTTGATACAGTCCTGGATCATTTCATCATCAAAATACAAATCGTCTCTGTTTAAAACGTATTTTTCTAGATAATTAATTAACAGTTCTCTTTCTTTGTTGAACTTTACCTTTCCGGATCGATAAAACTCAATGTATTCTTCCACATACTTTTGCTTAATCATGTTAAATCACTTTTGCTATATCCAGTATTAGAATTATCAATCTTAGGAGGATTAAAATCTAATCCTAAATCCTTTCCTAATGCAATTAATGAACTGTTAATTTTATTTTTCTCCGCAATCGCTGGGTTTGGTTTGGTGAACTTTTGCGATCCGTTAATTGTAGTAATCATTGTTCCAAACTCTTCAATAGCTTCATCCAATTGATAGTACAATTCTAAGAGGTTTAAATACCTCTCAACCTTCTCAACTTGAATGCTATTTTCTTCATCTATTCGATTTAATAGTTCTCTTTTTACTTTCGCTTTGTTCTTCACAGTCACCACCCCCCTTACGTGCGTAAATTTAGCAAAAAAACCTGACAGTTAACCCCCTCCTCCGGTGCCCCTTAGACGAAAAAAAGCCCAACCTTCGAACCGGGGGGCCTTATCCCTGAATCATTTTCACCACTTTTCATCGTTTTCCCATTTGTTCGGTTTCTTTTTGAATGTTCTACCGTGTTCTTTATTATGGCAATCCACACAGACTGTTTCTAAGTTATCTATTTCTAATGCAAGTTCTGGATGATGTCCTAGTTCTTTTATATGATGGACAACGAGTTGAATCTTCTTACGCTTGGCACGCTCACTGTACTCATTGGTATCAGTTTGTACACGACCATTTCGTTTACATTCCTGACACTCATAATTGTCTCGCTTTTTTACTTCTTCTCGCAATTGTTTCCATGCCCTACTGTCATAGAACTTACGTTTTTGTTGTTTTGTTTTATATTCTCTCATTCTCTCAATCTCTCTTTACCACTCTACTTTCGAACTACTCCTCTAAACAACCATCTATCAACCCTTCTTTTTAATCTCATAAAAAAGGAAGGATTGAATTGTTTTTGATTCTTTTCATCATTCTTTACTAATTCTTCTATTGTCGAATCCATAAGATGAGTCATTGAATAGAACATAGGTTGTTGACCATACATTTTATAATATTTAAACTGAAGTTCATCCATTTCTACTACCGTTCGATTTTTAAAATATCTATGATAAATTATATCGTCCAAAGGACTTAGACCGAGCGCATCAATTTTCTTTTGTACCTCTGTTTCAATATGTTCCATCTTCTCCACTCCTCGTCTTATCTGTTCTCATTCAAATACCATTTGGGCATTTGCTAATTTATATTCATTTTTATTGGTATACAAAACCAAAATTAACAAATAATAAGAGTGGATGAAGAACTTTCACTACGGCTTTGTACATTGAATGACCCCAATTAGCTATTCTACATCTTTGAAATGTATGAATATGTATGCGCTTCATCCTTTCAGTTACTCCATGAAGGATAAGGAACATGTTGTATACTTCCTATTAAACCTACACCATTATTTCCCTTTGTTATAAATTATACAACTGTTCTTTATCCCTTCCCTTTTACATTTGTAAAAGGTTATATTTACGATTCTAGACTTGTCTGTTTCTTGTTATAGTAAAAGTACCCTAACATTCCGAATACCAATTATGGTTATAATGGACTTTTTTTACACTTCATATGCACAGTTGCTTATCTCACACAGATGATGCTGCAGCTGTGCTTTTCATTTCTTTCTACTTCTTTAAAAATTCATCCATAGTTTTATCTAACAAACTAACCATCGCTTCTCTTCTTTGCTTTGGTGTTGTATTGTCTTCCAACCCATTAAAGATTGGAATTACATTTTCTAATTTCCGTTTATCGATACGCTCATTCACAAGCTCCTGTCCTAACATTGAAATGAATGTGCCGATAATCACGGCTTGTTCTTGTTTAATTAGTTTCATTCTTCATCCTCCTCCAAAACAAAAAGCACCCAGATGGATGCTTCCTTATTTCACATGACACTCCCTCGCTTTTGCTACTATTGAAAGACTATCTCTTATAGAATCAGCAACAACAAGAAGATAACTGACCACGAATCTCACCACTAGGATGTTGAACAGTACGAACATTAATATAAATATTTTCAACATTAATTTCATTTACAAGATCCCTTAACGAATGACCTGCTAATGA
>NZ_JAQFNK010000055.1:0-6374 GCF_027710505.1 Bacillus cereus group sp. TH152-1LC | reverse complement strand
AAATTCTTGTCAAAATACTCTAATGCATCGTTATAAACATAACGAGAACGTTCAAAGACTAATTCTTTGAACTCCTCGTCTTTATTTAAATCATAATTTCCACAAATCCTAAGTAATGCCTTGTTAGACGTAGAAAGAATGCGTTTTAGGTTATCATCTTCCTCATCACCCAAGTGCATCCTATCTTTAAATTCTTGTAATATTTCAGTTGAAATCACTGTAACCATTCACATCATTCCTTATTTAGTTTCTGGAGTTGTAGGCGGTGTGAAAGAAATCTTTAAATCATATACAAGAGCCGCTTTATTATCTTTCGGTTTCCCATTAGCAAATTGTTTAATTGTATACAGAGTAGCATCTTCGAAAGCTAATGTTTGATCAAATTCTTTTAGCTTGTATCCGCCTGCGATTGCAGCAATATATTGTCCTTTTACAAAGAATAATGCTTTACCAACAGGAACTTCCTCACACTCGACAGGTTTAATGTTATAAGGCAATGCCATTACCCATTGACCTGTTGCGGTCTGGATTGTATTACGTGCTTGTACGCCAATCGCATCAATCGGGTTAACTACCATTACAATTTTATTTAATACTTTTCTGGATTTCCCTTTTGCATCAACAGATAAAGCTTTTACTACTTCATAAAGTTCGCCTGCTACAATTACCCCTTTATCAGACGGAGCAAATGTTAGTTTACCAGAAGATTTTTTATCAGTAACAGCGCCTGTCTCTGGATTTACATCTTTCATTAAACCAACTGGTTGATGCGCTACAGATCCGCCACCATTAATAAAGCCAAATTCTAGACCGACAGAATATGTTTCTACTAAAACAGTTCGAACATAACGTTCAATCCATTCCGGGCCAAGTTCCTTCATATCATTTGGAATTGCTGCAAATGCAGTTAATTTAAGTTGACCAATTTTTTCTTGTTTGAAGATGGCATCAATTTGCCCACGGATTTCACCGAATAACTCGCCCCATACATACGCCTTCGTTGCATCAGAATAAATAAACTTCGTAACTGCTCCTAAATCTTGCAAACCAATTTCAGCTAATAAGGGATGTTCCGTAACTAAATCTTCAAACACACGCTCTTGAGTCGTTACAGGAAGGATCGAGCCATCTGTAAATCCACCTTCTTTAACAACTGCATTGAAGAATTTTGTTTCTGCTGAAGTTAAAACATTTTGACCACGTTGCTGTAAAATTGAGCGATCAAGCATATCGTTATTTACTTGTTCACGAACAGTATTTGCTACATCTGTTTGTAGTGCATCAAAGAAACCTTCAAACGCTGACGTTTGTTCTTGTTCTGTACTTTCCGCGTTCGTTAAAGTATCCGTCAATTTTGCTTTTGCCTTATTAAATGCTTCAGATTTATTAAATTTAATAACCATTATGTGTTTCCTCCATTTTTTTATAATTTTAAAAGGAGCCCTTTAATCCCACTGTTTTTTACAGGTTTAGGATTCGGCTCCTTTGGTTGTTCTTCTATATTGTTTTGTAAATCATTCAGGATTTCATTTTTTAATCCTGATAATGCTGCATTTAAATCTCCTTTTGTGATTCCTTGGCCTTTGTTCATGGTTCCATTTCTAAAGCCATCGATTACTTTCTGCGGAAGCATGGCAGCAGTAGCCGTTGAAGCTGTCATTTTAACTGGATTCTCCATAAACATGATTTCATCCGCGAAATTGTTTTCTAATGCTTGTTGCGGACCCATCCAAGTTTCTTCAGCCATCATGTTAAGTAGTTCTTCTTCTGATTTACCACTTTTAATGACATAGGCATTTACAATTGCTCGATCTGTTATTTTTAACATCTCAGCCGCCTTTTCCATGTCACGATGATCTCCACCATGCCACTTAGCAGCGTTGTGAATCATGATTTTTGCTGTTGGAGAAATTCGAACTTTATCACCTGCCATCGCAATTACAGAAGCTGCACTTGCTGCTAAACCAACAATTTGAACTTCCACATGACCAGGATAATTTTTTAATGCTGTGTAAATTTCCGAACCCTCATCTACATAACCACCAGGACTATTGATTGATACAATTAAATCATCACCATTGGCATTAGTCAGTTCTTTTGAGATTTTACCTGGGCTTGCAGCATCCATTTCAAACCAATCATAAATCCAAGCTTCATCATTCGAAATAATTGGTCCTTTAACGTCAATTTTCACCGTCATTTGTATTCTCACCTCCTTCTCCTGTATTCATTTCAGCGTAGTTTTTCGTAATATAATGTTTGTTCAAGTTAGGATCATCCGAGATATCATAATCTACTTCTACCCTAATTTCATTTCCCTTAAATACACCAGAAGCAACCAATTTATCTATTTTTTCCGCCAAGTCAAATATGCTTTGATAAGAAACAGCTTTTACTTGAATCCTCTTTCCTTCAAGGTACTCTTCTTCTTCAAAGAATTTCACATTCACTTCATCTGATAGCTTTTTTAATAATGGTCTTACTGTAAAAAGCATATAATTCTTCGTCTGCTTCTCTACATCAGCCATTTCACCATATAACAAAGCAGTCGGAATACCAAAAGCCATTGCTACTTGATTTAAGAAGCCATTTGTTACTTTATTAATTTCCTCCACACTCTGCCCAGAACTTGCTCCACCTGACGTTTCAGCATACTTAAAACCTGGTTGTTGCGGAATGATAGCAACGTCTTTTTCTCCAATCGCTTTGTACATGTTATCAATGAATTCTTGAAGCTTCGCTTGATGTTCTTTACTCTTTGCAGCAAGCATGTCCATATCAACTGTTCCGCGAATTTGATTTTTGCGCTTTTGAGAACTTAATATCCTACCGAACAAATCACCATAATCAGTAAACAAACCATCGATAAGAGGGGCTAACTTGTCATTCCTGTATCTTAAATGAATGACTTCACTTTGTTTAAAACTTCTCTTAAACTGATAATCTTTTACAGTGACATTTGTAAAAGTATCTTCAAACACAGCATATTCGTTATGTTCAAAGTCATCAGCAATAAGTAAATCACCATCATCCGCTTGGATAATCAAAGCTTCATTATCATAAATAAGTCTGTAAATGAAACTCTCCCAAAAGGTACTTGCTGTCATATTCTTATTCGGTCTGACATTTAATCGGTAGTAAAGCTCATCCTTTTCAAATTCTTCACCATTTTTCACTCTAAATTCTGACTGACTAATTGTTCTCCCTAAAACGGATATACAGGTATCAATCACCAGTCGCTTCATGTGTACCCTATTGGCTTTCTCAATAAACATTTCCACATCAAACATAAATCCTACTTCACTATTTCTTTTAAAAACCGCATCTAGCCATCCAATGATTATCACCTCCTTATTAGAATTTAATACCGTCTAGCATAAAGTCGAATTCATCCACAAGAATGTTATCCGCTTGCCATAATGCATGGATAAATGCTTGGAATCCATCTGTTTTGCGCTTAAATTCATCTTTTTTCAGATATTCTTTGTTGCCGTCCTTTTTGATGTGGACGTAAACATTGTTGGTGTACCAACGCATTAATGGATTATCTCCGAAAATAATACGATTGTTGGCAAACAACGTTTCAACCCTTGGTGCTAATAAAGAATGAATCGCTTTTGGATTACGAATATATAACAATATGAAACCTTCAGCTTCAAGTGCTGTTTTAACAAGATCAAGACGGAAAGTATCAGCTACTATTGTGTTAAATCCGTATATCTCACGCATTTTTACAAACCAATCTACAATGTGAGAAATATTAATAACTGGTTCATCCACAATAGTTAGTAAACCATTTTCAGCCCATTCATATATAGGTGCTTTTAATTTCACCTTGTCCAAGAATCCTTTACGTACAAATGAATGACCTTTCCATATATAATCTTCACCATGTTTAAATAGTAAACCGACCGCAGCAAAGTCTTTGATGCTGGCGAAGTCAAGTCCACCTACAGCTACTTTATGTTTTAAATCAGGAACTTCTCTAAGCGTTTCTCCATCTTCTTCAAAACCAGTACGCATGATTTCTTCCCATGAAGCTACAGACTTTGTTAAATCTGTTTCAGGGTAATTCATACGTTTTGTGATGAATTCTTCACGGTTTGAAGGATTATTTTCTAATTGTTTATATTGGGTTAATACCTTTTTAAATAATTGTTTAGCATAAGAACTTCTCGGCTCACTAAACATCGGATTCGCTTTTTCCCATACATCAGGATTATCAATTTCTTCTGGATTATCTATCTTGCAAATGAAAGGGAATAATGGATCTTCTAAATCTTTTCCCTTTAGAATGTTCATCGCTCGCTCTTTCGTTTTGTCCAGGAATCCGTCGCGGACAAAGCCATCTGTACCAATAAAAAATTCTCTAGCATTTGGCACTTTTCCAAGTCCACTAGAGAATACATTTACTACATCAAAGTTTTCGTATCGATGTATTTCATCGTAAATAACACAACCGTCACGAAGTCCATCCTTAGAACCAGCATTAGATGTATGATATTGCATAATGCTTTGCGTATCGTTACTCAGTATCTCTACCTTGGTTCGATAAAACAGATCTTCTAGTATTTCTTTTCCTTTAATAGCATCATAGACTTCACGAAAAGAAACTTTAGCCTGCTTCTCGTTGTTTGCCACAATTGAAACATTATATCGATCTATTCCATGCAGTGGACTAATAAAGAAATGGCATAATGATGAAATTAAACCGTTTTTACCACCACCACGAGCCATCATAATTAAAAATTGCTCGTAAAAAACAGAACCATCTTCTTTATAGAAAAGAAAAACAAATGCTGTTAGGAACTTTTGGAATGCTTGCAATTCAAAGTACCATTTCTCAGTGAATTTTATATAGTCCTCATGCATTTCATTATCGAAATACAAATCATCGCGTATTAAGATGTATGTCTCCAGGTACTCAATTAGCATTATGCGCTCTTTATTCAGCTTAATTTTCCCTGCGCGATACATTTCAATATATTCAGTGACATATTTATTTTGAATCATGTTAAATCTTTAACTGAGCGCATAGGTTTTGAAGGAACTTTCTTTTCTTCTGCCGATGCTTCTAATCCAAGTGCATCTAAAATCTTTATCATTCGATCATTTGTTTTGTGTAAATCATTAATAGAAGGATTGGATTTCGGACCATGCATGCCAGATACTTTTATTCCTGTTTCTTCAATATCATCAACAAGAATACACTTTAAATCCCACAACGATAAATAGTCTTGAATTAAGTCAGTATAATGATTACCTACAATCTTCTTTTCTTTTAATTGGTTTGTTAGATCCTTTTCAATCCTTTTTCTCATTGTTTCACGCTTCACTCTAGCCACAATATCCCTCCCTTCTGATTTACATCATTTTCCAATTTGATATAACGCGCGAATTTGGTTATAAATTTGAAAAATCGACCCCCCTCCTCCGGTGCCCCATTTATCGAAAAATCATGAAATATCTGAGGGGGAGGGTTGTTTCTGAATCCTTTTTACCACTTTTCATCGTTTTCCCATTTGTTCGGTTTCTTTTTGAATGTTCTACCGTGTTCTTTATTATGGCAATCCACACAGATTGTTTCTAAATTATCTATTTCTAATGCAAGTGCTGGATGATGTTCAAATTCTTTTATATGATGGACAACAAGTTGAATCTTCTTACGCTTTGCGCTCTCACTGTACTCATTGGTATCTGTTTGCACTCGACCATTACGTTTGCATTCCTGGCACTCATAGTTGTCACGCTTCTTTACTTGTTCACGTATTCTCTTCCACTCGCCACTGTCATAGAACTTACGCTTTTGTTGTTTTATTTTATATTCTTCCATCACTTATTTACCTTTCATTTTGTCCTAAATATGGACATTTTTGAGTATTTACTGTTATGTTCCTCATGCTATAGTAAGAGTACCCTAATTCCCGAGACCACCTGGTCAACGGATATCGTTTATATTTGCACAGTTGCACATCTTCCTAAGCAGATGATGCAGCTGTGCTTATTTAATTACTCTATCAGAAATTCACCCATTGTTTTATCGAGCATTTGTCTCACTCTCATCATTTCTTTTCAAATTACTTTGAGCTACTGTCCTATATTCCGATTCTTCTTTTTCTTTTTTTTAAATAACATGCTTCCTACACCTCCTAATAAAATTAAGAAAAGCACCCAGATGGATGCTCCCTTATTTCATATGACACTCCCTCGCTTTTACTACTATTGGAAAACTATCTTTTATAGTGTCAGCAACAACAAGAAGATAACTGACCACGAATTTCACCACTAGGATGTTGGACAGTACGAACATTAATATAAATATTTTCAACATTAATTTCATTTACAAGATCCCTTAACGAATGACCTGCTAATGA
>NZ_JAQFNK010000054.1:0-6945 GCF_027710505.1 Bacillus cereus group sp. TH152-1LC | reverse complement strand
GCAGGTGTATATGTAACGAGCTTACCTTTTAATCCAATCCCAACAGAATCTGTATTTGTACCTCAAGGACAAGTGGTGTTCTTTGTTAAAGGGGAATACATTGCAGCGATGGGTGGAACGGAGCCAATCCAAAAGTATAATGAAACACTCGCTTTAGAAGATGCAACACTTTATATTGCCAAACAATATGCTACAGGTAAACCAAAGGATAAATACACTTCACAAGTTTATACATTGAAACTTGAAGAAGTAACGCCACCGACACAAGGATGATGTGAATGGATACAGTAATTTCAGATGTAATTATACAGGAGTTTAAAGAGAGGATGCATTTAGGTGATGAGGAAGACGATAACCTAAAACGCATCCTTTCTACGTCTAACAAGGCGTTACTAAGGATTTGTGGGAGTTATGATTTAAATAATGACGAGGAGTTCAAAGAATTAGTCTTTGAACGCTCTCGTTATGTTTATAACGATGCATTAGAGTATTTTGACAAGAATTTTTTGAGTCAGATTAATAGTTTAGGCATCGATAAAGCATTAGAAGAAATTAAGTTGGACGGTGATTAATATGCGTCCTTTTCAGTATAAGAAACCACTGAATACAGGTGATTGTAGAAATCGAATTGTCATTGAACAGCCTGAAGTAATGAAAGACGAATTGAATCAAGAAGTTGAAACAGGTAATTGGCAAGAAGTAAAAAAAGCGTGGGCAATGATAAAAACGGTAAAAGGTTCGGAGTACATTGAAGCTTCGGCTTCACAGTCTACACGAATTTATAGGTTTGTAATTCCTTATACAACGGGTATTACAGAATTAATGCGAATTAAAATGAAAAATCGTATCTTCGATATTATCGAACCGCCAATGAATGATGATGAAATGTATCAAACATTGACTATTATCGCAAAGGAGCATGTTTAATATGAACGATTTTGCGAGTGAACTTGCTAGAGAATTACAAAGATATGCGAATGTTGTAGAAGAAGAATTGTTAACCGCACAAGAAGAAGTGGCTGATGTTGCTGTAGGTAAATTAAGACAAAGTGGTCCTAAAAAAACAGGGGCTTATCGTAAAGGGTGGCGTAAGAAAAAAGAAGATAATGGCGTTGTCGTCCACAATATAAAAGGGCAACTAACGCATCTTTTGGAAAACGGCCATGCGAAGGCTGGCGGTGGACGTGTTCCGGCTCAAGTTCATATTCGTCCTGTTGAAGAGTATGTAATTAATGAAGTACCAAGACGGATTGAAAGGGCGCTGGAATAATGAACTTAGGTGAATTAATAAAAATCCTTGAAGCTACAGGTTATCCTGTGGCTTATTCGCATTTCATAGCAACGCTAGGTAAGTCAGTGCCAGCGCCACCTTATATTTGTATTCTTGTGGATGGATCTGCAAACTTAATGGCTGATAACAAGGTTTATCACAAGATAGACGATGCAAATATTGAGCTTTATACAACTAAAAAAGATTTAGTTGCAGAAGCAAAACTTGAAAACGTACTAGACGATCATGAGATTCCTTATGACTCGTATGGGACGTTTATTGAATCTGAGAAAATGTATCAAAAAATATACGAAACGAGGTTGTTATAAATGACTAAAGAAAATAAAGTTACGTTTGGTTTGAAGAATGTACATTATGTCCCAATTGATGTTCAAGATTTTTTAGTAAAGTTTGGTGCGCCAATCCCGTTGCCTGGTGGGGTGGAGCTAACATTTGAGCCACGCGGTGATTTAATTGAATTCTATGCGGATGACATGCTTTATTACGCAGCAAGTAATAACCAAGGTTATGACGGAACGCTATCTATTGCAACTATTCCGGAGCAATTTGCTATCGATGCATTAGGTGAGCAATTAGATGAAACAGACGGTGTATTAAATGAGTTAGCTGATGCCAAAGGGAAATCATTTGCATTACTATTTGAATTCGATGGCGATGTGAACGCAACTCGACACGTTATGTATAACTGTGCAGCGAGTCGTCCGACAATCGCATCTAAAACAAAAACAAATTCAGCTGAACCAAATACAAATGAATTGAAGTTTGTATCTAGTCCAATTGTTTTAGCGCCTGGCGGAAGACCAATGGTTAAAACAAAAACAACCTCTAAAACAACTCAAGCAATTTACGATAACTGGTACAAAGAAGTGTACATTAAAAAACCAGCAGCACCAAAAGGAGCGTAAGTAAATGGAAAAGACAATTACAATAGACGGAAAACAGGTCAGATTAAAAAGTACAGCAGCAACTGTTAAAAGATACAAAGCGCAATTTAGACGTGACTTATTTGCTGATATGTTTGCTTTAGGGGCTATGGGTACAATCACTTCACCTGATAGCACAGAAGCAACTATTGATCTTTCAACTTTAGATTTTAATAAGGTTGATTTCGAGGTTATTTATGATCTGGTTTGGTTATATGCTAAAACGGCTGATCCAAGTATTCCAGATCCACTTACATGGTTAGATGGGTTTGATGAATTCCCTATCTATGAAATTATGCCGGAAATTAACGATTTGATTCAAATGACAATGGGAGCAAAAAAAAATAAAGAAAAATAATGAAGAGCAAGGGACTTTCAGTGATGAAGAATTAACCACTGATACGTTCCTTGCTCTTTGTTATAAAGCGAAACTAACAAGATGGGATTTAGAAGATATGACAATCGGTGATTGTTTTGACTATATTGCTGAATTTGCTGAAATGGAGAATCCGGATAAAGAAAAAGTTAGAAAAGCAAATCAAAAAGACTTCGATTCATTCTAAGAAAGGGGTGAGAAAATGGCAGGAAGAATTAAAGGGATTACAATTGAAATTAATGGTAACACTCAACCATTACAAAATTCTCTAAAAGATGTTAATAAGCAAAGTGATAACTTGGCCAAAGAACTAAAAGATGTTGAACGTCTTTTAAAATTTGATCCTGGGAATATTGAGGCACTTTCTCAAAAACAAAAATTACTTACACAACAAATAGAAAATACAACGCAAAAGCTAGATAAATTGAAAGCAGCGGAACAACAAGTACAAGCACAATTCCAAAACGGTAAAATTTCCGAAGAACAATATCGTGCTTTTAGGCGCGAAATTGAATTTACAGAAGGATCGCTTAATGGTCTGAAAAATAAACTTGGAAACATGAAAGCAGAACAAGACAGTGTAGCCAATTCCACCCGACAATTAGAAACATTGTTTAGTGCTACAGGGAAAAGCGTAGATGATTTTGCAGGAGCCTTAGGAAATCGTCTTGTGAATGCAATTAAAAACGGAACAGCTACAAGTCGACAATTGGAACAAGCAATTGGGATTATTGGACGAGAAGCATTAGGAACAGAAGCAGATATTGAAAAATTACAACGTGCTCTACGATCCGTGGATGACGGTAATTCAATACAACAAGTCCGAAATGAATTAAGAGATTTACAACAAGAAGCCGGAAGAACGGAGAAGAAGTTTGAAGGGTTAAAAGTAGGCCTTGAAAATGTTATCGGTGGTTTGGCAGCTGGCGGAGGTATTGCAGCAGCTGTTGAACAAGCACTTGATATGTCCAAGCTAAAAACAAAAATTGAAATAGGATTTGATGTTCCTGAGTCCTCAAAAAAATCAGTAGAGGATGCTGTGAGAGGTATTTCGGCCTATGGATTAGATGCAGAAGAAGCACTTGAGGGTGTAAGAAGACAGTGGGCCTTGAATAAAGGTGTTAGTGATGAAGCTAATGCTTCTATTGTAAAGAGTGCAGCTGTTATTTCTAATGCTTATGCTGGAATAGATTTTACTGAATTAATTCAAGAAGCAAATGAAATTGGTAATGAACTAGGTATTTCACAAGAAGGCGCTCTTGGAATGGCTGATGCCTTATTAAAAATGGGTTTTCCACCGGAACAATTAGATATTATTGCCGAATATGGTGGTCAGCTTACGCGAGCAGGCTACAACGCTGAAGAAGTACAAGCTATTATGGCAGCTGGCGTTGAAACAGGGACCTGGAATTAGATTATAGTTCCCCTGTATGGCGACATACAATGAAAAACTCCTTTAATTCAGTGAAACTCTCAAGTGAGACAATACTGAGCGAAGCCTTTTAATTAAGGAACGTGCAACGACTAGTCGAAAGACGTAGGGTGTAAGCATATGACACTCGAAACGGGGAGCAACTCTAGTAGTTGAAGATATAGTCTAATCTATGCGGTGACGTATAGCAGTTCATAAGAGAACGGGCGTGACGTTGCGAGTTACGTTGAATATAAATGATTGATAATCTCTTAGATGGTCTAAAAGAAGGGCGTGTTAAAGCCGCTGAGTTCGGTCAAGGTGTCGATAAAGCTATGACAGAAGCTCTTGAAGGAACAAAAATTTCAGCAGAACAAGTTGAAAAATGGGGTCAGGCAGTAGCTAAAGGTGGTAAAGATGGATCGGCAGCTATGACTGAAATTGCACAAGCTTTATCAGAAGTTGAAGATGAAACCAAACGTAATGAATTAGGTGTTAAGTTTTTCGGTAGATGATGAATTGTGCCGAAGTAAAATTGCGGTATAAAGCAAGAAGGGTGAGATTCCTAACTTGAACCGAAGGCTATGTAAAGTATAGTCAGGAGCAGAGCATAGAGGGTGAAAAGATATAATCCCTCCACGAGACCGCGACACTTATTAGTGAAAACATATGCCGAACTTACAGGAAATGAACTGTAAGAAGTAGAGGATAAAAAGCCTTTACGATAACAAAGTGACAATGTATGAAGATCAAGGGCAAAACATTATTAACACTTTGCTAGGCGCGAAAGAGAAAACAGTTGATTTTGGGAAACAACAAGATAAACTGAATGATTCCATTAAGAAAATGGATGCAAATCCAGCAGTTAAATTTCAAAAAGCGATGCAGGATTTACAAGTTGCACTTCAGCCAGTTCTTAGTGTTATAGCTGATGTTATAGCTAAAATTGCTGATTGGATTTCTAATAATCCCAAATTAGCTGCTACATTAGCAGCCGTTGCAGTAGCTATCGGTGTCATTGCAGGAGCATTTATGGCATTAGCTCCAATAGTCGTCACCATATCCACCATTGGATTAGCGATGATGGGATGGGTAGCCTTAATTGCTGTGGTTGTAGCCGCGGTAGTTGCCTTAGGTATAGCCATTTATCAAAATTGGGATTCTATAAAACAATGGACAATAGAAACATGGAATTCTATTAAGGAATATTTAATAGAGCTTTGGGATGGTATTGTTCAATCCTCTAGTGAAGCGTGGACTTCATTTTTAGAAACCATGCATTCATTCTTTGATCCAATAGGTCAGTTTTTTAGTGATTTATGGACAGGGATTGGCGAAATATGCAGTAGTACATGGAATTCTATTGTTGAATTCTTTTCAGGTGCTTGGGCTTCATTCACTGAAATGATGCATAGTTTCTTTGATCCTATAGGTGAATTCTTTAGTAGTTTGTGGTCAGGTATTGTGGAAACAGCGTCTTCTTGGTGGACTTCTTTAGTTACAACGGCTTCAGAATTGTGGGGGACACTCGTACAAGCTTGGCAGGAAACATGGAATACTATCGTTACCGTATTAGATCCAATTATTTCATTTATGGCAGCCGTTTTAGAAGCAGGGTGGTTACTCATTCAAGCAGGAGCGCAAATTGCATGGGCAGCCATTTCACAATATATCATTCAACCTATTCAACAAGTTTATGATTGGGTAAGTACAAAAATAGGTGAATTAGTTACATGGCTCGGTACACAATGGGAAATCGCAAAAGCTGTGGCCCAAGTTGCATGGGGATTATTTAAACAATATATTACCCAGCCTGTACAGGAAGCGTGGAGCTTGGTAAAAGAGAAATTTAGTGATTTAATCTCTTGGTTAAGTTCTCAGTGGGAACTTGCTAAATCATACACCCTTATGGCTTGGAATTTGGTTAAACAATATGTAATTCAACCAGTTCAAGAGTTGTGGAATACAACGAAACAAAAACTTGCGGATTTAGCTAACTGGATATTATCAAATTGGGAATCTATAAAATCCTATACACTTTCAGCCTGGAATTTAGTGAAACAATATGTTATTCAGCCGGTAACAGATACTTATAATCAGGCCAAACAAAAATTTACTGATTTATATAATTCAGCTAGAGAAAAATTTGATTCAGTGAAAAATGCAGCACAAGAAAAATTTGAAGCGGCAAAAAGATTTATTATGGATCCAATAAGAGATGCGGTTGATGGAGTAAAGGGATTCATCGATAAAATCAAAGGATTCTTTGAAAATCTGAAGTTAAAAATCCCTAAACCTGAAATGCCACCTCTTCCACATTTTAGTTTACAAACTAGTACTAAAAATGTTTTAGGTAAAGATATTACATTTCCTTCTGGACTCAATATAGATTGGCGCGCCAAGGGTGGTATTTTCACTAAGCCAACTATATTCGGAATGAATAATGGACGTTATCAAGCAGCGGGCGAAGCAGGGGACGAAGCGGTACTTCCGCTAAATAAAAAGACACTTGGCGATATCGGGGCAGGAATAGTGGCAGCTATGCCACGTGGACAATTTACTATGCCTGGTGAAATAAATCAATTAATGAGTGATATGAGCCGTGTGATGGCTAGTTCTGTAAGTCAATTATCAGGATTAAAGACTGTCATGAGTGGTGTGTATGGAAGTATGTCAAATAGTAAACAAGCCATGACAAGCAGCGTATCAAATCAAATATTTAATCACTCTTCAGGATCATCTGACGGTGGAGTACTTCCAATGCTTGGTGGCGATTTAGTTGTTGAAGTTCCTGTTGTTTTAGAGGGACGAGATGTGGCGCGTGGCACGTATCGATATACAACCGAGTATCAAGAAAGAGAAACAAAAAGAAACTCAGACTTTTAGGTTTGGGTTTCTTTTCTTACGATTAGTCAATCTGTATTTTTAGATTTTTAATACATTG
>NZ_JAQFNK010000053.1:0-8493 GCF_027710505.1 Bacillus cereus group sp. TH152-1LC | reverse complement strand
ACGTTGTTTGTTTCGTTCAGTTTTCAAAGAACTACTTGGTCGCTCATTTGCGACTTCCTTATGTTAACATCTTCGTTAGTTAATGTCAACTAAGTTTTTTATTTTTGTTTGTCGCTTTCGACGTTAATGTCATCGGCGACTTGTTCTATATTACACCTCTATACTCTAATCGTCAATACTTTTTATCCTTTTTATTTTATAAATTATAAAGGGGCTTAAACCTTCTTCGTTTATAACCTCGTACCTAGAGATTTATAAACTGCTGCAGTCACTTTCATAACTGACACTTTATACTCTCTTACTTACCTCTTACACCTTTCTAAAGAATGAATATCAAACCAAGCAAATATATATTAAAAGTAGCACTTTTTATTTCGAGTACATTCCTGCTGCAGTCACAATTATCTCCTACCACTTCTCTCTAGAAATTATAAATACACCACACATTTACTAAAATCTAATTAACTTAGGAGGCGTTATGAAATGCATGTTAATAAGAAGATCATTTATGTATCCCATGATGCCCATTTCCACGGAGCACAGCTGCTTTCTTTACATACCATTAAAGCTCTTAAAGAAAACTTTCATTACTCCGTCGCAATTATTTCGATTGGAACAGGTATTTTAATCCACGATTTTCAAAAGTATGGTCCTGTTTATTGTCTAGAGAAAGACTACCCAACGGAAGGAAATGTCGAATTATTAATAAAGAAGTTAGCATCACAAGGCTATACCATCGCGATATGTAGTACCGTCATAAGTGGTGATATAGTTGCATTACTAGCTAAACACAATATAAAAGTTATTTCATTAATACATGAATTGCCGCATTTAATACAACAGTACTCTGCCGAAGAAAAAGCGAGAAATATTACCGAGTCTGCTTACAAAATAGTCTTTCCTTCACAATACGTATATGAAAAATTCCGTACAATCACCCAATTAGATCATAAGAAGTGCCATATCCTCCCTCAAGGTTTATTTAACCATAATCCTTATAAGAACAATATTGCAAAAGCTAGAAACGAATTACGAAAAAAACACAACCTGCCTCTAGATAGTAAAATCATTTTGGGAGTAGGTTTCGCTGATCATCGAAAAGGGATAGATTTATTCTCACTTATTGCTTACTCAGTAAGAAAGGTTCATAGGAATATTCATTTTATCTGGGTCGGGAGAACAGACGTTCACTTCTTAAACACGCTATCCCCAAGATATACAGCACATTTCACATTAGTGGATCCTACTCCAGATATCGGTTTATATAACGCCGGGGCTGATTTATATTTATTAACTTCAAGAGAAGATCCTTTTCCCAACGTTGTTTTAGAAGCATTAGATACAAAAGTCCCTGTTATAGGGTTTAAAAACGCTGGAGGTTTTGAAGATGTTGTTACGGAACAAACTGGCGCATTAGTAGACTATTTAAACTTACCGATGATGCTGGAAAGAATCTATGAATTTCTTGGAGATGAAGATTTACGATTACAAAAAGGTAGCTTTGGCCAAGAACTTATTGAAAAAGATTTCAACTTTCTTCCTTACATTTATAAATTGTTAAACCTGCTTGAGCATAATTATAAAAAAATAAGCGTCATTGTACCGAACTATAATTACGAAAAATACTTACCTGACCGGGTTAAATCCATATTCAACCAAACCTATCCCCTTTACGAACTAATTTTCCTAGACGATGCCTCTACTGACAATAGTGTATCTACATTTGAAAAGCTGCTCTCAAACGAAAATAAGCCCCACCTAAAAGTTAAGCAAATTATTAATGATAAAAACTCTGGTTCTGTATTTAAACAATGGATAAAAGGCGTCTCTGCAGCAACTGGTGATTACATTTGGATTGCAGAGGCTGATGACTTATGTGATCAGACATTTTTAGAAGAAGTAATACAAGGGTTTCATATAAATAATGATGTTACCTTAGGCTACACACAATCAAAACAAATAGATGAACAAGGAAATATCCTGGCCAATCATTATTTGGACTACACAAATGATATTGATAAAGTAAAATGGCAGCGTCCTTATTTCCGAAAAGGGATAGATGAAATACGAGATACGTTACTGATCAAAAACACGATACCTAATGTCTCAAGTGTAGTTTTTAAAAACATAGACATGAAAACAACAGCAAAACAATTAGAAAAGTTCAAAGTAGCTGGTGATTGGTTTTTCTATGTTTCTATCCTTAAAGAGGGGGACATTTATTTCAATCCAAAACCGCTAAACTATCATAGACGACATACAAATAGCGTAACGAGAACAGAAGATTCATATTCCCATTACAGTGAAGTTGTACAAATGCAGAATTTCATTAAAGAAACCTTTACTATCGACGACATTTCAAAAAAGAAAATGTACACATATAGAAAATACCTTAAAGCATATTTGAAGATTTAATTATATATTTTCCTGACCATTAGTATCTCTTGTAAGATTTTACTATCATTTAAGGGGGTTACTCATTGAAAGAATTTATAGAGGCAAATAAAGATTTGATTTCTCAAATGGCACACAACTACAATGTAAATGCAAGTATCCATCCAGAGGATCATATCTTTCAATTCCTTGTCACGAATCCAGTCTTTCCGTCTAAAAAAGAAGCGATAGATTATTATTTTAAAGATGGAAGAAAATCAGCAGAAACACTCTTAGATTTAATTACTTCCTTTCATCCTCCTGTAAACACTCCAATTCAATTATTAGAATTCGCATCCGGGTATGGATGCGTAACACGTCATTTATTAAACTTACAAACGAACTTAAGTATAACTACCTGTGATATACATGAAGAGGCTATTACTTTTATTGAAAACACATTAAATACTTCTTCTATCTTATCTCACCCTGAACCTGAACAAGTAAAATTGGCCTCGTCTACGTATGATATCGTCTTTTGTCTATCCTTTTTTTCTCATATGCCTGATACAACTTGGTTTCGTTGGCTTCAAACATTGTATAATACTGTTTCCCCTGGAGGATTATTCATTTTCACAACTCATGGATATCAAAGTAAAAAGTACTTCGGCTTTCCCGATTTAAATGAACAGGGTTATTGGTTTCTCCCCTCTAGTGAACAACTGGATTTAGATGTTCATCAATACGGGCAAACGATCGTTAGCCCCTCTTACGTATGTGACAAAATTAAATTATTACCTTATAACCCTATCATCAAAAAATACACTGAAGGTTTTTGGTGGGAACATCAGGATCTTTGGGTAATAAAAAAAGAAATAAAATAATAAACCACGCTCTACTTATACAGAAGTAGGGCATGGTTTATTATTTTTTACTATATAAAAACTCTTCAATCCATAGCTTATTTAATCTAATTCCACTTTTGAAATCTATTTTCGGTTCCCAATTACATTCTCGTCTTACTCTATCTATATTTAAAATGATTTTTCGAACATTTTCTTGCCTTTGTTTATAGCAGATAAAGTCCACTTTTCGTTCCGTTAATTTCTCCAATTCTACTATAATTCGTTTTAAAGAGAGACCCTTGCCGCTCCCTATGTTATACACACAAGATTTCAAACGATTTAATTGTGATAGTTGTATAGTGATTTCAACTAAATCATCGATATAAATATAATCTCGAATAATCTCTTGTGGATTCCCATATATATTAATCTTTTCATTACTGAGATGCTGATACAAAAAACAATTTATCGCCCCAACTTTCTTTAAAGGATTTTGATATTTTCCATATGGATTAGAATATCTACATACAACATAATCCATTCCATATTTTTTCTTATAAAAGTACAAATAATTTTCAAGCGACACTTTTGTTATTCCATAAGGAGAAAGTGGTTTTAACGGATGTTCCTCATCAATAGGTAAATATTCAGGTTCACCGTAAACCGTGCCTCCAGAAGATGCTAATACAATTTTTTTAATAGGGAAATTTTTAACGCTTTCCATGAAGTTAAGAAAAAAAAAGCTACTGTTTATATCTCCAAAAACATCTTCAATTGAAGTTGCTACATTAGACGTTGCAGCTAAATAAATAATAATATCCACGTTCACTAAAGCTTTATAAATATCATCAACATTTGCTAAATCACCTTTAATAAACTCAACCTCACTTATAATATTTTGAGGGAAATTATTTATATGTCTGGAAAATACTTTTACATTTTGACCTTGTTTTAATAAACCGAACGCGAGGTTAATACCAATGAAACTATTTCCACCTACTATTAAATAATTATTCTTCCTCATAGTATCCTCTCTAGTAATAAGATTTTTGCTTATCACACCTAGAAATACAAATAAATGAACTTATTCACTTCTATTATTTATTCTCTTATAATTGTATGCCCCTAATAAATTTTCATTATCTTTATTTTATATTTTCCTTTTAGGATTACTACCTTATATAAGCTAACCGAAAAAAACACTCATAATATTTACTCATCCCTATGAATATATTGGATTAGTAAAAGCTTTCCCTCTCTATAAATAAAACTTTCAAAAAGGAGCACTACATTTATGAAGAATGTAAATCAAGAACTTTTAAATCAGGTAATCCTACATAAAGATCGAATTCCACATTTCCATAAAGACTTTCCCCTTATACTATTCTGGAGCCATAGAAGCGGATGCACTACTTTAGCTAATTGGTTCTTTTTTCAAATTGGATTGTTTAATGAAGCAAAGAAATACCATGACTTTATTCATTACTATGAGTTCTGGGTATATAAAAACAATATAAATTACATACCAGAGTTACAAAATAGTCTTCTAGCATCAAATAAAGATGTTTGTAAACTTGTACGGAATCCCTATACAAGGGCTGTCAGCTCATTTTTATTACTTGCTGACAATCCATATGCTAGCCCTCAATGGGAAAGTATCCGCCATTATTTATATAATGACAAATATAGTAACCGAGGAATATCATTTAAACAATTTTTATATTACGTTCGAGCATTCGGTTCCAATTCCCTAGCAATGGACATACATTTTAGCCAACAATACGTTCCAGGTGAAGAAAAATTCATCCAATACTATATTCCTTTAGAAGATTTTAATACTCAAATCACCAAACTAGAACATACGTACGATTTGATTAAATCCAATTTAGCGCTACTTGCAAATTCAGATCATCATCGCGCTCATAAAATGCTTTATACAGGAAGCTATGCAGAGCTCAGCATTACGGATGCCGCCTTCCCTCGCTTTCCAACATATGAAAGTTTTTATGATGAAGAGACCATGGCGTTAGTTACAGAAATATATGCACAAGACTTTGAAATGTATCCGTACACAAAAGGGATATTTTAAATCGATACATTCTTCAATGAATAAAAGCAAATGTATCGCATAGCATAAAGTGAAACTTTAATTAGCGCGGGGTTCTCCACCGCTAATTATTCCCTTCTCCCAATTGATTCCCTAAATTTCACCCACTCTCTTTGAGTTCACTGATTGTTGACGCATGTGTCATATGCATTTTTTACACAGGAGTGATGTCATGTGGAAGGTAATTTGAAGCACAATAATGGATATTGCGTTATTTGTGAGAAAAAAGCTACATTTATAGAGCATAATGATTGGCTCAGAGATCATTACTTATGTTCTACATGCCACTCTATACCAAGGCAGCGAGCTCTAATCCATGTTTTAAATACATTTTTTCCAAAATGGGGTTCCTATCATATCCACGAATCCTCTCCTGGAGGGATTACAACTCAACTACTAATAAAAAACTGCAAAAACTATACATACTCTCAATACTTTAAAAACTATCCTCTTGGCCAATACTTTCAAGGAATTAGATGCGAGAACTTAGAAGACATGACTTTTCAAAATGAATCTTTTGATTTATTCATTACTCAAGATGTCTTTGAACATGTAATGGAACCAAACAAAGCCTTTAAAGAAATAGAGCGTGTATTAAAGCCTGGCGGCGCTCATGTATTTACTGTCCCTTGGTATCACACACTCCCAAGGACTTTGCAAAGAGCAAGAATCAATAAAGAAGGAATTGAGTATATGGAAGAGCCGATTTATCATGGTAATCCTATTGATGAGAATGGGTCTTTAGTAACATTTGATTGGGGTCAAGATATGATTGAATATATTTATAAACATGCAAATATGTATACCATTGTTTATTTACAAAAGGATAGATCACTTGGGTTAGATGCTGAATTTTTACATGTTTTTGTTAGTAAAAAAACATGTAAGTAGCTGTTAATCACTACAGCATTCGGGGGTTTAACAAATGAATAACTTTAAGTTAGGAAGTGAATTTGATAACCTTGTTAGTCCACTATCTGATATTGAACTTCTAAATCTATTTATACAAAGTTGCTCCCAAACAAAGATAAATGGCATCCCAGTACCTACGTTCCCCCCTGAAGAAATTCAACAACAGTTTGTAGGTGCTTCCTATGAACATGCTCTTTATGAAGCATATTTGTTTTATAGCCTTGTAAAAACATATGCCCATAATTTAGGCGTTCCCTTGAATAAAGAACGGAAAATTTTAGACTTCGGTTGCGGATGGGGAAGAATCATACGCTTCTTTTTCAAAGATGTTCGCCATAAAAATTTACTTGGTATTGATGTAGACCCTGTAATGATTAACCTTTGTAATGAAACGTTAGGAAGAGGCAGATATAAACTAGCTCCCCCACAACCTCCTGTAGAATTTATTAATGATAATTCATTAGACATCATATTCGCTTATTCTGTATTCTCACATTTATCCGAAGAAACTGCAGAAAATTGGATAAAGGAATTTTCAAGAGTTCTTCGTCCAGGTGGAATCTTCATCGCCACAACACAAGCACGCTATTTTCTCGATTTCTGTCAACAATTTAAGGAACACCCTGAATTAATTCAAACGGGATGGCATAAAACTTTATCTCAAGCTTTTCCAGATATAAATCGTGCCATCTCGGATTATGAAAGCGGAAATTTTGTCCACAGCCCTACGGGAGCTGGAGATGTTAGAAATAGTAGCTTCTACGGGGAAACCGTTATACCTAGAACTTATATTGAAAATCACTATGAGAAGTATTTAAAGCTACGGGACTTTTTTGATGATGTAAACCGATTACCCCAAGCCCTATTTGTTCTCCAAAAAGATTAATCCTTTTCATTCATGATAATGCGCGTAATTTCATAATGAAAATCATTTTTTATCTCATCTATATCGAGCAAACTGTAAAAATGAATTCATTATGGAGCATACACAAACAGTAAGTAAATAACATATCTCGCGCTTTAAACTAGATCCAAAAAACCAAAAGTAACTTCCCACCACTTGAACTACGAAGAACATAAGGGGGATATATCTTGAAAATAATCGCTTTTTACTTACCACAGTTTCATCAAATAAAAGAAAATGACCGATGGTGGGGAAAAGGTTTTACTGAATGGACAAATACGAAAAGTGCACGACCTTTATTTTCAGGACATTATCAACCTAGAGAACCTTATCAAGATTTTTATTACGACTTAACCACCCCATCCGTAAGAAAGTGGCAAGCAGAAATCGCCAAAGCACACGGCATATATGGTTTTTGTTATTACCATTACTGGTTTAAAGGAAAAAGGCTATTGGAGACACCATTTAATGAGGTACTTCAGATGAAGGAACCAGATTTTCCATTTTGCCTTTCTTGGGCAAATGAACCGTGGACAAAAACTTGGGATGGTCTTGATAGTCACATATTAATGCCTCAAGATTACGGAGAATCATCAGATTGGAAAGAACACTTTGAGTATTTATTGCAAGCTTTCCAAGATGAGAGGTATATCCGTATAGATGATAAACCACTATTTATTATTTATCGTCCTGGGCACATCCCTGATTGTGAGCAAATGCTAAATTACTGGGATACACTCGCACAAGAACATGGTTTGAAAGGTATATACTTTGTAGAAACATTAAACAGCTTTCCACTTCCTAATATAAATGGATTCGATGCTAGCATTCAATTCGAGCCTTTTTATACAATTGCTCATGATAGCTCTTCAGACATCAATAAGATAATATATGAATCTGGTAAACAAATAAACGCTTGGGATTATGATAAAGTGTGGATGTATATACTAAAGCGATCTCCTCCAAAGAAAAAAACATTTCCCGGTGCCTTTGTTGACTGGGACAACACAGCACGCCGCAAAGACTTAAATAGCAGCATCTTTGTAGGCTCTACCCCTGAGAAGTTCACAATATATTTAAGCAAACAAATTCACCGTACGTTCTCCCTTTATGATAGCGAGTTTTTATTTATTAATGCGTGGAATGAGTGGGCAGAAGGTACTTACTTAGAACCAGATAAAAAGCATGGATTTGCCTATTTAGAAGGAGTTAAACAAGCAATTAACAGAGGTATGAAAGCATACAAAAAAGACGAGTCATACTGACTCGTCTTACAGTTGCTTGGCGACGTCCTACTCTCACAGGGACAAGGTCCCAACTACCATCGGCGCTAGAGAGCTTAACTTCCGTGT
>NZ_JAQFNK010000052.1:0-8779 GCF_027710505.1 Bacillus cereus group sp. TH152-1LC | reverse complement strand
ATCGCTCAATGTCCAGAAAAAGTTTTACAAAGATTAGGTGTTGAACAATTGTTAAAATATTAAACTTGATCTATATATAAGCTTGCTTTTGCTCTTAGATTAGAAGTTTATGAGAAAGAGAAGCAATACGGGGGTGATGACCTATGAATTTTGTCCAGCCCATACGTGATCCAGAAGAAATACAACAGTTAAAAGAGTATTTTAAGGAAAAAAGCTTACGTAATTACATTCTCTTCATTATGGGCATTAATACAGGTCTCAGAATATCAGATATTTTGAAATTAAAAGTAGGAGATGTCAAAGGGAGCCATATCTCTATGAGGGAAAAGAAAACAGGGAAACAAAAACGTATTCAAATTACTGCAGCATTAAAAAGAGAACTTAAATGGTTTATTGAAGAAAGAGAAGACAATGAGTTTCTATTACAAAGTAGGCAAGGGAAGAATCGTCCTATCGGTCGTAGTATGGCATATAAGATATTAAGTATAGCTGCAGCAGAGTTCGGATTAGATGAAATAGGTACGCATACGCTTAGAAAGACGTACGGGTATCATATGTACATGCAAACGAAAAACATAGCATTACTCATGGAGATATTCAATCACTCGTCAGAGAAGGTCACGTTACGTTATATAGGTGTAAACCAAGATGCAATGGATAAAGCAATGACTAGGTTTAAAATCTAAGCATTGCTTTTTCTTTTTAATTCTATACAGTTACTCATAAATTTCGTACTGTGTAACTCAAAAGGGGAAGTTTAATTAAGTCAATGATATCAAGGGATTCGGCGAAGGGGTCAGTTACACACAATATAAGATATGGGTAAGTCAAAAGCATAAATTTGTCCTTTTGCGTATACAAGTTATATATAATAAGGAAGAGGTGAAGCAGATGGTGTGTGAAAAGCTGTTACAAGCATTGGTTCAATTTCAAATGCAAAAGGGAGCAAATCCTGACACATTAAGGTTAAACCCAGATTATTATAGAATGATACTCGAACAATTGGCATACCCGGAGTGGTTAATTTACAGGAAAATGGTGAATCTGGAACAAATATTTTTAGGGGTTCCAGTAGAGCTAACAAATGAAATTAAGACATTTGAAATAAGAGAATAAAAAGGTGGCAGAGTCTTGACCGCTTTTTGGCAGAAAAAGTGCGGGTTGTTTTGGAATGATCGTGTTATATTTGTATTGTGAGAGGTGGCGGAAAACATGGCTCACAAGAAAAACTTTATAATTCAATATCTAAACGCCCCATATTGGTGGCATACTAAAATCCGAAACCAGCAGATGGTAAAGATTGAATGTTACCGTTATTAGGGAGAGCTTTTGCTCTCCTTTCAGTTACTTAATAAATTGTAAACAGGTTGTTGTAATGATGTTTAGGTAATTCGAAGGGGAGGGAAAAGTTAGTTTCCTTACCCAATAACGATATAGGCTTTTCATACAAGAGTAAATGATGTTCAGTTATTCTTTTTTAGTACATATGAATTTGTCTCTTGATACAGGTAATATATATGATTCTTGTTTTTTCTTTTTTCATTTAGAATAATCTTATGTATATGTATATGTATATGTATATGTATATAGGAGAGGCAGAAATTGATGCGAGTGAAAAAGGATATGTTAAAGCAATGGAAATCAGATTTTCAGGAGGAAAAAAGAAGGAAGAAAAAAGAGAAGAAAAAGAATAAAAAATATAATATTCCGGGTCGTACATCGGACTTTATGAATAGAGAAGATACGTATTATAAAAAGAATGGGGTATGGAAGCAAAAGAAGAAATAAGTATGAGGGGGAAGGTTTAATGGTTATAGATGGATGAAGGAATGAAGAATGCAAGAATATATAAGTGTGGTTGGTTATTCTAGATGAAAGGTATTCTGTGCATTCTTCAACCTTCGGAATAGAAATGGGAGGAAGAATGACGGATATCATTTGGTACGATACATGAGTGGGTATTAGCGCATGCAGTGCATCAATTTGATGGTAGGTTCTTCCTCTATTTGTATTATAGGCTTTAAATTGGTTTTTGATACCAATAAAAATGAATTAAGAAAAAAGAGGCGAATGAAATCGCCTCACCAACACATATATACAAAGAATTACACTAGGAACTGGATGTATACTATATTCTACTTTTGGTTATGGATACCTTTTTTTGATTATGTAAAAAACGAGTACATGTGCCAGCGTACCCGTTTTCTGGAATTTACACTCACTATTATTGTTATGTGTGTGAGTCATGAACAAATAATAGTTCGAAAAGTAAGGGTTCGAGATACTATATGTAAATGAGTTGAGAATGGAACCAAAGGACAAAGTAAATATGGTTTTTAAAACCAAAAGTATTAAGGGACATCAAAGCATCTTTTCATAGCCCGTTGATTACGCACTTCTTTTGTTTTATTTACCAAAAAAAGTAACCGATTTGGTTAGGTGATCATATATTAAGGTATGGGACAACCATTTAGTTGGTACCTATTCATTCATAGAGCTCCTTTCTATAATAGGGCTTCCTTAAGAGTAGCCATTTCATTTTGGCTGCTCCCTTTTTCTTTGATAGGAGAAAACGTTGTGATTTAATTAGGCGTATGATAGTCACATAGACAAGCATCTATAGGGCGCGGTCGTATATCCTATCATATGAAATGAAACTATTTCATATATAATCAAGCCGAAGATGTGAATGAAACTCAACGAATCAAGAAACAAAGGCATTCCATAGGGGGAGTGCTTTTTTTCTTGTGAGGAGGAGAGGGAATGAATCTACTGTAACAAAACAAGAACAAGCTGTCATCATTGGTACGTTCATTTCCAATAGTAGGAGAAGATATTGTAAACGAACATATTGATAAAAAGAAATTAGAGCATGTTATTCCAATGTGTAATGAGATAGAAGATAATACAACAAAGCAAAGAAGCAATGTTAATTTGTTAGATAAAGCTATGGATGAATTCCTGAAGGAATAGATAAAAAAGCACAGCTGCCTCATCAATTGTGGATGACAAGCAACTGTGCAAATAGAGAAACAGAAAGGTTTGATATAACTTGTATGTGATATCAAATATGATTAAGGGATTATTATTATAACATGAGGAATATACAATGGAATTGACAAAAATGTCCTTGGCAAGGACAAAATGAGAGAAGATACTCCAGTATGGATGGAAGTCTATTTCCTGTTAGGAAACCTAAATATGTAAAGAATGGAAAAGGAATAAAGAACGACTGTATAATTGTAACAAAAGAAAATATGGTGTAGTTTTAATGTGAATTACACAGTACGTTCCTTATCCTTCATGAAGTGACTGAAAGGATGAAGCATATACATATTCATACATATTCATACATTTCAAAGATGTAGAATAGCTAATTGGGGTCATTCAATGTACAAAGCCGTAGTGAAAGTTCTTCATCCACTTTTATTATTTACTAATTTTGGTTTTATATACCAAAGTGACGAATATAAATTAGTAAACACCCAATCGGGTGTTTTTTAATGGGAAAAGATAAGGAGTGGAGAAGATGGAACGCATCGAAACAAATTTACAAAAGAAAATTGATGTGCTCGGCCTTCGTCCTATGGACGATATAACCTATGGTAGGTACTTTAAAAATCGAACGGTAGTAGGAATTGGTGAAATGCAATTTAAGTATTATAAAATGTATGGGCAACAACCTATGTTTTATTCAATGACTCATCTTGCGGATTCGACAATAGAAGAATTAGTAAAGAATGATGAAAAGAATCAAAAGCAATTCAATCCTTCCTTTTTTATGAGATTAAAAAGAAGGGTTGATAGATGGTTGTTCAGAGGAGTAGTTCGAAAGTAGAGAGGGAATGAAGGAATATAAAACCAAACAACAGAAGCGTAAGTTCTATGACAGTGGTGAGTGGAAGAGGATACGTGAACAAGTAAAGAAACGTGACAACCATGAATGCCAAGCGTGTAAGCGTAATGGTAGTGTTCGTGTGGATACCAATGAATACAGTGAGAGCGCAAAGCGTAAGAAGATACAGCTCGTTGTCCATCATATAAAAGAACTCGAACATCATCCAGAACTTGCATTAGAAATAGATAATTTAGAAACAGTCTGTGTGGATTGCCATAATAAAGAACACGGAAGAGTTTACAAAAAGAAACAAAATAAATGGGAACACGATGAAAAGTGGTAAAAATGATTCGATAATAACACCCCCCTTAAAATATTTCATCAAAAATTGCTCTAAGGGGCACCGGAGGAGGGGGTTAACTGTCAGGTTTTTTTCAATTTTACGCACGTAAGGGGGGTGGGTAGATGGCTGTTAGCATTGTGAGGTTAAAAGAACAGCTCATGAATAGTATTGATATTACCGATTTAGTCGAAGTTGAAAAGGTAGAAAGATACATTGATCTTGTAAAAGCATTTAGAAAAATAAATAAAACCATTAATAAAGAAGGCGAGTCCGTAACGATAAAAAACGGTTCTCAAGTTTTTGTTAAAGCCCACCCTCTTATAAGTGAGAGGAATAAAATTAACAGTTCATTAATTGCTTTGGGAAGAGATATAAAGCTCGTTCCTAAAGTTGGTGGTTCTAAGTCTGGATATGATTCAAGTGATCTAATATGATTAAACAAAAATATGTGGAAGAATATATACAGCTCTACCAATCTGGAAAGATAAAGTTAAACAAAGAAAGAGAACTGTTAATTGAATATCTAGAAAAATATATTTTGAACAGAGACGATTTGTATTTTGATGATGAAATGATTGAGAAGTGTATCCGCTTTGGGGGAAAGTGGTATTTTCCATTACAGCCATTTCAAAAATTCTTAATAGCATTCGTTTTCTTATTTTATAAGAACAATGACCGTGTTTTTTACCGGAAATTCTTGTGGATGTTAGGGCGTGGTGGTGGGAAAAACGGTTTAATATCCGTCATTACTCATTTTTTAATTAGTGAATTGCATGGTATTCCTAAATATAACATTTCAGTTGTTGCAAATAGCGAAGATCAAGCAAAGACAAGTCCTGATGAAGTGAAAGACACTGTTCGTAAATATGAAATTTTAAAGCAAGGATTTAAAGCAACAGAGACTCAAACTACTTCTAAAGTTACGAAAAGTATATTGAAGTACAGAACTTCAAATGGAGAAACAAAAGATGGTTTGCGTGATGGTGCCGTTGTGTTTGATGAAATACATCAATATGAAAGTAATAAAGATGTTCGTGTTCATATCAGTGGTTTGGGGAAAAAGAAAAATCCGCGTGAGTTTTATATTGGTACAGATGGATATGTACGAGATGGATTTTTAGATAAGTTAAAAGAAAAAGCAATGAAGGTTTTAAAAGGCGAAGCTCGTCCTAATGCAGTTTTTCCATTCATTTGTAAACTAAATGATGAAAGTCAAGTTGATGATATTGATAATTGGGAACTTGCTAATCCTATGTTGTCAAAGCCCTTAAGCGAGTATGCAGAAGGCTTATTCGAAACGATAAAAGAAGAATATGAAGATTTAGAGGACGACCCTAGTAATAGAGAAGAGTTTATGACAAAGCGAATGAATTTACCCGTTACAGATTTAGAAAGGTCTGTCGCGAAGTGGGAAGAGATTGCAGCGACAGATCGGGAGATACCAGACTTACGTGGTCAAGAATGTATTGGCGCGCTCGATTATGCGATGATTCGTGATTTTGCAGCGTGCGGATTGCTGTTTAGAGGTAATGGTGATTATATATGGAAGTCTCATTCGTATGCTAGAAAGGAATTCGTTGATAAATACTACAGTTATTCGAAAAAACAGGATGCTGAAACGGCTGGTAAGAAGAAGTTTGCACCAATACGGGAATGGGAAGAACAAGGTCTTCTAACAGTCGTGGAAGGAGAAACAATTGATCCAAATACTATAGTTGCTTGGTTTGTTGAAATGCGAAATCATTATAATATTAAGAAAATCATAATGGATAATTATCGTGCAGATTTGCTACGGACACTTTTCGAGGATGCTGGGTTTGAGGTTGAAGTCATTAGGAATCCGAAAGCTATTCATGGATTGCTCGCCCCTAGAATTGAAGTTGCATTTGCACATCGTCAGATTATTTTTGGTGATAATCCGTTAATGCGTTGGTATACCAATAATGTACTCGTTGTTATAAGGAAAGATGGAAATAAAATATATGAAAAGAAAGAGCCAGTTCGTAGAAAAACAGATGGATTCCAAGCGTTTGTACATGCTATGTATCGAGCGGACGAGGTAAGAGAAAAAGATGTTGGTGCAGCATTGGACTTGCTGAATGCGTTGAAATTTTAAGAGGGGGTGATGACAATTGGATGGTTAGGTTCAGTGTTTAGAAGAAATAAAGAACTAGAATTTATGTTGGATCTGGATGCATTAACCGATACAGCAAACAGGCTTCATATGAAACGTTTGGCGATTGATACATGTGTCTCATTTTTAGGAAGGACGATTAGTCAATCTGAATTTAGAGTAAGAAATGGTAAAGAATTTAAGAAGAATGAGCTGTATTATCGATTAAACGTAAGACCAAACAAGAATATGACCGCAAGTACCTTTTGGGAAAGGTTTGTTCGCAAACTTATTTATGATAATGAGTGTTTAGTCATACAAGCAGATGATGGTGATTTACTTATTGCAGATGGATTTCAACATAATGAGTACGCTGTGTTTGAAGATATTTTTACTGATGTAAGGGTAAAAGATTATACGTTTAAGAGAAGTTTTAAGCAAAGCGAAGTTATTCATTTGAAGTATCGAAATGATAAATTATCTCCACTTATTGATGGATTATTTGAAGATTACGGTGATTTATTTGGTAGGATATTAAACTCACAGAAACGTAAAAATCAAGTTCGTGGCACGGTTGATATGGATATGATTGGTGCTAAAACTGAGGAACAAATAGCAAAGCTACAAGAGTTTATAGACAATATGTATAAGTCAATCGGTTCAAAAGATATAGCTATTGTTCCACAGCAAAAAGGTATTAATTATAACGAGATATACGATGGTGTTGCAAATGGTCCAAGTGTGGAAGAAATCAATAAAGTAACAAATGGTTTCTTGAATCAAGTAGCTATGGCAATTGGTATTCCTATAGCTCTGATATATGGAGAAATGGCTGATGTAGAAAAGCAAACGAAAAATTATATGCTTTTCACAGTACGACCATTATTAAAAAAGCTATCTGATGAAGCGAACGTTAAATTCTTTGAAATGAGTGAATATCTTTTAGGACGAAAAATTGAGGTTAAGGCTGTTTCCTATCAAAGTATATTTGATCTTGCGACAAGTATTGATAAACTCATTTCTTCAAGTGCATTTACAGGAAATGAAATTCGTTCAGAAGTAGATTATGAGGAGTCGGATGATCCAAATCTAAATATCCATCATATTACGAAGAACTATACAAAATTAAATGAATCTGAAGGGGGTGAGAAATGATGGAGCATGTGAATATGAATAAGCTTTTGAACTTAAAACGAGATATTCGTTTTGAAGCTAAAGGTGAAAATGAATACAAATTAACTGTTTATGGGTCAATTGGTGGATGGTTTAGTGAAAACAATGCTGAAGTAGTAAGAAGAAAAATTCAAGATGTTAAAGCAGAAAAAATTCACGTTCATATTAATTCGGGTGGAGGTTCCGCATTTGACGGTGTAGCAATTTGTAATCAGTTAAAGCAGCATAGTGCGGAAATTATAGTTCATATTGATGGTTGGGCAGCTAGTGCCGCGTCTGTAATTGCAATGGCAGGTGATAAGATCATTATGCCTAGTAATACTATGATGATGATTCATCAAGCAAGTACCTTTGAATATGGAAATGCAGATTTATTTGAAAAAACAGCACGAGATTTACGAAAGATTGATTCAGCTTTAGCGGCATCTTATAAAAAACGTTTTGTTGGGACAGACGAAGAATTAAAACAACTTTTAAAAGATGAAACATGGCTAACAGCAGAAGAAGCTGTCGCACTTGGTTTAGCTGATGAAATTGCTGATGAAATTGAAATTGATGATACGCAAGAAGATGAAGAAGTGGAAGTTGTAGAAAATTTTAAAGAAGATATAGTAGCTAAGTATATGAAACAGCCAAATAATAAAAATCCAAAAGAGCCTATTCAAGAGCCTGTTAATACAAAACAGAATCTGAGTACGCTCTTTTTAACTTTAGGAGGAAAATAAGATATGGTTATTAAGTTTAATAATTTCGAAGAGAAGAAACTGGCTTTTGCAAAAGCAACACAGGAAGGTACAGCAGAAGAACAATCAGCAGCACTAAATTCCATGATTGAAGCACTTGCTACAGATGTACGAGCAGATATTTTAAATCAAGTGAATGAATCAATGGTAGATCGTTCTATTATGCAGTCTCGTGGCGCTAATGTATTAACAAGTGAAGAAATGAAGTTCTTTAATGCAGTTGTGGAAGATGGCGGCTTTAAGTCTACTGATACTTTACCTAAGACAACACAAGAGAGAATTTTTGATGATTTAGTTCAAGGCCATCCGTTGCTAGATCATATCGGTTTAGAGAATTTAGGAGCCGTGACAGAATTTATTTATGGAGATCCAGAGGGTGCAGCTGTATGGGGACCGTTATTTGGTGATATTAAAGGACAATTAAATGCTACATTCCGAAAAGAATCAATTACTCAACTGAAATTAACAGCATTTATTCCACTAGCAAATGACATGTTGAAGCTTGGTCCAGTATGGGTGGAACGATATGTTCGTACTATGATTACAGAAGCAATGTCAGTAGGTTTAGA
>NZ_JAQFNK010000051.1:0-12448 GCF_027710505.1 Bacillus cereus group sp. TH152-1LC | reverse complement strand
TTTCAAAAAGGTCACCCTCCTACAACTAATGTATCATACATCAATTGTATTATACATGAATATGATTTTTTCACAAGTTTAACGTAAGCCAATATTACAACATGGACGAGATTTTTCTCTCGTTTAAAAGGAGAACGTCCCAAACCTGGAAGATCCAAGATCCATACAGGTTGACCAGTTTTTTCATGAAGCTCTTGTGCTAAAGGAAATAAATCCTCTCCATCACTCAATAAACCATGTAATAAAATAAATGGTTTACCCTCTCCTTGTAATTGATAAAGGGTAGTGTTATCGCATAATGTTCGTTTAAATAAATGATTATGCTGGCCATTTTGATATATCATTCGATAATCCAGATCTGCTACTACGGCAGGGAAAAATTTTATTACACTCGTCTCCTTAAACCAATCTCCTCCCATAATTTTTTTCGCTGAAACATTTGAAAATTTTCGTTTTGTAATAAAATTCAGTCCATCCGAAGGAATTTTTGTTATTTTACTTACTCCACTATTCATAATTGCTTTCATAAGTGGCATTGGGACAGAGATTTTTGGTGCCCTCATATTCATACTTTCCGACATAATACTTAATAATTCAGCAATGTTCTGATCGTGCTGTTTGTCTTCAACAAGTGTATATGTTTGAATAGTCGGTTGTTCCAATCTGAAAACCTGCACAATAAACTTCGCAAGCTCATCGTTTGAAATAAGTGGTAACCTATATCCCTTACCTCCAGGAATCACTGGCATGAGCCCTCTTCGCATACTCATCACAAGCAAACCTAATCCTGCTATCTGCTCTGTACTCCCTGTTTTACTACTACCGACTACAGTTGGCGGATTAATTACAGAAAGCGGATAACCTACCGCTGATGCCTGGTGACGGATATAAAGATCTGCTAAAAATTTTGTTCTCTCATATGGATTTTTTATTTTCAAATCATTGTTTCCTTCTTTAAACGCATCAATTGCAATCTTGCTATTTTTATCATCAAAGGGACTCATATAACCTACAACATGAATAAATTGTTGCAAGCCCTTCAATTGATGAATACTTTTAGCTAATTCACTAATATGTTTTGCACCATTTAAAAATACGGAAGATGCCTCTTTATTTGTCGCTTGAATATCCATGGGGCCTCCTGCGTGAATAATCACATCCGTTTTCAATACCCTCTCCTTATCTTCAGCACTTAGACCTAAATCTATTTTCGTCAAATCACCTTCAATAAAGTGCATAACTGCCTTTTGTAAGATGCCTCTTTCTTGAAAAAGGCGTATTGCTTTACTTTTCGACCTCACTAAAAGAAGGATTTTAACATCCTCTTTGGCTAATTCTTTCACTAATTGCTTTCCAATAAAGCCTGTTCCACCAATTAAAAATACTGTTCTCATATAAGACCTCCATTTAGTACTATACAGTACTAATTTGATGTAAAAAAAATGCTTCTTTTATCGAAGCAATTTTAAAAAATGATCTGCTGTTTTCGTGATTACAGTTGCATCCTTCAATGTTTCTGAAATAAATAACGCTCCTTCAAGATTTGTAATAAAAAGGGATGCAACCTCATCAATATTAATCGTATTTCTGAATTCTCCATTCTCTACCCCTTGTTTAAGTAATAGAGAAACTTTCTTTTGTAATCCTGTAAAAAAAAGACCTATTTTTTCTTTTATTTGCGTGGCCTGTTTAGGACTTTGAATATAAAGAGTAATAAATGGACAGCTCCCCTTATACTCTCTCGACTGAACTCCTTGTGATAATTGTTTTAAAAACAGTTGGATACGATCTTCAACTAAAAATTGGGTCTGAGAAAGTACGTCATCAATTGCAGATTGATACATTTCAATCCAATAATCAACGACCCCTTCTAATAATACTTCCTTATTAGAAAAGTGATAATACACATTAGACTTTGAAACTTTGCTTACACGTACTAATTCATCCATACTTGTATAAGCAAACCCTTTTTCTAAAAATAATGTTGCAGCTACTTCAATCACACGTTTTTGATTCATTAATTTTACCTTTGTCATAACTAGAACTATATAGTACTAATTTAAATGTTGCAAGCATTTATGTTAATTTTGAAAAAATTTTGATTAAAAAAATTCTACTAACATTGATTTTACTGCAAAAAAATCTTAGCATCAGTGTTACGCAAAAAAGAAAAGGAGTGGATCCCCCCACTCCCTTTAACCATCTACCCCTGATTCCTCTGCGCCCCTCTAAACTCCTCCTTCACCTTCTCTAACAACCCTTCTTCCGTAATTAATCGATACGCTGTATTTGCTAGTGCTTTTGCGGATGTAATTAATGCTTTATCTCCTAATTCTGAACGTGCTGCTTCTCTAAATTCATTCGTATGTGCAATTAAATTGTCTGGACCGATTTTAATGTATGGGTGAATTGTTGGTACGACTTGACTTACGTTTCCTGCGTCTGTTGAGCCGATGCCAAATCTTTCTTTCCGATTTACGTCCTCACCTTGTAATTCTAGTTCTTCGGCTACGACGTCATTAAATGTTTTTGTTACGAGTAGTTCATCGATTTCATTTTGGAATTGATGAATTTTCACTTTCGTACCTGTTGCTAATGCTGCTCCCTCTGCGATACTTCTTACTTTTCCTGTTATTTCCGCACATCTTTTTCTCGTTGCTGCACGGATGAAGAACCTTGCTGCAGCGTAGTCAGGAATAATGTTAGGTGCTTTTCCGCCTTCTGTAATAACACCATGAATTTTCACATCTGACGGAAGTTGTTGGCGAAGTGCGTTAATGCTGTTATACAGCTGGATAATCGCATCTAATGCGTTAATTCCTTCTTCTGGTGAAGCTGCGGCGTGAGCTGTTTTTCCGTAAAAATGAAAATCAAGTGGATCGACTGCTAGTGAAGGGCTCGTTGTCGCTGTTTTTCCGCTCGGATGAATCATAAGTGCCGCATCGATATCTTTAAATAAACCAGCTTTTACATAACTCGCTTTCGCACTACCGTTTGGCCCTCCTTCTTCAGCCGGAGTACCAAACACGACAACTTCCCCGCCAATTTCTTCAAGCGTTTCTGATAATGCGATCGCTGCCGCAACGCTAATTGTGCCAATTAAATTGTGACCACACGCATGACCGAGTCCTGGTAAAGCATCATACTCAGCTAAAAATGCGATAACTGGTCCTTGTTTTCCTGAACTTTTTCGCGCGATAAAACCTGTTTCATGTCCAGCTATATTGTGTTGTAATTGAAAACCTGCGCTTCCTAGTAATAAACTCAACGTTCTTGATGCGTAAAACTCTTGGTTACCAATCTCCGGATTCGCATGAATATCGTGACTTGTTTCTATGTACTTTTCCTTATTTCTTTCAATACTCTCTTCAATTATTTTTCTTTGTGACGTTACTCCTGTCGCTCCCATTTTTCTTCCCCCTTATATTTTCACATAAAAAAGCCTCTTTCTAAAAGATAGAAAGAGGCTTCTGCATATACAGTCAAAATGAGCTTCTTTCTTATCTTTCAAGTTACCTTGCTGGAATTGGCACAGTATTCATAACGAATCTGCTGCCGAGGTGTCATAGGGCCAGTCCCTCAACCTCTCTTGATAAGAATTTTCATAAAATTATATTAAATTACATTCATTCTAAGTTCATTCCGATTAAAAGTCAAGGAATTCCTATCCGAATTTACCGAATATCTAAAAACCCTTTTAATACACCAATTGTTTCTGGTGCTTGCAGCCTTGCACATACGTATGGAAATTCCGTACTACCTTCAAACATCATTTGAGATGTGAGTGGCGCTCCTGCCCAGAAGATTTCATCATCGATTACGATAAACGGGAATGCTTTGTTTTGTCTTTGTAACTTTACATTTTTTAACGGAACTGGTCCATCACTATACACTGTTATTTGCGCATTTGTACGCATTAACGCTTGCCATACTCGTTTATCCACTTGCTTTGTGCTTGGAAGTGAAATAATAATCTTTCGTTTTGCAGCTAAAATATCTTTTAATAACACTTTCGGCTCTTCAAGATTCATTTCCATAAACCAGCGTAAACGTTTCGAAATTTTCCGCTCCCACAATTGTCTTGATGTCGTGCGATCATACACATCTCCGTGACGTTCTATATGAGCTGTTAATTGTGATAAAGCTTGTTTTCTCGAAAGGTTTTTACGCATATAATGGCAATCTGATAATTGAATGAACTTCCCTCTCGCTCTCGTTACAGCTACATTGACGAGGCGATGGTTTTTATGGTCAAAGAATAACACGCCTGGTCGTTCTTGCGGATAACTATCCACTGTATCAAAAATCATCATATCTCTTTCAGACCCTTGAAACTTATGAACCGTCGCTGCTAAAACAGGTATGTTTTGATATTTCGTTCTCTGCAACATTTCTCTAATGCACGTTGATAAAAAGCGGGATTGTGCTCTGTAAGGTGTAACTACACCGATCGATTGAACACCATCTAGCAGTCCGATTAACATCATTTGCATCGCTACTAAACCTGACATAATGTTAAAACGAGAACCTGAAGCAGCATCTTTTAACGAAAAGGCGCCCATTAGACTCGTATCAAATAAAATACTTGCCTCATTTGCGAACGGTTGTAGTTTCGCAAGTTCTTTACGCTCTGAAACAGATGCATGGTCATATACTCTATTTTTATAAATAAATGAGTTTGTAAACTTCGATACATCCGCATGCATACGTCTTTGTTCCTGCAACATAAAAAGGTTCGGATGCCCTTCTGATTTATTGACAGACTCAACAATCCCCGCATGGTAAAACATATCTTCCCCGAGCCATTTTCGAACGAGTTCATGGTTCGCCATCGCAATTGGAGGTAACTGTAAAAAGTCACCACATACGACGATGCGTTTTCCAAGTGAAGCAGCTAATGCAATTTGCGGCACATATGCCATACTCACTTCATCTACGACAACTAAATCAAATGTACGCTCATAAATCAGTGAATCAATAGCACATTTCGATAAAGTTGCGCCGATTACTTTTGCATTTTCGATGTATTCTTTTTCTACTTCTTTAATTTTCGCTTTTTGCTTTCGAAGATCACTTTCAATCTCTTGTATACGCTTCTTATCAGCAGAAGTCGCTTTATATGATAAAATCTTTTCACGAAGATCTTGTCGTGTTTCCTCTAAATAGAGTCTTTCTTCTCCCCAAGATCCGTTCGTCGTTTCAACTAACTTCGATGCAAGCAACGTTTCATGATTTCGTATATGATCATGTTGGCTATAACCGTAACGAACAATTTCGCCAGGCGTCCATTTCTTTTTCTTCTCAATTTGCTTCGTTACTTCGCTCATTAATACGTCCACTGCCGCATTACTATGAGCTAATACAAGTACCGATTTTCCTTTTTGATAATGCGCTGAAATAATACGTGATAAATTGTAAGACTTCCCTGTTCCAGGTGGTCCCCACACGTACGTTGTCGGATTGTAAAATGAACGATACGCCAATTCATTTTTCGGATTTTTCATCTTCTCAATATGTTTCGGACTGCTCGTCCCATCAACAAGACGCTTTATACGATTACGTTTTAACTTATCTTTATGTGCCTCTTTCAATCGCTCTTGTAGTTGCTCTAACAACTGCCACGGTTCACTGTATAAAACAGCTTCTCGTATTTCACCTTGCATATAGTCATTTAATTTCAGTTCTATTTCTAATCCATGTACAGATAATACTTCTCCTGTCGCTTCCTCACCATCGAACTCAATTCGAATTGGTGAACCTTCCGGTAAGCTTACTTCCGAAATAAGCTGAAATACGTATACTGTACTTTCATAATCTGTATATAAAAAACGACCGTTCATGATAGAAATTTTACTACCACCTATCGTTTTCCAATGTTTAATTTCATACGCTAATGCATAATGCCACTCTTTCATCGTTGCCGATAATGAAGGAGTTTGAGTAGGTGTATTCATCGTATAATCTCCTTCCTTCTCCCCAAACATACTTTCTCACTATACCATATAACACGCTAAAATTTGTAAGGTTTTTATCTTGCTTATTTTCTTAATTTTCAATAACATATTGTATATAATTTTCAGAAAGAAGGGGTCTACATGCCAGTTAGAAGAATCGAACACGTCGGACTTATGGTTACAAACTTAGAAACATCTATTTCATTTTATGAAGAAGTAGTCGGCTTACAGATCATTAAACGTATGGGTCACCCGAATCCAGACTTAAAACTCGCTTTTTTAGGTGTAGAAGAATCGAAGGAAACGATACTCGAACTCATTGAAGGTTATAACTCTTCTCTTCCGGCAGAAGGAAAAGTACATCACATTTGCTTTAAAGTGGATTCATTAGAGGATGAAATTGAAAGGCTAAAGAAACAAAAAGTAACCTTTTTACTAGGAGAAGAAATTGAAACATTACCAGATGGAACACGTTACATATTCTTCGCTGATCCTGATGGAGAGTGGATTGAGTTTTTTGAGACGGAGAGATAAATGGAATAACTTTCGGAATGCAACGAAATTGGTCAGAGCCTCCCTATGAAACAGAATGGGATTTCTTTATAAAGTCTTTATTAAACGGAAAAACTGATGCACTTATACACCTATCACTTCTAATTATTATCATTACTTTAGATTTAGCATTTATATTTTATTATAAAAATAAAAAGAAATAGGATATTCTCTCCTATTTCTTTTCTTAATGTTATAAAAATCTTTCAAATAGCTCTAACTTGCACAATGCTTCCCGTTAATATAATACGCTGATTCTGTGAAAACCGTAAATACAACCTCTACTTCTGGAAGTCCAAAATCCATTACATATGTAGTAATAGCCTTGGCAAATCGATCACGAATTTCCTGTCCACGCTCGAACCATTTCACTTCAATAAGAGGAAACGCTTCTATTTCTTCTCCATTAAATACAAACGTAGAATTTGGTAGTTCCAAGGTAAAATTATCCGTACCACACTCACAGATTTCTGCGAGTTCTTCTACTAATGGCTTGCTTATACTTTTTAATTGTTCAGTAGTAATTCCACGAAACACAACATGCGGCATGTTAATCCCTCCGTTACATAGCTTTATATTTGCTCACATCATAACACAATTTATTTTGCTGCACTAACATTTTAATGACATTCTTAAGAATGATCATATGTTATTGAAGCTTTTCATTAAGAATATAATCAGGAGTGAGTAATAGAGCAAAATCCTCTAGTTTAATCATCGCACCAGTCTCATTCTTTTTTGAGAATGCCAGACCAAGGAGTTCCTCGTAAAGTATCACTGACTACTGATAATGACTCTTTATGCAGATTAAACAGGTAGATAGGGATATACAGCTCTTCTTTTATGGTACACTTCAATAAAAGGGGGTACGAGGTTTGAAAAAGTGGATTAAAATCACATTAAGCTTAGTTATTACTATAGCAGTTGGTATTTTTACTGGTTACAAAGTAGGTACGTATGCAGGTTCAGACATTAAGGAAAAGCAAACTGAGAAAATTAAAGGAGAAGAGGTAATACTTGACCTCAATTCTGGTCGTCATATAATCAATGCAATGCACAAAATGACTCATCAAAAAGTACTATCTCACGAAAAGCAAAGATTTATTAAAATGACTCCAGAAAACATCGAAACAGTACGTCGAGTAATTGATGAAAGTAATAGTGGAACCTTACAACATAAAGAACAGTACCTCAAGATTTTGGTTCGTTGGTATGAAGGTGATTTCTCTCAATCCGTTGCAGAGCATAATTTATTATGGGAATGGGAAAATAACAGCACTGGTCAAGCATACGAATTAGCGACACCGGAACAAGAAAGAGCATACATTCTAGAACAAGGAAAGTCTGAAAAACAATAATGGCGTATTGTCACATCGGTATTAAACTAATAAAAAGAGATATCCCTAAATAAAAAACACGCTACTCTTTCTGTAGATTCATAGGAAAGTATAGCGATGAGATATTCCCTCTATTTCTCCCGTATCGATACGCGAGAATCAACATTATTTATTATATGCCAAAACAATAACAAAAACGGACCTGTTATCAGGTCTCTTCTCGCATTTTTAAGTCCTACAACCTTCATCACTCCTAGTTACTAAATATTAGTTATGTTCATAATTTTGTAACATGTATAGACGGGTATATATGTTATAATCAACTTAGCAAATTACAAATAAATTTGCATTTCCTGTGCCCCTTACCTCCCAGTAAGGGGCGTACCCTTTTATAAATCATTATTTCAATACAACTTTTTCCGCAGTACTTTCTCGTCAATTTCACAAGTTTAAGAACTCTCATACGTTACCTTTTCCAAGGAACTATATGAAGATACACGAATCCCTATTTATATAGGAATTTTTTTATAAAGGAAGAATTCAAAAAAGTAGGGATTATCCCCTCCTTTTTTTGAATTCCGTAACCCTTATTATTTACTATAACCACGATTCAGTTTCGTTAACTTTTCATTGATGTGAAAAATTCTTACTCTAATATCTTTAATACCAGATGCTTGCAGTCTGTTTTTATGCATTTCGGCGTATTTGTCAGCATCTTGTTTTTCTTCAAATACATAGATGCCTCCAGCTTCTTTCGTTTCTTCGTTCTCCGTCCATATTTTCCAATGGAATCCTTCTTCTTTATTAATACTTTTTGCTAAATCCAAAAATGCTTTTTCCATTTCTTCACCAAAAGGACCTTCAAACGGAAAATCAACTTGTAGTAAATATGCCATTTTCACTCACTCCTATGTTCAATATTTTCAATTCGAATGCATACAGTTTAACGGCTGTTGTCATAATTCAATAAAAGCTCCCAGATTGCGGTAGATATTTTTAAATATTATTTTGTTTTTTTGACTTGATTATAATAAAAGATGGACTTCGCGATTCGTTTATTAAATCTGGCATTTTCTCTATCCCTGCCAAAGTTGATTGTGGTTCGATTATTTTATCCAGCGAAAACCCGTGTTCAATTAAAGTATTTATTAATGTGGCAACTGTTCGATGATAAATTACCACACTATCGTCAACAAACCAGTTGTGTACTCTGATTCCTTCTTCTTGATAATTACCTAATGCCCAGTGTGATTTATTACCATCCTCAGTTTTTATCCAATGGTTGCTCCCTTTGCGAGCTGTTGCTATTGGGTGTTCGGTTGAAAAGATAAATTCACCACTGCTTTTTAATAGTTCATTAATCTTTTGAATCATTGCCGAGTAATCTTCAATGTAATGTATAGAGAGGGAACTTATAATCAGATCAAACTTTTGATTGGTTAGTCCCATATCCTCCATAGGAAGACACATAAATTCTATGTTATCATCCTGATTTAACTTTTTAGCACGTTCAATCATATTTTTGGATATGTCTACACCTACTACGTTTTTTGCACCATTTTCTATACAATACTTTGAAAAATGACCATCACCGCAACCCAAGTCTAATACCGATTTTCCTTTCAAACACAGAATTAATGATTTGATTGCTGGCTGTTCTATGAAGTCATTAGCGTTTATTCCACTTTCACGCAACGCTGTGTAGTTTTTGAAGAAATTCGGATTATCGTAAACATTTTGTTTCACTTACATCACTCCTCTGATAAGTTTTTCATAGATTAAGCTGACTTCTGTTTCCAAATTATCATACTAACCATAAAAATTTTGTCATCCTTTTATTATAGTAATGTTTTTTAGGAAGATATCTCGAACTCAATACTTTCACAATCCTGCCCGTTTGCTGAATAAACTGTTGTAGATACTATACTGTATTAAGAAAATTAACCTTTATTTTAATTTTTTTAAAAATCTTACATGAAATTAAACTTATATAATGTTAGCTTGATGGGCATAGAGAACCGCCCACATTTTAATTATGATTTTGATTTAAACAATGCGTTCTGAGACACTACTCTCCTTCTAAAATAGCGTAATAATATTCATCCCACCATTCATTTCCATGGGGTATACACTTCCTGAAATATCCTTCTCTTCTCATTCCAATTTTCTCCATCAATCGATATGACGGGGTATTTTTGGGCTGACATGTAGCTATAATTCTATGTAATTTCATTTCCTTAAACCCATATTTTAATGTAGCTTGTGCTGCTTCAGAAGCATATCCTTTATTGAAATATTTAGGATTGAATACCCACCCAATCTCATAAGTATGGTCACCAAAATATTTATGAAAAACAATATGACCAATCAGAATATTTTCATCTACCAGTATCACAGGAAAGTTCTCTGCATTTTCACCCATATTTCTATTTACAAAGTTTCTTGTATCTTCTTCAGTAAAAACCCCTTCAGGTATGTATTTCATAACATTGCTATCTGATGTATACTCATGGACATCTTGCCAATCTTTGAACTCAAAATTTCGTATTAATAATCTTTCTGTTCTTATAAACATTTACTTTTCTCCTCTCAAAAAATCGTTTCTTTATTTCAAATCCACATTCAACCCTTAAACTATCTTACAGATTCATCATAGAAACTACATGAATAATAATTTGATAAATATATCATATAACAAATATTAGCATTCATACATTTCGAAAATTATGTTAATTAAGGACAAAAATAGCTTTTTCTTAACTATTCTTAATTTCGTTTACTACTAACTTCATTTTACTTAAATAAAATGCTGGATCTGATTTTTTTTTGCAAATTCTTGTGAATGAGTAACAACAATTACGCATTTTGTTGAGTTTAAATTAAAGTCTACTTCTCCCTGATGTTTCCCCTTTTTATTAAGTATTTCAAATCTAACATGTTGTGTATATAATACATAAAGATTATTGGATTTTGAATCAACATATACGCCCCTTTTATTTAAAAATAAGAAAACCCCATATTCAATAAAAAATACAGGGTTTTTATAAAACAGTTTATTTTGTTTACAGTTATACTTAGTCGAAAGAAGTTCGTGAATGAAATATTACTTATCCAATTAAGAAAAATTCATATACCAGCCCAAACATCTTTTCCATATCGTCCTTCATCTTGCACACGTTCCAACCAATCCCTTGCTTCTTGTTCACTGACTTCATGAATTTCTTGATAGGCTTGACAAAGGGTGTCTTCTACGTCAGGAGCCATTTTACTTCCATCACCACATATATAAAGATGAGCCCCATTATCTAATAACGAAATTAAATTGATTCTATCTTGTTTTATTAAATGCTGTACATATGTTTTAGGATATCCTTCTAGGCGAGAAAAAGCTGTGTGTAAAGAGATTAATCCATCTCTTTCATCATTTTCTAGTTCTGTACGATAAAGATAATCCTTTTCAGGATGACGACAACCAAAGTATAGATGTGCTTCTCCTAAGTTCATACCTTTTTGCTTTTGAACACGACGCGCTTGCAAGAATCCACGGAATGGTGCAATTCCAGTACCTGGTCCAACCATGATAATTGGTGTTTCTGGATTTTCAGGTAATTGAAAGTTTGATTGTGGCGTTCGAATGAAACAAATAATCTCATCTTTATTATGGCGCTGAGCTAAATAATTAGAAGCGACTCCTTCATATGTCCCTACCCCACTCCATGCAGGTGCATGAACAACACCAACCGTAATGCTCAGACAATCCTGCGCAACGAGTGGAGAGCTTGAAATAGAATAGTAACGCGGTTTGAGCGCAGGAAGAAGTTCTAAAAAGCGTTCAAATCGGATTTCACAAGCCTCATACTTTTCAAGAAGATCCAACATTGACATACGTTTCTTTAATATTTGTTCATGATAAACTCCCTCTTCCAATAATGATTCCAATTCCTTTTTATGAGGGGGGCATGCTGTGAATGTCACCATTTCTCGTATTTGTGCCCGAGTGGCTGCTTCTTGCACTTCTACACTATAACTAAGAAGGTCATATAAACGAACAGGACTGTCTAAAGGTATGTGATTTACACTGCGCCCACTTGCGCTCAATATGACTTGATCCTTTCCGTTTAATCCAAAGCGTTTTAAAATTCGGTTGACATTTTTCTCACTATTAATTGGCAGCACCCCAAGGTGGTCTCCTTCTTTATACGTAGCGCCTTCTGGCAAGGATATCTCAATATGTCGCGTGCTTCTTTCGCTGCTAGATGATTGAAGCTCACGATTTTCTAGTATAGATGCATAAACCGCTTCATATGTTCGCGCAAGAGGAGATCCTCCAAGACGACTAACAAATTGTAAACTTAATGTACTGCGTTCTTTCTCCATGTTTTTGTTAAGTTCCAACCCAAATGCCTTCATCGCATCAGACCACATACTTTGTTTCCATTGCTCGAGCTGTTCCTCGAAATCACCACTTGCATCCGCTTCTCCATGTGTAGAAAATCTTGTTGCTCCTTTTTGAGCCATTTGCTCATCAATGTATCGTTGGGTAAGAATCCAGTGCCTTGCCTAATTGCTTAGGTAGGTTCCCAAGTCCTCCCCACCGAACCGTAC
>NZ_JAQFNK010000050.1:0-12481 GCF_027710505.1 Bacillus cereus group sp. TH152-1LC | reverse complement strand
CCTGTTGGACCCGCACTTCCTGTCGGACCCGCACTTCCTGTCGGACCCGCACTTCCTGTTGGACCCGCACTTCCTGTCGGACCCGCACTTCCTGTCGGACCCGCACTTCCTGTTGGACCCGCACTTCCTGTTGGACCAATCATTGTCAACATTTCCATAACACTTTCTAATTTTCCTTTTAACAACATTTCCGTTTCAGAAGCACTTTTCAAAGTAGATTGCACACTTTTATTTAATTGAATTAATTGATCAAATGTGGGTGGCGTTGCTAAACTATTATTAGCTAATGTCCCTAATGCATATTGTAGCTTTTCGCCCTCCGCATTAATAATATGAGCTAAACCTAGTTCTTGCATAGCGATTGAGGAAAGCAATAAATTTATTGCTTCTTCTCGCGTCAACGAAATATTAGGTGTAATATCTGGCAAATTGGGTTGTGACATGTTTAATACCCCTTTCTACTTATAATTATTAAATTTCATCAAACCTTTTCATCTATGTTGACCCATGTTTTTTGGCTCCTTATACCATATTCTCAACCCATCCATTTATTCCCCTAAACTTTCACATGTGATCCCACATGACTTATTCAGATTTGCTCATCGAATTAACAGGCATTAATCTTCTATTCAATTCTTTGAAACTTAAATAGGAATGCCATAACTAAATTTATTAACATTAAAGAAACCCCTTAACTTCAGTGGTTTCCTGGTAGTATATGGATTCATATTACTTTATTAATTTACAGCGCTCATTCTATCATTTTTTCATATCCTATATATATGTGATGGCATAACTTATTTTCACCCTCACTTTCGCTCTAAATATTAATTTGGTCAAAAAAACCAATAATTTAACATTATTAAGACGCTAATCTCATAATATGTATATAAACTACAGAAACAAAACGGAGACATCACAAACTGTATAAGGTCCATAGTTCTTACTAACAGACTTTTTTACTATGAAGAATTATGCATTATAACTCCTAATTTACACTACTTTTGCTAAAACTTATTATTTTTATAAAAGGAGGTCGAAACCGAACATGTCTCTTCCAAATTTACCAGATATTACACCTGATATTTCCTTAACACGCCAGGAAGTCATTAACTTGTTACTCTCTTCTGTTGCAATGGAGGAAATCAGCTTATCTCACATAATAAATGCCGAAGGAGAAAAATTACAACATTTCCTGAAACAAAAGAACCGTAACTTTGATGAATATCTAGCTATAAATCGCAGTGTAAATGATACATTAAAAACAATTGTAAAATCCCAAATGTTGCTACAATTCAAATTAGAAGAAGTGAACGCAATAAAAGAGAGAACAAATCACGAAAACTTTACACCATGTAAATTAAAGTGTCCAAATGCAGTTTGTCCACCCTGCTGCAAACAAACTTGCGAAATTTGCAAATCAACAAACTGTCAGACGTCCACTTGCAGTATATGCCACTGTATTGGCAAAACAAAAAAATGTATCTGTAATGACTAATCCTATTCCAGATTGGTGGTGTAAAAATAATGCATCTTAATTCCTCACTAACTCCATTCTCTACACGAACTATGTTAGATGCAACTCTCTTTTATATAGAACACCATAGTTTACTTTGTCTGAAAATTATATCTCCAAGTTCTTTCTATTCCCATGAAGTTAAAGAAACATCTCTTATGCTATATGAATCATTCTTAATTTTTCACGCACTCCTTCAAAATATTAATTCCCATCACACTAATATAGTAAAACGAATCGCACAATGCAATGATCCCACTCTACCTTCTCATACACTTGATAAAATTAAAAAAGTGCAACACTTGTTACAAAAACTAAGGCAACGCTTGTATACTTTCCAATTTCTCGATCCGTATCAAAGGTGCAGTATGCTACTTAAGATATTACTGCACCAAGATATTTTACACCTATCAATTGTAAAGCCATTTCATAATAGGAAAGCAAGTCCCCCTTGGTTAAACCCCATCCTATCCCAAAAAAGATAGGATGGGAACAATCATCCTACTGCATATAGCGACCATCTTTTGTGGAAAATAAAGAAAATCCCCTTCATTATTTAGCATAGGATGAACATTAACCTAGAGCTTACATATGAACAACATAATTCTATAAAATCAGTGTATTAGCTTAGAAACTGGCTCTCTTTTTACTTTTGTCTATATTTTTCGGTATAATTCCCCTATTCATTATCCACTTCGAGACAAGTAAACATTTCACTAATAGTATTTCAAACAAAAATTCATCGCCGTTCCTTACAATTATTCAACCTAAATTTTAAAATTATTTATACACTAAACATACTAAAGAACACGCACCCATTGTTATGCTTACAAACTTCCCTAGTGTGGATTCATTTTTTATTAAAAGAGTTTGTATTATGTACAATAAGATTTAAAAGTAGCGTCAATATTCCATTGTTTTTAAATTGCATTTTCTATTCAGACATTCATCTTTTGTAATACTTATTTTTCTCTGAATGTTTTACACTTCTGGTTATTCCAACCCAAATATGTGTATGAATTCACACCAATTCTTATTTTCAATAAAATATCATACTTGAAATTTGGTCACATATACTAAAATTGATTCAGCATTACTTAACATAGATTGTTCTACCCTAAAACAGCCTATTCCTTGGTCAAGAATGCGCTGTTTTTTTATTTTTACTGTCCATATTAATAGTACTATTGCAAAATAAATTATATATATAATTCTTTATACTGCGAAGAAGGACATTACTTACTGTAATATGATACACTTCCCTTTTGCTATTGTGTACTTTGTAATCCATTGACAATAAAACTACTCTTTTACACAAAATATTTAACATATACGTTTATCGATCACTAATTGGTTCTATCCTTCACTAATATTGACTATGCTATTTATACATTTAGAGTGTTACCACATAAAGCACCTTCAGCTGTGGCAGGTGCCTTTATGATTTTTAAGTCCTATTGTATGTAGTGGATTCATCTGATAAAAATGCTGCTACATAGAAAAAGAGTATCCCTTCATCCAACCAAGAATACTCTTTTTTATTTTCTCACTTCACATACACATAGATTGCATTTTCTGTTACATCATATATGTTATCTTTCAAACTTCACATATTCCCCCGAAATCCATTGGTCTCCACCCACATTATACCAACCATCTCTATATCCCCACGACTGATACTTTTCACCTTTATATACATTTTTAATAATATTATAATTTGCACCTGGACCTTTCCGAACACGTAATACATCTGCTGTAATAGTCACTACACCAATACCATCATTTGAAGAGTTAGAAGTTGTTGGTGTACTTTCTCCTGTGTAACGAATATATGATGCATCATTATAAATCCACTGATTGCCACCAAGATTTAACCAGCCGTTTGATTGTCCCCATACCTTGTAGGACTCTCCTTTTCCTAACTGACGAATAATCCCGTATCCAGTACTTGGACCTTTGCGGAGATTCACATTATTACCGTTAATATATGCGATCCCAGTACCATCACTTGAAGAAGAAGTAATATTTTGAGCGACCTTTCCAAAAGTATCTGTTCCATACCCTTTATAATTCCACTGTAAATGCGGAGAATCTACAAATCCTTTCCAGTCACCTCCCCACTCGAATCCAATATTTTTCGCATAACGAATTGCCGATGCCCACGGTTCTTTATTGTATCCACCCCAGTCCTCTGTGCCATTCGACTTAATTGGAACAAAATCCAGAGCTTGCCCAACTAAATGATACGAGCTCATTGTTTGTGAGGCACCATCACGAACATATTCACGTTGTTTTTCAATCGTGCGGATTGTTTCATAAATTAATACTTCAATTCCGTTATCTATACAATATTGATACCATTTGAAAGCTGCTGCTTTCGTATTATCCGCCAGCTGATTTAAATTACGTACATTTCTTTCATGGTATTTCACTATTGAACATCTCCTTTTTTATTATCATATTCAGAGCTTGTTTTTTTGTTCTTCCCTCCCAAAATCTCAACCGCATTTGTTAAAACTTGTGGAAGTGGGATACCCATTCGTCCAGTATTTTCTAAAAGTGAAAGCAGCTCATTCCCGATGAAAAAGAAAATCGTCGCTTCACGAATTGCGCTGTTTGTTCCCATAACTACATCGGCTTGAGTGGCTGCTGCAACCAAAAGAAAAAGCACCACCTTTTTGGCGATGCCTTTAAAACCTACTTTACTTTTTAATTCCCCGTTGAATCCCGCTGCAATCACCCCTGTTAGGTAGTCAATGATTGCCATTGTAACTAAAACCTTCAATGTTGCATCCCATCCTCCTAGGAAATATCCACAGAAGCCACCAAAAGTGGCAATAAAAGTTTTTAATAATACATCAATACGATCCATCTCTTCATCCCCTTTTTAGGTAATAAAAAAAGAACAGCTATAGCTGACTTGGTTTCTTATTTATTTATTTATTTATTAATTGTTGTAGTAATAATTCTTCTAGACGTGCGATTCTGTCATCTTGACCTGATACTTGCAATTTGAGATATGCTATTTCTTCCTCCTGATCAGCTACTTTGGATTTGAGATTACTTATTTCCTCTTCATGAACATCTTGTCTAAGCTTAATATTCTGAGTAGCATCTACATTGAGAGTTACAAGCGTGTACAGGTTAATTCCATCGCCTAAATCAGCATGGAAAGTCTTGTCTGTATCCTCCAGGATAAGACCATACTGTAGAGGAATATTTCTTGTAGTAAATATCTTCCCTGTTCCCTCAGCTTCCTGTCTCATCTTGTAAAGTTTCTCTACATCACTCTTGAAGTTATACTGCTGCACTTTCAATCCCATGATTTTCTCTAAAGAATCGATCTCCAAATCACGAATATTAGCTTTAATTTTACGAGATGAACGGTTTGTCAGACTTGTATAACTTATGTTCCCTGCTTGTAATCCTGCTGTTGGTGCACTCTCTCCTGCTGGTACAAGCTGTAATGAGCTTTGGTATCCCGAAACATGTGAACCCCTAATACGGATATATGCCAGGCGTAAGTCAGCGTTATTGTTATCATCTGTTAGAAGCATATTGTTCCCTGAAGACTTGTTCTTGTTTTCGAAGTAAAAGTTACCGTTACCATTACGAAAAGTGTGATTTGAGGATACTGAGCTGAAGAAATATCCTCCCCCTTGTAAATAGACGTGATTCCCTGCAATAACTTCAAAGTCCAATGAAGGTTGGACCTTAATAGAAGTATTCTGAGCTACAGAGTCAGTAGTCAGGAGAATTTCTCCTTGTCGAGATGCTGATATTGTCACTGTATCCTTACCGAATAAGCGGACTTTTCCTCCCCAAGACTGCTCTAATCCTGAACCATATAGAAACAAGTTAGAATTACTGTTGTATGATTCTACTACTCCTAGAGTTGAATAAGATTCACGAAAGTTATCAACTCCACTAGAATTAATAGGCGTACGATGATACAGAGCAGTTGCTCCTTCGATTCCGCCACTTTGAGATCGCCCCATTACAAGCGCTGGTGTGATAGCTGTCCCATCTTGAGAGTTAAAAAACTTTAATTCTACTCGTGATAAATTACGGTCATATAGCTCAAAAAATTGTTTATTAAGTTTTACGTAGCGTTCTTCATTATTTGGGGCAGTCTTAATAGTTACCCCGACAAGTTCTTGAGCTCTCAAGTGTTTCGCTTCAATATAACCATCAAGATAAATTTTGTTTGCCTGAATTAATACAGATTGAGCTGTTTGGTTGATTGTGGATGCTATATTACCTTTTTCAACTCTTTGGTTAATCGCATCAGCCATTAATAATATGGAACTATTGTGAGATTCCACCATAGCCTTACTTCCGTAACGATCATTAGATTCATTACGTGTATACACTTCTGTTTTCTCAGCTCTAAGATTAATAGCATTGGAAGTTTGGTCAATAGCCGTCTGCATTGTAGTGATTTTCTGATTAAACTCTGAAGTAGCTACTTTCTTTCCGATTTCCCTGACCATCGCTTGGTAATCTCCCATGTCTTTAGGGTTCGGAATAAATACAGATTTTATTGAGCCCTTTTGAAACATGAGATTACTTACATAAATAGTGCCGTTACGTCGCACACCTACAGTAATTTGCATGTGCGTTACAGCCTGTTTAATTGGAGGGATTGTTACGGAATATTCTTTCCATATCCCATTTTCTAGTACTTCACTTATGTTAGACCCTACAGCTCCCACCAATTGGTCACCGTTCCACGCCTTTACCTCTGCGTACAATCCGTTGTCAATTGATTCCTTGTTTGTTACAAATATTTTACCTCTGTACGTGTACTCACTAAGCGGGTCAATATTGCCTATTACCTGGTTTAATCCCGTCCAAGAGAACTCTTGCTCATAGTTAGAACAAGATATTTTTGTAGAATTGTAACCATCGCAGCGTACTGAACGGGTCGGCTCAAATGTTCCTTTATTTGTATCAGCCGTCCATGTTCCCCATTTATCCAAGGAAGGAAGCTCATTAACAATATTTCCCCACTCATTCATTTCCGTCCAATTGAAAGGAGCGTTAAGAAGTAAGTTAGGCTCTCCTAGTTTTCCTACATAGTCCTGCATCTGTTTTTCTTCAATTTTAAGCGAAATTTGATTATTAAGCTGATTAATAGAAGATTTATTCTCTTGAATAAGTTGTCCGTGTTGTCCTTGAGTTGCAGTAATGGATGCTACTCCTGTACGGATACTGTTGACAGTTTGCTCTATTTCAGAAGTTTTTGTATGGAAGACCTTAGCTTTCACGAGATCAGCCTGGGAAGGCCCCCACCCTGTAACCTGAGAACCTTCTTCAATTTGGAACTCCCTAAAGTGAATCTGACCGTTTTTAAACAATGCAGGTCTGAAATCCATATGAGTAATTGCTGTATTTGTTGGCTTGTAAGTTAAAACTAAACGTTGCCACTTATCATACTTGAACGGAATAGGGACACCACAACTTTCAATACTTACATCTTGATACTCTACTCGGTTTCCGTCTTTATCGTAAAACTGAATAATGAAAGGAACTTGGTAATCCCATACAGTATTATTGCTGTCTGCATAGAAGTCTACAGAAAATGTATACGTTGTGTTAGCCTTTGCAGGAATCTTGTGAGTTTGTGCTGAACGAATAAGCGCTTCAGTTAGTCCACTAGCCCATATTTTAAGGATATTACTACTTCTCTTATCTTCAAAGGGAGGAAGCACGGTCCACTGGTCATAAGGCATAATCCAATAGTCAGGGACTCCGTTTGTAGCATCATTCATTGTAGAGTTAGGAGCTAAATTGTTTAAGCCCTTAAAGTTGTTAATAGTTCCCTCTGTAGCTGTAATCTTAGCTGTGTTACTGTCTACAGTCTGTCTAATCTCGTTAGTTTTTGAGATAATTGTGTTAGTATCCTCGGGAGCTGGTCTCCATGTATACAGCTTATTACCTATAGTTATCTGAGGTTTAGACTGCTGATAGAATTGCTCACCCTGAAGTGAGTCCCATCCTTCTACACGCATCCAATCAGTCGTTGATTCACCAGTAGAGGACATCATTTCCTCAGTTACAATAAAGCTTATTTCAATACGTTTCCACTGATTAGTGGCACTAGGCATATCCACACTTGATACGAAACCTTTAAAGTAAAATGTATTACGATATAAAGCACCATCAGGAAGATTTTTAACTCGAATATACATACTATAATTAATTTCGTCGCCTAACTTCACAACTCCACGTTTTACAAGATCACCAAAATTGTAAGCAATCCCTTTCCAATTTCTCTGTGTTTCTGCAATTGCTGAACCTTCAAATGTTTCTTTAGGAATCCAAATACCACCACTATCCCGTAACCACCATCTATTAACCGCTCCGCCATCAAGGGTATTTACAGCACCCTGGAACGTGCTAGAATCAATCATCAAGTTAGTTACATCATCATTCATGTTATTTACTTTGGTTTGCACCTGAGTAATTTTTGCTGAATTTTCACCTACAGTCTGCTTAATTTCGTTTGTTTGGCGGTTTAACTCTTGAGTAGTAGCGGATAAAACTAACCACGGAGTAGCAAATGAACCTTTTTCAAGCTTCAAGTTTCGAATCCACCAACGTTTACCTTGGTTTTCTTCTCTTGCGTCCATCCTGATACGGAACATCCAGGATTTACATTTGTTATCTAACTTGAATGTATAACTTACCCGTTTCCAGTCTGTATTCTCGAATTTGAAAAATTTATTAGTAGGAACTGTCCATTGATCATCTACACGCTGAAACACCATTATTTCAACCCAGTTAGACTCTGAAGCCAGGTCTAGGGAAAGCGTAATATCTTGACCCACATCAAAGCCACGCAAATTATTGCCGAGATAGTCCCCAACTTGATAAAAACCATCGTGCCAGTCAAGGCACTTAAAAGTAGAATAATCTCCTTCAAATTTATGCTCAGCGTTGAAAATATGGTAAGGAGAAGGGTCTCCACCATTAATAAACTTTGGTAATACACGATTAGCAGAAGAATCATATAGATGATTTTCATTGTTGATTGAACTCTCTATTTTTGTAATTGTAGCTGTATTTTCCTCTGCCGTCTGTTTGATCTCATTTGTAGTTTGGGTAAACTCCTTACTAGAAACAACTTCGCTTATTGGTGGAATCCAATCTGCTACAGGTTGATTACCCTTAGTAATTTGAAAGAACTTAATATAGGAATCCTGATTCGCATTTACTAATGATTCTGAGAAAAAGAAGGGTGTAAACTGTGTAGGTTCACCATCCGCCGTTTCAATTCCTACAGCTATGTAAGTCCACTCGTTAGCTTTAATTGGCCCGGTAGGAGTAATAGCCCATTTGCGTTTTGCTATATGAAGATTATCTCCTTGTTTGGTCCAACTATGAAGAGGGTCGTTAAAACCGTTCCAGTGATCAAATGGTAGTTTCACCATAGCAGAATATACATACTCAGTGTTTGGCTCTAAACGATAACTTTTAGCATGGCGTGTAGTCCCTTTAACTCTCAGTACTTTTTCACCATCAAGAGTAACGGCTTCTAGTTCCGTCCCAGTATTATTAGGGATCCATAAATTTGCGTCCTGGAAATCACCGCTATTTTCTATTAAGTTAGTTCGGCCAAGTTTCATATTTTTAAACCGAGTATCAAGGGTAGTGATTTTACTAGAATTTTCATCGGAAGTTTGTTTTACAGTGTTTACAGTTTGTTCAACACTTGTTAAATCCTCGCTTAGCTTCTTTACTTCAGTTTTCTCAGCTTTATTAGTTAGGGATTCTTCTGTTTTCTCTACAGTTAATTTTATATTTGTAAAACGTCCATCTTTAAATACAACATCAGGTATTCCTGTAACATCTTGTTTTAATTTGGTGATGTCTTGCTCTGCTTGATTAACAGCTCCAGCTACTTCACCTACAGTATTGCTAATCTTCGTTACTGCATCCTCAATCGCTTTTGTATCAGGTGTAATCCTTACCCATGTCCCATTCTTCCAAAGTTTCATAACTCTATTATTCTGGTTTGAATTGTCCACCCAAATAGTCTTGCCGTCTTTTAGTCCCTCAGTAGGTGCTGTTGGTTGTTCAATAACATTTGCTGTATTTTGTTCCACATATTCAACAGTCGCTTCTGCTAAATCTTTTGCGGTTTGACTTTCTTTTTGAGCTTGATCAGCTTTATCTTTAGCGGCAATGATGTCTTGATTTTGTTCAGTGACCTTGTTCTTTAATTGGTCAAATAATTCTTGTGGAACCTTGTCATACAATGAACTTAAAATTTTTTGGTACAATCTTCGTAACTCGTCATTTTGATCAACAATTTCACGATAATCGCCAAACATATATTTATCTTGTTTTGGATCTTTAAATGATTCATCACCAGCAATAGCACGAGCTTCAAGATATAACTTAGGGGTAAAACCCTCATCTATAATTCGGATTGTATCTCCTTCGTTAATTAATTCGTGAGCTAATCCAAATACTCGACCAATACTTTGCGCTTGAACTTCGTAAGAAACAGAAGTGTTTACTAGTTTATTCATTTCTGTTTTCATGAGAGTCATAAGTCTCTGCGGAGACATATCCTCGTTTTCTGTTTGTGGAGTATAAAAAGCGAATTTATGTTTCCCTTTTTCGTTCCATCGTTGATATGCTGCATCATCCACAAGATACGGAACACCATTATTTATTTCTGAAATCGTAATGAATTCTCCATTATCTTTTTTAACGTAACCTAATAAAGCGGTACAAATGTTTTGAGAGTTCTCAATACGTTTAATCCCCAACAAATCCTTACCGACAGTTACTTCTTTTCTTGTATCTCGTCCTCTCTTCTTAACCATATCCACATAACGAACAACGATTTGAGCACCGACAACTTCAGCACGATATTGGATTTCTAGTTCAAATGAAGCTGCAATCTTTTTTAGTAAATCCAGTGGATTAGTAAATTCATCAATAGTCATTGAATGTGATCCATCATGTTCTGTTTTTCCTATTTCCCACTTCGTACCTTTTAGAGCTATTTCCATGCATTGTTTCAATGTTTTACTTTCTAATTTTTGCGGTTCAATAATTTCTGCTTTAGCAAGTTGAATCCATTCTCCTGATGCATAAACCATTAATGATTTATCATCAGAATCTTTTTCCGCCTCAGTAATAACATAAGGAACGATTCTACCTCCACGTACCTCTTTTAACACTAAGTTTTGTTGTACAAGTGTCGCTGCATGATCTGTATTCTCAAATACTCTAAACTCTAATGTATCTATATTATTCTTGATTTCCCAATGGCGTTTATCATCCCAATAATCTTTTGGTTGTATAGCTGAAACGATTTGACTTGTTTTAAAATCAACAATATGTAAGTCCCCACTTGGTGTTCTCATCTAAATCGCTCCCTATACGTTAATTCCGATATTCCTACATTGGCTGGACGTACTATAATTTCATTTTGTCCACGCTTTACAACAGGGAATGAACTGAATATATCTTTTAACGCAATTGCATTTGTTCCATTGATCGTAACTAGCGAATGCTCTGTATCTATTTGAATCTTGTCTCCTACATCGAAAATGTAAGGAGTTTCATCTATTTGTAGTTTGTTAAGTTTCCAAAACTTAAAATCTGATATTCTCAGGTCTGTAACTGGAGGATAATCTCCGTAAGCTACAAAGCCCAGGGCAATCTTTTTAGGCTCTCTTTTCGTTAATGGGTTGCTGTAGTTCAAATCATACCATTCATGCACAGAGGAAGTCCCGTCTGTACCGTTAGCCCCATCATATTTAGCGGGATAGCAACGCCAGTGATTGCCTCTGCGGGCTAGTGCAAAGTGTCCGTTAAATTGATTCCACACACCCGCTAAAGCCCCATGCTCGTTAGCTATCGTCACTTGGTCGCCTGTAGGATTATCTCCTGCTGAGCTTACTGAAGCATGAGCTATTGTGTACTCGTGCGCCATATATTCGTCACTCATATCAACTTGACAAATTACGTTATTGTCTTTGTCTAGTACCATAGCTACTACTTTCCCCATTTGATTCCAATTAGAGGATTTTAGAGTCATTTGTACATCAAACTTGAAGTCAATAATTTCTCCTGTAGGAGATGGTGGGATATCTTTCACCATGAAACAACCGTGCCACTCTGAGCCCGTCCCAAAGTTAGCAGGGTAGAAATAGCCGTCCTTTGCGAGCATAGTTCCCATTGCATCGAATCGTCCTATTTTTCCGTTGTGATGTACCCAACCTGTAGAGCTGTCCATCTTGTCCCATATAAGGCGTTCCTCAGTGTTAACAATCTTGGTTTTAATTGCTACAGGATATCCCAAGCGGAAATAGTCATTACCGTTCCATACATCCAGGAAAGTGCTCTTTGCTCCTACCATGATATCTATAATAGGATTGGATTCTACAGATCCTTTGTTACGGAATGCTGCTTTCAAATTACCATCCTTATCAATAGCCAAGGTTTTATTCTGTACAGGACCTAATTTATAAGGCATCGGACAGATGAACTTCAAAGTACCTTTTCCTAAGGTAACAAAATCATCAATATTAAAATCTTCATCAATAACAGCTATATATGTTCTATCTGGTTTTGTGTCAAAAATTAGCTCAGCTGATTCTTCAGTAATAAGCCATTCTGCTATTTCTTCTTTTAACGTTTCTAAATCCGTCCCATCTGGAACGATAATTCCAACTGGTACAGGAAGCGGACGGGGATCAGTATCTGTATTTAATAATCTTGCACCAGGAAATCCAGGAACTTTTAAAAAATTACGTTTCAAAGGTGCCCATGTTGGAGGACTCCATCCTCTTTCTATTTGAATGTATTCCTTGCGTTGATTGTTAAAAGTAAAAGAACTCATGCTAACACCTCGTTTCTTTATAAAATAAACATACTAAGATTAGTAGTGCAGACCAAGGCATTGGTTCGCACTACTATTTTTTTTATATAGTAGAAGTG
>NZ_JAQFNK010000049.1:0-12657 GCF_027710505.1 Bacillus cereus group sp. TH152-1LC | reverse complement strand
GCCCCTTTACTTATTGGTATGGTAAGCAGTATAGACAATTTTAAAGGTTGTTAAAACATCAAACGGGACTTATATAGTTCCATGTACCTCATCCTCCTTAGTATAAAAGAAATCAAACATAGATTGATATTCCCCTATACTAATCAGATCGATGAAGTGATGTATCCATCATGGCACCGTCCTCTCTCAAGACGCTTACGAAGTTAGCTGTCGGATTCGGACTTTGAGAGTAGCCCTACTTTCAAAATTGAAAGATTCACCCCTAGTGACACTGCACAAATTGGTTCCTCCGCTCCTTATATTTGGACTCAGCGTATTACAAAAAATGTATTCTGGCTGATATATTACTCCTCTATTTTGAAAAAGTAAACAGAAAAAAAGCCAGTTAACAAACTGGCTTTTCATGTCTTTATACACGTGTATTATTCATCTTATACGCAAAATGATTCGTCGGGCCATGACCACTCCCAATATTCAATGGCTCTTCAATTGCTATACTAATAAATCGTTTTGCTTCTTGAACTGCCCCTTCAATCGAGTATCCTTTCGCAAGTCCTGCTGTAACAGCTGAAGCAAATGTGCACCCGCTTCCGTGCGTTTGCTTTGATGGAATTCGTTCACTTCTAAATTCGATAAACGTTTCCCCATCAAAGAGTAAGTCAATTACTTCACTACCTTGATATTCTGCATGTCCACCCTTCATAAGCACGTATTTTGCACCTAATTCATGCAGTACTTTCGCAGCTTCCTTACTATCTTCAACATTATGAATCTCCATCCCAGTTAACACTTCTGCTTCAGGAACATTCGGTGTTACAACCGTTGCTACTGGTAATAAATATTCTTTTAATGCTTGTACTGCTTCTTGTTGTAATAATGATGCGCCGCCCTTAGCAATCATAACAGGGTCTAGTACAATATTATTCCAGCCAAACTTCTTAATATGTTCTGCTACACTTTGAATAATTTCGCTGCTAAATAACATTCCTAGTTTCACAGCATCTGGTGTTAAATCCGTACCAATTGAATTCAACTGTTCCGTAATACCTTCTAACGGAACTGGATATACCCCTTGAACGCCAAGCGTGTTTTGAGCAGTAATTGCCGTAATAGCTGTCATCCCGTACACCCCAAGCTCTTGGAATGTTTTTAAATCTGCTTGAATACCGGCACCGCCGCCGCTATCAGATCCTGCAATTGTTAAAGCTTTATTTACTTTCATCCCACTCATCCTTTTCTATCCAAAATAGCGATGATAAATCGTTTTTGCTTCGCTTATATCTTTCGTTCCATGTACAAGTACACGTCCATCTTTGAAAGCAACTAATCTCTTTTCTTCCACAGAAAATGATAATAAATATGGATTTACATTTAAATCATTCACACGATCATTCAGCAGCTCTTTGTATCGTTCAAAATCCATTTCTTCTTTATGAGGTGGTCTAATTTGAACTGTATTTCTCCCACATAAAACTGCTGTTTTCGATGTGTTTTCTTTATTTAAATACGGGTATATCGCATTCTCTCCACACGAAGGACAATTATGCTTACGAAGCTTTTGCACATTCATACATGAATATTCATTCTTCCATACATCAAACGACACAAGTCCATCTCTAAGCGATTCGTAATCTTCCACTAACAATTTAAGAGCTTCCGTAACTTGATGAGAAACGACGAGAGATACAGCAGGAGATATAATACCCGCTGTATCGCATGTCGCTCCGCCAAGCGGAATCGATTGTAATAAACAAGATAAACATGGCGTTTTACTGGGAAGAATTGTGTAAGAAAGACCGTAACTCCCTACACATGCTCCGTAAATCCATGGAATAGAATACTTTTGCGCTATATCATTTACAATAAAACGTGTTTCAAAATTATCAGTTGCATCAATAATTACATGAACGTTTGTAACAAGTTCTTCTAATTCCTCAGCTGTTACATCTTGAACGAGAGCTTCTACTCTTACTTCACGATTGATCTCTTCTAGGCGTTTTTTTGCCGCTACAGCCTTCGGAAGATTATTTTCCACATCACTCTCTGCATACAATTGCTGCCTTTGTAAATTACTCCAATCGACATAATCCCGGTCAACAATCGTTACTGTGCCAACACCAGCTCTTACAAACATCTCTGCATTTGCACTACCTAATGCACCCGCACCGATAATGAGCACATGCTTTTCTGTTATCTTTCGTTGCCCTTCTTCTCCAATTGGAGAAAATAATTCTTGGCGAGAATATCGATTATTCAACTACGCTCATTCCTTCTAAAGGACTACTTGCTGTTGCACAACGTTTACGTGCAATACGACCTGCTTCAAATCCTAAACGTCCTGCCTCAATACTTAATTTCATTGCCTGTGCCATTTTAATAGGATCTTTTGCTCCCGACACAGCCGTATTTAATAACACACCATCCGCCCCTAATTCCATCGCAAATGCCGCATCAGCCGGGCTACCGATACCAGCATCAACGATAACTGGCACCGTCGCTTGTTCAATAATGAAGCTTAAATTTAACGGATTTACAATACCAAGCCCTGAACCGATTGGTGATGCTCCTGGCATAATTGCATGCACACCTAGTTCTTGTAATTTACGTGCTAATACAACATCATCAGATGTATACGGAAGAACGATAAATCCTTCTTCTAGTAGCATTTCAGATGCCTTTAACGTTTCTACTGGATCAGGTAATAACGTTCTATCATCACCAATAACTTCTACTTTGATCATGTCGCAAAGCCCCGAAGCTTTTGCTAATTTTGCAATACGAACCGCTTCTTCGGCATTTTTTGCTCCAGCTGTATTCGGTAATAACTTATATTTTTTCACATCAAGTTTCTCTAATAAATTAGGCTGCTTTGCATCAAATATATCCATACGACGTACTGCGAACGTTAAAACCTCCGCCTCAGATACATCAATTGCCTTTTGCTGCACATCAAAATCAGGGAATTTTCCTGTTCCTAATAAAAGTCTAGAATGAAATGAAAATGGTCCAATGTTTAACATAATCAACCGCCTCCTACGAAAGTTACAATCTCAATTTGGTCTCCATCAAAAACAGATGTATCTGTATGATCATCTTTTTGTAAAATATCTTTATTACGCTCTACTACAACAATTCTGTTTTCTAACTCTAAATGTGTAAGTAGCTCAGCTACTGTTTTTACACTCTCTGGCACTTCAATTTGATTACCATTAATTTTCAAATTCAAACTTCCAGCCCCTTTCTAAACTGTTTTAGAAAGCAATGAATCTAGCAAGTGATTCTCCTGCTTTCCTTCTATTAAATCCGCCATATACTGACCAGAAACAGGACTTAATAAAATACCGTTTCGATAATGCCCAGTACAAGCATATAAACCTTTTATTTCTTCATGCTCTCCCATATAAGGAGCTTCGTGATTCGATTGTGGTCTTAACCCTGCCCATGTGCTTTCCCACTCTGCTTCTTTTAAAGCTGGTAATATCGTATACGCGCGCTCTAATATAGAAGTAATACTTTCCGGTTGCACAGTTTTATTAAACGTATGAGGCTTCATCGTTGCTCCAATTACGTAACGTCCGCCGCGCTTTGGTGCAATGTAAAATCTTTCTTGGAAAATAGGCGCCTTTAAAAGTTGTTTTCTACTTCTTACCGCTACTACTTCTCCTTTAACTGGATATGTACCCCATTCGTGGTGAAAATGACGCAGTAACTTCGTGCTCCATGAACCACCCGCAATAACAACTTTTTCGCATGTGATAATCCCTTCGTTCGTCACAATCCCAGTCACTTTATTATTTTCAATACGAATATCAAAAACTTCTGTCTGTTCATATATATCAGCACCCGAAAATGATGCAGAATGTGCGAATGCTTTTGTAAGCTCTGGTGCAATAACATGACCATCTTTCGGATAATATACAGCACCTATAATTGACTCAGAAAGAAATGGTTCTTTCTCTCGTAAACGATCTCCCGTTAGAAAATAAGAATCTTCACCCGTTTTCTGCTGCCAATCCATAATGTGAAGAATTCTTTCCTTCTCCTCTTCATTTTGAGCAATGCGATAAATGCCTTTCTCTTCATACCCAATATCGATGCCTGTTTTTTCACGTAAAACTTCTGCAAGTTGTGGAAATATAGCACGGCTTTCTCTTGCAAGTTCAAATAGCGGGTCATATGCATCCCATTCTGCCTGAACCCCAAGTAAACCAGCGGCTGCTTTCGAGGCTTCAAATGCAATTCTTTGCTTCTCTATAATCGCTACTTTATGTCCTCTTTCTGCTAGAAAATGTGCAACTGAACTACCAATTACACCACCGCCAATTATCGCTACATCATACTTCTTACACATGTTTTTCCGCCCACTTTCTTATTGATTCCTTATAAGATTTCGCTTTGCTACACGGGTTACTACTACTTATAATTCCAGACATAACAGCAATACCACTGACGCCGTTAGTAAGAACATCCCCGGTGTTTTCTGTGGTAATTCCGCCAATTGCTGTAATCGGTATGGATAAACACTTTGCAATGTCTGAAACCTCTTCAAGCCCTCTCGCTGGCACACCTTTTTTACAATCTGTCGGAAATACATGACCATAGACGAGTGAATCCGCTCCATTCTTAAATGCGTCGATCGCCTCTTCTAAAGAATGTACAGAATAACCGACATGCAAATAAGAAAACTTCGCTTTCACTGACCTTACATTTGCGCTTCGATATCCTAGCTGTACGCGTGGAATATTTAATAAAATAGCAATATCAATTCGATCATTTATCACTATTTTTGATGCCGGAAAACCTTTCTTCAAAAGGCTTTCCACACCTTCATACAATTCCTTCGTACTTTTCTCACGCTCACGAATATGCAAATAATCAATCTCACTTTCAATTTGCATCGCTACATTCACTAACTCTTCGAATGACATTTGACCATTTGAGATTACATGAAGCTCATTTTTCATATTCATTCGCCTACTTTAAAATGTTTTTGAATAATTCATCGGCCGGAACGATTTCTTTCGTCATTCCTTTATCCTTCAGCCATTTATTTTGTTTCTCCCATGATTCTTTTGAATCCGATAAAAATGGCTCATCTTTCGTTTCCATCTTCTCTAATAAAATTTTCATACTTTCTTTTTCAACTTCTGGTACAAGTGGGAAGTTTTCTTTTTCTTGATGATTTAATAAAATATTTAATGCTTCATCTGGATTTTTCTTCATAAAATCATAGCCTTTTTTCGTACCACGTAAGAAGGCTTGTAACGCTTCTTTATCTTTTTTCAACGTTTTATCACCTGTTACAAATACAAGCTCATGATAATTCGGTACACCGTAATCTGCTGGATTAAAGTATGCTGGTTCATGACCTTCATGACGCATAACAGGTACTTCATGGTTAATGTATGCCCCTGTTACCGCATCTACTTTTTTCGTAATGAGTGCCGGTACTAAATCAAAGCCAACATCGACTACTTTCACTGTATCTGGATTACCACCAGCTTCTTTTACCATCGTTTTTAAATACATCTCACTTAAAGGTGTTCCAGAATACCCAACTGTTTTCCCCTCTAAATCTTTTGGCGATTGAATGCCTGCTGACTTCAGCGATACAACATGATTTAATGGTGAACGTACGACAGCCCCAATTGATTTCACTGGAATTTGTTCATTTGCTTTTGCCATGACAACATCAGGCTGATAATATAAGCCCACTGTTACTTTTCCCGCAGCTGCTAAAGTTAATGGGTCAGTCGGATTGGAAGGGAATTTAATATTCACCTTTACTCCTTCTTCTTTAAAGTAGCCTTTTTCAATTGCCGCATAAATAAAGCTATGTACCGCATTTGGGTACCAATCAAGCATGACCGTTATTTCTTTTTCTTTTTTACTCTTATCTGATGCTGAATTACTAGAACATCCAGCAATCATTACAACTAGTAATGTAAACACAAAGATGCGTTTTAAAAATTTCATGAATGCTTCCTCCAACTAATGAATTTCTTTTCTAATACCGAAATAAGTATGACGAAGAAAATAGCTAATAATGATAACAATACAATGGGTGCAAATACACCTGCTCCGTCTAACTGCGTCATCATTCTTTTACTGAAATACCCTAGCCCAGCTTGTGCACCGAGCCATTCACCAATTGCTGCCCCAATTACACTAAGTGGAACTGCAATTTTTAAAGCTGAGAAAAAATAAGGAAGAGCAGATGGTAACTTTAATTTAAGAAAAACATCTTTTTTCGTTGCCCCGTACGTAACTAAAAGCTCTTCCCATTCTTTTTTTGTGCTGCGTAGTCCATCATACGTATTGACCGCAATTGGGAAAAACGTAATTAAAACCGTAACAACAACCTTACTCCAAATCGTATATCCAAACCATAAAACGAAAAGCGGAGCAAGCGCTGTAATCGGAATCGTTTGTGAAGCAACTAATAATGGATAAAATGCTCTCTCCATCCAATTACTCGCATTCATTAACATCGCTAGTCCTACTCCAAGTACGATAGAAATAGCTACCCCTATTAAAACGACGTATAATGTTGCCGGCAAATGAACCGTGAATAATATATCTTTTAGTTTCCATATCTTCATTACAATTGCAGACGGTGACGGTAAAATGTACATTTCATCTACGATTCTTGCGCCTACTTCCCAAAAGGCAAGTAAAATGCTAGAAAGTGTAAGGGCAGGTAATAGCTCCTTCAATCGTTTCATCATACGAATACCTGCCTTTGTAACATACTAAGAAGCTCATCTTTAAGCGCTAGCACTTCAGGCTTATATAAATCTTTTCTCGTTCGATTACGATCAAGTGGTACAACCCTCTCGGTTAAAGTAGTTATCGGTTGCTGCTCTACTACTAAAATTCGATTAGAAAGAAACAACGCTTCTTCCACATCGTGAGTGATAAATAAAATTGTTTTTTCCCACTCTTTCCATTGTTCAAACAGCCATTCTTGCAAAGATGCCTTCGTTAAAGCGTCCAACGCGCTAAACGGTTCATCTAACAACAATATCTCCCCACCTGTTAATAAAGTTCGAATGAAAGATACGCGTTGCCTCATACCTCCAGATAAATCTTTCGGATATTTTGCCTCATACCCTTGCAAGCCAAATTTATGTAACAGTTCCTTTGCCTTTATTTGTGCTTCTTTCTTCTGTACACCTTGGCACTCTAGCGGCAGAGCAGCATTCTCAATAATTGTTCTCCATGGCAGGAGCATATCTTTTTGGGGCATATACCCTACAGGATGGCTCTTTGTTTCCGTCAGCTCTATCTGTCCAGTACTCGCTTCTTCTAAACCTGTAATAAGGCGAAATAAAGTACTTTTCCCGCATCCACTTGGTCCGATAATACTTACAAACTCTTTATCTTGTATAGAAGCATTTAATTCATTGATGATTGGTTTCTCATCATAATGAAAAGAAACATTATGAAACTGTAGTATGTTCTTGCTCCTCAAATCCCCACATCTCCTTACGATAGGACATATCCCAGAATAAATATTCAAATCGACTGGAATATAGGAAAACCTCCTCTAATCGATCTAGCTCTTTTTCAGACTTTCCAACTGCCATTTCATTTAATAAATCTATTAACCAAATACAAAGATTACCGTATTCTTCAGAACTATATCCTTGAATCCACTCACCAAAGAACTCATGATTTCTTGCTCCAGGAATATCATTTAAACGCTTTCCAATTTCCCAATAGCTCCACATACATGGAAGAAGTGCCGCTATTAATTCCGGAAGTGTGCCATTTTGAGATACAGACATCATGTAATTTGTATAAGCTAAATTTTTAGCAGATGGTTTTGCTGACTCTATCTCCTCTATAGAAATTCCAAGTCTTTTTGCATACTGTTTATGGATCGTCATTTCTCCATTTAATATTCCATCAATTTGTTCAGCGAATTTCCCCATTACTTGTGGATTCGTTGCCTTTACAACACCAATCGCATATAGCTTTGCATAATCTAACAAATATAAATAATCTTGAATAATGTAATACTGAAACTTATCTTTTTCTAACGTGCCATCCCCCATACCTACTACAAACGGATGATTATGACTCATCTCCCAAACTGGTTGTACAGTTTCTAATAATCTATCGCAAAATTTCATTTCCCTATCCCCTTCCGGTATGTGTATGTAAATAAAAAACCACTTCTAAATAAGAAGTGGTTACAGCAAATAAAATTATAATTTATTCGTTGCTCCACTTCCCTTCGCTAGTATTACCTAGATCAGGTGTTATAAGGGTTAAGGATTATTCCTCTCTCAGCACAACAAGCACCCCTAGTGGTTTCAATATGAAATTTTCAAATAAAAAAGCCCCGTTTCTATACGCAAAGAAACGGGGACTCATTATTAGTGTCCGAATTGCTTCCCTACGCTAGCATAATCTAGATCAGGTAATGAAAAGGATCAAAGGCTTACGGCCTACTCTCAGCTGGCAACACCAGCTCTCCTAGCAAACTATGAAATTAACACTGTCAGTATAACATCGTAATAAGACATCATCAACTATTTTAATTTTCCTAATTGTCAATAAAATAACGAAACTATATAATACTTATATTCTATCTTAGAAATTATTATCCTAATTAATTGGATAAAAAGGAATCATTATCCTTAAAAAATTTATTTTTATATTGATTTCATATTACATTTATGTGAATACACCCACTATATTATATCTTTATACTATAATAAAATTACAACTATACAACTAGAGGAGGTCTCTATTATATGAATATGAAAGCTACTGCTTTAACAGCAACTACTATCGCAATTGCCTCTTTACTTCCTTCTATGGGAGAAACAAATGTACAAACAGCCAACGCTGAACAATTATCTAATGTGAAAACTGGATATGTCAAAGTCGATCAAGTAGCCTTACATACAAAAGATAACGCAAATAGCTCATCAATTGATACAATTCGCTTTAATACGAAAGTAAACATACTTGAAACAACTAATGGCTGGTATAAAGTATCTGTTAATAATAAAGTTGGTTACGTGCAAAAAGATGCTATTCTACTAAAAAACAAACTTCAATCTAATAATCAATATATCGTTAATGCCAATGCATTAAACGTTCGTTCTGAACCTAATTTAGAATCTTCAATTTTAGATGTATTACCAAATGGGAAATTCGTTACCATTCAAGAAGAACAAGGCGAGTGGTATAAAATTTTACATAATGGAAAAACAGGTTACGTACAAAAAGCGTTCGTGTCTAATGGTTCACAGCCTTTAGTAAAAGGCATCACAGTTCAAAATAATACGAAATACACAGTTGCAACACCTAAACTTAATGTACGTAGCAACGCTAGTACAAGTAGTGCACTACTAGGTTCATTACAAAATGGTACACAAATACAAGTAGTGGAAACTGTGGGAACTTGGTATAAAATTCGTTTTGGCACAGGATACGGATACGTGGCCAAACATTATGTGATGCAAAATCAAACACAATCACAAGCTCAAACAGCTCAACCTACTTCCATTCCAGCTGTTTTCAAATTTCCTACTCAAGGAAGAATTAGCTCAACCTTTGATATTCGCTGGGAACAAATGCATTATGGTATAGATATTGCCGCTCAAGGTAATGTCTCTATCCAGGCGGCGGCTGCAGGTAAAGTGGTGAAATCATATTATTCAGCTAGCTATGGCAATGTTGTGTTCATCGCCCATCAAATAAACGGGAAATTATATACAACAGTCTATGCACACATGAAAGATCGCACTGTACAAGCTGGTGATCAAGTACAAGCTGGACAATTAGTAGGTCATATGGGAAACACAGGTCATTCATACGGGCAACATCTTCATTTTGAATTACACAATGGAGAATGGAATTTTGAAAAAACAAATGCAGTAAACCCACTGCCATATTTAGTTAGGTAAATTGTATGCCACGCAATATCAATATACCTCTCTTAATTGAATACTTAGCCTTTTTAGGTTTAATCTGTTGTTTAATCATTTACAATACAAACACTGTATTTTTATCTATTATCATTGCTTTTGTCGCTTTAGAAATTATGATGGAATCTTTTCAAGTGCAACTAAAACAAAAAATTGCCCATATTTATAATGCCATCTTTCTATTAAGTGCCCTAATAACCAATATTATTAGTAATGGTTTTTATTTATCTACCGTATTTCCTGTATTCTTTATGGCTATTTTATTATTCATAGCTAGATACATCAATGTCCCTAATAATAAAAGACACGAACAAGAAGCTTAGAAAGAGGAGACACTGTGTACCAATCTTTCAAAGATAATCCGCTAAAATATATATTAAATTTATATAAAAAAACAAATACTTTTTTTGGTATACAAGGAAGCAATACGGCACAATTTCTCCTTTATGGAATGTTGTTGCTCGTCTTAATTGCGTTCTCCTTGCTTTATTAATAAAAAAAGGATCTCACATAAACTTGAGATCCTTTTTAATTTATATAAATTTTTTATATAGAAAATGCTCTTTATCCACAAGCATATTTTTCATAAATAAAGCTAAGGTTATACTTTTTCTCTAAGCTCATCCTTTGTTCATCATCACACCAATAGAACAAAATGTCATGAATCGTTGCATAACGCTTATTTTTAAGAAATAGTTTAAAGAATGATGGCAAACAATCATGTAATTGTATAAATATATAATTGCGTAATATTTCTTCTTTATATGCAATGCCCTTACAAATATACAGTAATTCTTCACAATAATATGCATGTTGTGGAACTTGAATCATTTCGAAAAATGGCACATATGATAATAACTTCCCGATAAAATGATCATATCGATCCATTATTCCTATCGTCATATGCTCCATCATTTCTTTCATTACATATAAATAATCATCTACATGAGTAGTTTTCAATGGATCTAATCGATCTGAAATTTGAGAAAGTACAGCTCTTTGACAAGCTAACACCGCTTGACTAGGTCCATAATATGATAGGAAGTCTGTGCACTTACGATATTTTCGTAATAAGTCATGTGTGTATAAGTCATACACAAACGTATTACAATACATCGCTAGACTCATCATATCACTATTTAATTGCTCTTTTGATAGTAATTTAGCTCTTTTACACATATAAAAGAATGTAAATTCCAATACTTCTTTATGAGATAATAGATGCTTACAATCCGTTATACATTTCTCATTAAATTTGACTCGATCCCAAATTTCTACATCCTCATCAGTCAATTCACCAATACGATATTTAATAATTAAATAGTTTAAAGCGACCGCTTGCGTCAAAAGATCCCACGTTTCATATTCCAATGAAGTGTGAACAAACTCAGCTAGTCCTTGAGTTATCATAAAAGTATTTGCTTCTTCATACCAACCAATCTCTTGGCATAAGCGAAGAATACGTACTAGAGTTGGAATTTCATCTTTATGAAACTGCGGTAAATTCTTTACTTTATTCATTCCATATACGATAAATGCCGCTAAATTTTCTTCTTTATAAAATTCTTTTTCTTTCCACGCTAATATAGTTCGTTCTTTCCCTTCACCTTTTGGATGACAAGGTACAAGCAAAGAAAATAATTCAGCGAAATTATTTGGTTCTATATATGTATCTGTAACCAAATTCCAATTTGGATCGCGCTGTACAGCCCTCATATAATTCCCCTTCCCTTTTGTCTACATAGGAAATATTAATTCATTATTACATCATTAACAATGAATATTGTTATATTCAAAATCTTTCATAATACTTATATCTATCAGTATATCATTTTTTCTCTTATTTAAAATTAGGAATGACAAATTTTAAAAAACTGTCGAAATTACTAACTGTATACTTATATTATATAATGTCTCAGATACATCACGCTAACATATTAGTTTAATCCATATACTAGAATAATGCATCTGATTTTTATACATAACTTATCTCACTAATGAAAGTCTCTCTTCATTCCGTATGCTCCGAGATTTCACTTAAAGCAAATCCAGCTTGATCATCTGCCGATTCTCTTATAGCTAAATCACCTAGTGCTAGCATCCCAACAAGTTGACCACTCTCAACTACTGGTAATCGTCTAATTTGATACTGTGCCATTAACTCTGTAGCTTTTTCAATAGTATCATCTGGAGAAACTGAAACAATGTTTGTTGTCATTACATTTGTAATTTTATTAGATCCAGGATGTTTCTCAGCAATCCCACGAACAACTAAATCTCGGTCCGTAACAAGCCCAACAACTTGCTCATTTTCAACAACTGGAATCAATCCAATCGATTCTTCTTTCATCTTTACAGCAGCCTCATATACATTGTCTAGCGGTGTACAATGTACAACATGAGTACTCATAAAGTCTCTCACTCGTGTCATTTTTGTTTCCTCCTTTTTATACATACCATAGCTTTTCCTAAATCCCTTTATTTATTTCAGGAAAATCAGTTGATAAAGGAGGATTCCACAAAATAAAAAAGAGTCAGCATATTGCTGACTCTTTTTTTTATGACCCGTACGGGATTCGAACCCGTGTTACCGCCGTGAAAGGGCGGTGTCTTAACCACTTGACCAACGGGCCATGGCTCCGCAGGTAGGACTCGAACCTACGACCGATCGGTTAACAGCCGATAGCTCTACCACTGAGCTACTGCGGAA
>NZ_JAQFNK010000048.1:0-12743 GCF_027710505.1 Bacillus cereus group sp. TH152-1LC | reverse complement strand
AAAGATGATTTGAATCAAGAAGTTGAAACAGGTAATTGGCAAGAAGTAAAAAAAGCATGGGCAATGATAAAAACGGTAAAAGGTTCGGAGTATATTGAAGCTTCGGCATCACAATCTACACGAATTTATCGGTTTGTGATGCCTTATACAGCAGGTATTACAGAATTAATGCGAATCAATATGAAAGGTCGTATCTTTGATATTATCGAACCGCCAATGAATGATGATGAAATGTATCAAACATTGACTATTATCGCAAAGGAGCATATTTGATATGAATGATTTTGCGAGCGAACTTGCTAGAGAATTACAAAGATATGCCCATGTTGTGGAAGAAGAATTGTTGACAGCGCAAGAAGAAGTTGCTGATGTTGCTGTGAATAAATTAAAACAAAACAGTCCTAAAAAAACAGGTGCTTATCGTAAAGGGTGGCGTAAGAAAAAAGAAGATAATGGTGTTGTTATTCATAATACTCAAGGGCAATTAACACATCTTTTAGAAAAAGGACATGCGAAAGTTGGCGGTGGACGTGTTCCAGGTCAAGTTCATATTCGTCCAGTTGAAGAGTATGTAATTAATGAATTACCAAGACAGATTGAAAGGGCGCTTGGATAATGACATTAGGTGAATTAACAAAAATTCTTGAAGCTACAGGATATCCTGTGGCTTATTCGCATTTCACAGCAACACCAACGAAGCCGGTCCCAGCGCCACCTTATATTTGTTTCCTTGTGGATGGATCAGCAAACCTAATGGCAGATAACAAGGTTTATCACAAAATAAATGATTTAAATATAGAGCTTTATACAACTAAAAAAGATTTAGTCGCAGAAGCAAAGCTTGAAAAGGTCCTAGACGATCACGAGATTCCTTATGACTCGTACGGGACTTTTATTGAATCTGAAAAAATGTATCAAAAAATATACGGAACGAGGTTGATATAAATGAATGAAAATAAAGTAGCTTTCGGTCTGAAAAATGTCCATTATGCACTCTATGAAATTAAAGATGGTGCAATTACATTCAGTACACCGATTCGATTACCAGGTGCGGTTGAATTAACCTTTGATCCACGAGGAGATCTAATTGAGTTCTACGCTGATGACATGCTTTATTACGCAGCAAGCAATAACCAAGGTTACGATGGAACATTGAGCATTGCTACTATCCCAGAACAATTTGCTATTGATGCGTTAGGCGAACAATTAGATGAGACAGATGGTGTATTAAATGAAGTAGCTGATGCTAAAGGGAAACCATTTGCATTACTATTTGAATTCGATGGCGATATAAACGCTACTCGACATGTTATGTATAACTGTGCAGCGAGTCGTCCAACAATTGCATCTAAAACAAAAACAAATTCAGCCGAACCAAATACAAATGAACTGAAGTTTGTTTCTAGTCCAATCGTTTTAGCTCCTGGTGGAAGACCAATGGTTAAAACAAAAACAACATCTAAAACAACTCAAGCAATTTATGGTAATTGGTACAAAGAAGTATACGTTAAAAAACCAGCAGCACCAAAAGGAGCGTAATAGTAAATGGAAAAGACAATTACAGTAGATGGCCAAGACATTCGTTTAAAAAGTACAGGAGGGACACCAGTCCGATTTAAAGCGCAATTTGGAAAGGATTATTTCGCACAACTTCTCAAGTTAGCACCACTTGGAAAAATCGATATGGAAAATCTAGACCCAAGTAAGTTAGATAGTGTGGATTTCGAAGTATTCTATAATCTTGTTTGGACTATGGCAAAAACGGCCGATCCAAAGATACCAGAGCCAATGGTCTGGCTAGATTCATTTGATGAGTTTCCAATCATCGAAATTTTAGAAGATATTCAAGATATGATAGCTTCCACAATTCAATCTAAAAAAAAGTTGTAGATAGCAATAATAATAGTCAACAAGGAGCGAATCAGGGTGATGTGTTCACCACTGAGACGTTCCTTGTTTTGTGTTATAAATGCAAACTTACAAAAGCAGATTTAGAAGATATGACAATTGGTATGTGCCTTGATTATATCGATGGATATTTAGAAATGCAGAAGCCACCGCAAGAAAAAACGCGTAAAGCAACGCAAGCAGACTTTAATAGTTTCTAAAGAAGAGAGGTGAGAAAATGGCAGGAAAAATTAAAGGAATTACGATAGAAATTGGCGGGAATACAGAGCCGTTACAAAATGCTTTAAAAGATGTAAATAAGCGAAGTAATGATTTAACAAAAGAATTAAAAGATGTTGAACGATTGTTAAAGTTTAATCCAGGTAATGTTGAAGCATTAGCTCAAAAACAACAATTACTTACACAAGCAATTGAAAATACAACCCAAAAGCTAGATAAATTGAAGGCAGCAGAACAACAAGTGCAAGCTCAGTTTCAAAATGGAAAGATTTCTGAGGAACAATATCGTGCGTTTAGGCGTGAAATTGAATTTACAGAAGGGTCACTTAATGGTCTGAAAAATAAGCTTGGAAATATGAAAGCTGAACAAGACAACGTAGCGAGTTCAACAAGGCAATTAGAAACATTATTTAGAGCTACAGGGAAAAGTGTTGATGATTTTGCAGGAGTGTTAGGAAATCGTCTTGTGAATGCAATTAAAAGTGGTACGGCTACCAGTAGACAGTTAGATCAAGCAATTGGTCTTATTGGTCGTGAAGCATTGGGAGCAGAAGCTGATATTGAAAAGTTACAACGTGCGCTTCGTTCTGTTGATGATGGTAATTCAATACAACAAGTTCGAAATGATTTAAGGGACCTTTCACGAGAAGCTGAAAGAGCAGGTAAAAGCTTCAAAGAGTTAGATATCGGTTTAGAAAATATGTTAGGTGGAGCAATGGCGGCAGGTGGCATCTCAGGTGTAATTGAAAAAGCACTTGATGCCTCAAAATTAAAAACGAAAATTGATGTAACTTTTGAAGTCCCGGCATCATCTAAGAAATCAGTTGAACAAGCTGTTCGAGGAATCGAAGCGTATGGTGTAGATGTGGAGGAAGCTCTTGAAGGAACGCGTAGACAATGGGCTTTAAATAAAACCGTAAGCGATACAGCTAATACATCAATTGTAAAAGGTGCAGCAGCCATTACTACAGCTTATGCTGGTATTGATTTTACTGAGTTAATTCAAGAATCGAATGAAATCGGGAATGAATTAGGGATAACTAATGAAAGTGCTCTAGCATTAACAAATTCTCTTTTTAAAATGGGATTCCCACCTGAGCAATTAGATATTATCGCTGAATATGGTGGGCAATTAACACGAGCTGGTTATACAGCTGAAGAAGTACAAGCAATTATGGCAGCGGGTGTTGATACAGGAACATGGAATATTGATAATCTCTTAGATGGTTTGAAAGAGGGACGTATCAAAGCAGCCGAATTTGGGCAGGGTGTTGATAAATCAATGAAAGAAGCCTTGGAAGGTACAAAGATTTCAGTTGATCAGTTAGAAAAATGGGGGCAATCTGTAGCAAAAGGCGGTAAAGAAGGCTCAACCGCTATGACAAGTATCGCTAAAGCTTTAAATGAGGTTGAAAATGAAACAAAGCGAAATGAGATTGGTGTAAAACTTTTCGGTAGATGATAAATTGTGCCGAAGTAAAATCGCGGTATGAAGCAAGAAGGGTGAGATTCCTGACTTGAACCGAAGGTTATACGAAGTATAGTCAGGGGCAGAGCATAGAGGGTGAAAAGATATAATCCCTCCACGAGACCGCGACACTTATTAGTGAAAACGTATGCCGAACTTACAGGAAATGAACTGTAAGAAGTAGAAGGATAAAAAGCCTTTACGATAACAAAATGACAATGTTTGAAGATCAAGGACAAAATATTATAGATACATTGTTAAATGCTCAAGGTAAAGTTATAGATTTAAATGTGAGTCAAGAAGAGTTAAATGCAATGATTAAGAAAATGGATGCAAGTCCAGCTGTGAAGTTCCAAAAAGCAATGGGTGACTTAAAAATGGCACTTGAGCCACTTTTGGGTATTGTAGCTAATATTATTGGAGCTTTTGCGAGTTGGGTTTCAGCACATCCAGCATTAGCCGCAGCATTAACAACTGTTGCTGTAGCATTAGGAATATTAATTGGAGCTTGCATGGCCTTAGCCCCGGTATTTGTCACCTTATCCAGTATAGCTGGAATTGCAGGTGTAAGTATTGGGGCTGTTGCTGGTCCAGTTGCATTAGTGGTAGGTGGATTTATAGCCGCCACCGCAGCGATAGTTGGATTGGTAATCGGAATTAAAAAGTTGTGGCAAACAAATGAAGGTTTTAAAAATAGTATCACTGGCGTAATAAGTGGAATACAAAGTTTTATCGATATCTTAGTAGCGTTAGGTAAATATCTATTTTGGACAGCGGCAGATGGTGATCACTTAAATGATTGGATCACACACTTACCGAAAGGATTCCAGGATGCGGCTGAAATAATAGGACTGGCAGTAAGTAAAATACGTGAAGCATGTCTTCATCTTTTTGATGCTGTGAAAGCTGTTTTTTCAGGAGATTTTAGCCAATTAGGAGAGATTTTTAAGACAATTGGCCCTTCTATAGCGGGAGCGATTATTGGTGGGCTTCCTGGTGTTCTCATCTCGGTATCTCGTTATTTGCCAGCGATAGCAGAGTATTTGAATGCAAACTCCGGAATTATTCTTGAAACCATAACAAATATTTTTACCAATATAGCTAACTTTGTAACAACAGCATTACCGCAATTTCTTGAAGTCGGATCTCAAATGATTTCAAGTTTTGTGAATGGTTTGGTTGTAGCGGCTCCAATTATCCTTGAAGCCATTGTTGGAATCATTAATACAATTTCACAAATGATTGCAACTTATCTTCCTATGATTGTTCAAACGGGAATCCAAATTATTCAAACCTTAATTTCCGGAATTGTACAGGTTTTACCTACTCTTATCGAGACGGGACTTCAATTAATTATGACTTTAATTAATGGAATTGTGCAGATGATTCCGCAATTAATACCAATAGCTGTAACGATTATAGAAACCATTATTAATGGAATTATGTCATTTTTACCACAGTTAATTGAAATAGGAATAAATTTATTAGTTTCGCTAATCACAGGTATTACACAAGCTTTACCTATGATCGGTTTAGCAATTATTACAGTCATTACAACTTTGATTGAAGCAATTACGTCAAATTTACCAATGATTATTGAAGCTGGTGTTAAAGTTTTAATTAGCTTAATAGATGGAATCATTAAAATGCTACCGCAATTAATAGATTTAGCGATAAATCTTATAACGAAAATAGCAGATACATTACTAGCAAACTTACCTAAAATAATTGAATCCGGTATAAAAATTCTAATGGCTATTATCGATGGGATTGTAAAAGTCTTACCACAGCTTATTAACGCAGCCTTAGATTTAATTGTTAAAATAGCATCCACATTAATTGCGAATTTACCAAAGATACTTGAAGCAGGTATCAAAATTTTGCTTATGTTAATTGCAGGGATTGTCCAAGTCTTACCACAGTTAATTGGGGCAGCACTTAATCTTATTATTACGTTAGCAGGGGAATTAATTAGAAACTTACCAAAGATACTTGAAGCTGGTGTTCAATTAATTTGGGCATTAATAAAAGGTATTGTAAGCATGGTGGGACAGTTAGGTTCTACAATTGTGGCTGATATTATACCGAAGATTGTTGATACTTTAAGAAAGATCGACTTATTTAAGATAGGTAAAGATATAATAAGTGGATTGATAGACGGTTTAGGAAGTATGGCTGGAAAAGTGTTAGATAAGGTAAAATCCATCGGTAGCAGTATTTTAGATGGTTTTACTGGATTCTTTGACATTCACAGTCCATCAAGATTAATGAGAGATCAAGTTGGTAAGCATATTGGAGCTGGTCTTGCGATTGGTATGGAAAACTCAATCGGCATAATAAACCGCGCATCTCAAGCAATGAGCGAAGCAGCAGTACCGACAGTTAATGTTGGCAATATAGGATTACAAGCTAACGGATTATATCAAGGTCAAGGGGTAAATGGTGAATTTGCAGTCCCAGGTGGTGGACTAGCAATTGAAGTGCCTGTAATTTTAGAAGGAAGAGAAGTTGCGCGGGGTACTTATCGATATACAACCGAGTATCAAGATAGAGAAGTAAAAAGAAACTCAGACTTTTAGGTTTGGGTTTATTTTATAAAGAAACGGGGTGTCAAAATGAGCTCTTTTACATTCAACAATCAACGAAAAGAATATATCCAAATAGAAAAAGGATGGAGTCCACCAACATGGGCACCTCTAAAACGTAATTTCTTAAAAACACCTGGATATCCAGGCGCAAGATTATTAGGAACGGATACAGATCCTCGTCCGCTTCCTGTCCCTGTAGGAATTATCGTTCCAGATGGAACGGATTTAGAAACGTTAAAAGAAGAAATAGCAGCATGGTTAATTACAGAAGAAGCAGTTGAGCTAGTATTTGATGCAACTCCTGATCGAACATATTTAGCTATAATTGATGAAGATTTTAATCCTGATGATTTCGTTACGTTAGGTAAAGGTACTTTGAAATTTATTTGTCCAATGCCTTATAAATTAGGACCTACTCGAACAGTAGATTTTCAAACAGGTGCGCTTGGGTTAACAGCAAATGTTCAAAACAAAGGAACTGTTCATTCTAATCCTATTATCGAGGTTAACATTACGAAACCAAACACTTTTTTAGATGTATGGTTCGGCGGAGTATCCTTAAGTGATCGAGATTATTTTCGTATCGGTATACCACTAAAAACTGTTGAAAAGCCTGTAGAAAGGAATCAACGTATTGTATGGGATGAAATGGCTACTACGGTCGGATGGAGTAAAGTCAGCTCAATGGAAGATGGTGAGCCAGTTGGCGAAATGAAATCAGATAAATATCAATTTTATTGTTCTGATTTTGGTACTGGAACAGGTAAAGGGTGGCATGGTGCAGCTGTTAAAAAGAGTATACCTGGTGGCCCAGTTCAAGATTTTATTATGCAAGCCTACGTTACTTGTAAGAGTAAGAAAATCAATGAAATGGGAAGAGTCGAGATAGCAATACTCGATGAAAATAGTAAGGTACTTTCAAAAATTGCTATGAACGATCTCTATTGGCAAGCCGAACAAAATTTTGGAACGATGGTTATTGGATACGATAATAAGCCAGGGAAAACAGGATTGATTTATGAAAGCGGTGATTATCCGAATACATGGAATCAATATTTTGGTCGATTGTGGATAGCTAGAACAGGAAACGTATGGGAAGCGTATATTTCAAATTCCTTCCTGGGACAGAAAAAGATGATTCAGAACGTTTCGCAAGGTGGACTGATGAAAATAACTATCACATGGAAAAAGCAGCTCAAATACAGATTAGCATTATGCAATGGCAGGATGTACCACCAGTAGAAGCGATGTCAGTTAGTGATTTAAAGTTTTGGAAAGTAAATTTAAATACGAAAAACACACCACCTTATATAGTAGATGTTGGTGATAAAGTCGTAATTGATACAGAAAACAGTCATGTAACGATTGAGGGAAAGGATGCAATTAATATGAAGGATATTTTTAGTAATTTCCCTGTCATTAATAAAGGTATGAATACACTAGAAATTATGCCTTCTGATATCGGAACAGCAAAGGTTAAATATAGGGAGCGATTTAGATGAGAACACCAAGTGGAGTCTTGCATGTTATTGATTTTAAAACGAGTCAAATCGTTTCAGCTATACAACCAAAAGATTATTGGGATGATAAACGTCATTGGGAAATCAAGAATAATATCGATACTTTAGAGTTTAAAGTATTTGATAACACGACATATGCAGCAACACTTATGCAACAAAATTTAGTATTAAAAGAAGTAAGGGATGGGCGTATTGTTCCGTATATAATCACTGAAGTAGAAAAAGACCCTAACGATAGATCCGCAATTACTTATGCATCAGGTGCATGGATTAATCTTGCTAAAGATGACTATATTCGTCCACAGAAAATTGAAGGTAAGACAGTAAATGAATTTATGGATATTGCTCTTATAGGGACAAAATGGAAGCGCGGTAAAACGGAGTATGCTGGATTTCATTCTATGACTATTGATGAATTTATAGATCCATTGAGTTTCTTAAAAAAGATTGCTTCCCTATTTGAACTAGAAATGATATACCGTGTTGAGGTGGTAGGTGCTCAAATTGCAGGTTGGTATGTAGACATGGTGAAAAAAAGAGGAAGAGAAACAGGAAAAGAAGTCACGTTAGGTAAAGATTTAGTTGGAATCAAACGTATTGAGAACTCACAAAACATTTGTACAGCTTTAATCGGCTTTATCAAAAAAGAAGGTGGAGAAGTTCTCACTATTGCAGATATAAACAAAGGTATGCCCTATATTGTAGATAATGATGCTTTTCAACGTTGGAACGAAAAAGGGAAACATAAATTTGGATTTTACACACCAGAAACAGAACAAGATATAACACCAGAACGTTTATTGACTCTTATGAAAACAGAGTTAGCAAAACGTGTGAATACTTCTATTTCTTATGATGTTCAAGCACAAAGTATAGGCCGTGTATTTGGACTAGCTCACGAGTTAATCAATGAAGGAGATACAATCCGAATTAAAGATGTTGGATTTACACCTAAGCTTTATTTAGAAGCAAGGGCAATCGCTGGTGATGAATCACATACGAATCCTTTGCAAGATAAATACTCATTTGGTGATTACCGCGAAATTACTGATCCAAATGAAGAACTACGAAAGATTTATAAGCGTATTCTTAGTTCACTAGGAAGTAAGCAAGAACTGATAGATCAGTTAGATAAATTAGTGAAAGATGCAAATGAAACAGCTAATAATGCTAAGAAAGAATCCGAAGCAGCGAAAACATTGGCTGAAAAGGTTCAAGAGAATCTTAAAAATAACACGGTAGACATCATTGAAGCTAAGAATCCACCGACAACGGGACTTAAACCTTATAAAACACTTTGGCGTGATATTAGTAATGGAAAGCCTGGTATTTTGAAAATATGGACAGGCGCAGCTTGGGAATCGGTTGTACCTGATGTTGAATCTGTTAAGAAAGAAACACTTGAGCAGGTAAATAAAGATATTGAGTCCGCCAAAACGGAGTTAAATCAAAAGGTTCAAAGTGTGGAAGGTAAAGCGCAAGAAATAGCTGGACAAATAGTAGATGTTCAAAAGCAAGTCAATGGAAAAGTGGATCAAACATGGATTCATACACAGTTAAAAGATAAAGCCGATAAATCTGGAGTGTTTACAAAAGAAGAAATTAACAATGGTTTTATAGGGAAACAGATCTATGAAACTGATAAACAAGGGAACGTACAGAAATTCAAGGATATTAATACATCGATTGGTCAAACGAATGAAGCTCTTACACAGAAAGCGGAGAAGTCTGAATTAAAGAGAACGAATGAAGGTTTATCACAGCTAGAGCAGAAGACGAACGAAATTAAGACAACAGCTGAGGGGACGAAACAAACCCTTACTGAACTTAAAACTAAAGTTGATAATACTGAAATTGGTGTTCGTAATATATTACTAAATAGTCAATTGCCAGTAATTTATTCTAATAATGCACCTATCTATCCAATAGATGTATCTGAACAAACGGAAGGTACAGTTAAGTTTTTAAGGGTTAAGAACTCTAAAAAAGGTACAGATACTGTTACGCTTAGTTTGTATAATGGATTTTTACTATCAAACGTATCGGATAATATTGCTGGTAGGCAGGTTACTTTCTCTCACAAAGTTAGGGCATCAAAAGCAATGAGTATGACATTGATGGCACTGTTATATGGCAGCTCAGAATTTCCATTTCCTGATAGAAATAAAACATTTGAAGTTAATGGTAGTTGGGCTACTATATCGACCACTCTTACAATGCCAAATGACCTGTCTAAATATACTGGAATTAGATTTATCCTTTCAACTCCAAAGGTCCAACAAGCGGATATTTATGTGGATTTTAGGGAGTGGAAAATTGAGCTTGGAAACAAGCCTACAGACTGGATACCAGCACCAGAAGATCAAGTAACAACAACTGACTTTACCAAAAAGACAGTAGAAATTGAGACTACTATTAAAGGGATTAACACTACTGTTTCTAATGTTCAAAATGAACAAGGAAAGCTTACTGAACGTGTAACGAAATCAGAGCAAACCGCAGATGGATTTAAAACTTCTATTGAATCGTTAACAAAAACAGATACTGAAATCAGTAATAAATTAAATACGGTTGAATCGACTGTGGAAGGTACGAAAAAGACGATTTCTGATGTACAACAAACAACAAGTGAGCTTAAGAAAACAACAACTGAAATTAAAGAAGAAGCAGGAAAGGTCACCGAGAAGTTGAGTAGTGTGGAGAAAAAGTTTGATGATATGAAGATTGGTGGACGTAACATTCTGTTAAGTACAGGTGGCACACTTAAATCTGACACAGGAACAACAGTGTCTAATATAGTAAATAAGTCATTTAAAATTGTGCCGGATGGTTTATCGATGTTACAAGGGCAGCAGTTTACTGTTAGCTTTAAAGCTAGAACTATTGGATATGAAAAGGGAACACCGAATCCATGGGCTGGGGTAGAAGTGTGGATTAAGTATAAAGATGGTGAACAATTATGGCCTGGTGTTCGTTGCGAAAGTGATGTTAACGCAAACCAAGAATGGAAAACATATTCCTTTACTTATAATCTTAAAGATAAGGCAATTGAGGTTTTCAATCCGCAAACGCTATTACGTAATGTTAAAGGCATGATCGAATTAAAAGAATGGCAAATTGAAATTGGAAATAAAGCAACAGACTATAAACCAGCAGTAGAAGACCAAGTATCAACCGATGAATTCACGAAAAAAACAACCGAAATTGAAAAAAGTGTGGATGGTGTAAAAAATACTGTATCTAAGGTGCAGAATAGTCAAGATGGATTCGAAAAACGCATGACTACAGTGGAACAAACAGCAACTGGATTATCTTCCACAGTGAGCAATTTAAATAATGTAGTATCAGATCAAGGGAAAAAGCTTACTGATGCAAATACAAAACTCGAACAACAGGCAACAGCAATTGGAGCGAAAGTTGAGCTTAAACAAGTAGAGAATTATGTTGCTGGATTTAAGATACCTGAGTTGAAGCAAACCGTTGATAAAAATAAACAAGATTTGTTGGGCGAATTAGCTAACAAACTTGCAACTGAGCAATTTAATCAAAAAATGACTTTGATTGATAACCGCTTTATTATCAATGAACAGGGGATCAATGCTTCAGCCAAAAAGACAGAGGTATATACAAAAGATCAAGCAAATGGGCAATTTGCCACATCATCTTATGTAAGAGATATGGAAACCCGTCTTCAGTTAACTGAAAAGGGCGTTCGTATATCTGTAAAAGAAAATGATGTAATCGCAGCATTCAATATGAGTAAAGAAAACATTACTTTGAATGCGAATAGGATTAACTTAAGAGGTTTTATTACAGCGGATCATATCAAAGGGCAAGTTTTAGAAGGAGTAACACTTAAAACGAGTGGAAGTAGATTTGTTGAAATAAATAAGCAAGACATGAAGATTTTCGATGCAGATAGGCCGCGTGGTTATATAGGATTTATGGAAGCAAATGATGGAAGTATTCAACCTTCATTAGTCCTTGGTTCTGATAATAGAAAATACGCCGGCACAGGATCGTTTTATATTTATCAAGTCATGCCGCGAATTAATGGAGTTGATCAACCTTCTAAAGCGTATGCAAAGTTTGGGATTTCTAAAGGAGAAAATGCAGAAGGCACTAATATATGGTCATCATATATTCAAATGCAGAATGACGGTGGACATCTTTATGCATATGCAGCCGGAAGATTATACTTTGACAATTTGAATGACATTGTTTTTAACTCAGTGGGATGGGCTCCAGGATACGGAAAGTTTATAGTGACAACCACAGAGCCACATTATTTTAAAAATGACTATGGTGAGTTTCATTTTGATAGAAAAAGTACTGGTAACAGTATATACTTTGCCAATGGTGTTAATGATCATGATTTAAACATGGGAAGATTAATGCTAAGAGCAAGTCTTGTATCAGGCTATGATATGAATTTACAAATTAAAGATGTGTATGGTAATGGATGGCGAGATATAGAGTTAAGAACGCTACGAGCGAATGAGAATGTAAATGCCAATGGTCAAATGTGGGCCAAAGCATTTAATCCTACGTCAGCTAGAAATATGAAAGAGAATATAAAAGATATTCCTTTTTCAGCTCTTGATAAAATCATGAGTTTAGCTATCAAACAGTACAACTTCAAGGATGATATGTATGATCTGTACCAAATGCGTGTAAACAAGCCGGAAGAAAAAACAGAACCATATACAACAAAAGAAATTGAAACGTATTTCGGTATGATTGCAGATGATACGGAAGATATATTTACAGATAAAGAGAAACGGGCCATTAATTTATATAATACTGTTTCGATCTTTATTGCAGCTTTCCAACAGCAGTATCATGAATTTAACGAAGAGGTAACTACTGTTAAAGGTGAGAATAAACAACTAAAAGAGCAGGTTACGACCCTAGCAAACGATGTGGCCACATTAACAGATTTAGTTCAAAAATTAATAAACGGGAAACCAGAGCAGCCATAAGCTGGTCTTTCGTACTATATAAGTATGAGGAGTTATTCGAAGAATAGCTTGTCATACT
>NZ_JAQFNK010000047.1:0-12954 GCF_027710505.1 Bacillus cereus group sp. TH152-1LC | reverse complement strand
TGTCGGCTCATCGCATCCTGGGGCTGTAGTCGGTCCCAAGGGTTGGGCTGTTCGCCCATTAAAGCGGTACGCGAGCTGGGTTCAGAACGTCGTGAGACAGTTCGGTCCCTATCCGTCGTGGGCGTAGGAAATTTGAGAGGAGCTGTCCTTAGTACGAGAGGACCGGGATGGACGCACCGCTGGTGTACCAGTTGTTCTGCCAAGGGCATAGCTGGGTAGCTATGTGCGGAAGGGATAAGTGCTGAAAGCATCTAAGCATGAAGCCCCCCTCAAGATGAGATTTCCCATAGCGTAAGCTAGTAAGATCCCTGAAAGATGATCAGGTTGATAGGTTCGAGGTGGAAGCATGGTGACATGTGGAGCTGACGAATACTAATAGATCGAGGACTTAACCATATAATATGAAGCAAATGTTATCTAGTTTTGAAGGAATATACCTTCAATAGTCTGGTAATGATGGCAGAGAGGTCACACCCGTTCCCATACCGAACACGGAAGTTAAGCTCTCTAGCGCCGATGGTAGTTGGGACCTTGTCCCTGTGAGAGTAGGACGTCGCCAAGCAAAAACCTAAGTCGATTCGACTTAGGTTTTTTTGTGTTTATTTTTATATAACCCTAATAAGGCTATTCAAAGTAATAGCAATGATTTTTTGTTTTTCAGGTTTTCCAAGTGCTCCTAAAATAATCCCTATGATAGGGAACGTTAAAAGTGTGATGATATAAAGGAGTATTCGATCATTACAGCAATGACTGCGATACAAAGGAATAAATGTGAAAGAGTGTAGTTGTTTTTTGTTATTGTTCTCCTTATAAATAAAATGAATATAAGCGATTATATGTACGATAGATTTCTAGAAATCTATGTTCTAATTTCTTATCCTTCTTGCATATAGTTACAATTATCCTTTTGAATATAACTAAAACACGAACGTTATTGGTAAGTAATAAAAAAACATTCGATTATTTGTTGACATTGTTTATGAAATATTGTTAATATAGCCATAGAAAGAATAATATATAAGACCTCATATAATCGCGGGGATATGGCCTGCAAGTCTCTACCTAACGACCGTTATTCGTTAGACTATGAGGGAAAGTCACTCGGTATTTTTCTATTCACAAGGGATACGTATGCCTGAGTAGAGCACTTTCTCTCATAGTAAAAGAGAAACTGTTCTATTTCAGGCTTTTTTTATTTGAATCGGGGGGATTCTAATATGAAATCACTAGTTGGAGTCATAATGGGAAGCACGTCAGACTGGGAAACAATGAAATATGCTTGTGACATTTTAGATGAATTAAATATACCGTATGAGAAAAAAGTTGTATCAGCTCATCGGACTCCGGATTATATGTTTGAATATGCAGAAACGGCTCGTGAACGTGGATTGAAAGTTATTATTGCTGGAGCTGGTGGAGCAGCGCATTTACCAGGGATGGTTGCAGCGAAGACGAATCTTCCTGTAATCGGAGTTCCAGTTCAATCAAAAGCGTTAAACGGCTTAGATTCATTATTATCCATCGTCCAAATGCCAGGAGGGGTTCCGGTTGCAACTGTTGCAATTGGTAAGGCTGGTTCAACAAATGCTGGTTTACTTGCTGCACAAATACTTGGATCATTCCATGATGATATACATGATGCATTAGAATTGAGAAGAGAAGCAATTGAAAAAGATGTGCGCGAAGGTAGTGAGCTAGTATGACGAGAATCATTTTACCTGGAAAAACAATCGGCATTATTGGAGGCGGCCAGCTAGGAAGAATGATGGCATTGGCAGCTAAAGAGATGGGATATAAAATTGCTGTTTTAGATCCTACAAAAAATTCACCATGTGCACAAGTTGCTGATATTGAGATTGTTGCATCATATGACGATTTAAAAGCAATTCAGCATTTAGCGGAGATCAGTGATGTTGTCACATATGAATTTGAGAATATTGATTATAGATGTTTACAATGGCTTGAAAAACATGCTTACTTACCGCAAGGCAGTCAGTTGTTAAGTAAAACGCAAAATCGTTTTACAGAAAAGAATGCAATTGAGAAAGCTGGGCTACCAGTAGCAACGTATAGATTGGTTCAAAATCAAGATCAGCTTACTGAAGCAATCACTGAGTTATCATATCCTTCTGTATTAAAAACGACGACAGGCGGATATGATGGGAAAGGTCAAGTTGTTTTAAGAAGTGAAGCTGACGTTGATAAGGCGCGAGAGCTTGCAAATGTAGCAGAGTGTATTTTAGAGAAATGGGTGCCTTTTGAAAAAGAAGTATCAGTTATTGTCATTCGTAGTGTAAGTGGTGAAACGAAAGTATTTCCGGTAGCGGAAAATATTCATGTAAATAACATTTTGCATGAATCTATCGTTCCAGCTCGCATTACAGAAGAACTTTCTCAAAAAGCAATTGCTTATGCAAAAGTGCTCGCGGATGAATTAGAGCTTGTGGGAACACTAGCGGTAGAGATGTTTGCTACAGCTAATGGTGAGATTTACATTAATGAATTAGCACCAAGACCTCACAATTCAGGCCACTATACACAGGATGCATGTGAAACGAGTCAATTCGGTCAACATATTCGAGCAATCTGTAATTTACCTCTTGGAGAAACAAATTTGTTAAAACCAGTTGTCATGGTAAACATTTTAGGCGAACATATAGAAGGGGTCCTAAGACAAGTGAATAGATTAACCGGGTGCTATTTACACTTGTATGGAAAAGAAGAAGCAAAAGCGCAGCGAAAAATGGGGCATGTTAATATTTTAAATGATAATATTGAAGTCGCTCTAGAAAAAGCGAAGAGTTTGCAAATTTGGGACCATCAAGAACAACTGTTGGAGGGAAAAAAATGATTAGTCGTTATACACGCCCAGAAATGGGTGCAATTTGGACGGAAGAGAACAAATTTAAAGCGTGGTTAGAAGTTGAGATTTTAGCTTGTGAAGCATGGGCTGAGCTTGGCGATATTCCAAAAGAAGATGTTAAAAAAATTCGTGAGCATGCATCATTTGATATTGATCGTATTTATGAAATTGAAAAAGAGACACGTCATGACGTAGTTGCATTCACTCGTGCTGTATCAGAAACACCAACATTAGGCGAAGAACGTAAATGGGTTCATTACGGTTTAACATCTACAGACGTAGTAGATACAGCGTTATCTTACATCTTAAAACAAGCGAATGAAATCATATTAAAAGACTTAGAAAACTTCGTAAGCATTTTAGCTAACAAAGCGAAAGAGCATAAGTATACGATCATGATGGGAAGAACACACGGTGTTCATGCAGAACCAACAACATTTGGTTTAAAACTTGGTCTTTGGTATGAAGAAATGAAACGTAACGTAGAGCGTTTCAAGCAAGCTGCTGATACAGTTCGTGTTGGTAAATTATCTGGTGCGGTTGGTACATACGCAAATATCGATCCATTCGTAGAAAAGTATGTTTGTGAAAACTTAGGGTTAGAAGCAGCACCAATTTCAACACAAACATTGCAACGTGATCGCCATGCTCATTACATGTCAACACTTGCACTAATTGCAACATCTATTGAAAAGATGGCAGTTGAGATCCGTGGTTTACAAAAGAGTGAAACACGTGAAGTTGAAGAAGCTTTCGCAAAAGGGCAAAAAGGTTCTTCTGCAATGCCACATAAACGTAATCCAATCGGATCAGAAAATATGACTGGTTTAGCTCGTGTTATCCGCGGTTATATGATGACAGCGTATGAGAATGTTCCATTATGGCATGAACGTGATATTTCTCACTCTTCGGCAGAACGCGTAATTTTACCAGATGCTACAATCGCATTAAACTACATGTTAAATCGCTTTGGTAATATCGTTAAAAACTTAACTGTATACCCAGAGAATATGAAACGCAATATGACAAGAACATACGGCTTAATTTATTCTCAGCGTGTAATGCTTACATTAATCGACAAAGGTATGGTACGTGAAGAAGCTTATGATATCGTACAGCCTAAAGCGATGGAAGCTTGGGAAACACAAGTACAATTTAAAGAGCTTGTAGAAGCTGATGAGCGTATTACGAGCAAGTTATCACAAGAAGAAATTAATGAATGTTTCAACTATGAGCATCATATGCAACACGTTGATACAATCTTTGAACGCCTTGGGTTAAACGAAGCGTAAAATTTCATATGGCACAGAATAGAGTCATTCTGTGCCATTCTTTATAAAAACATTATTCACATTTTTCAAACTACAGGGGGCTTGCGAAATGCAAAAGCTAGAATTGCTGTATGAAGGTAAGGCAAAAAGAATTTATCGTACAGAATCAGCAGATATGGTTTGGGTAGAGTACAAAGATAGTGCGACTGCTTTCAATGGGGAGAAAAAAGAGACGATTACAGGAAAAGGTCGTTTGAACAATGAGATTACAACTTTATTGTTCAGAAAGTTACAAGAAGTAGGAATTAAAACACATTTTATTGAGAAGTTATCTGAGATAGAGCAACTTGTTAAAAAAGTGAGTATTATTCCTTTAGAAGTTGTCACAAGAAATGTAATTGCAGGAAGTCTTTCAAAACGCTTAGGAATGGAAGAGGGAACTGTACTTGCAGAACCAATCGTAGAATTTTACTTCAAAGATGATGATTTAGGAGATCCGCTTGTAACGGAAGATCATATTCGTGTATTAAACGTTGCATCGCCAGAGCAAGTAAGCGTATTACGAGAAATGGCTCTACAAATCAATCAAGTGTTGATTGATCATTTCGCAAGCTGTCGTGTAAGACTAGTAGATTTCAAATTAGAGTTTGGTGTAACGGAAGAAGGAGAAATTATTTTAGCGGATGAAATTTCACCAGATACTTGCCGTTTATGGGATGAAACGAGCAATGAAAAGTTTGATAAAGACGTATTCCGTCGCGATCTTGGAAATTTAACAGATGCTTATGAAGAGATTTTAAAACGTTTAGGGGGAATTTCACATGTATAAAGTTAAGGTATATGTAACATTAAGAGAAAGCGTATTAGATCCACAAGGAACAGCGGTAAAAGGAGCACTTCATAGTCTTTCATTTACAGAAGTGCAAGACGTTCGAATCGGAAAGTACATGGAACTAACAATTGATAAGTCGGTATCTGACCTTGACGCAAAGGTAAAAGAAATGTGTGAAAAACTATTAGCAAACGTTGTAATGGAAGACTTCCGTTATGAAGTTGAGGAGGTTGTCGCACAGTGAAATTTGCCGTAATAGTATTTCCAGGTTCGAACTGTGATGTTGATATGTTCCATGCAATTAAAGATGAGCTCGGCGAAGAAGTAGATTACGTTTGGCACGATACAGAGAATTTAGATGAATATGATGCAATTCTACTACCAGGTGGATTCTCTTACGGTGACTACTTACGCTGCGGTGCTATTTCTCGCTTCGCGAATGCAATGAAAGCAGTGCAAAAAGCTGCTGAGCAAGGAAAGCCGATTTTAGGTGTATGTAATGGATTCCAGATTCTTGTTGAATCAGGATTACTACCAGGAGCGTTAATGAGAAACGAAAATTTAAAATTTATGTGTCGCACTGTTCAGTTGCGTGTTGAAAATAATGAAACGATGTTTACATCACAATATGAAAAAGATGAAGTAATCAATATTCCAATCGCGCATGGTGAGGGGAATTACTATTGTGATGAAGAAACGCTAAAAAGATTAGAAGAGAATAATCAAATCGCATTCCGTTACGTAGAAAATCCGAATGGAAGCGTTTCAGATATTGCTGGTATTGTAAACGAAAAAGGAAATGTACTTGGTATGATGCCACACCCAGAGCGTGCTGTAGATGAATTACTTGGCGGTGCTGAAGGGTTAAAAGTCTTTCAATCTATCTTAAAACAGTGGAGGGAAACATATGTCGTTAATGCTTGAACCAAATCCAACACAAATTAAAGAAGAGCGCATATATGCGGAAATGGGGCTAACAGACGAAGAGTTTGCCATGGTTGAAAAGATTTTAGGCCGTCTGCCAAATTATACAGAAACAGGATTATTCTCTGTTATGTGGTCTGAACATTGCAGTTATAAAAATTCAAAACCAGTGCTTCGAAAATTCCCAACAACAGGTGAGCGCGTCTTGCAAGGACCTGGGGAAGGTGCTGGAATCGTAGATATCGGTGATAATCAAGCGGTTGTATTTAAAATGGAAAGTCATAACCACCCATCTGCTATTGAACCATATCAAGGAGCGGCAACAGGCGTTGGTGGTATTATCCGTGACGTATTTTCTATGGGAGCACGCCCAGTAGCTCTATTAAACTCACTTCGCTTCGGTGAATTACAGTCACCACGTGTGAAATATTTATTCGAAGAAGTAGTAGCAGGGATTGCAGGATACGGTAACTGTATTGGCATTCCGACTGTTGGCGGCGAAGTACAGTTTGATCCATGTTATGAAGGAAATCCACTTGTAAATGCAATGTGTGTAGGCTTAATTAATCATGAAGATATTAAAAAAGGGCAAGCGCACGGTGCTGGAAATACAGTAATGTATGTAGGAGCATCAACTGGTCGTGACGGTATTCACGGTGCAACATTTGCATCTGAAGAGTTATCTGAAAGCTCAGAAGCGAAGCGCCCAGCAGTTCAAGTAGGAGATCCATTTATGGAGAAACTTCTTATTGAAGCTTGCTTAGAACTTATTCAGTCGGATGCACTTGTTGGAATTCAAGATATGGGTGCAGCTGGTTTAACATCATCTTCTGCAGAAATGGCAAGTAAAGCGGGAATGGGTATTGAAATGTACTTAGATGATGTACCACAGCGTGAAACAGGAATGACACCATATGAAATGATGCTATCTGAATCACAAGAACGTATGCTAATCGTTGTGAAAAAGGGTAGAGAGCAAGAAATAGTAGATTTATTTGAGAAGTATGGTCTTGCAGCCGTTACGATGGGGAAAGTAACGGAAGACAAAATGCTTCGCTTATTCCATAAAGGTGAAAAGGTAGCTGAAGTACCAGCAGATGCTCTTGCAGAAGAAGCACCAATTTATCATAAACCATCAAAAGAAGCAGCATACTTTGCTGAATTCCAGGCAATGAAAATGGAAACGCCAAAAGTAGAAAGTTATAAAGAAACGTTATTCGCTCTATTACAACAACCGACGATTGCAAGTAAAGAGTGGGTTTATGATCAATATGATTATCAAGTTCGCACAAGCACAGTTGTTACACCAGGTTCAGATGCAGCAGTTGTACGTGTACGCGGTACAGAAAAAGGATTAGCAATGACGACAGATTGTAACTCTCGCTACATTTATTTAGATCCAGAAGTGGGCGGTAAAATTGCAGTAGCAGAGGCAGCACGTAATATCGTATGTTCTGGGGGAGAGCCACTTGCAATTACAGATTGCTTAAACTTCGGTAATCCAGAAAAACCAGAAATCTTCTGGCAAATTGAGAAATCAGTAGATGGTATGAGTGAAGCTTGTCGTACATTACAAACGCCAGTTATCGGCGGAAACGTATCAATGTATAACGAACGTAGTGGTGAAGCAGTGTATCCAACACCGACAGTTGGGATGGTTGGACTTGTACACGATTTAAAACATGTAACAACACAAGAGTTTAAGCAAGCTGGCGATTTAGTTTATGTAATTGGAGAGACGAAAGCTGAGTTTGGTGGAAGTGAATTACAGAAAATGATTTACGGCAAAATTTTCGGTCAATCACCAAGCATCGATCTAGATGTAGAATTAAAGCGTCAAAAACAAGTATTAGCAGCAATTCAAGCTGGCCTTGTTCAATCTGCTCATGATGTTGCAGAAGGTGGTTTAGCAGTAGCAATTACTGAAAGTGCCATTGGTGCAAAAGGTTTAGGTGCTACTGTGAAATTAGATGGAGAAGCAACAGCCGCATTATTCGCTGAATCACAATCTCGTTTCGTTATAACTGTAAAACGTGAAAATAAAGAAGCGTTCGAGAAATCGGTAGAAGCAATTCAAGTTGGAGAAGTGACAAATACAAATGAAGTAACAATTCATAATGAAGAAAATGAAGTATTGCTTACAGCAAATGTAGATGAAATGAGAAAGGCTTGGAAAGGGGCAATCCCATGCTTGCTGAAATAAAGGGGTTAAATGAAGAATGTGGCGTTTTTGGAATTTGGGGGCATGAAAATGCAGCACAAGTTTCGTATTACGGATTGCATAGTTTACAGCACCGTGGACAAGAAGGCGCAGGCATCGTCGTAAATAATGGCGAGAAAATTGTCGGTCACAAGGGATTAGGTTTAATATCGGAAGTATTTTCAAGAGGTGAGCTAGAAGGCTTAAACGGAAAATCAGCAATTGGACACGTAAGATATGCGACAGCTGGTGGAAGTGAAGTTGCTAACGTTCAACCATTATTATTCCGTTTTTCTGATCATAGTATGGCATTAGCTCATAACGGAAATTTAATTAATGCAAAAATGCTTCGCCGCGAATTAGAAGCAGAGGGAAGTATTTTTCAAACAAGTTCAGATACAGAAGTACTTTTACATCTTATTAAACGTAGTACGAAAGATTCGTTAATTGAGAGTGTAAAAGAGGCTCTAAATAAAGTGAAAGGTGCGTTTGCATATCTTTTACTAACTGGAAATGAAATGATCGTTGCGCTAGATCCGAATGGATTCCGTCCTCTTTCAATTGGAAAGATGGGGGATGCTTACGTTGTAGCATCAGAAACATGTGCTTTTGATGTAGTAGGTGCAACATACATTCGTGATGTAGAACCAGGTGAACTACTTATCATCAATGATGAAGGAATTCACGTAGATCGTTTTACAAATGAAGTAGATCATGCAATTTGTAGTATGGAGTACATTTACTTTGCACGTCCGGATTCTAATATTGCAGGCATTAACGTCCATGCAGCACGTAAAAACATGGGAAAACGTTTGGCGGCAGAAGCTCCTATTGAAGCGGATGTTGTTACTGGCGTGCCAGACTCTAGTATTTCGGCAGCAATTGGTTATGCTGAAGCAACAGGCATTCCATATGAGTTAGGATTAATTAAAAATCGTTACGTTGGACGTACGTTTATTCAACCTTCTCAAGAACTGCGAGAGCAAGGGGTTAAGATGAAACTTTCAGCAGTAAGAGGTGTAGTTGAAGGAAAACGAGTTGTTATGATTGACGATTCTATCGTAAGAGGAACAACAAGTAAACGAATTGTTCGCATGCTTCGTGAGGCTGGAGCGACAGAAGTTCACGTGAGAATTGCGTCACCACCTCTGAAATATCCATGTTTCTATGGCATTGATATTCAAACAAGAAAAGAATTAATTGCAGCAAATCATACAGTAGAAGAAATTCGTGAAATAATCGGTGCAGACTCATTAACATTTTTAAGTGAAGATGGATTAGTAGATGCAATTGGACATCCATATGAAGGGAAATACGGCGGTCTATGTATGGCGTACTTCAATGGAGATTACCCAACAGCTCTTTATGATTATGAGCAAGAGCTTTTAGAAAGTATGAAATAAGAAGAAAAAAGCTTCTACTTCTTTTGATGTAGAAGCTAGCTTCTTTCTTAAAACGGCCGGCCCTAGATAGGGAGAAATTAAAAGACGAGGTGTAGATAACGATGGCGAATGCATATAAGCAAGCAGGAGTAGATATTGAAGCTGGATATGAAGCGGTATCTCGCATGAAAAAACACGTACAAACAACAATGAGAAAAGAAGTACTAGGCGGTTTAGGCGGTTTTGGAGGTATGTTTGATCTATCAAAATTTGCATTAGAAGAACCTGTATTAGTATCTGGAACAGATGGCGTGGGAACGAAATTGATGCTCGCTTTTATGGCAGATAAACATGACACAATTGGTATTGATGCAGTAGCAATGTGTGTAAATGATATTGTTGTCCAAGGAGCAGAGCCGCTTTTCTTCCTTGATTATATTGCTTGTGGTAAAGCTGAACCTAGTAAAATTGAAAACATCGTCAAAGGTATATCAGAGGGTTGTCGCCAAGCTGGTTGTGCATTAATTGGTGGAGAAACAGCTGAAATGCCAGGGATGTATTCTACAGAAGAATACGATTTAGCTGGTTTTACAGTTGGTATTGTTGATAAAAAGAAAATTGTAACAGGTGAAAAAATTGAAGCTGGTCACGTATTAATTGGCTTAGCATCTAGCGGTATTCATAGTAACGGCTATTCTTTAGTACGAAAAGTATTACTTGAAGATGGAGCACTATCTTTAGATCGCATTTACGGACGCTTAGAACTACCTCTTGGTGAAGAATTATTAAAACCAACGAAAATTTATGTCAAACCTATTTTAGAACTATTGAAGAAATATGAAGTATACGGAATGGCACACATTACAGGTGGCGGATTCATTGAAAATATTCCACGTATGTTACCAGAAGGAATCGGTGCAGAAATTGAATTGGGATCTTGGAAAATTCAACCGATCTTCAGTTTGCTTCAAGAAGTTGGAAAACTAGAAGAAAAAGAAATGTTCAATATTTTTAACATGGGTATTGGTATGGTAGTAGCAGTGAAGGAAGAAGAGGCAAAAGATATCGTTCGTCTTCTTGAAGAGCAAGGAGAAATAGCTAGTATTATTGGACGTACTGTACAAGGGGCTGGCGTTACCTTTAATGGGGGAGCGGCACTATGAGTAGATTAGCAGTTTTTGCTTCTGGGAGCGGCTCTAACTTTCAATCTCTTATCAATGCGGTAGAAGAAAAAAGATTAGATGCAGATATTAGTTTATTAGTATGTGATAAACCAGAAGCACGTGCTGTTGGACGGGCACATTATCATCATATTCCATGTTTCGCTTTTTCAGCGAAAACATATGAGTCAAAAGAAGCGTTTGAAAAAGAAATATTAAAGAAGCTAGAAGAGTATGAAATTGATTATGTTATTTTAGCTGGATATATGCGTTTAATTGGACCAACTTTACTAGAAGCTTACGGCGGAAAGATTATTAATATTCATCCATCACTATTACCAAGTTTTCCAGGGAAAGATGCTGTTGGTCAAGCGTTAGAAGCAGGTGTGAAAGTAACTGGAGTAACGATTCATTATGTAGATGCAGGTATGGATACAGGGCCAATTATTGCGCAAGAAGCGGTAGTTGTTTCTGAAGGGGATACGAGAGAAAGCTTACAAAAGAAAATTCAACAAGTTGAACATAAATTATACGTAAATACAGTGAATCAAATTGTTCAATCTGTGAAAGAACCAACTGTTAACTAACATACAACCAGGGGTGAAGGATAGATGAAAAAGCGTGCATTAGTAAGTGTTTCAGATAAAACAGGAGTAGTAGAATTTGTTAAAGGTTTACTAGAACAAGGAATCGAAGTTATATCAACAGGTGGTACGAAAAAATTACTAGAAGAAAACGGCTTACAAGTGATCGGTATTTCTGAAGTAACTGGGTTCCCGGAAATTATGGATGGTCGTGTAAAAACATTACACCCAAATATTCATGGTGGTCTATTAGCAGTTCGCGATAATGAAACGCATGTAGCGCAAATGAATGAGTTAGGTATGGAGCCAATTGATTTTGTTGTTGTTAACTTATACCCATTCAAAGAAACAATCGCTAAGCCTGATGTAACATTTGCTGATGCAATTGAAAATATTGATATCGGTGGTCCAACAATGATTCGCTCTGCTGCGAAAAATCATAAATTTGTATCGGTAATTGTAGATCCAGTAGATTACGATGTTGTATTAACAGAACTGAAAGAGAACGGTGAAGTAAAAGAAGAAACGAAACGTAAATTAGCAGCGAAAGTATTCCGTCATACAGCGGCGTATGATGCGTTAATCTCTAACTACTTAACAGAGCAAATGGGTGAAGAAAGCCCTGAAACATTAACAGTGACATTTGAGAAAAAACAAGATTTACGTTATGGAGAAAATCCACATCAAAAAGCAACATTCTATAAAGCACCATTCGCTGTAACTTCTTCTGTTGCATATGCAGAACAATTACACGGTAAAGAACTATCTTATAACAATATTAACGATGCAGATGCAGCGCTTAGTATCGTGAAAGAATTTACAGAACCAGCAGTAGTAGCGGTAAAACATATGAATCCATGTGGTGTTGGAGTAGGAACTGATATTCATGAAGCATACACACGCGCTTATGAAGCAGATCCAGTATCCATTTTCGGTGGTATTATCGCAGCAAATCGTGAAATTGACAAAGCAACAGCTGAAAAGTTACATGAAGTTTTCTTAGAAATTGTTATCGCTCCTTCGTTCTCGCAAGAAGCTTTAGACGTATTGCAAAGCAAGAAGAACCTACGCTTGCTAACTGTAGATATTGAAAAAGCGATAAGCGCAAGCAAAAAATTAACTTCTGTACAAGGTGGTCTTCTTGTTCAAGAGGAAGATACGTTATCATTAGATGAAAGTACAATTTCAATTCCGACAAAACGTGAACCGTCAGAGCAAGAGTGGAAAGATTTAAAACTAGCTTGGAAAGTTGTAAAACATGTGAAATCAAATGCAATTGTTTTAGCGAATGATAACATGACAGTTGGTGTAGGCGCGGGACAGATGAACCGTGTAGGTTCTGCAAAAATCGCAATTACACAAGCTGGCGAAAAAGCACAAGGTAGCGCACTTGCATCTGATGCTTTCTTCCCAATGCCAGATACAGTAGAAGAAGCAGCAAAAGCAGGAATTACGGCAATCATTCAGCCAGGCGGATCAATCCGTGATGAAGATTCTATTAAGATGGCAGATGCGTATGGGATTGCGATGGTTTTCACTGGCGTACGTCATTTCAAACACTAGTAGAGGATGTTTAAAAGGTCCGGTCAAGATAACTGTCGCATGTCGTCGTTGCATTGCCAGTGCGGTACTCATGTAGGAAAGCTACATTCCGTGTCCTCCTGTCAAATGCGCCTCGACCTGCTCGGTTCTCTCGATCCTCCCTTTTAAACTTCTATTGATATGGATGTTTAAAAAG
>NZ_JAQFNK010000046.1:0-13317 GCF_027710505.1 Bacillus cereus group sp. TH152-1LC | reverse complement strand
AGTCGCTCTCATCATATATGAAAAAAGTATGACAAGCTATTCTTCGAATAACTCCTCATACTTATATAGTACGAAAGACCAGCTTATGGCTGCTCTGGTTTCTCGTCTATTAATTTTCGAACTAAATCTTTTAATGTGGATACTTCATTTATAAGCATTGAAACTTGCTCTTTTAATTGTTTATTTTCTTCCTTTACTTCCTTCAATTCAATATGCATCTTTTGAGTGGCTGCGATATGAATTGCCAAAGTTCCATATATATTAACAGCCTTACCATCTTGTGATTTGAATATTTCATCGGTCTCTTCTGCTATAAAACCACAATTCGCTACAATATCTTTTGTTGTGAACGGCTCTTCTCCTTCTTCTTTTCCTTCTCTCATCTTATACAACTTTTCTACTTCCGTTTTTAAGTTGTAACTCCTTGGTTGCAAAGCCATAATTTTTTCTACAGGATCAAACGGCAAATCCCTAATATTAGCTTTAATATTCTTAGTTGATTTATTGTAAAAGTTCCCATTAACAGTTAGACTTCGGCATTCCAAATCCCTAAATTCAGTACCGTTATAATTCTTAACTTGAAGAGAATTTTGATATCCCGAAACATGAGATGCTCTCACTCGTATATATGCTAGTCTTATATCCGCATTAGCATTATCATCATCAATTAAGACACTATTCTGATCAGATGGTTTATTTCTATTTCTAAAATAAAACTTACCTGCATTATTATCGTAAAAATGTTCCTCATTAGAAGCTAGCCAAATTTGAGAATGAGCCATAACATTAAAACTTTTTGTTGCTTCCATGTTAATATTAGTACCGCCATTATCCCATGTAGTTTCCAACCTCATTGTTCTCTTAGCTCTTAATAACAGAAAATCATCGCTTCTTACGTTAATTAATCCCTTAGAATCTATGAGAACATGTCCACCCGCACTCAACTCTAACCTACCACCACTATCTCTAAAGAACCCTACAGTAGCATTTGTTTTAAACATATTATTACTAATTTCATTAACCATACCAATTGTTCCCCAAGCATTTGCAAAATCTGTTTTATTCGGCGTCACTTGTGTAATTGCTATAGAACCTACAGTATCTGTTGAATCTTTCCCCAAAAATAAAGAAGGCTGAACCCCACCATCATTACGCGTATAAAATCCCCAATAACTTCTTACAAGCCCATCCTCTTTTAATCGAACATTAGATTTCATTATCTCTACCCATCTAGGGTCATTCGATTGCCGGGAAGTCCTAATATTCATCCCTTCCAAAACATCCCCTTTAAGATGTTCGGCTGTAACGTATCCTACAAGGTTGATTTTATTAGCCTGGACTTGAATTTGTTCTGCAGTTTGATTGATAGATGAGATGATATTGCCCTTTTTGACTGTAGAATTAAGTTCATTACTCATTACAGATAACTGAGAAGTATGCGAATCCACTAAAGCCTTACTTCCAAATTGACCGTTTGCTTCTGCTTTCGTATAAACTTCCTTTTTCTCTGCCCTTAGTTCAATACTTTTAGACTGTTGATTTATGCTTGTTTCAAAAGTTGATACCTTAGAGTTAAAATCAGAAGTTGATACTTTCTTAGCAATCGCACCTACAAGTTGGTCATAGTTAGCATAGTCTTTCGGGTTTTCCATAAATGCTGAAGGTATAGCACCTTGTTGAAATTGTGGTTGAGACACCCAGATAAGTCCGTTTCTACGTATCCATATATAAGCCTCTACGTGAGTAACAGCGTTTGATGGAACCTCAGCAGTAACAGAAACGAATGTCCATACACCTTTATTCAACTGATCTTTTAAGTCTACACTACTAGTTGTAACTGTAGTTGAACCATTTAGAAACTTAATCTCTAAAGCTCCACCTTGATCTAGACCGTCCTTGTTATATGTAAAAACCCATGCAGATAATACTAGTTTCCCTGAGCTAGATGTAACAGGTAGTATTTGACTAATACCCGTCAAACCATTTACAGTTAACCCTGTTGCTTGGATCTGAGCAGAGTTATATCCGTCATGTTGTCTTGCCGTTGTAGGTGTAACAGCTGATCCTGATACAGTAGCTACTACTTTCCATTTGCTAAGGCTCGGAGTTCTAGAAGTAGCAATACCAGAGCTAGGGGTAATTATCCTATCTTCAAATGCAGCATTAAATAGTAAGTTAGTACTTCCTAATCCACCCACATACTCTTGCATTTGAGTCTCAGAAACTTTAGATTTAATCTGATTATTCAACTGTGTGATATCACTCGTGTTTTGTTGAATAATTTCCCCTTGTTTGCCCTGTGTTTGCGATAGAGTTGTAATGGTTTGTGCATTAGAATCTGTTGTTTGTTTAACTTGATTCAAGGTAGTTTGCATTGTACCTTGATCTTTTTGAACAGTTGATACAGTAGTTTTTACACCATCCAAACTTTTTTCAATTTCGGTTGTTTTCTTGGTGAATTCATCGGTTGTTACTTGATCTTCTACCGCTGGTCTATATTCAGTTGCTTTATTTCCAATTTCAATTTGCCATTCTTTAAGTTCAACCATACCTTCTACATTTCGAATTAAACTATTTAGATAACCAGTTTTAATTGCTTTATTTTTTATTGTAACAACAGCAGAATAACGAACCCAACCTTGAGAGATAGCAACTTTGTCTTCTATACGAATAGGTAGCCAAACTTGCTCATTATCTTCATATGTCACTGATAATTCCATACCAATCCAAGGGCTAGGTGTTCCCTTCGAAAAAGCTTGCGTTCTAGCCGTAATAGAAAGAGTCACTTCTTGACCTCTAATCATTTCGAAAGTATCAGGAGCAAATTTAAAAGATTTTAAATCAGTATTTGAAATGGTCGTTCCAGTGTCAGATTTAAGTGTGCCACTTGTACTTAACAGAAGGTTACGTCCACTAAATTTCATATCATCAAACTTTTTCTCCACACTACTCAACTTCTCGGTGACTTTTCCTGCTTCTTCTTTAATTTCAGTTGTTGTTTTCTTAAGCTCACTTGTTGTTTGCTGCACATCAGAAATCGTCTTTTTTGTGCCTTCTACGGTTTGTTCGACTGTATTTAATTTATTACTGATTTCAGTATCTTTTTTAGTTAACGATTCAATAGAAATTTTAAATCCATCTGCGGTTTGCTCTGATTTCGTTACGCATTCTGTTAACTTTCCTTGTTCATTTTGAACATTAGAAACTGTAGTGTTAATCCCTTTAATAGTAGTCTCAATTTCTACTGTCTTTTTAGTAAAATCAGTTGTCGTAACTTGGTCTTCGGGAGCAGGCGACCACCCCATTGGAACGTTACCTTTGTATAAAGCGACCCAATTTGTTGTAACTTTACCTAAACGATTTTCACCAGTAGGGGATAAATAACTTGCAACCGTATATTTCCCAGTCCACGTAGGGGTGAACAATGTGTATCCTGTGGAATCAGTTAATGTTTTTATCGTAAAGTTTTTACTGACATACTTCCAAGTAGGTTCATAGATGTAAATAACTAGGTATTTCCCATCATCTAGTGTTTGTTGGTCTACTCGACCATTTCCCATTAAGATATATGTTTCACCTGCAACTAGATCAATAGTTGTGATTCTGAATCCGAAACCGTAATCACTTGATGTTTGTTTGATTGCGCTGTTTGGAACTAGGTTACGTATACTGATTTCCGTATTTTTAACCGTTGTTTCCAATTGCGATAACTGTTGCTTCGTTCCCTCAGCTGTTGTCTTAATTTCATTCGTTTTTGTTTCAAGTTGCGACAAGCCTTCATTCGTTTTCTTTAAATCCGCTTTCTGTGTAAGAGCTTCATTCGTTTGACCAATAGATGTCTTAATATCCTTGAATTTCTGTACGTTCCCTTGTTTATCAGTTTCATAGATTTGTTTTCCTATAAAACCATCTTTAATTTCCTCTTTTGTAAACACTCCAGATTTATCGGCTTTATCCTTTAACTGTGTATTAATCCATGTTTGATCCACTTTGCCATTAACTTGCTTTTGAACATCCACTATTTGTCCAGCTATCTCTTGTGCTTTACCTTCCATACTTTGAACCTTTTGATTTAATTCCGTTTTAGCTGTTTCAATATCTTTCTTAACATCTTTAATACTTTGCTGCAATGGTGCTGTATCAGGAACAACAGGTTCCCACACTACACCTGTCCATATTTTTAAAATACCAGGCTTTCCATTACTAATATCACGCCATAGCGTTTTATTTGATTTAAGATTAGCGGTGGGTGGATTAACTCCTTCAATAATATCTACAAGATTTTGATCCATGTATTTTTGTGTTGCTTCTGCCAAATCTTTTGCTGTTTGGCTTTCTTTTTGAGCCTGATTAGCTTTATCTTTAGCATCAATGATGTCTTTGTTTTGTTCCTTTACTTTATTATTTAATTGGTCAAATAACTCCTGCGGAACCTTGTCATACAATGAACTTAGTATCTTTTGGTATAATCTTCGCAACTCATCATTTTGATCAACGATTTCACGATAATCACCAAATACATAGTTATCTTGTGTAGGATCTTTAAAAGATTCATCACCAGCAATAGCTCGCGCTTCAAGATACAACTTAGGTGTAAACCCTTCATCTATAATTCGAATTGTATCTCCTTCATTGATCTCTTCATGTGAGAAATTAGGTATTCTAGCTATATTTTGTACATCGACTCCATAAGAAACGGAAGCATTCACAAGCTTACCCATTTCCGTTTTCATTAAAGTCAAAAGTCTCTCAGGAGACATATTTTGATCGTCTGTTTGTGGAGTGTAGAAAGCGAATTTATGTTTTCCGTTCTCATTCCAGCGTTGGTAAGCTGCATCATCTACAAGATAAGGAACCCCCTTATTTATGGATGAGATTGTAATGAATTCCCCATTTTCTTTTTTTACAAAACCTAATAAAGCTGTACAAATGCTTTGAGAGTTCTCAATACGTTTAATTCCTATTAAATCTTTACCAAAGATTACTTCTTTTCTTGTATCTCTTCCTCGTTTCTGAACCATATCCACATAGCGTCCAACGATTTTAGAACCAAGAACTTCAGCACGATATTGAAGTTCTAATTCAAATGAAGCGGCAATTTTCTTAAGTAAATCCAATGGATCTGTAAATGCTTCAATTACCATTGAATGCGCTCCATCATGTTCAGTTTTACCTATTGTCCACTTCGTCCCTTTAAGAGCTATTTCCATACATTGTTTCAATGTTTTACTTTCTAATTTTTGTGGTTCAATAATTCCTGCTTTAGCAAGCTGAATCCATTCACCAGATGCATAAACCATTAATGATCTATCTTTAGAATCTTTTTCCGTTTCTGTAATGACATAAGGAACGATTCTACCACCACGTACTTCCTTTAGTACTAAATTTTGTTGTACAAGTGTTGCTGCATGATCTGTATTTTCGAATACCCTAAACTCTAGAGTATCGATATTATTTTTGATTTCCCAATGTCGTTTGTCATCCCAATAGTCTTTAGGTTGTATATCTGAAACGATTTGATTTGTTTTAAAATCAACGACATGTAAGTCTCCACTTGGTGTTCTCATCTAAACCGCTCCCTATACGTTAATTACGCTATTCCTACATTAGCTGGTCGTATTATGACTGCATTTTGCCCTCGCTTTATAACAGGAAATGAACTAAATATATCTTTTAATGCAATTGCATTTGTACCGTTTATTGTTACTAATGATCTTTCTGTATCTATCTGTATTTTGTCTCCTATATCAAAAATATAAGGAGTCTCGTCTATTGTTAAAGTATTAATCTTCCAAAACTTAACATCTTCAATAAACGCGACATCAACTGGCGAATTTGCACCGTATGCAATACAACCTACAGCTATTTTTGCTACTGGTCTAGCTGTCATAGGGTTACTGTCAGAATTGTCTCGCCATGTACGAACAAAACTAGCATCATCTATTTCGGTGTTCTTACGATATTTAGCAAAATAGAAGCTCCATTCTTTCCCTCTGCGAGCTACTGAAACGTGTCCTCTAAAATCGTTAAATGTATCAGAGTACATGCCCATCTCGTCAGCAATCCACTTTCTAGAACTTCCTGGATCAATAATTGCTTGTGCTGTTGTCATTTCATGACTCATATATTCATCAGCCATTGCTAATTCAACTATCACATTGTCATTAGCATCTAAAAGCATGACTACCGTTTTGCCCATTCTGTTCCAATGTTCAGACTGAAAATTCATTTGTACATCAATTTTAAAATCTTGAATAACTCCACTTGTATTAGGAATTGTTCTCTTCATAAATGGACCATGCCACTCATCATTCGCTCCCGTTCCATACAAATCGGATGTAAAAGCGTATCCTTGCCAAACTTTCATAGCCCCTGAACTTTTATAAATTCCTATTTTTCCAGTTATCGCTTCCCAAATGGTTAAATTAGTCATTTCATCCCATATGAGACGATCATTTTGTTTCACAACACGATTTTTTCCCCCTGTGGGATAACCAATCCTAAAATATTCATCATCATTCCATACATCGAGATAAGGACTCTGTGCGCCCACCTTTATTTCAATAATTGGATTTGACTCTACAGAACCTTTATTAAGAAAACTAGTTTTCAAGTCACCATTTGCGATAGCCAAGGTTTTCTTTTGTACAGGACCTAACTTATATGGCATTGGGCAAATGAACGTAAGAGTTCCTATTCCAAGTGTTACAAATTCATCTGGATCAAAACTATCATCCACAACCGCTAAATATGTTCTATTTGGTTCTACATCAAAAATAAGCTCTACTGGTTGATCCGTTATTAACCAACTTGCAATTTCTTCTTTTACCATTTCTAGATCAGCATCATCAGGAACTATGACCCCTACAGGAATTGTTAAAACACGCATTTCTGTTTGTGTATTTAATAATCTTGCTCCTGGATATCCTGGGGTACTTAGAAAATTCCGTTTCAATGGTGCCCAATTTGGTCTTTTCCAACCTTTTGCAATTTGGATATACTTTTTACGTTCATTGTTAAATTTGAAAGAGCTCATTTTGACACCTCATTTCTTTATAAAAAGAAACCCAAACCTAAAAGTCTGAGTTTCTTTTTGTTTCTCTTTCTTGATACTCGGTTGTATAACGATAAGTACCGCGCGCCACGTCTCTTCCTTCTAAATTTACAGGTACTTCAATAACTAAATCTCCACCAAGCATTGGAATGACTCCACCGCCAGATGATCCGAAAGAATTATTAATGACTTGATTTGATACACTATTTGTCATGGCTTGTCTACTGTTTGACATACTTCCATATACACCACTCATGACGGTCTTTAATCCTGCTAATTGGCTTGCGGAACTAGCCATCATATGGCTCATATCGTCCATTAATTGATTTATTTCTCCTGATATAGCAAATTGTTGTCGTGGCATTGCTGCTACTATTCCTGCGCCAATATCCCCAAGTGTCTTTTTATTCAATGGTAAAACCGCTTCTTTTCCAGCTTCTCCTGCACCTTGCAAGTTTCCGCCATTCATTCCGAAGATAGTCGGTTTAGTGAAGATACCACCTTTTGCACGCCAATCTATATTAAGTCCAGAAGGGAATGTAATATCCTTCCCTAAAATATTTTTTGTACTAGTTTGTAAGCTGAAATGTGGAAGAGGTGGCATTTCAGGTTTAGGAATTTTTAACTTCAAATCACTAAAGAATCCTTTTATTTTCCCAATGAATTCTTCTACTTTCCCCACCGCATCTTTTATTGGATCAATAATAAATCGTTTAGCTTCTTCAAATTTTTCTTGTGCTGCACTCTTTACGGAATCAAATTTTTCTTTCGCTGAATTATATAAATCAGTAAATTTTTGTTTAGCTGAATTGTAAGCTTCAGTTACTGGATCAATCACGTATTTCTTCACTAAATTCCAAGCTGAAAGTGTATAGGATTTTATAGATTCCCAGTTGCTTAATATCCAATTTGCTAATTCACCAAGTTTTTGCCTGGTTGTATTCCACAAGTCTTGAACAGGTTGAATTACATACTGTTTAACCAAGTTCCAAGCCATAAGAGTATACGATTTAGCAAGTTCCCATTTCGAACTTAACCAAGAAATTAAATCGCTAAATTTTTCTTTTACAAAGTTCCAAGTATCTAGGACAGGTTGAATGATGTATTGTTTAAATAATCCCCACGCAACTTGCGCCACCGCTTTTGCAATTTCCCATTGTGTACCAAGCCACGTAACCAATTCACCAATTTGCTTACTCACCCAATTGTAAGCTTCTTGGATTGGTTGAATAATATACTGACTTATCGCTGCCCACGCAATTTGTACCCCTGCTTGGATTAATAACCAACCAGCCTCAAGGACTGTAGAAATCAATGAAATGATAGGGTCTAAGACCGTAAGTACGGTGTTCCACGTTTCCTGCCAAGCTTGTACGAGTGTCCCCCACAATTCAGAAGCTGTTGTAACTAAAGAAGTCCACCAAGAAGACGCCGTTTCCACAATACCTGACCACAAACTACTAAAGAATTCACCTATCGGATCAAAGAAACTATGCATCATTTCAGTGAATGAGGCCCAAGCTCCTGAAAAGAATTCAACAATAGAATTCCATGTACTACTACATATTTCACCTATCCCTGTCCATAAATCGCTAAAAAACTGACCTATCGGATCAAAAAATGCATGCATTGTTTCCAAAAATGAATTCCATGCTTCACTAGAGGATTGAACGATGCCATTCCAAAGTTCTATTAAATATTCTTTAATAGAATTCCACATATCTATAGTCCACTGTTTTATAGAATCCCAATTTTTATAAATAGCAATTCCTAGAGCCACTATAGCTGCGATAATAATAGGGACAATAGCAACAAGTCCGGCTGCTGCTAAAGCTCCAATTTCAAAAAAGCTCATGACTGTCATGACTATAGGAGCAAGCGCCATAATTGCACCTGAGATTATACCAATAGCCATTGCGACAGCTGTTAATGTGGCTGCTAACTTTGGATTGTTTGAAACCCATTCAGCTATTTTGGAGATGACATCCGCTATGACACTAAGAACCGGCTGAAGCGCAACTTGTAAATCCTGCATCGCTTTTTGAAATTTAACTGCTGGGTTCGCATCCATTTTCTTAATAGAATCATTCAGTTTATCTTGTTGCTTCCCAAAATCAACTGTTTTCTCTTTCACACCTAGCAAAGTATTAATGATGTTTTGCCCTTGATCTTCATACATTGTCATTTTGTTATCGTAAAGGCTTTTTATCCTCTACTTCTTACAGTTCATTTCCTGTAAGTTCGGCATACGTTTTCACTAATAAGTGTCGCGGTCTCGTGGAGGGATTATATCTTTTCACCCTCTATGCTCTGCCCCTGACTATACTTCGTATAGCCTTCGGTTCAAGTTAAGAATCTCACCCTTCTTGCTTTATACCGCGATTTTACTTCGGCACAATTTATCATCTACCGAAAAATTTCACACCTAATTCATTACGCTTTGTTTCATCCTCAACTTCTGATAAAGCCTGTGCAATTTCAGTCATAGCTGCCGATCCATCTTTACCACCTTTAGCTACTGCCTGACCCCATTTTTCAACTTGTTCTGCTGAAATTTTTGTACCTTCAAGGGATTCTTTCATAGCTTTATCGACACCTTGACCGAATTCAGCCGCTTTAACACGCCCTTCTTTTAAACCATCTAAGAGATTATCAATCATTTACATTCAACGTGATTCGCAAGGTCACGCCCGTTCTCTATGAACTGCTATACGTCACCGCATAGATTAGACTATATCTTCAACTACTTGAGTTGCTCCCCGTTTCGAGTGTCATTTGCTTACCCCCTACGTCTTTCGACTAGTCGTTGCACGTTCCTTAATTAAAAGGCTTCGCTCAGTATTGTCTCATTCGAGAGTTTCACTGAATTAAAGGAGTTTTTCATTGTATGTCACCATACAAGGGAACTATCATCTAATTCCATGTTCCTGTTTCAACCCCAGCTGCCATGATTGCTTGGACCTCTTCAGCGTTGTAGCCTGCTCGCGTCAGCTGACCACCATATTCAGCGATAATATCTAATTGTTCCGGTGGAAAACCCATTTTTAATAAGGCATCAGCCATACCAAGAGCGCCTTCTTGTGAAATACCTAATTCATTACCGATTTCATTCGTTTCCTGAATTAATTCAGTAAAATCTATGCCAGCATAAGCATTAGAAATAACAGCTGCACTCTTTACGAAAGAAGCATTTGCTTCATCACTAACATCTTTATTCAAAGCCCATTGTCTTCTTACACCCTCAAGTGCTTCTTCTGCATCTAATCCATAGGCTGAAATTCCTCTCACAGCATCCTCTACTGATTTTTTTGAGGACTCAGGAACATCAAATCCTATTTCAATTTTTGTTTTTAACTTCGACATGTCCATTGCTTTTTCAATTGCGGTTGCAATTCCGCCACCAGCTGCTAATCCACCGATAACATTTTCTAATCCTACTTTTAATCCTTCAAACTTTTTCTCAGTTCTTCCGGCTTCTTGTTGTAAATCTCTTAATTCATTTTGCACTTGCCGTATTGAGTTTCCAGCATCCACAGATCGGAGTGCTCGTTGCAATTTATCAATATCTGTTCCTGCCCCTAATGCTTCACGACCGATGATTCCAATTGCTTGTTCTAACTGACGACTTGTAGCTGTTCCATTTCGAATTGCATTCACAAGACGATTCCCTAATGCTCCTGCAAAATCATCAATGCTTTTCCCTGTAGCTCTAAACAATGTTTCTAATTGCCTTGTGGAACTCGCTACATTCTCTTGCTCAGCTTTCATGTTTCCTAGTTTATTTTTAAGACCATTAAGTGACCCTTCTGTAAATTCAATCTCACGTCTAAATGCACGATACTGTTCTTCAGAAATTTTACCGTTTTGGAATTGAGCTTGTACTTGCTGTTCCGCTGCTTTCAATTTATCTAGCTTTTGCGTTGTATTTTCAATCTGTTGCGTAAGTAACTGTTGTTTTTGAGAAAGTGCCTCAATATTCCCAGGATCAAACTTTAACAACCGTTCAACGTCTTTAAGTTCTTTAGTTAAATCATTACTTCGTTTATTTACATCTTTTAAAGCGTTTTGAAGTCCTGTGGTTTCTCCGGCAATTTCAATCGTAATCCCTTTAATTCTTCCTGCCATTTTCTCACCCCTCCTTAGAATGAATCGAAGTCGTTTTGACCTGCTTTTCTAACTTTTTCTTTATCTGGATTCTCTAACTCAGCGAATTCAGCAATGTAATCAAAGCAATCACCAACGGTCATTTCTTCTAAATCACCTTGTGTTAAATTTGCTTTATAACAAAGAGCAAGAAACAGTTCAGTAGTAAATTCCTCATCACTGAATGTCCCTTGCTCTCCATTATTTTTCTTTATTTTTTTTTTGCTCCCATAGTAACCTGAACTAATTCCATGACTGCAGGCATAATTTCTTCAATTGGGAATTCTTCAAATCCATCTAGCCATGTCATAGGATCAGGAATATTAGAATCAGCCGTTTTAGCGTATAACCACGTTAAGTCATAAATAAGTTCAAAATCTACTTTACTCATATCGACATTAGACATATCAATAGGTTGTTCTGTCCCATTTGATGAAGCTAAAGCATTAATTGCCCCTAACCCCATCAAATCTGCAAATAAATTACGTCTGAATTGCGCTTTATACCGCTTAACCGTAGCTGCTGTAGCTTTTAATCTGACTTGTTTTCCGTCTATTGTAATTGTCTTTTCCATTTACTTACGCTCCCTTTGGTGCTGCTTGTTTTTTAACGTACACTTCTTTATACCAGTTATTGTAAATTACTTGAGTCGTTTTAGAAGTTGTTTTTGTTTTAACCATTGGTCTTCCGCCAGGCGCTAAAACAATTGGACTAGAAACAAACTTCAATTCATTTGTATTTGGTTCGGCTGAATTTGTTTTTGTTTTAGATGCGATTGTCGGACGACTCGCTGCACAGTTATACATAACGTGTCGAGTTGCGTTCACATCGCCATCAAATTCAAATAGTAATGCAAATGATTTTCCTTTGGCATCAGCTAACTCATTTAATACACCGTCTGTTTCATCTAACTGTTCGCCTAATGCATCAATAGCGAATTGTTCCGGAATAGTCGCAATAGATAACGTTCCATCATAACCTTGGTTATTACTTGCTGCGTAATAAAGCATGTCATCAGCATAAAATTCAATTAAATCGCCGCGTGGTTCAAAAGTTAATTCAACTCCACCGGGTAGTGGAATTGGTATACCAAATTTCACTAAAAAGTCTTGAATATCATATGGAACATAATGTACATTCTTCAGACCAAACGTAACTTTATTTTCTTTATTCACCTACATCAACCTCGTTTCATAATTTTTTTGATACATTTTTTCAGATTCAATAAAAGTCTCATACGAGTCATAAGGAATATCATGATCGTCTAGGACTTTTTCAAGTTTGGCTTCTGCAACTAAATCTTTTTTAGTTGTATAAAGCTCTATATTTAAATCATTTACCTTGTGATACACCTTGTTATCAGCCATTAAATTTGCTGATCCATGCACAAGGAAACAAATATAAGGTGGCGCTGGTACTGTCTTACCTGGCGTTGCTGTAAAATGCGAATAAGCCACAGGATAACCTGTAGCTTCAAGGATTTTTGTTAATTCACCTAATGTCATTCTTGAACCGCCCTCTCGATACGTCTTGGCAATTCATTAATTACATACTCTTCAACTGGACGAATATGCACTTGAGCCGGAACACGCCCACCTCCAACTTTCGCATGTCCATTTTCTAAAAGATGCGTTAATTGTCCTTGTGAATTGTGGACGACAACACCATTACCTTCTTTTTTCTTACGCCAACCTTTACGATATGCACCTGTTTTTTTCGGGCTACCTTGCCTTAATTTTTCTACAGCTATATCAGCTACTTCTTCTTCTGCTGTCATTAACTCTTCTTCCACAACATTTGCATATCTTTGTAATTCTCTAGCAAGATCACTTGCAAAATCATTCATATCAAGTATGCTCCTTTGCGATAATAGTCAATGTTTGATACATTTCATCATCATTCATTGGCGGTTCGATAATGTCAAAGATACGATTTTTTATTTTAATTCGCATTAATTCTGTAATTCCTGTTGTATAAGGCATTACAAACCGATAAATTCGTGTAGACTGTGAAGCCGAAGCTTCAATGTACTCTGAACCTTTCACCGTTTTTATCATTGCCCATGCTTTTTTTACTTCTTGCCAATTACCTGTTTCAACTTCTTGATTCAAATCATCTTT
>NZ_JAQFNK010000045.1:0-14803 GCF_027710505.1 Bacillus cereus group sp. TH152-1LC | reverse complement strand
ATAAAAATTGACGTTTCACGTTGTTTGTTTCGTTTAGTTTTCAAAGTTCAACATCGCGTTTCAGCGACTTTTATAATTTAACATTTCGCGTTAAATCTGTCAACAACTTTTTTCTTTCGTTCCTGACGACGCTTATTAATTTACCATATTAATCATTTGTTCGTCAACACTTTTTAAAAAAATGCCAAAATAATTTTATCTTGGCATGATATAAAGCTTAATAACCACTAATGCAGCAACACCGGGTAGACCTAATAAACTTGTGATTGCTGCTGTACCCAAGTTAATTGGAATATGAAAATCAAAATATGTCCCGACAACATTTACGATAAAGAGTAATGCTATTCCCAAAGTAACATGAAAAAGCGCTTTTCCTATAAAACGTAACGGCTTTGAAGAAACACCGAAAACAAGAAAAATAAAAACTAAAGTAAGAATACCGACAATAACAATTGTAGAATTCATTTTCTTCCTCCTTATGAATGACCTATACACACTCATTTGTATGGGACAAGACGATAAAAAAGAACATGTATCATATAACTCCAGTCGTTTTATCTTGTTAATCTTTATTCGACAACACTACCCTCATAAAAACCACTAAATGTTTAACGAATAAAATAAAAGGTTCTGCTGTTTCAGCAGAACCTTTTACCATTGTTCCATTTTTACAGGGCGACGTTTTGCTTCTTTTAACAAGAAGAAATATTTTGCCTCTGCTATCTTCAAAGAACAAAGTACATCTTGAGATGGCTCCACACTTTGTTCGACCATTCTCTTCTGGCGTAACCATTCATTCTTCACTTTTTCTAATAGTACAATTAACTTATCATCATACTCTTTACGCAATTTACCCTTTTTTTGAAAGAACATTTTTGTTTCTCCTCTTATACTTCTCTACGACCTTCTAGCGCTTTCGACAATGTCACTTCATCTGCATATTCTAAATCTCCACCAACTGGCAGACCATGTGCAATACGAGTCACTTTAATACCTGTCGGCTTTAAGAGGCGGGATATATACATCGCTGTAGCTTCCCCTTCAATATTAGGGTTTGTTGCTAATATTACTTCTTGTACTGTTTCATCATGCAGTCGCTTTAAAAGTTGCGGGATATTAATGTCTTCTGGTCCAATTCCCTCCATTGGAGAAATAGCACCACGTAACACATGATATACACCTTGATATTCTTTCATTTTTTCCATTGCGATTACATCTTTCGGTTCCTGCACAACACAAACAACCGATTGATCTCGATGTGAATCATTACAAATATAACAAGGATCACGGTCAGTAATATGTCCGCATACAGAACAATACGCTAAATCTCGCTTCGCATTTACAAGTGCTTTTGCAAAACCTAACACATCATCTTCTTTCATATCTAATACGAAAAATGCCAATCGAACCGCTGTTTTCGGTCCGATCCCTGGCAATTTCATAAAACTATCAATTAGTTTTGATATCGGTTCTGGATAATGCATATATCAATATCCTCCTAGAACATTCCACCCGGTAAGTTTAAGCCTTTTGTAAATTTACCCATTGTAGAATTTGAAAGTTCATCAGCTTTTTTAAGTGCATCGTTCGTTGCAGCTAACACTAAGTCTTGTAACATTTCGATATCTTCTGGATCTACAACTTCTTCTTTTACTTTTACTTCAAGAATTTGCTTATGACCATTTGCAATAACTGTGATCATTCCGCCACCAGCTGTACCTTCAACTGTTTTTTCGCCAAGTTCTTCTTGCGCTTTTGCCATATCTTTTTGCATTTTTTGCATTTGTTTCATCATGTTATTCATATTTCCCATTCCGCCACGCATCATAATTAATTCCTCCTAATTATTATTACTCTTTTATTTCAATAAGTTCTTGCCCTACTAATTTTACCGCCTCTTCTATAAGAGGATCTTCTTTTTTCTCTGGGCTTTCTTCAGCACTTCCGCCTTCACGCTGTAAAAAATCTTCACGTATTTTACCCCATTCACTTTTTGGAATGGCAATCATATTTAATCTTTTACTTAGCAATTCAAATAAAGCTTGTTCCACTGTATCCATAGCTTCTCGATTTTCGCTTGCCATTTTACAGTGAATCTCATATTGAAACGCTAAAACGTAAGTATCATCCGAAGCCGCTACCGGTTCGCTATTTTCTAGTAAAACAGCAAACGCTACTTTGTTGTATGCTTTGAGTCTTCCTAACAACTCACCCCACACAGCTTTTAATTGTTCTAAATCCTGACGCTTTGCTTGCTTTAACACTTCATTTACGCGTCCGACAGGAATCTTCATACTACCTGTCCGCACTGGTTTTGGCGTTGCACGTGTCTCTCTGACTTCCTGCTGCACACCAGCCGGCACACCATTCTTTTTGACTTCTTCTAACTCTTTCTCCAATTGCTGCATCCTGTTCATAATTGCTTGTAAACGATCTGTACCGTTCGCTTGCATCATAAACTGTTGACACAATTGCACCATAACAACTTCTAAGAAAATTCGCGGATGATTCGTCCACTTCATTTCCTGTTGTCCCTTACTAAGAGTATGAATGATTTCATAGATTACTTCCGGTTGCATTTCTTCACTTAACGTCCGGAATTGCTCATCTACCATTACTCGTTCCAACATATGTTCCAATTGTGGTGAAGTTTGATATAAAAGCATATCACGATAATAGTAAATGAAATCCTCCATAAAGCGAACTGGATCTTTCCCTTTACCCATCATCTCATCTATGATACGTAATGCTCTTGATACATCATTTTCACGTATACATTCTACTAAGTTACCTAAGTATTGCTGGGAAACAGAACCTGTTACAGCTAATACATCTTCTGTCGTAACTGTCTCATCACTATAAGATATTGCCTGATCAATAAGACTAAGCGCATCACGCATACCACCTTCAGCGGCACGTGCAACAATTTGTAAAGCCTCATCTTCTACTTGCGTACCTTCATTCGTTACAACCGTCGATAATCTCTCAACAATATCATTTACTGATATTTTTCGAAATTCAAAACGTTGGCAACGTGAAATGATTGTAGGCGGGATCTTATGCGGTTCTGTTGTCGCCAAAATAAAGATGACATGTCCTGGCGGCTCTTCTAACGTTTTTAAAAGCGCATTGAAGGCACCCATAGACAGCATGTGGACTTCATCAATAATGTACACTTTATATTCTACAGCACTTGGAGCATATTTTACTTTATCTCTAATATCTCGAATTTCATCTACACCGTTATTTGAAGCCGCATCAATTTCTAATACATCTGAAATGGATCCTTGTGTAATCCCCAAACAAGAAGGACATTCATTACAAGGTTCAGCCACCGGAGCATGTTCACAGTTGATTGCTTTTGCAAATACTTTTGCAATTGTCGTTTTTCCTGTTCCCCTCGGCCCAGAAAATAAATAAGCATGTGAAACTTTCTCTTGAAGAAGGGCATTTTGCAACGTTTTTGTCACGTGCTTTTGACCAACTACATCTTCAAATTTTTGCGGTCTCCATGTTCGGTATAACGCTTGGTATGACACGAAAATACGGCCTCCCTCAAAGGTTATTATCTCATTTATTATAACCCATTCTGTTTATAGATTCCAAAAGTTATTTTCTATACAAAAAACCCACCTTAATATTAAGGTGAGTTTTGTATACATATATAACTGCCGTGCACCTTCTGTCGATTACGTACCATAAGCGTTACTCAAGCAGTTAGCTCGGTTCAGGCACTCCTGCGGCACACGAGAAGACCCGCTTATTGCTGCTTCCTTCCGGACCTGACAAGGTTCACGGGGTCCCGTTGCGCAGGACCCAAACGTCAACACCACTTACTTAAGGCAGACCTTACAGCAACATAACCTCGAGAAGGGATTCGGCCTCGCTAGAGCGGATTGCGAGTATAGGGCACCGCTACCTCCCCGCTTAGCACGGCAAAGTTAAAACCAATATTCGGTTGCCTTCATTAAAGGCATTATCAGTATAACTTGTTTTTTTATAAAATGCAAATACGTTAATTCTCTTTGTTTTGCTCTAATTTCTTGATCGCTTTTCTTTTTTTGCGAAGCTCTCTAAAAAAGTTTGTTAACAACGTACCGCATTCTTCTTCTAATACACCAGCTACTACCTCGCATTGATGATTAAAGCGTTCATCCGTTAAAAGATTCATCAATGTCCCTGCACATCCACCTTTCGGATCACTTGCACCATATACAACTCGCTTCACTCGTGATAAAACAATTCCACCCGCACACATCGGACAAGGCTCTAATGTTACATATAATGTCGCATCTTCTAAACGCCATGTCCCTAATTTTTTGCACGCCTCATCAATAGCTAACAACTCAGCGTGAGCTATTGATCTTTGCTCAGTTTCCCTTAAATTATGAGCAACACTAATTACTTCGCCATCTAACACTATAACTGCACCAATCGGTACTTCTTGTATTACCTCTGCCTTTTTAGCCTCTTTTATCGCTAACTGCATAAAATAAATATCTTGATCGTGTTCCATACCATAGTCCTTTCCTTACAAATAACGTACACTAATTTCCATTTACTACACATGGGATAACTTTTACAAATTCAATCCACCCTAATAAAAAAGAGAGGGGATTACATATGAAGAATACTGCCTTACTCATTATCGATATGATTAATGACTTTCAATTTTCACACGGGCCCATCCTAGCCAAAAAATGCGAAATTATAACTAACCCTATTTTACAATTAAAGAAAACAATGAAATCCTTTGGCTATCCCATAATTTATGTTAATGACCATTATCAACTTTGGAGATCTGATATTGATCAACTAATTAATCATTGTACAAATGAGTATAGCGAAAATATCATTCGTAAGATTGCCCCAAATTCTGATGATTACATTTTTATTAAACCACATTACTCTGCTTTTTATGAAACACCTTTAAATTCTTTATTAGGCTATTTAAAAATAGAAAATCTAATATTAACAGGAGTCGCAGGGAATATATGTATCCTCTTTACAGCTAACGATGCTCATATGAGAAATTATACACTGTATGTACCACAGGACTGTATTGCCTCTAATCATGATCAGGATAACTTGCATGCTTTAAAAATAATGGAAACCACATTAAAAGCAAATATAATACCGTCATCTCAAATAAAAATTAATTAATACATATATCTATTTTCTAACTTTTTATATCAAATTAACCCGCTCGCTTCCCTCTTGTGCTACAATAATTCTGTTTTGTGTTTTTAGTAGTCACGGTAAATCACTGATTGAAAGGAGGAAACAGCGTGACCGGAGTACCATTTATCACGGTTGAAGGACCAATTGGTGTTGGAAAAACTTCACTTGCGAAGGAAATTTCAACTCACATGCAACTCCACTTACTAAAAGAGATTGTTGATGAAAACCCTTTTTTAGGAAAGTTCTATGAAGACATCGACGAATGGAGTTTTCAAACAGAGATGTTCTTTCTTTGTAATAGATACAAACAATTAGAAGATATTAACATAAAGTTTTTGAATCGAAGGAAGCCAGTAGTAGCAGATTATCATATATTTAAAAATCTAATTTTCGCATCTCGTACATTAAAAGATTCTCAATACGATAAGTACATGCAAATCTATCGCATCCTTACACAAGATATGCCTGTACCAAACGTAATCGTTTATTTAACGGCTAGCTTAGAAACATTACAAGCACGAATCGCAAAGCGCGGAAGAGAATTCGAAAAAAATATGGATCCAAATTACTTACTACAGCTCACAAAAGATTATGAAACTGCAATGGATACTTTTAAAAAGGATCATCCAGACATCCCAGTATTGAAATTTAACGGAGACGATATGGATTTTGTAAAAAATCCTGATGATTTAAACGTCATCCTATCTGCCCTTCAAAATACTCTCTTAAAGGAGTCGAAATAATAATGAATTTAAGGCAAAAATATGATATACCAAATGACGCAGTAATCACTATTGCTGGAACAGTAGGTGTCGGTAAATCAACTATGACAACTGCATTAGCTAACGCTTTAGGCTATCGCACATCATTTGAAAAGGTAGACTCTAACCCGTATTTGGACAAGTTCTATGCTGATTTCACACGCTGGAGCTTTCACTTGCAAGTGTATTTTTTAGCAGAACGATTTAAAGAACAAAAAAGAATTTTTGAATACGGTGGCGGCTTTGTTCAAGATCGCTCTATCTATGAAGACACTGGCATTTTTGCAAAGATGCATCATGAAAAAGGGACAATGACAGAAACTGATTATGAAACATACAAAGGTTTATTTGACGCTATGGTCATGACTCCTTACTTCCCTCATCCAGATTTACTAATTTACTTAGAAGGTTCTTTCGATGATATTGTTGATCGTATCCAAGAACGTGGACGTCCGATGGAACAGCAAACACCAATTGAGTATTGGAAAGAGATGCATGGGCGTTACGACAACTGGATTAATAACTTTAATTCATGCCCTGTTTTACGATTAAACATTAATGAATACGATATTTTAAAAGATGGCGATTCCATTGAACCAATTATTAAAAAAATTGGCCATTTTTTAAAACAAACACGTAAACTTGTAAAATAAAAAACCCGTGCATACGCACGGGTTTTTCTATTAAATTACTTCTTCTTTGTCGGAGCAATAATTTCACTCTCAGGTTTTCCAGCGTTAATACGCTGACGAACAGTACTTGTACTAATATCATATGTTTCAGCAATCTCTTTAACAGTCATTTCTTTTCCGTTAATCATTGCTGTTAATACTTTACCTGTACGTTTTGGAGCTGCTTCTTTCTTTACAGCTTCTTTTTCAACTTTTTTTGGCGCCTCTACTTTTGTCGCAGTTTGCTTTACGTCACAAGTGCAGCCACAAAGTTTACGGAATGTATCATCGCTAATAATACGTGAAACATTTGCACCACTGTTTAAAATTCTATTGTTCTTACAGACAGGACATTGTACATAATATAAAGTTTTTCCATCTAAAGGAAACGTTTGTATAATAAGATCCATGTTGACTCCTTTCATATCTATGAAGATAATCATCGGAATATGAGTGTGTAATAAGGAGAAAATCTCCTTACCCCATACTTTATGATTGGTTTTAAAATAAAAACTCGTTACGTGTTGGTAACGAGTTCTCCAATCTCCACTTATATGCGCTGTTGTCAATTATATCTGGAGGAGGTAGAGGGATTCGAACCCCCGCGCGACTCTCGCCGCCTGTCGGTTTTCAAGACCGATCCCTTCAGCCAGACTTGGGTATACCTCCATATTGACATCAAATATAATATCAAAAGAAAAACAGTTAGTCAACCCTACTAAAATAAATTATGAGGAAAGGAAAATTTTACTTTCCCCCTCCTACATTATAGTACTGACAACGCTCATAATTACCAATCACTCATACCGATGAATGTTTACATTTACTTAATAACTGTTTTTCCTCCCATATAAGGGCGAAGAACTTCTGGAATTATAATTGTACCATCTTCTTGTTGGTAGTTCTCTAAAATAGCTGCTACCGTACGTCCAATTGCAAGACCAGATCCATTTAATGTATGAACATGTTCTGGTTTTCCGTTTGGTTCACGACGGAAACGGATATTTGCACGTCTCGCTTGGAAAGCCTCAAAATTACTACAAGAAGAAATCTCACGATATGTGCCATAGCTTGGAATCCATACTTCGATATCGTATTTCTTCGCTGCTGTAAATCCTAAATCGCCTGTGCACATGCTCATAACGCGATATGGCAACTCTAATAATTGTAACACGCGTTCTGCATCATTTGTTAGTTTTTCTAACTCTTCATAAGAATCTTCTGGTTTTACGAATTTTACAAGCTCTACTTTGTTGAACTGATGCTGACGAATTAATCCACGCGTATCACGGCCAGCTGAACCTGCTTCAGAACGGAAACAAGAGCTAAATGCAGCATATCGTATAGGCAATTGCTCTTTATTTAAGATTTCATCGCGGTGCATATTCGTTACAGGTACTTCAGCTGTTGGAATTAAGAAGTAATCTTCACTTTCAATACGGAATGCATCTTCTTCAAATTTCGGAAGTTGTCCTGTTCCTGTCATACTTGCACGGTTTACCATATACGGAGGTAATACTTCTTCATATCCGTGCTCATCAGTATGAAGATCAAGCATAAAGCTAATTAAAGCACGCTCTAATCTCGCGCCAGCACCTTTATAGAATACGAAGCGGCTTCCCGTTACTTTCCCAGCACGCTCAAAATCTAAAATTCCTAAATCTGTAGCAAGATCCCAATGTGGTTTTGGTTCATAAGCAAATTCTTTCACTTCTCCCCAAGTACGTGCTATCACATTATCATCTTCTGTTTCACCAACTGGAGCAGATTCATGAGGGATATTTGGAATAGACAACATTAATCTTTCTAAATCTTCTTCAACTGTACGAAGTTCATTATCAAGATCTTTTACTTTTTCTCCAACTTCACGCATCTCTAGAATTAGAGCTTCTGCATCTTTCTTTTCACGCTTCAATACAGAAATTTGTTGAGATACTTCGTTACGCTTACTTTTTAGTTCCTCTGTTTGAACAAGTAATTCTCTTCTTCTCGTATCTAGCTCTTCGAAGCGACCAAAATCAGTTAAATCTTCGCCTCTATGCTGTAATTTCGCTTTTACTTCTTCAAAATTTGTACGTAAAAATTTTATATCAAGCATTATATACTCCTCCTTTTATTTTATAAAACACAAAAAACTCCCGTCCCTATATAAAGGGACGGGAGTTAACCCGCGTTGCCACCCTAGTTGAAAGCATTACCGCCTTCCTCTCAAGTAGAAATAACGGCTCTTCACCGGGAATGTTTACTAATCATAAAGATATTCCACATTCCATTCCAGGATGGATTCACAAACTGTTTCTATCGATTTCCACCAACCATCGACTCTCTATAAGAAACGGCATTTGTTACTACTTCCTATCAACACGCTTATTTTATAAAATTGTTACCATCAATTTACTATAATCTTAAACAAGTTGCAAGTTACTTATACAACTTTTTTCATTTTCGCTTCTTTTACCATTTCTACAAAGTATGCTGTCACACGATGATCATCCGTTAATTCTGGATGGAATGAAGCAGCTAAAAACTGATTTTGTTTTACCGCTACCATTCGGTCACCATGTGTAGAAAGTACTTCAACATCATCAGCTACATTTACAACATATGGAGCACGGATAAATACACCAATAAATTCTTCCCCTACACCTTTAATTGAAAGTGAGGCTTCAAAGCTATCTTTTTGGCGTCCGAACGCATTGCGTTCTACTGTAATATCCATAGCACCAATATGTGCTTCTTCATAGCCAATAAGTGTTTTTGCAAGAAGAATCATACCTGCACATGTACCAAACATTGGTTTACCAGACTTCGCGAATGTACGAAGTGGTTCCATGAAAGCATACTTATCAATAAGACGGCGCATTGTTGTACTTTCACCGCCCGGCAAAATAAGACCATCAATCTCTTCAAGTTGCTCTATACGCTTTACAACAACAGCTTCTGCACCACTTGCTTCAACTGATTTTATATGCTCACGAACTGCACCTTGAAGACCTAGTACACCGATTTTCACCATTTTAAAGTTCTCCTTCAATTACCATCCACGCTCTTGCATGCGTTGTTCTGGTAATAACGTTGAAATTTCGATACCTTTCATTGCATTACCTAATCCTTTAGAAAGGCTTGCAATTAGTTCGTAATCCTCATAATGAGTCGTCGCTTCAACGATTGCGCGTGCAAATTTCTCTGGATTTTCTGATTTGAAGATACCAGATCCAACAAATACACCATCCGCACCAAGTTGCATCATTAACGCTGCATCTGCTGGTGTTGCTACACCACCTGCTGCGAAGTTTACAACTGGCAAACGACCAAGGCGTTTAATTTCAAGTAGTACTTCATAAGGAGCACCAGTATTTTTTGCATATGTCATTAACTCATCTTCACGTAGACTTGCAACTTGACGGATTTCTGCATTGACTTGGCGCATATGACGCACTGCCTCTACAATGTTTCCTGTTCCTGGTTCACCTTTTGTACGAAGCATAGATGCACCTTCTGCAATACGACGTGCAGCTTCTCCGATATCACGGCAACCACATACAAATGGAACTGTGTAATCACGTTTATTTAAATGGTATACTTCATCAGCAGGAGTTAATACTTCACTCTCATCGATATAGTCTACCCCTAATGATTCTAATACACGTGCTTCTACAAGGTGACCGATACGACATTTTGCCATAACCGGAATTGACACTGCACCCATAACTTCTTCAACGATTGTTGGGTCTGCCATACGAGAAACGCCACCTGCTGCACGAATATCTGCTGGTACACGCTCTAGTGCCATAACGGCAACTGCGCCTGCCTCTTCTGCAATTTTTGCTTGTTCAGCGTTAATTACGTCCATAATAACGCCGCCTTTTTGCATTTCTGCCATTCCACGTTTTACACGTTCTGTCCCTGTTACATTTGTCATGTTACAAAAACCCCCCTAGGTGAATTGCTTTTCCCCCGTTAAAGGCGAAAATTAAGAATACTCTTACATTCTACCACTAACTATCAGATGCTTGTCTACTACTTTTTCATAAAGTCGGTATGAAAAATAGGAATAAGAAAAAGCCCCTACAATGAGGAGCTTTTAAAACCAGCCTTTTACTGTATCAACAGCACTATTCCATATACCACTAAAGAAAGAACCGATTCCACGCATAGAACGAGTAAACCAATTCGCTTCTTCTACTGCAGATGTTGTTACAAGATCTACTTGTAATGACTTATCAGATAAAAATCCAGGGTCATTCGCATCTTTTGGTGTGATTACCATTTGGCCAAGTGCAGCTCCCTTTTTAATCGGTGCTTCTTGTCCCTTACTTGCTTCTTTTAATTCTGTTTTATAAACATCTTTACTTCCTTTTGGAACTGGAAGTGAAACAGCTTTTTTTGTTTGAACTGCTACATCTTTATCTTTAGCATTTTCTACTCGTACTGTTTCTTGTCCTTTTACTGAAGAATCTTTTTTATATAATTGCTTCATTTCAAAATTAGCAAATCCATAATCATATAGTTTCTTTGTCTCATCAAAACGTGCCTGACGAGAATTCGTTTTAATAACTACAGAAATAAAACGCATTCCATTTCTTTCAACCGTACCAGTGAAACATTCTCCTGCTTCTGGAGTTGATCCTGTTTTCAGGCCATCTACACCATCATATGCCTTAGATAAACCTTTTAGCATCCAGTTCCAGTTCAACATTTGAAATTTCTCTTTTTCTGGACGGAATTCTTTGTTAGAAATTTTTGCTGTATCTAATACTTTGGGATAATCTTTAAGTAAATGCTGTGCTAAAGTTGCAACATCCTTCGCAGACATTTTATTTTCTTCATCCGGTGTTGTACCCGCAGGGTGCATTCCTTTTAAATCTTTGTTCGTTAAACCTGTAGAATTAACGAATTTATAATTTTTTAATCCTAGTTCTTTCGCCTTATCATTCATCATTTTTACGAAATCTACTTCTTTACCTGCAATTGCCTCTCCTAGTGCAATTGTTGCACCATTGGCAGAAAAAATTGCCATTGCTTCATATAACTCTTTTACTGTATACGTGCCACCATTTTCTAATGCAACATTTGATAATGAAGCATCTTGTGAAACTTTATACGCATATTCAGAAACCTTAATTTTTTGATCCCACTTAAGTTTTCCTTTAGCCACTGCTTCATGAACTAAATATTCACTCATCATCTTTGTCATACTAGCAATTGATAATAATTCATCTGCATTCTTTTGATATAAAATTTTCCCAGAATTCGCTTCAACTAAAATTGCTGCACCTGCTTCAATGTTTAAAGCAGATCCCGTTTCTGCTGATGCATTGCTATATGGTAACAACATGCTACAAGCTAGTGTAAGCATTGTTACTAAAGCGATGAATCTTTTGCAAAACATACCTTTCACTTTTGCTACCCCCAATATCTATGTACTCACATAACCGTTATTCTAACATAATCAAAAAAAAATAGACAGAGATATCAAATCTCTGTCTATTTGTATATAAGACATTATAATGAGTAGTTTGGAGCCTCTTTTGTGATTTGTACGTGATGAGGATGGCTTTCACGTAAACCAGCACCTGACATACGAATGAATTGTGCATTCTCACGTAAGAATTCTAAATTCTGTGCTCCGCAATATCCCATACCGGCACGTAATCCACCAACTAATTGATGAACTGTATCTGCTAAAGGCCCTTTATATGGTACTCGACCTTCAATACCTTCTGGAACAAGTTTTTTATTTCCTTCTTGGAAGTAACGGTCTTTACTTCCTTTTTCCATCGCTCCGACAGAACCCATACCACGATATACTTTAAATTGACGACCTTGGTAAATTTCAGTTTCTCCAGGGCTTTCAGCAACACCAGCAAACATACTACCTAGCATAACAACGTGTGCTCCTGCTGCTAAAGCTTTTACCATGTCACCAGAGTACTTAACACCACCATCAGCAATAACTGGAATACCGTGTTTACGAGCTTCTGTTGCGCAATCATAAACTGCTGTTAATTGTGGTACACCAACTCCAGCTACAACACGTGTCGTACAGATAGAGCCTGGTCCAATACCAACTTTAACTACGTTTGCACCTGCTTCAATTAATGCTTTCGTTGCTTCAGCAGTAGCAACGTTTCCAGCAATAATATTTAGTGATGGATATTTCGCACGAACTTCTTTTACCTTATCAATAACACCTTGAGAATGTCCATGAGCTGTATCAAGTACGATTGCATCTACGCTAGCTTTTACTAATGCGTCGATACGAAGCATAGCATCAGCCGTTACACCAACCGCTGCTCCAACTAATAAGCGTCCTTGCTTATCCTTCGCAGAATTTGGGAATTCAATTACTTTTTCAATATCTTTTATTGTAATAAGCCCTTGTAATACACCGTTGTTATCAACAAGAGGGAGTTTTTCAATTTTATACTTTTGTAGGATCTTTTCAGCTTCTTCCAGCGTTGTACCAACTGGAGCTGTAATTAGCTTTTCTTTTGTCATTACGTCGGAAATTTTGATTGAGTAGTCTTGGATGAAACGCATATCACGGTTTGTAATAATACCAACTAATTTTCGCTCGTCTAAATTATTTACAACCGGTACACCTGAGATACGGTATTTTCCCATAAGATGCTCTGCATCATATACTTGATGTTCTGGAGTTAAAAAGAAAGGATCTGAAATAACGCCACTTTCAGAACGTTTTACTTTATCAACTTGCTCCGCTTGTTGTTCGATAGACATGTTTTTATGAATAATTCCTAAACCGCCTTGACGAGCCATTGCAATAGCCATGTCAGCTTCTGTTACTGTATCCATTCCTGCACTAATTAACGGGATATTTAACTGTAAGCTTTCAGATAAAACTGTTTTAACACTTACTTCTCTTGGTAGTACATCTGACTTTGCTGGTACAAGTAATACGTCATCAAAAGTCAAACCTTCTTTAACAAATTTAGATTCCCACATAATTGTTCCCCCCATGATACCAGAAATTATTATTAGTAGCTTATCAATTGGTTAAAATACTGTCAAGGACGTATATATATGTTAGAATTCTTAGACAATAAAAGGAGCGTAATATATGCATCAAACACATTGTACTTGGCAGCAATTAAGTTTCTTCTTTTCATCTCAAAATGTACAACGTTATCTTGCCCGTTGCTACGAAAAATCCTCCATACAAGATGCTGAAAAAAAAAGTTTCGAAAATTGTTATCCCTTTATTTATTACTTAGAACACGGGAAAAATTATTATGAATTATATAAGGTAGCCCCCTTTTCGATTCAGCCAATGCTATTGTTTTATGGAATGAGCCAACTTTTTAAAGCCTGCTTACTAACTATTGATCCGAACTATCCAGAATCCACTACTGTGTTAGCTCATGGTGTTACAACTCGCAAACGAAAAAAACAGAGGTATCAATTTTTAGAAGATGAGGTGAAGGTACAAAAAAACGGATTATTTACTCATGTTGCAGAACAGCTGTTTCACATGAAACACTTAGAAGCAGAAAAGTTTAACATGCTGGATTTAATGGGAAATATTCCTGAATTACAAAATTTATTTCGCTACAGTCAAAGAGGGAGCACTTTATATAAAATCGATTCAACAAATACAAATGAACTTTCCTTTTCGGCCAACATACTAGATCGTCTTCATATGACTACAGAGAGATTTTCACGTTACATTGAATCAACTTGTAAGCATTTATCCATACAACACGTCTCCGGGAAAACGAGCGGATCGAATTTACTTTTTACAGCCCCTATCCAGTCGTGGAACCCTATATATAGTACGCCTTTATACTACGAATATCTTGCTGATACTTATTACTTACCAATTCCAACTGACCCGAGAAATCCTAAACCCGTATTACCTGAACTTCTTGTTCATTATTTATTGCTCTACAATTTAAGTATGATTTCTAGATATGAAACAGATTGGTGGTATGATTTACTTGGGAGCTATGGCTCTGAAGATTATCCATTTATTTATCAATTTCTTACTATTTCTGCTCAAAAAATCCCTTACTATATTTCGTCTTTTTTACTAACAGAACCGATCCTATTTCATGGGAAATAAAAAAACACAAGTCAAAAGACTTGTGTTTTTAGTTGCTTGGCGACGTCCTACTCTCACAGGGACAAGGTCCCAACTACCATCGGCGCTAGAGAGCTTAACTTCCG
>NZ_JAQFNK010000044.1:0-16245 GCF_027710505.1 Bacillus cereus group sp. TH152-1LC | reverse complement strand
CTTGAAAATAGTAGACAGAGTTGCTTATTGGCAGGTGTGGCAATTTTATTGAAAAGATTTTAAACAGGTTCTAAGAACGTACAAATGCATAACATTCCATATTTCCCCACCAAAACGATTGGTAGATGAACAAATCGTTCTAGGCAATAAACTTAAAGATGAGCCTGTTGTCTAGAGACATACTTTAATCAACCTCTATTACATCAACAAACTTTAATATCCTTTGATTATGAAAAGCATCCGTACAAGTAATCGTCTTATTTAATGGATTTATATCAGCTACTGTTATGTAATTTTTATATAGATAGCCATTTTTATAATATGTAAGTAAAACCTCTTCTTCACCTAAATATGAAATTAACAGCTTATTTTCAATCCTTTCTTTTGCATCTTGCGTTAAGATTGGACGCGGGATTTTTGTTTGCTCTTGTATCATTTCTTTAATACTGTGATTTGAATCATAAGCCCGCCACAAATTGAACCATAATATTGCCAGAAAGCATTATTTTTAGAAAACATTCTTGTAATTTTTGAAGCATAACATTGCCATAAATCTTTTTTTAACTCATAAACTTGCCTCAAAAAATAGTAGTAGTCCATCTCCAACATTTAAAATCAAATATTTTTTCATTGGAAATCCCTTATACAATTGAAAGCTATTTATCTTTTTCTTAGACAGAGAATCATTCTATTTGTTATTTCATTTATCATTTGTTTATCATAGTGTGCTAAATCAAAATATTCTATTTCACCATATCGAGCTTTATAAAATGCTACTTTTTTTATCTCCAAATCTTTATTAGTATCTGGCCAATCACTACTATTTAAAGTTACTGAAATTTCATTTAAAAAATAATACCCAATCAATTGTGCTACTTCTTTCCATGAGTATCCTAATGTTTTTCCGCTTTTGAAGTCATACAAAACTCCATCAATAATTATATCGCCATCTGCTCCCCCCACCATTAAAGAAGCAATACCAAAGGTTGGGTTATATATTACTTTGCTTTTTTGCGAGATAATTTTAGTAATAAGAAACTTTTCTTGAAACACTCTGCACATATATTCTAATTCTTTTTTTATTTCTTCTGCTGGATCAGAAAAGAGGCTTTTTTTAGCATCCATTGGCGGCAATCCACTCCGAAAAATTTGTTCCAATTTAGCTAAATAGCATGCTGCAGTAACTAATGAGCCGATCTCGTTCTTTCCTTTAACAAATGATTTAAATTGCTTAATGGATTTCTTATATTTATAATTCAACCTAAATGAGTTATAAACAGACCCTTTAAAGAAACCTTTCATTATATTTAAACCATTTTCTGCATTTATTTTTTCAAAGAAATCTTCTGAATTACTAATAACTATTTGGGCAATCATTGCTCTAGCTAAGTAATCAAATGCAGTTCCTACCAATGAAGCTTGATATGGATTGGTCAAAGTATATGGAACTACCATCTCATATTCTTTAGTAAAAGCAGATTTACCAGACAACGTGTAAAACTCGTTCTTCTTAGGAATTATTTCTCTCAATATAGATTGAAATTCTTTATCACGTTCTTTAGAACTTTTAAGAATGCTTGTTAACGACATTAAATCACCTTTTTCATTATTATTACGATATATAATTATAGATAAATTTATTTTTGTTATTTAATCTCTTTTCCCTTATTTATCAAGTTATTAATCGTTAATATTAGTACAACACAATAGATTCAGCTTTAGTTCGAAATAAAGTTTGATTGCAACTCACTTAACATTCTTTATTTAAAAGAGGATAAATACGAGAATTATCTTACAAACATTGTGACTTTATTCTAAATTAATATATACAACAAATTACATTTTTCAATTAATATCTCTATACATTGAATAATAATGAAGTAGTTTAATTTTTAATTCTAAAACACGTATAACCCCGTTCTGATTTTAAAACGGGGTTATACTAAACTTTCAATTTAATTATTGATTTTAAATACTTCACTACACTAAAAATTCAACAATATAGTCGTTTATTTTTTATTTTTATTGTACAATAATGCCCGATTATTGAAGAAATTACAATTACTATCGAGTATTCCTCAATGATGCTTTTCTATATAAAACTTCTCTATAATTTACTTAATTTCTATTTCTTCAGCATCTTGCAATTCAGTATTATTCACTTCATAATCTTTAAGCTCCTGCTCAGTAGAAAAATGAATAGATGACTGATAAGTTTTTCTTCCCTCTAATGGCTCAACTAATAAAATATATTTACTAACACCATCTTTATCTATTTCTGAAGATTTTATATCAGTCACTTTAAAATCAAAATAACAGATAATACTATACAAGTCTAAATTAACCCCAAAAACTTTAACATTATCATGATGATGAAATGACATAGATAACCCTTTTTGTCCCAATAAATGCCCAAGATCATCAGTACCTGTCAAAGTTAATTCACTAATATTTATATATTTTTTAAAAGGTTTTCCTTCAATTAAAGTACGATACAACTCTTCAATCAATACTATATCTTCTATTTCAAGTTGTGACTTAGGGGTAAACGTAACTTTCAATTTCTCTTGTAGCTCCATAACTTTTTCCCAAAACTTTATCGTCTCCAAAACAGATGTTTTCTCTGCTTCCTTAACCGTATATTTATTAAGTTCAGCCCCATTAAGTTTTATATCACCTGAAACGAATGCATAATATAACTTTAATGCTTCAACCGTTTCCTCAACTGTTTTTGTATTTTCAAGGTTTAGACTAAAATTAAATTTTAGATGTTTATCTCTCTCATCTACAACACAAGAAATATTGAAAGTTTCATTATCAATATTTTTAAGTAGTACTTTTTGCATATCAGCAAAAGGTTGTCTTTTAAAAGTAATATCTTTCTTTACTCCTTTACCTTCAAAATTCAGTTTAAATGGTTCCGGAAAAGGTTGCGGATTAAGAGTTATGTCATATTTACCTTTTTCACTTTCTTTGAAAGGATGTTTAATTATTTCATCTATTTTAAACTTAATACCATTTATAGTTATATACTCATCAGCATCTTTACTAATTGTATATGTACGCTGCGTTCTGTATAAAAACTCCAAAACTTCTTTAACATTTGAAGGTTTGAATTCCGCAAACACATCTTTGTTTAAATCAAAACTAAGTCCACCAAATTCCATACCTGAACTATTTGATGTTAGTCCAACTACACCGTCCCCGTTTTCTATTTCAACATAAACAAAGCCATTAGGAAGGCTCTCGTTTAAAGAACCTAATACTTCTTTCGGTATTTTTGTATCCTTTTGATTATTGTTTAATAAAGCTTTGTTAAAATTAGCAAACATTTTTACCAGTCCTCTCTTAATTCATCAAAAACAATTATTTTAGAAAACAATATGTATTGCTCATGAGTTTCACCAATATTATTTTGAACGATAAACTCTATAAGTTCACTTCTCTCACTCTCTTTGCTAACAATAACATGTTTAATATGCTCAAATTCAAAATTCAACCATAAATCAGGACATTGAGCGATAGCTTGTGAATAAGTAAAATAACTTCTGGGATTCATCTGCTCTTGACTAATGATTAAGGGTAATTCTGTTTCTACATGCTCAACATTAGGTATATATCTCCACTCTTTTTCATCATGGAAATTCCTTTTAGCTATTTCTTGGTGATTATTTGTTAACATTTCTCCATCAAGAGGCTTCATATACAATAAATCATGTAATAAATAATTATTATAATCATTGTTTTCATCGTTTTTTTCTGGTGAATTCTTAATAGCTTTACTAAGAATAGCACTAAAATCTTTACGTAAATTTGAATATTGATTAATATAATGAATCGGCTGAATTCCTTTTCTTATACCCCACTCTTTACTCAATCCAATCCCATATGAACCGTAGTTTACCATATGTGGTACAAGTTTGTTTAAATGAATATCACAAAAGCAACTCATAGGAAATGCGATTTTTTCCAATTCTTCAATTTCCAAATAACCTATTTTTTCTTCGTAGTATCGAGGTAAAATAGCCTTTTTCAATAAAATATCTTTAAGAAATTCTATTCTATTCATAAACTTAAACAAAACGTTTGCACTTTGTAATGGTCTGATATAGGAAGTCTCCTCCTTAGTTTCAGGTTTTTGTTCAAGTTCAATATGTATACTTGCTCCACTCATTCAACTTCATCTCATTTCTATTAAAAATTCCCTCTTTAATATTAAACTTCATAAAACATTATATATTAATTTGCAACATTAAGTTACTGATGTTATTAAACCAACCGGATCTCTAACATAATAACAATTATCTCAAACTCCCATTATTTCTACAATTAGTTATTCAAGAATATAGCCTAACGGCATAATTTGACTGGAATTTTTAAACATCTTTATTGTAAATGTAACGATTTTATTTAAAATTAAAAGACTTTATTATCATTTACACTATATAAAATAAACGAATTACTTTGTAAAAGTATTTTTAAAATAGAAAACATAAGTTTATCTGAAGTATAAATATATTAGTACTCGAACAAATCTTTAAAACAAAAAAATCAAATTCTGATAAAGAATTTGATTTTTTTCATCTAATTAACCAAGATTACCAAATTTTATTTAGGTCGTATATATCCTAGTTCTTTTAAAATCTTTTTATGAAATAACTTTGGCCCCTCCTTTAAAAAAAGGTATTCATCGTTCATAGCTTTAGCAATTTTAGTAGTAGATGGATACTGATTTTCATTATGTAATTGAACAGCTATTTCTTGTATTTTTGAAAAAGTCTGTTGCACCCTTTTTCTCCTTTGTTCTTTTCGAAATTCTGTATGACGCTTAACTATTTTTTTACACAATTCTGAGCACCTTTTATATAGAGGTGCATAATTATATCCATACTGATTAGCTATTTCCTTTAAACTTAGTTCTACATGTAATTTTTCATCTATTATTTTAGTCAGTGTTGTTCTTATTTCCTCTTGTTTATTTACTATTTTTTGTTCTCGGCTATGAATTTTCATTTTAACCAACTCAGATAAATTGTTATGTAAATATTTAGATCGACTACTCTTTCCCTCACAGATTTGATGAAAAGTTTTTCCTTCCTCCATTAGTTGTTTCGCATATATTTCTTTTCTGTTGCCTACAACATATTGAGTTAATTTTATATGTTCTTGAAAAATTTCAGGAAAATATTTTTTTATTGTTTTTCTACAAATCCCATATCTCTTTTGTATCTGTCTTAAATTCAAAGGAGTTTCTTGATTAAGGTTATATACTAGCATTTCCTTTAATACCTCTAAATTCACTCCTTTTTTCGAACCTGTAATTCTTATATTAAATATTTTTTCTTCAGTACTCTTTATTTCGTCTACTTTATCCAATGAACTCTTAAAATCATATATAGAAGAGTAATCTTGTTTAATAAAGATTTTGTAAACTGAAGAATTTGTTTTACCAGCAAATTCAAGGTATTTATCAATATTAGGATGTCCTTTTCCCTTAAGCCAGCCCCCAAAAATTTTAGGGTTAACATTAAATAATTTAGCCATTTCAATATTATTAAAATTTAATGTATCTTTAATCTGATTAAGAATAAAAATCCCTTTTTCTCGATTAAAAATAGTTTCATCATCTGGCATCTTTTCTAATAACTCAAAATAATTATCTACGACAACTCTAGAACTAACATCAATACTAACAGTCTCCCCATTTTCATTCCCTAACCAACTCCAACAATGTGAACAAAAACCATTTTGCATTTTACTATTAAAAACCTGTAATTTCTTTTTACACTTAAAACACTCATCTTGTAATATACACTGGTGAGATGGACAATATGTTATAGAGTCTATTTTCCATAATAATGGCTCATAGATTATTTCATCTCGACTTTTCCATTCATTCAAGCAGCATGGACACCATTTCCTCCTCCCTCCAATAACATTCCGGCCATTAAATAGATTTTTTAAAGGATTTAATGTTAAAAAAATCATATCACTTCTCATCGTTATTTTTTCTAAGGCTTGTACAATATCCATACTTATGCTATTAATCCCACAAAACTTCGCTGTATGACAAGACATAGAACCTTGTTGATATTTTTCTTTCAGATAGTCTTTTTGCAACATTTCGGCAAGTATATGTTTAATAATCATCCCAGGTAATATTGAATGTTCGTAGGCAAGTCTAGCTATGTAACTTATTAAGCTTTCTACATATGGCGAACCTATACCTATAGGTTCTATTGAATAGAGAGAGCTAATATTTACTTGGTATTCATTTCGCATTTCCTGGTCTATACCTTGAATCCCCATTAATTCACCTCCCTATCGCATCACGTTTCGCATTTCTAACACCTACATTTTTCTTTAATTTACCTCGCGAATTATTTACTGAGTCCACTTTAAATTTATCTAGTCCCATCTTCACTCGCAATTCACTGATTTTATCTTTATCTTCATTAAATTTGTCTTCACCTATTTTAATTTCTTCCATCATTACTTCTATTTTACTGATAGATAAAGCGCATTTTTTCAAAGACTGTAAGCCGATTGTAACCTCACCATTATTTAAAGTGCTAATTAAGCACCTACTTAGCCAATCCTTCAAAATGCCTACACACCCCAGTGTACGCTCATATATGAAATCATAATGCTTTATTAGATCTGGTTCCTTTTCTAAAGGAAGTTGTTTTTGTAAATTTGCTATAACATTTACAAAATGTTTCAATTCATCAATATTAGTAGCATTATATCTTGCAAAGTGAATGTCCGTAACCCTTCTACTTAATTGTCCACTTAAATTAATAAAGTCTGCTAACTCATAATGACCAACAAGAATGTGTAATACACCTGATATATTCGCTAAAGATTTTATTACATCTAACTGCAAGTGCAATGTCTTCCCGTTTGCAATATTAGAAAAATGTTGTGCTTCATCGATTAGGAAAGCTAGTGGCCTTCTATAATAAAATGCTTTTTCTAAAGAGCGCCTTAATTCTGGAGATGTTCTTTTATCATAAGGGCTGATTCTTGTCCTACTATCATCCTTTTTCAAGCTATCATAATCTACTTTAAAATCAATTAAGGGTTCATTTAAAGCTTCTAATGCCCTTTTATAATAAGCTTTCCAATTGAATCTTCCTAATTCTGGAGATGGCAACTCTAATCCTGTAATAGGTATCCTATTATTCATGTCTTTTTGTTCAAGAGCCCATTGATAAATTTTACGTACAACTAGCTCCTGTACTGTAGTCTTTCCCACCCCTGTTGGACCAACTACCATAATCAAATTACTTCCTGCTGGATTTTTAATACGCTCCACTAAATCTTCCACTATGTTTTCCATAATAGGATGTTCCACTTTTGCATATTGTTCAAACCATGCTGCCCTTTTTTCAACTGACTCTAATAAAATCTCTTTTGGAAAATTTATCTCTAAAGACATTATCTTCCTCCTTCGTCAAAGCGTTTTAATGGTTTAAATTCAAAGTTCAATATATTAATCTTCTCTCGATTAGAAAACGATTCTTGATTTTCTTGTTGCTCTATACTAAATAAACTTTTATCAGTTTTGTCTCTAGCAATTAATTTCATTTCTCGATCTTTAATTGCTTGTTCAAACACTTTTTCATTTTTTTCGTTTTTATCAATAAAATCGGCTATCATTTTTGCAGAAATATTAAATGATTTATTATGATCCCTAAACTTTTTTTTGAGCTCAGCCGTAATATGCTTTAATTCTCTCTCTGTTCGATTCCTAAAAATTGAATAATACTCGGATATACATCTAACCCATTTATTATTTACATATGCATAAGCAATACCGATATCATAAGGGTCATATCTAATAGCCACATTCGTATTTTCAATCTTCGGGTTACTAAATTCACTACACCAGTAATATTTATATTCAATCTTTACACCACGACCTATATGTACCTTTCCCACTCCCTTGGATGTTGAAGGAAGTGTGAGAATTTTAAACTCATCATCATAGCGAATTAATTTAGATTTCCTCAGTCCACTAATCATAAGGCTCTGTTCGAAACACTCTAAAGGAGTTTGTCCTAACGCTGGATGAGGAAGTTTATGATATACCTCTTCAAACCAATCATTTAAACCATCATTTAAATCTTTAATTGTCCAAATCGCGTGTTGCTTTGGATTTACACTTTTCGTAACAAGTCGAACCTCTTTCATAATTAACGTATTCCCCTTTAAATTATGAACAAACATTGTATTGGTTGTCCCAAACATTCTTTCAATTACAGAACCGAATCTAGATTTAGCAGGTGGTCTAGATTTCTTAGTTATTTCAAAATATGCTAATAAAGTTTCAAAATATACGCTACCAAATTCTTTCCCATTATCCACAACAACTGTTTGAAGTAATCTAGAATGTTTTCTAACACATTCTCTCATCACCATCATTACAGAACGATAACTAGGCGGATCAAACGTTAAGAAAAAAGATAAGACTTTTCTTGAATAAGCATCTGTCATAAGAGTAAGCCATGGTCTTCCTAACGATTTTTTTGTTTTCGAATCAATAAGTTCAATATCTAATTCAGTATGATCAATATGACATATATGAAAAGCTCTCTCTCCATGTCTAGGCGATTTCATATCCAATTCCCAATAAAATTGAGTATGATTGTATGTCGCTCGATTGCCTTTCCTTTTCTCTACTTTGATAGCTTGTGGTCGGAATTTAATATAGTTCGTAAATGTTTTATAGCTTGGAGCAATAATCCCTTTTTCTTCACAAGCATTTATTAATGATCCAAAAACAACTCTCATTGATTTTTGTTTGTTGGTTTCATAATCTCTTTCAATGTATTCATTCATAAGGTCAATAGATTCCTGTGGCAATCTATTTCTTCGATTGCCCTTCTTTCTATTTTTGGGAATTAAACCCAAAAAACCATTTCCATATAAAATTTGTGCTTCTTTAAATTTTTTAGTCCATTCTCTAATCGTTCTTGCAGGTACATTGTTATTTTCATTTAATTCGCCATTTAGTTTTCTCCTTACTATCTCATATCTTCTATTTGCAATTTCATAATCAGCCTGTTGCGCCTGTATAAGTATTTCATTTTGTGTTTTTTCCTGTTCACAATTCACCTTACTATTTCCTTTAATGCTTCCCTCTTTAAATAAATTTACAAACACATTTTGTGGAATTTTAACAACTTGTTCTTCTGGGGACAGTAAAGTTATCTGATCGTTACCATTATTAATAATTAAATACAGATTACCATCCCACATTATATTAGTGCCTATATCAGCTGTAACAATTTTAGAATGATACTCTTCCTCTCGTCGATCATTAACAAAACTATTTACGAAAGAGCGATACTGTTCAATGCTTATATACACAGGATTTCTATCCGGTTCACTGAGCAAATAATTATCTAAATCAACATAAATTTCATTACATATTATTAAGTTGTATATATGATCAGCTGAATATAAATTTGAATATTCGATCAGTTTTTGAAGGGATATTCCTGGAGAATTTTTAATTACACTGAAAATAACATTTTTAATATCATTTGATACCTTTTGTCGCTCAGCTCTCAAATAATCATCTAAAAACTGAAAGTTGCGAGACAATACCCAATTAATTTCACTATCCGATCTAACTCTAAAATTCAAGCCACAATCTGTTGCCCACTTTTCAGCCGGTGGTGAACACCATTGACCCGCTTCATTTCTCTTATATCTAACTGGTTCTCTTTCAAATAATTTTATAATTTCTTTTTCAGTTTTCCATTCTTCAAAATATATTGCATCTTTTGTAATAACTAAGAAGTCTGGGGTATAAATAGGAGCCACCTTTTTGCCATTTGACTTTTGATACTGGAGTTTAATTTTAGTTGGTTGATCATAATACTCTATTACATTCGGATTATTTTCCATCATAAAAATAGCCGGCAACTCAACCTTAGAAGATTCATATTGAATTGTACAACCCATTTTTTTGCTAGGATATGTTCCACAAACATTATGCCGACCACCTCCAACGCGACGTATAGGGTTAGAAACACGTATATTATTTATGAGTTCTTGGGTTTTCTTAGGTATACGTAACTTTAAACATAGCTGTTCAAATTCAAAATTACTTAACATAACTACACTCCTCTCATTTTTTTAACTATGCTTCACATATTTTTCATGTAGACGATCTAGCTTAACTAAACTGTTTAACTTCTTCTACGACTAGAATGCACTTCAGTTTTATAGAACTAATTGAATCCTTCCTCCATGCTTCTAATTATTTCAAAACATCTATTACCTTATTGCTGAATTCAATATTTTCAATGTTACTTTACAATAAATCTACATATGTCTCGGACGTTAAATATTAAGACTTTACTATCATCCCCTAGTATTTTTATGACGTTTGATAGGGACAGGTCTAACCTTTTTAAAAGAAAACCTTTCAATTCCATATGTGTGAGAGTTTAACAACTCATAATATAAGTTGTTAAACTCTCACACATATTTGTTTCGATACCTTTGAAAGAAACAGGATAAAATGGACTAAGATTACTTTGAAAAAACTTCATATTCTTTCACAGCCTTTTTTCGTTAAAAGAAATTAGCCCTACTATTCTAGACTGTTTTTTATAAAATAAAACTATTCTTTTGTTATTTTTCAGAATTTTATAACCTCCTGAGCTATCACCTCAATATACTCTGTCCGTTCTTCTTTGATATTCTTCACTGAAATTTCTTCTAGTAGCTTACCGCTTTGAATGATATCAATAGTATCTGAGATTTGTTCCAATTCCGCTAAAATATGGCTGGAAATTAATAAAGTAATGCCATATCCTTTACAAAGCATTTTAAATAAATTTTTTAACACTTTAACGCCAGTAGAATCTAACCCATTGAAAGATTCATCTAAAAACAACAGTTCTGGATTTGTCGTAATTGCTCTGGCAATTCCTAACCTCTTTTTCATTCCAAGGGAAAAATCTTTAACTTTTTTATTCTCGATATTATTTAATTTCACAAGGTCTAACGCATGATTAATGCTATTTTTATCGTAATAGCTCATGTACTCGCAATGTAAGTAGAGATTCTCTTGAACTGTTAGTTCTTCATAGAAAATAGGATATTCATTAATCATTCTCATACGTTTTAGCAATTTAAATGATCTATTCGTTAATTTCTCACCAAAATTTCAATCTCACCACTTTTCGGTTTGATTAAATTCATGATTATTCTCATAATCGTTGTTTTACCAGCACCGTTTGGTCCTAATAATCCGTAGATTTCCCCTTTTTTCACATGTATATTAACCCTAGGAACAACCTCACTGTCTTCAAACGATTTTGTAAGTTGATATGTTTTTAATATATATGAAATTTCACCCTCCTTATTAACTTAATATCCGAATTTTAAGAATCGGAATTCATCTTTATCTTACTTAATAAAAAATTATAAAATGGTGGATTTTTTATTGATAAAGAAGAAAAAACAAGCGCTACATTATTAAATGAGCACTTGTAAAATACCTATGACTACTACCTTTACTTGTTATTAGAGATGTAATTGTTTTACGGGATAAAAATAGACAATTGTTTTAAAAGTTAAAAATGAAATTTCCTTTTCAATATTTCTTTCCATTTGTTTGGAAAACCATAGGAAAGAATTAGACATACAGCACCAATAGATAAAAAGACTTTCATATCCTCAAGAGACCTTGAAAAGGTATAGGGACGGTTACTATATTGTCCTAATATAAAACTGATCCATGCTGTCAAAATAAATACAGATATTGTAATTACTCCCGCAAAAGCAAACCATTTTTTTTTGCTCTTTTTATAAAACATTCTGTTCAGCCAGATTAAAGTAACACACATTAAAAATATAGGAATTGCTATAGTAACAGACCAATTTATTTGTTTATCAGCCATATCTAATGCAAGTAATAAACATATAGTTGTAATATTTAATATAAGAGCTTTCCTTTTAACTTTCTTAGAAAAAACATAAATCACAATCCAAAAAGAAATGACTGAACTGCTACTATATAGAGACCATGTTAAAGTTTTAGCTAATATAAAATTAATTAATGTAGGAATGAAAAGAGCTAAAAAAGCCACTACGCTAAAGATACGAAAAATTAGTTTTAGTACATTATCTCTTACATTTTCATACATACTGTAATAGTGTGGAAAACCATTTTCTTTAAGAAGCTGTTCATCGCTTGAGACCTTAGGAATATAGGTAAAGCATAATGGGCAAGGTATTTGGTCCCTCTCTACCTGAATACCGCACTTTGGACAATATGCCACTAATATCCTCTCCTATTAGATTCTATTTTCACATTAATACCATCTTTTTTTAGTTTTCTAAAGAACTCCCGTTCTACAATTTGAATATCAGATATATTTCCGAAAGTAATATACATGTAAGAACCATAACTAATAACTCCCACTTTAATTTTATTACCTACACTTGGGGGTGGATAGAATTCAAATCGTTCAATAAAAGGTTCTATTTCCTCATTCAGAGATACTACCCCTAAATTAGAAATAGAGCTTGTATACAAACTTTCCCCAAATTTCGAGTGTATAATAGGTGCCAATTGGTCCTTAATAGTAAGTGGCAGAAGTCGTAGTAAGACATTTCTTTCTCCACGAATATTTCGAGCAATAAGTGGTTTCAGCTGTTTGTTGTTCAAATATCGTTTAAATTCTATTTGAACCCTCTGTACAATCTCATGAAATGTGTATTCTCCTAGACGAGGATCAATTGTTATGGGTATACTAACAAAGAAATTACGAAGTGTTTGACTTTCAAAAAAGTTCCGCAAGTTAACAGGTACATTTATGGTGATAGGTTTAGGATTAGCTGCTAGCTCAGCTTGAATTTCGATTAATACCTCTATGTATTTAGATATTAAATACGTAGTAATGCTTATACCTTGAGATTTAGATAACTGTTTAATTTCTCTTATATTGATTTCTCCTGTAGTAATATGATATATTCCCTTTTTATCAAACTTAAATGGGAGTTTGTATGCATAATCAAGACCTTCTTGCCAGCTTGGTACATTTTCTTCATAATATGTAGCAAAAGAATCTTCAAACTCTAAGTTAATTCTACTTTTCGTTTCCATTTGCAAATCAAGAGATTCTTTCTTCATTACATAATAAGTCACCAAAAGTTTTAAAAATTCTAAAGCACCCGTACCGTCGGTCAGCATATGCGAAACTTCAAAAGATATTCTTCTCTTATAATACAGAATACGATAAGGGAATGTATTATGACTGGTAAAAAACAGATTAGAACAAGGATAGTAATGCTCTATTGAAGCAATAGGAATTTCATTCGTTTTTTTAAAATAATTCCAGAAAATCCCCTTCTTTACGATTATTTTAAATAGAGGGAGTTGTTCTAAAATTTGTTCAATAGCCCATTGTAAAACTTCAGGATTAACCATGCTTTTAAGGTTAACTGAGAGTCTAAAAACCGTAGAAACTCTCGATGTAACAGTTGAAGCATATAGCTTTCCGGCATTATCTAGTTTGTACCACTCTACGTCCATCGTTAACTCCTTTGCATAAAGAAAGAATCTAACAGTTTTTATTCAATGAATATACACTATAAGTAATGATGGTACAAAAATACATACAGCAAGTACATTCATCTAGATTCCTCCTAGTTTTATATTTTCACAAACAAGGTCTCTTTATTCTTCTCCAACAAGACTAATGAAGAAATCTTGTAGACCTAATGGTAAAATAATTACGGTGTCTATACCCTTTAGCCTCAATACGCTTGTAAAAAACGTACTGCAATACAAATCTACCCATTTTGAAAAAGATTGATCAAAATGGGTAAAGGGTTTTGGAGATTTGAAATTTTTTAAATTTAAATTAAACAACATTATCTTCTTTGGGCATATTTATCCTAAGATACTTAGAAATTTATTTATTAATTTTAAGATTAACGAACAAATTTAAGGTTTATGTCTCCATTATTAGCATTGACATCTAATTTTTTGTCACCACCACTTTTATTTTCTGGTAGATTGTTTTTACCTTTAGAAGCTTGGCTCGCAATATTAAATACATCATACGATCCTACTATAGTTCCATTTATACCACCATTTTTTGATTTTAATTTTAATGTATCTTCAACTGTAACTTTTTCTATATCTAGGTTACCATTTGAAACTGTTGCATCAACGGAACCTTTCACCTTAACATTGGATAGATTTATATCGTCATTTTTGGTTTCCAATTTGAATCTTTTCTCAATTTCTACATTAGAAGCTTTTATTTTTCCATTTGAAGTTTTTGCATCGATAGTACCAGATATATTTACTTCTGAAAGATTAATATCCCCTTTAGATGTTTTTATTTCAATACCACTTTCAATACCGCTCGGAACTGATATCTTTATATTTCTATGTGTTTTATCGGAATTAAGGCCCACATAGTCTTTCAATTCTTTATCGGTATTGGCTTGCATAATTAAATTCTTTTCATCTGAAACATTTATCGCATAGGATTCTTTATCATTATTAAAATACGTAATATGAATCACGTTATCGTTTGATTTTACCACATCGACACTTCGATCCATTGCAGCTAGAGATATTTTGGAAATCTTATCTGCTTCTATTGAATAGCTCTTTTCCTCATATTTTATTGAACTATTTTTCTTATCAGAACTAGCATCATTTGTACATGCAGAAGTAAAAATTAGTACTGAGCTAACAACTACAGTGACAGGTAAGACATTTTTAAAAACTTTTTTCATGATTTGTAACACCACTTTCTAAATAAATACATAATTTAATCTTCATTTTTACGATTTAAAGATTTAATGAATAAATCTTTACCTTAGGAATTCGGCCAAAATATTTATATTTTGACCAAATCCATACTTTTCTTTGCAAGAGAATAATATTTCGCTCTCATTTTAACTTAATTAATGTTGAGCGTTAATCCATCCTGAGACATCCTTTATTACTTGAGAATCTACATGAGCTGGTTTGTTGTAAATACTACCATCAAATTTATCTGCGGAACCGCCTGGCATAAACAAATGACTCAGTCCTGGATACACCTTGAAACTAACATTGTCTTTACCCTCAAGTGTTTCCTGCCACAGTTTATAATCTACTTTTTCTAAGACATGAAAATCAGTTGTACCTTGTATAATAAACATTGGAATACTAAGATTTTTAACAATGCTTGCTCCATCAATTTTATTCAAACTATTCCAATAGCTAGCCGGATAGCCAAGTATAACTTCTGTCTTATCAGAGGAGTTGAGTTTTTTAATTTTATCTACTCCCGCTTTTGTATTGTCCAGTTCTTCTTTTTTACGCTCGTTCGATAGATTTTCTTGTTCTAATCGCAATGTAGTCTGTGTCAACACTATATCCTCTAAACGACGTAAGGTACCAGCCATTGAGACAAAACCTTTTATTTCTGGATTATCCTGTGCTATTTTTGGTCCCAATAGGCCACCTTGACTGTGTCCAATTAGATAAATTCTGTTACTATCTACTCTTTTATCTTCTTTAGTAAGTCGCACAGCCTCTTTAGCATCATACAAATATTCTGTTTCTACGTCAGAGACATCATTTGGATATGCATAAGAGCGCTTGTCATAGCGGATAGAAGCAATTCCATTTTCTGCAAGACCGTGTGCAATATCCGCAAAAGGACGATTAAGACCCGTGCCAATGATAGAATCCATATTATTGGGACCAGACCCCTGAAGCAAAATTGCAACCGGCGGCTTTTCTACTCCTTTTGGAAGAGTTAACAACCCATTCAATTTTTTTTCATTGTAACCAACTTTAATCGAAGATTCTTCCCATTTTTCCCCTTTCTCCGGTTTAACTATAAGTGGTTGTAGTTGAGTTTGAACGTCGGTTACCTTCCCATCTTTTGTATATACAAAAGTAGTTTGCAAATTATTTTTACGATGTACTGTGGTAATGGCCACTTTTCCATTTTTATCTTTCGAACTAAATACTTCTGATTCTGTATCTAGAGCAGGTCCTAATTGAGATATTAAAGCATTCCATTTAGAGGCAAACTCATCCTTAGGTAATTTACTATTCATTTCATGAGTTCCATTTTTATAAAGTTGATCAAAATCATTTTTCTGAAATTGCTCTAAATAGGCTGCACTTTCGTACTATATAAGTATGAGGAGTTATTCGAAGAATAGCTTGTCATACTTTTTTCATATATGATGAGAGCGACT
>NZ_JAQFNK010000043.1:0-16806 GCF_027710505.1 Bacillus cereus group sp. TH152-1LC | reverse complement strand
GATTCTTCAACTTCTTTTGTTGGTTCTTTTACTTCCTCTTTCGATTCTTCAACTTCTTTTGTTGGTTCTTTTACTTCTTCTTTTTCAACTATATTCTGGATTACTGTTCCGTTAAAACTTATACTAGTTTCATCCGAATCTAAATCAAATTTATATACCTTTTCACCCGAAGTACTCCATTTCATTACTCCATTATTAAACGTTCCACCCTCACTTGTTAGCTCAATATTCTCAATAATTTCTCCTTCTAAATCATATACAGGAACTTGAATTTCTTCATTTACTTTCGCTTCGTCTAAAAAGATTTTCTGTCTTCCAACGTCAATTGAAAACCATTGGCCTAATTGTATCAATGGCCTTACATCACGAATCTCATTTCCGGCTAATTTTAAACTGAGTAGGTCTAACATTGAACCAAGAACTGATGCATCTTTAATACGATTATCTGCAAGGTTTAACCACTGTAAATTTTCTAGTGAAGATAACGGCGTTACATCTTCAATTTTATTATGAGATAAATTTACATCCGTCAATTGTTTCAAGTTCGAGATAAATTCAATATTTTTCAACCCTATTCCTTCTAAAGTGAGGTTTTCTAAGTTCGTCATGTATTCTAAACCAGTTAGGTTTTTTATCTCTTTTCCTTTTTCTTTAAGTATTTCTAATGTTTTAATCTTGAATAAATCTTCTTTTGTTATAGGGGCATTTAGATTCTCTCTACCAAAATTCTTTTGATTAATATGTTGTTGTAAACTCTTGTCGAGTATTACATTTCCATTTTGTTCTCGATCCTCTTTTACTGTTTCCTTTATTTCATCTAACCTTTCAACAACATTTTGAATTACTGTTCCATTAAACTTAATACGATTCTCTTCTGGCTTTATATCTAACATAAATTCGTATGTTTTTTCACCAGTAGTACTCCATTTAACAGAACCATTATTAACTATTCCATCTCCATTCTTTAATTGAATAGTATTGAGTGGCTCTCCTTGTAAATTATAGATAGGTATTTTAACTTCCTTATCTTTTTCCACATCATCTAAAAAGATTTTTTGTCTTTGAACGTCAATGTACATTCTTTTTCCTAACTCTTGAACCGGTCTAACATCACGAATTTCGTTTGACCCTAGCTTTAAATCATATAAACCTGTTAATTGACTAAGTGGAGTTATATCTGAAATATAGTTTTCTTCTAAATTAAGTGATTGTACAGTAGACAATCTTGATAAAGGTTCGATGTTTTCTAATTCATTTTTAGAAAGGTCTAACTCTACTAATTTTTTCATTGGTGTAATATGTTCAATATTAGTAAGTCCATTGTTACTTAAAGATAAACTCTTCACATTCTTCAATTGCTCAATCCCAGCAAGATTAGCATTACTAATATGATTATTTGCTACTGTCAAAGTCTTTAAGGGTGTTAATTTAAATAATGGTTTAATATCTTTTATATCATTACTATTTAAATCTAGCATTTTAATCTTCTTCATTTGACTCAATGGGCTTAAATCTGAAATTTTATTGTTTCTCAAACTTAAACCTTCAATATGTTCTAACTCAGCTAAAGGTCCAATATCATTAAGTTCACCATAAGTTATACTTACTGATTTCAATTGTCTCAAATCCGAGATAAAATGTATATTTTCTAACTTAACTTCTTCCAACATTAAGTTTTCTAAGTTCATCATATATTCTAGACCGCTTACGTCTTGTATTCCTTTACTTTTAGCTTCAACGACTATTAAAGTTTTAATTTTTAATAAATCTTCCTTAGTTATTGGCCTATTTAGATTCTCTCTATTCAAATTATATTTATTAATATGCCTTTGTAATTGCTTATCTAATATTACATTTCCGTTTTCATCCTGTTGATCCTCTTTATTTTCCTTTTGCTTTTCTGGAACATTATTTTCTAAATTTAAAGCATTTACTTCAAACTGCACTTGATATTTATTATCATAGGCCATTGTCGGAATATAAATATGCATTTGCATATTATATCTTTTTCCTAATTCTCCTACTTCAAACTGAATCACTTTCGTTCCATTTTTCTTTTTATCTTCTGATATTACTGTTACATCATGAAACACACCAGGAGTATGAATATCTTCTGTTTTCAAGTATTTGAAGAAATCACTATCACTTAACGTTGCCGTTACAATTTTCTTTCCATTCTCAATCGTTAACTTAGGATCCTTTATATAAACAGCTGCCATAGACTCCTCATTCGTTTTATCTTTATATGCTTTCATAACAGCATCATATGTACCATCTTCTAAAGTCTGTCCAGTTTTATTCGCCTCAATTGCTACTGCCGCTAAAGCAGGCGTTGAATACGTAGCAAATGGAAGTGATAACGCCGCAGCGATAATCATCGCATTTATATGTTTTCTTTTATTTTTTTTCAACTTTACATCTCCTCCAAAATATATAAATCTAAATGTAATCATATCTCGAATAAATGACAATGATTTTCATTATCATTGTCAACTGAAAAAATAAAAAGTTAACAAAAAAATAACCCCTTTTTAAAGGGGTTATGCCATTTTCTCTCCTGATTCTTCTCTAAAGAAGCTCTTCATCGCGTGGAATACATCTGCTTTTTGCTTTAAAATATAATATCTGAAATTCTCATCTTTAATATTTTTATAGGCTGACATAAGGGTACTGTGGCGGTTGTATTGGTTCACTTCCCCATACCCAAACATGTTACACTTCTTCATCAACTCTTCAACAAGCTTTACGCATCTAGCGTTATCTGATGTTAAATTATCACCGTCTGAAAAATGGAATGGATAAATATTATAGCGGTCTGGTGAATATTTATTATCGATTAACTCGAGTGCTTTTTTATATACAGAAGAACAGATTGTTCCGCCACTTTCTCCTTTTGAGAAAAACTCTTCCTCTGTAACGACTTTTGCTTCCGTATGATGGGCAATAAACTCAATATCTACTGTTTCATACTTCGTTCGTAGAAATCTTGTCATCCAGAAAAAGAAGCTACGTGCCATATACTTCTCCCATATTCCCATCGATCCACTTGTATCCATCATCGCTAATACAACTGCTTTTGAATCTGGTTTTAATACTTCATTCCAAGTACGGAACTTTAAATCTTCTTGGTGAATTGGATGGAAGGATGCTTTACCACGCATTGCATTTCGTTTATATGCAGATATCATCGTTCGTTTCTTATCAATATTTCCCCATAATCCAGTTTTTCTAATATCATTAAATTCAACATGTTCAATCCGGTTTTCATCCATTTCTTTTCTCTTTAAATTAGGCAGCTCTAACTCTTTGAAAAACGCTTGCTCTAATTCTAGAATAGAGACTTCAGCTTCATAATAATCTTCTCCAGCCGCATCTCCTGCTCCTTGCCCTTTTCCTGGTCCTTTTTGCTTTTGACCACCTGATCCATCTCTCGCAACGACATCACCAACTTTGCTGTCACCATTTCCTTGCCCAACGTGTTTGTTTTTATCATAATTGTATCTAATCTTATATTCATCTAGAGAACGAATTGGTATTTTTACAACATCCTTGCCATTAGACATAACTATACTTTCTTCTGTTACAAGATCGGGTAAATTATTCTTAATTGCCTCTTGTACTTTTTCTTGATGGCGTTGTTGGTCGTCATATCCTTTGCGATGGAGGGACCAGTTTTCCTGTGAAATCGTATAATTTGGTTGGTTTTCTTCACCCATTTCTTTCCCTCCTTACTGTAATTGTCTTTCTATATGAACAGCAAGCTAGAAATTTTGTTTTATACTGTGCAAGCTAGAATGGAAGGTGACTGCCCATCGAAATTCATCCCATAAACATATATAACGTTTTTCATATAATACCCCGAGCATTCTAAACAAAATTTTGCCACTCACATACTCGAAAGAAACATTCAGCCGTTGATAAGAAAGAAACACAATGCATAGTTGCACACATTTACACTTTGCAACATATTGTATTGTGTTGGCTTTTTTCGTATGAATGGTTGGTTACTCTATCATATGCATATTGTAAAAATAATTGACAATAAATTCATGAAATTGCATCTTAATTTATTATATTTGGACAAGGTATGACACTTTACACATATGAATGGATAATAAAACGCTGTCCCGCAAAATACAAGAGACAGCGTTTTGTTATCAAACTATCGGTTTAGCAGGCTACCTACATAGCGTAATAATTCATTCGCAGATGAAGAATTATAGCCGTGCTCATCAATTAAACGTGCAACAACATCATTGATTTTCTTAAGCTGATTTTCGTCTGGCGTTTTCGTTGATGTTGTAATTTTCACTATATCTTTTAAATCAGCAAATAGTTTTTTCTGAATCGCTTCGCGAAGACGCTCGTGTGAATTATAATCAAAGCGTTTTCCTTTACGCGCATAAGCAGAAATGCGAATTAAAATTTCTTCGCGGAATGCTTTCTTAGCATTTTCTGAAATTCCAATTTGCTCTTCAATTGAACGCATTAGCTTTTCATCTGGACTCATTTCTTCACCTGTTAATGGATCACGTAATTTCGATTTATTGCAATATGCTTCAACGTTATCTAAGTAATTATCCATAAGTGTCTTCGCTGATTCTTCATATGAATACACAAATGCTTTTTGTACTTCTTTCTTCGCAATTTCATCATATTCTTTTCTCGCTAATGAGATGAAATTCATATAACGTTCTCGATCTTCATTACTAATTGACGGATGCTGATCCAACCCGTCTTTTAGCGATCTAAGTACATCTAATGCGTTAATAGATGATACCTCTTTTCGAATAATTGTAGAAGAAATTCGGTTAATAACATAACGAGGATCAATACCTTTCATACCTTCATCTTGATATTCACGTTGCAGCTCCTCTACATCAATCGCATTATAACCTTCTATTGTTTCTCCATCATATAAACGCATCTTTTTAATTAAATCAATATCCGGACGCTTCGGATCTTTTAAACGAGTTAAAATCGTAAACATTGCTGCAACGCGAAGTGTGTGCGGTGCAATATGCACATTGGATACATCACTTTCACGAATCATTTTTTCATAAATATGTTCCTCTTCACTCACTCGTAAATTGTATGGAACTGGCATTACAATAATTCTTGAGTGTAATGCTTCATTTTTCTTGTTTGCTATGAAAGAACGATACTCTGTTTCATTCGTATGCGCTACAATTAATTCATCTGCTGAAATAAGCGCAAATCTTCCCGCTTTGAAATTCCCTTCTTGCGTAAGCGATAATAAATGCCATAAAAACTTCTCGTCGCATTTTAACATCTCTTGGAATTCCATCATCCCACGGTTTGCCTTATTCAATTCTCCATCGAAGCGATACGCTCGTGGATCTGATTCTGAACCATATTCTGCGATTGTTGAAAAGTCCAGACTACCTGTTAAATCGGCGATATCTTGTGATTTAGGATCAGACGGGCTAAATGTACCAATCCCTGTACGGCGATCTTCCGAGAAGAAAATACGCTCTACAACTACATCCTCAATTCTTGAACCATATTCTTGCTCTAGGCGCATAACGTTTAGTGGTGATAAATTCCCTTCAATTCTAACTCCATACTCATCAAAGAATTCATCTCGTAAATGATGCGGAATTAAATGAAGTGGATCTTCATGCATTGGGCAGCCTTTAATTGCAAAAATTGCTCCTCGATCTGTTCGTGAATATGTTTCTAATCCGCGTTTCAACATCGTAACTAATGTTGATTTCCCCCCACTAACAGGACCCATCAATAATAAAATACGTTTTCTAACATCTAATCGTTTTGCAGATGGATGAAAATATTCCTCTACCAGGCGTTCTAAAGCATCCTCTAATCCAAATAGCTGATTGCTAAAGAAGTTATACTTTCTTCTACCATCTACCTCTTCAATTCCAGCATCTTTTATCATATTGTAAATGCGAGAGTGTGCTGTTTGAGCCACCCATGGTCTTTCCTTCACAAGCTCTAAATACTCCGCAAACGTACCTTCCCATTGTAAGCGTTCTTCTGCTTCTCGATGCTGTTCAATTTTTTTTAGAATATCCATTATAGCTCCTCCCCCATCTCCTTGTTCAATCGGATTATTATAAAAGGTATGCTAGGATGTCCTCAAACATTCTTTAAATCAAAATGAAATATACAGTAGTGCAATAAAATTCTCTCCAAAATTCAAAGAAAATTCTGTATAATAAAGGTATTAAAGTTTTTACACCGCTATTCATTTTAAATAAATTCTTTTCTTCCAAGAACCTTACATACATTTCGATTCATATTTAAGATTCATAAACTGAAAAAATAGGAGGGATATTAGTATGAAATTATTATTAATTTTAGGTGTATCACTCACATTTCTTACAGCTATTTTTACATCTGGCTACAATGATAAACCTGGTACACATAAAAAGTGATGTGCTTCTTAGCACATCACTTTTTTTATGAATTATTTATAATACACATTTTCCACATCATATTTTGATAGTGGTTTGCTATAATAATAACCTTGTACAAACTTCACATTCTTTTCCTTCAAAAATTGTATTTGTTCTGCTTTTTCTACTCCTTCTGCAATTACATTCAATTCCAAAGTATGAGCTAAATGGATAATCGCAGCCGTAATATTCGTATCACGTTCATCTACATGTATACCTTCCATAAAGGAACGATCGATTTTCAAAGTATCAATTGGATACGTTTTTAAATAACTTAAAGATGAATATCCCGTCCCAAAATCATCTAAATGAATCTTTAGATTTTGTTCTTTTAATTGTAGCAATACTCTTTTCGATATGTCTTTATGTATAAGGGCTCCTTCTGTAACCTCTATCGCCAATAGATGAGCTGGTACATTATACTTATGTAACGCTCGTGTAATCATCTCTATTAGTGTAATAGAACGAAAGTGCCTGGCTGAAATATTAACTGCAATCGGGACCACTTCATATCCTTTATTTAACCATTCACGTATTTGCTGACACACTTCATTTACTACCCATTCATCCAGCTTAATAATAAATCCTGTTCTTTCTGCTAACGGAATAAATTGATTGGGAGAGACAAATCCTAATTCTTTATTCTCCCACCTTATTAAAGCTTCCATACTAACTATTTTTTTCGTTTCAATATTCATTTGTGGCTGATAATATAAGAAGAATTCATTTTTTTCTATAGCACGATGTAATTGGTTTTCTATTATAAATCTTTGTTCACGCTCACAATCTAATCCATTGCAATAAAAATGATAATGCCCTTTTCCTTTTTCTTTTGCTTTTTCCAAAGCAGCATCCACTCTTTGAAATAATATTTTTTCATCCTCTCCATCTGTTGGAGCCATTACAATTCCGATTGACGCACTTAAATACACGTCCTCTTCTTCGATTACAAAATGTTCACTAATCTTTTTTAGTATGCTTTTTGCAACTACCTCTACACGTTCTTTCGTTATATTTTCTATTAACATAACAAATTGATCATCGTGTTCTCTAAATAAGTGCATACCGCCTATTTGGATACTGCTTAAACATTCTGTCACTTTTTGTAATACTTTATCTCCTTCTTTATGGCCAAAAGTATCATTAATAAGATGAAATTCATCTAAATCTATAAAAATAAACGCAAAATCTATCTTCTCATTTAAAAAACCATTTAACTTATTTGTACATGAAATTCTATTCATTAATCCTGTTAACTGGTCATAATAAGCTAAATATTCTGTTCGCATTTCATTCAATACTTGCCTTGTAACATCCCTCGTAACAATATATATCCCGACAATTTCACCGTTCACAATAATTGGAATAGTTCTTAAAGAAATATAGAGCTCGTACCCTTCTTTATGAACATATTTCTTTGAAACAATTTGCTTCGCTTTTCCTTGCATGGATCCTTTAAATATCATTTGAAAATCTTTTTCATATTCTTTATTAATAAATTCAAAAATAAATTTATTGTTTAATTCTTCATATCGATATCCAAATATCTCATACGTTGCTGGGTTTGCATATGTAATTCTACCTATAGAATCTATAGATATAATGGAGTCATTATTATATTCTAGTAATGACTTAAATAACATTTGTTTTTCCTCTATTTCAATCTTCTCCTCAATTTGAGCTGTAATATCCCTCGTAATACAAATAATAAACTGACATACTCCTTCTTCATCAAATACAGGATTAAGTGAAGATTCATAATGTAAATTACCAGTTGGTAAACTAACTACATCACAAAAGGTATGTGCTTTCGCTTCGCTCGCTACTTTTGCATATTGCACTTGTAATATTTCCGCCGTATCTTCCGGTAATACTTCAGCAAACGTTTTTCCATAACATTCTTCGCTTAGCTTCGCATAATCCATACCTATCTTATTTACATAAATATATTTAAAGGTTTCATCATCCATAACTTTCACAATAAATACTAAATCTTGAATAGCATGTAATAATCCTCTTCTTATTAAATCAATATCTATCATACTTAAAAAGGTATTTTGATTACTATATTGTTCCTTCATATTTATCTCAACCCGTCTGATCTATTTTTATTCACATAATCCCATTCTATATGAATATGCACCCTTTTTTAAATGTATGATTATATATTATTTTTATTTTAGAAAAAAAGTCGCCATATGGCGACTTTTAATAAACAATTTCTAAATCTAATCCCGGATAATTTTGTTGACGGAATGCTTCATAAATTAAAATAGCTGCTGTATTAGATAAATTTAATGAGCGCACTTTATCAGTCATTGGAATACGTAAACAATGATCGAAATTTTCTTCGATTACATTAGCTGGTAAGCCGTTTGTTTCTCTTCCAAATACAAAATAGTAATCCTTCTCACGTTTGCTATAATCAAACGCTGTATGAGCTTTCTCGCCATACTTTGTTAAATAGAAGAATTCACCGTCTTTATTTTTCTCATAAAATTCTTCAATTGAATCATAATACGTAACTTTCACGTGCTGCCAATAATCTAATCCTGCACGCTTTAACATTTTATCATCCGTTGAAAATCCAAGCGGTCTAATCAAATGTAATTCTGTTCCAGTTGCTGCACAAGTACGAGCAATATTCCCTGTATTTGCTGGAATTTCTGGTTGATATAAAACAACATGTACTCCCACGCGATATTCACCTCTGTTTTTTGTCTACTACGTATTATACCACTTGAGCAAAAAATCTCTACCCATTAATAATATGAAAAAATTTATATTTCATTTGTGGTGTATATTTACTAGAATCTTCATAGTTCCAATAACGCCGACGGCTATTCGCTGAATGTGCATTTACAAGTGGCATACCATCTGCGTCTTTTGCTACTACAATCGTCGTATGATTCCACCTACCATCATCCTCGAAATCATAAGCAATGACATCACCAAGAATAAGGTCCTCTGGCCTTTCTACCGCTTCTGCTCGAAGCCCTGTTGTAGCACCTGACAAATACCAATAAAAAGAGTGTGCGACAGCCCAGCTCCAACTCCACTGATTCTCCCTTTGCCACCATCCTTTACGAATATTAGGATATCCATTCATTGGTACTTCTCCAGTATGAAGACATTGAGAAATAAAATTCGTACAATTATCAGGGAAATTACGATATACAGGGTTTCGATCATCCCACCAACGCTCAGCATATTTAACTGCCTCTAAACGGTTATACTGATAAGAGCCATACTTCTCTTTTATAACTTCTCTTTCTAACGTCTCACTCATTCCAACTGCTTCTGGCACTTCAATAGCATAATCACCTATTATCCGGCTATTATTTAAACAAACTCTTCGTTTTAGTTGTTCCTCTTCGATATAAAATAATTCTTTATGCTTAATTAAATATTTAAAATGTATTTGATAATCAATTTCTTGATGATTGCTATTATTTAATTGTCTCATGAAAGAAACGTCCGCAGTTGCTTTCACTATATGTGCATTACGCTTTTGAAACAATTGTTTCTTTCTCTGTGCTATCTGGAATAAATCTTCAGCAATCCCCTCTACATTAGTTCTTTTTTCTGTTATATAGGCTAAAAATTGTTGTACTTGCTTTTCAATATTTATTTTTACAACCATTTCGTCTCCCTCCCATATTACAATATGAAAAAGGGAGATATTATCTACTCTTTTTTCAGCGCTAACAATTCAAGTCCTCGATTCATTTCATGAAGAACCTCTTCATCTTTCTCACGTTGCATTGCTTTTTCAATGGCTTCGCCCACGCCATCTCCACCAATTTTCCCAAGTGCCCATGCTGCCGTTCCGCGAAGTACTGGTCTTGGATCATCTTTCATAACACCTATTAAATCAGGAATTGCTGATGCTTCTTTAAAATGAGCAAGTGCCAAAATTGCATTTCGTTGCAACGGCTTTTTACCTCTCCATGAACCAGACATAATTCCATATTTCTCTTTAAAATCGCGATTACTAATTGTTAAAAGTGGTGTTAATAGCGGCTTAACTAACTCAGGATCTGGTTCCATCTCAGGGTGGTTATGAAAATCCATTCCTTTGTTTTTTGGACAAACAGTCTGACATGTATCACATCCATATATACGGTTTCCTATTTTGTCGCGATATTCTTCCGGTAGGAATCCCTTCGTCTGTGTTAAAAATGCAATACATTTCTTCGAGTCTAACTGTCCTCCTTGTATTAAAGCCCCTGTAGGACAAATATCAATACATTTCGTACAGCTCCCGCATTGATCTTCTATTGGTTGATCTGGTGGGAATGGAACATTTGTAATCATTTCTCCTAAATATACATACGAACCAAATTCAGGTGTAATAATAGCGCAATTCTTACCACTCCACCCAATACCGGCACGTTCTGATACAGCGCGGTCGCTTAATTCACCCGTATCAACCATTGACTTAACTTCTATATCGGGAAGTTTTTCGATTAAATATGCTTCTAATTTTTGCAAACGATCTCGTAAAACAAGATGATAATCTTGTCCCCAAGAAGCACGACAAAAAATCCCGCGGCGTTCTCCACGCTTACTTAATGGTGCATTTTTTAATTTTGAAGGATACGCTAATGCAATCGCAATAATTGATTTTGCACCAGGTAGTAAAAGCTGTGGGTTCGTTCTCTTTTCTATATCAGGCTCTTCAAATCCAGATTGATAATTTAATTGTTGCTGCTGGATTAAGCGTTGCTTTAATTCCTCAAATGGTGAAGCACTAGCAAAGCCTATTTTATCTATACCAATTGTTTTACTATACGCAATTACATCTTGCTTTAATTGTTCAAAATCCATTCCTAATCGCCTCCTCAGATGAAATCATCCCGTATGTAACGACTATATTGGTTAGTAATTCACTTTTGAAATACTATTCTTTACTTCTATTTTCGCATACAATTATGCTTTTCAAACATTAAAAAACGCAATGCCTCGTTTATCTTAGAAACGAAACACTGCGTTGATCACAATTTATAGAAAAACATTTAATGAAATTTGGAGCGGGTGAAGAGAATCGAACTCTCGACCAGAGCTTGGAAGGCTCTTGTTTTACCACTAAACTACACCCGCAAATATGAAATAAATATAAGATATTAGAATAACTTATGTAAAGTAGTATAGCATGTTAAAAAAACGGAATCAAGAATTTTATCGAAAAAAGTCGAAAAAGTGATGAGTAGCTCATCACTTTTTCAATTCTTTATCAATCGCCTTCTTCATACTATCGAAATCAGGGTTTGCAAGATTTCCGTTTATGTATACTGAAGGAGCACCTTGAACTTTTAATTTTTGAGCACGATCTGAATCTTTACGTACTTTTTCTTTCATTTCTTTACTGTGTAAATCTTTCTTAAATTGTTCTACATCAACTTTCGGAAGCTTCTCTTTCACAATGTTAAGAAGTAATTCTTCTGTAATCCATTCTTCCGTGTCTTTCTTTTGACTTTGATAAATCTCATCATAGAAAATCCAGAATGAATCTTGATCTTGTTTATAAATTGCTTCACCAGCTGCTGCGCCTAAATCAGAGTCTTTTCCGATAAACGGGAAGTTAATAAAATATAACTGCACTTTACCTTTATCAATATACTCTTCTTTTAATCGTGGTAATACTGTTACATCCCAAGTACGACAAGCAGGACATTTGAAGTCTCCAAATTCAACTACCTTAACTGGTGCATCATCTTTCCCTAAAGATTGTTGTGTAGAATAAGCAAACATCTCATTCCCTTTATCTTTTTTGTCATTTATGATGCTATACGCAATTGTTCCGATTACAATCAATACTGCGATAGAAAAAACTATACCAAGAGCCATGAGTTTATTTGATTTCATATACATTCCTCTTTAAATTCATATTCTGTATACAGCATTGTACACAATACACATAATATCAACACTTATATACGTCACGCAATGAACACGCTCACATAAATTACAAAAACACAATAATTGTGACGATATTGTGTCACAATTTGTCACAATTTATTCAAAAAAAGAAGCTCCTATGTAGGAACTCCCTTTAGCTTACTGCTTTTTCACGCGCATTATTTAGCATCGACTGCTCTGTTTTGATATCATGACGAATGACTAATTTCTCACTAACTGCTTGCACATACTCATCATGATTGATATAGCCTTCTTTCTCCATCAATCTCAAAACGACATTTCGTCTCTCTACGGCCTTATCATAATTTTGTGCAGGTGAGTAATAAGCAGGTGCCTTTACTACAGCAGCCATCATTGCACTTTCAGCCAGCGTTAATTGGCTTACTTTTTTACCGAAGTAAAGGTTTGCCGCTTTTTCAATTCCCCATGCTCCTTCTCCGTAATAAATATTGCTTACATACAATTTTAAAATTTCATCCTTCGTAAATGTGCGTTCAATTTTTTTCGTATAGAAAATCTCTTTCCACTTACGAGAAAATGTACGTTCATTTGTTAAAAAAGCATTTTTGGATAACTGCTGTGTAATTGTGCTCCCGCCTTGCACAACACCACCAGCCTTTATATTCTCAACAGACGCCCTGACAATCGCTATATAATCTAAACCGTTATGATGATAAAACCTTTTATCTTCTGTCGCAATAAATGCATGTGTTAATGATTCTGGCACCTCTAACTTAGCCGGTACATGTAATTTACTAATATCACTTTGCTCGATCATTACATTTCCAACGAATAATAACGTACAACTTAACAATAATAATAAAATAATGGCTTTATAAAAGAATTTAGTCATTGGATTTAATGCAACTTTTTGATGATAGTTCACCCTAGATAATACTCGTTCTTTCATCTTGAACACCTCTTTTCCACACAGCATATAACTCTTACTTTAAGAATACCTTGTTGTAAAAAAACATCCCATCGATTTCTCTTACACGTACCTTACATCATTGTAAGGTATAAAGTGAAACTTTAATCAGCCCTCCCCAATCGGGCTGTCTGGCAAATAACGGGGTAAAAAAGTATTGTATCACAGGCTTTTTTTATCTACTATTCATCTGAAATATTGAATATAGAATATGTTAAACCAATAGTAGAGTATACCTTAAGCCTATACTTCCCTATTAAAACACCCTATTTTCATTATATCATCTACAAATATATATATTTGTAAGTATCTAGTAATCTAAATGTATACAATATATCATACATTATACAGAACAAACGTTCTAGAAATCAATACTAGCACTATTATTATTTTGACCTTTTTCTTAAACAGTATACAAAAAAGAGTAGTGATTTGATTGTATCTCAAACCAGCTACCCTTTTCTTTATAATCTAGCTATTAAATTATACGGCTGCACTTCCCACGTTTCGTATGGAATAAAATGTGTTGCTCTCATCGCATCAAGCGTTCTGGATTTCATATGAGGACGCGTTATGTACTCATCTATGTTCTCTTCATTTAAAGCAACAAATTTAGCCTCTTGTATTTCTTCAGGCTGAATTTGTATTTCACCGCTCACATATGCCACTTTAAAAACAACAGATAAAATATGCATAGAAGCATTATAGTAAACACCTGTAACTCCAAGCGGCTTCACAGTTAAACCCGTCTCCTCAAACATTTCCCTACAAACTGCTTGATCGAGCGCTTCTCCTTCTTCCACCTGTCCTCCTGGCAACTCCCACGTATCCGCTCGCCAATGTACTTTAGCCAATAACACTTCACCTGTTTCATTTGTTAAATAGCCTGCTACGGCAACGATATGCTTCGGTGTTCTATGTTCCATATTAAACCTCCTAGAAATAATGATTATTTCATATATCCCTATAAGCATATTCCCTGTCTACAACAAAATACCTTTATTCATCAACTTAACTAACCTCATAAAAAAGCCCCCTATCCGTTAAACGAACAGGGGGCCTCTATCGTATTATTCTCCTAAGTCTACGTTGTGGTAAACTTGTTGCACATCTTCTAGATCTTCTAATGCATCAACCATTTTTTCAAATTGTACTTGAGCATCTTCAGGAAGTTCTACATCACTTTGTGCAAGCATTGTTAATTCTGCAACTGTGAATTCTTCAACACCAGCATCTTTAAGTGCAGATTGTACAGAATGGAATTGATCAGGTTCAGCATACACGATAACAGCATCTTCTTCTTCAAGAATGTCACGTGCATCTACATCTGCTTCCATTAAAATTTCAAGAACTTCATCTGATGTTTTACCTTCAAGACCGATAACAGCTGTCGCATCAAACATGTAAGCTACAGAACCGTTTACACCCATGTTACCACTGTTTTTGCTAAATGCAGCTCGTACATCTGCTGCAGTACGGTTTACGTTATTTGTAAGTGTATCTACAATTACCATAGATCCATTTGGTCCGAATCCTTCATAACGAAGCTCGTCATAATTTTCTTCTGAACCGCCTTTTGCTTTTTCAACTGCACGATCAATAATTGTTCTTGGTACATTGTATGTTTTCGCACGTTCTAATACGACTCTAAGCGCTTGGTTTGATTCTGGATCTGGCTCACCTTGTTTTGCTGCCACATAAATTTCACGTCCAAATTTCGCGTATATACGGCTTGTATTTGCATCTTTTGATGCTTTTTTATCCTTAATATTATTCCACTTACGACCCATACTTTCCACTCTCTTTCCCGTTTTAAATCTACATAAAAATATTAATATGAAATATAATGTGTATTCAACACATTTTTAAAAGAAATATAAAAAGTTCATTTTTGATTCATATTACAGACATAATATAAATCACTATCATTTTGTTCTTTCGACAAGTTATATTATACATGAATTCCTACGTTTATTACGAATTTTAGAAGCACATAGTATAATTTAACAAAAAAGACGATAAAAATTCCCATAATATTCCCTTAATTACTTTCTATCGTTGTATAATTCAAATAGGAAAAAATTTGAAGGAAAGATAAGGGGAGAATTATGACACATTCAAATGCGAAAAAAGCACATGGTCTTAAAGGAATTGGAGAGAAATTAAACCCAACTATCTATCAAGTAAGATTTATGAAATTAGATGAACCCATTCAATTTGAGTCTTTTCCTGAATTAAAGGAATTAGGAGACTGGTTAAAGTACTTCAACGCACATGTGGGCGTGCCACTCAACTATGTATAAGTACAACAGAGAAGAGTTTAAAAAGAAGTTTTTAGAAATTACAAAATTAACAGCTGATAATGTTCTAATATCTACTGGTGGTGTCGGATTTAACTTCATGTCACCAGGCTGGAGAAGTTCTCTCTAGAGTGCATGAAGAGAATATTGTATAGAATACCGGAATTAAAAGGATAAAAATGAATGTTTGTTTTTATCCTTTTAATGTTTCTTAGTTTACTCACCGCACACTTTTTGTCACACGAAGAAAACAAAAAAAACTCTATACAGTTAGTATAGAGTTTTTTTACGCCGTTCATGATACCGATGGTCGGGGTCGAACCGACACTCCCGAAGGAACACGATTTTGAGTCGTGCGCGTCTGCCAATTCCGCCACATCGGCACAAAAGAAAAGGCGGCAACCGGATTTGAACCGGTGATAAAGGTTTTGCAGACCTCTGCCTTACCACTTGGCTATGCCGCCATATGAAATTTTATTGGAGCGGAAGACGGGATTCGAACCCGCGACCCCAACCTTGGCAAGGTTGTATTCTACCACTGAACTACTTCCGCGAAAATGGCTGGGCTAGCTGGATTCGAACCAGCGCATGACGGAGTCAAAGTCCGTTGCCTTACCGCTTGGCTATAGCCCATTGATTTCTTACTTAATTATATGTAAGTATCCATTAGATTATTTGTAATTTTTAAAATAAAAATGGGGCGACTGATGGGAATCGAACCCACGAATGCCGGAGCCACAATCCGGTGCGTTAACCACTTCGCCACAACCGCCATGTTGTGTAAATATATTTGGCAGGGGCAGTAGGAATCGAACCCACACTGGAGGTTTTGGAGACCTCAGTTCTACCTTTAAACTATGCCCCTATGTAAATGGTGGAGGGGGGCAGATTCGAACTGCCGAACCCGAAGGAGCGGATTTACAGTCCGCCGCGTTTAGCCACTTCGCTACCCCTCCGAAACTTACATGGTGCCGGCTAGAGGACTTGAACCCCCAACCTACTGATTACAAGTCAGTTGCTCTACCAATTGAGCTAAGCCGGCGTATATGATTAAGATAAATGGTGGCTCGGGACGGAATCGAACCGCCGACACGAGGATTTTCAGTCCTCTGCTCTACCGACTGAGCTACCGAGCCTTATTAAAATGGCGGTCCCGACCGGGGTCGAACCGGCGATCTCCTGCGTGACAGGCAGGCATGTTAACCACTACACCACG
>NZ_JAQFNK010000042.1:0-18757 GCF_027710505.1 Bacillus cereus group sp. TH152-1LC | reverse complement strand
ACTATTATCCTCGGAAGAGCTTATACAACAGCGGTATGAAAAGTATAGACAAATAGAGAATTATAAATGAAAATATTAAAAGTCCGTATTACATTTCGGAGGATTCTCGCGAAAAAATTCTAAATGTTTTGCAAGTAACCTCTTAAACCGGGATATGCTGATACTATTACTTTACAAAAGGTGTGTGATCGGTATGGAAAAGGAAAATTTGTTCAAATGGAAGCATTATCAGCAAGATATTATTTTGTTAATTGTACGTTGGTACGGTACAACTTAATTTTTCGTAATTTAGTAGAAATGATGAGGAAGAGTCAGTCGAATTGAAGTCAGATGGAAAAGAGTATGGCTTAACGAAACGCGAGTTAGAGGTTTTGAATCTTTTGTCTCAAGGAATCCGTTATAAACCAATTGCTTCGAAACTTTACTTATCAAATGGCACAGTTAGAAATTATGCCTCTACTCTTTATGACAAGCTAGAAGTCAAAAATCGGGAAGAAGCCGTGCAAAAAGCAAGAGATACAGGATTACTCTCGTAAGAGGGAGTGCTCTCATCTGCTAGGGGTACGTGAATAATTCGGGGTTTCGGGGACCACACCTCAAAAAATGTAATTTGAATGTCTGTTATAGGCGATTTTATAGATTCTATAAATAATGTTTAATTTTCGATAAAGACAATTATATAAAACCCAACATAATCGATCTTATGTCGGGTTTTATAGTGAACATTAGCTTTGTAACCCTTATACATGGAATTAATTTAAAGGATGGCCCCATACCTCGAATCGGTCACATACCTAAATAGGGTACTGGTGCAAAAACTGGAGGATAATTGCAATGAATCTATAAATCTTGGACATACTGTTACTATTACTTTAGAAAGAGTGCGTGATTGGTATGGAAAAGGGAAATGTATTCAAATGGAAGCATTATCAACCAGACATCATCTTGTTAACGGTACAACCTTAGTTTTCGTGATTTGATGGAAATGCTAGAAGAACGGGGTTTATCCATTTTTCATATGATTCCGTTAGGAATATATGTGCTTTATTCTACTGTATTTTATTTTTGCACCAGAACCATATAAAAAGAGGACGAATAGTTACGTCTTCTTTTTATATGGTTCTATTAGCTACAAAATAATATCATTTAAATAAATCTTCTATTATATTAGCAAGGGATAGTGATAGAAAAGTGTGTTCCTTTTCCTAGTTCACTTTCTATCTCTATATCTCCGTTTAATTCTTTAATAATGCTGTACGCAATCATAGTACCAAGCCCAGTACCTTTTTCCGTTGTTGAATAAAATGGCAAGGCAATACGTTTTATTTGCTGGGAAGACATTCCTATTCCTGTATCAATAATATCAATTACAATATTATCTTTTATTTTTTGTATATTTATTTGTAATACGCCACCATTTTTCATAGCCTCAATTCCATTTTGTATGATGTTGGCTAGACATATTTTTAATTTTTCAGGATTAGCATTTATGTAAAGGGAATCTGTTGTAATATGCTGTTTTATTTCAACATTATATGAAAGAGCGAGTGGTGAAATATTATCTTTCACTTGATTTAATATGTAATTAATATCTAGTTTCTCTTTTATAATATTTTGTGGTTTGGTTAAAGATAAATAGTTATTAATAGTAGATTGTATTTGCTGCATTTCAAGTAACATAATTTCTAAGTACTTATCTTGAGACATCTTAGCACTCTCATCTTCATTTAGTAATTGAGTGAATCCATGTACCGTGGTCAGTGGATTATGAATTTCATGCGCGATCGATGCAGCTAGTTCGCTAGCTATATAAAATTTTTCTGCTCTTTGCATTCTTTCTTTTATTTTATATTTTTCGATCATTCCTTCTATTAAATAAACAGATAATAATACTGTGAAAATATTTATGATTATATAATTGAATAAAAATTCGATGAGAGTAGAGTCAATTTTACCGCCTGTATTTATTTGTGTTACAATACCGCAGATAGAAAGGGAAGTTGTACATATCAAAATAAGTAGAATACTTAATAATATCTTCTTTTCCTTGAAATAAGTAGGTGACAAGTAACGAAACATGATTGTAATAACAGAAATAATAGTAAAGATAATAAATGATGGGAAGACTCCGCTTCCACCTAAGTAAAATCTATAAGAAAGATATAAAACTCCAATACAAATAATGCTCTTCGTATTTCCATATAGAAAAACTAATATAATGGGAATAAAACGTAAATCATAAATGAACCCAGCGTGTAAATGAAAAGGAAAAGTCATACAAAAAATAATTGCAATGGAGGAAAGTACAGAAATTAATATATTATTACATGCCATTTTTTCTTTATGTTCTAGCCAAAATACTTGGTAACTAAGGATACAAATAATAATAATAAATGTATTTAATAATAGTGTAGGAATTCCCATAGTTTATGCCTCTCTGCGAGTTTGTAAGTAGGATTATGTATGTGTTTAATCTAGGTGTTTGGTTTTATTAGATTTTCTATCTTTAAAAAAGAAAAGGAAAGGCACTTGAAAAAGTGCTTTTTTACCATTTATATTAAAATCGATGAGGAAGATAGAAATAAAAAGTTACTTTTACTTATGAACAAAAAAATTGAAAGTAGCCCTTGTATAGGTAAAAGATGAAACAAATTACAGAAATAGTTACGTTTCTCTGGAGTGAATATTCCGAAAAAACATTGTGTATGGCGAAATTCATTTTATAACCTTCGCCATATTAACATGTAACTTATTAAATTACAAAGAAAAAATTAAAAATTATTATTTTTTTGTTATTTTAATTTATTTAAAAACGTAAAAGTACTGCAGAGGTTATCATTGAGATGCTAGGGTACTTAGACCAATATTCGAACTTCGTAATAACGTTGTTACTTTTTTACTAATATTCTTAATACTAATTTTAGTATAATTAATTAATCGAAAGTTCTGATAATTATCTACGTACCCCCTTTTTTTATATTAAATACAATGATATTTATTGTCACATAATAATGCAAATTTCTAGTAAACTAATAGAAAAACTCCTATAAAAATATAATTTACTATCTTTTATATAAACATTGCAGGTGTAAATGCAATAAAAATTAATTATTAATACATATATTCAATCTGAAAATATCTGTTTACATATTAAAATGTCTTTGTAGTGGTCCTTCATGCCAAGAATCGTTTCCGTACTCCAACTAACGTTATTCTAGTATTTTACCAAGTTTCTTATTTTGTTAAGGTATCCTAATATTGTTATTTTTGTGAATTTAAATGTTTTAATATAATAATTTATAGGGGATGTTGAGAAAATAAATAATTTGTAAAAATAATATAATATTTGTAACTTTATGTCTTATAATATGAAATATCTTCGTTGTGATTATTTTAAATATTTTAATAATACATCAGATTCATTTTATCTAGGGAGGTTTTAAAATTGGGGAGAAGAGTTGTTAAAAGAGTTTTTGCATTATTATCAGTACTAGCATTATTCTTTAATGTGTTTCTACCGAAGGCAAATGCGGAGGTTTTGACGCATGAAAAGTATTCAATGAACTGGAGTTATAGCAACAGTTTAGGTAAGTACATTCGAACTGAAATGATTAAAAATTCAAGCGGTCAAATTGCTTATTGTTTAACTCTTGGCTTAAAATCACCAAATGGTGAAGATCTTCCTGAAATAGGGAAAACAGATAATGTAGTATATAGGGTTCTATTAAATGGTTTCCCACAAAAAAGTATAGAACAACTGGGGGTAGCTAATAAGAATGAAGCACATTATGCAACTCAGCTTGCGGTTTGGAATGCATTAGGTCAACTTGATGTAAATGAATTAAAGCATGAAAATAAAAATGTTGAAAAAGCGGCTAAGACAATTATTAATGCTGCAAATACAAGTGAAGATACTCAAGATATTTTTATGAATGTGATTCCTGCTGAAAAGCAAAAGGCAGAATTAAAGGGTGAGTTTTTTGAAACAAACCTATACACAGTACAAACAAATGCTAAGAGTGGTTCTTATAAAGTAGTAGCGAAAAATGCACCTAATGGAGTTAAAATTGTTAGTGAAAATGGAGAAGTGAAAGATCAGCTTTCAGTTGGAGAGAAATTCCGTATCCAAATTCCTAAAAATACAAAAACAGGTGAATTTAATCTAAGTGTTGCTGCAAACTTAACAAAAGTTCAAGCAATTGCTTACCGTGGTACGGATACTGTTCAAAATGCTACAGTACTACTAGAAAGAAATGAAGAAAAGCTTAGTAGTGATCTTGCAGTAAATTGGGAAGCTGCTGGTTCTTTAAAAATTAAAAAGGTTGGAGAAAATGGAGAAGTATTAGCTGGTGCGGTATTCGAGGTTTTTAATGCAAATAATGAATCAGTTGGAAAAATCATGACTGGTGCTGATGGTAATGCAGAATTAAATAGCCTACCAATTGGTACCTACACAGTAAAAGAAATTAAAGCACCAACAGGTTATGTTTCAGGTGATAAACCACAAACTATTGAAGTTAAGACAGGGGAAATAGGAGCTGTTCAAGTAGTAAACAACAAAGTAAAAGGTAACATCGAAATAAAAAAACTTAGTGATTCAGGTAAAATGTTACCTAATGTTGAATTCACGGTCTTTACTGAAGATGGAAAAGAAGTGAAAAAAGTAGTAACAAAAGAAAATGGAATTGCAAATGTTGATGGTTTTACGTATGGTAAATATTATTTCTTAGAGACAAAAACACCTAATGGATATATTGGAAATAAAACAAAGTATCCTTTTGAAATTAAAGAGCACAATAAAACACTTATTTTTACAGTGGAAAATACAGAAGTGAAAGGTAGTGTGAAATTACTAAAAGTAGATAATGAAGATATCAGTAAAAAATTAGAAGGTGCATTATTCGAGTTAAAAGATGCAAGCGGGAAAGTAATTGGGGAATATAAGACAGATAAAAATGGTGAAGTTAACATTAAAGATTTAGCGTATGGTAAATATTCATTTGTAGAAAAGGCTTCTCCAAATGGTTATGTTCTTATTACAGAACCATTTGTGTTCGAAATAAAGGAACATGGGGAAATTATTGAGCTATTAGCAGTTAATCATCTTATCAAAGGTGATCTAGAAATTACAAAAGTTGATGTAGCTGATGGAAACAATAAGCTTCCGAATGCAGAGTTTACTATTTATAATGAAGCAGGAAAAGAAGTAGTTAAAGGGAAAACAGACGATAAAGGTATCGCGAAGTTTGAAAAGTTACCATTTGGAAAATACACATATAAAGAAACTGTTGCACCAAAAGGTTATGTATTGAATGAAGAAATATTCTCTTTTGAGATCACAGAGAATGGTCAAATCATTAAACATATTGTCAAAGATGAAAAGATTCCATCAGTAAAAACAACAGCTACTGATAAAGCCGATGGTACAAAAGAAATGCACACTTCTAAGTCTGTAACAATCCAAGATAAAGTGGAATACAAGGACCTACAAGTAGGTAAAGAGTATACTTTAAAAGGTAAATTAATGGATAAAGAAACTAATAACCCATTAGTTGTAAATGGTAAAGAAGTAATAGCTGAAACTAAGTTTACACCAAAAGAAGCAAATGGTTCTATTACATTAGACTTCACATTTGATGCGACTGGTTTAGAAGAACAAGAAATAGTAGTATTCGAAGAGTTACTGAAAGACGGAAAAGTTGTTACTACACATGCTGATATCAATGATAAAGGTCAAACAGTTAAGTTCGTTAAGCCGTCAGTAAAAACAACAGCTACAAACAAAGCTGATGGTGGAAAAGAGATTCATTCAAAGGATTCTATCACTATTCAAGACAAAGTGGAGTACACTAACTTAGTTGTTGGTAAAGAGTACACTATAAAAGGAAAATTAATGAACAAAGCTATTAACGAACCATTATTAATTGATGGTAAAGAAGTAATAGCTGAGACTAAATTTATTGCAAAAGAAAAGAACGGTTTTGTAACATTAGACTTTACTTTCGTTGGTGCTGAACAGCAAGGAAGAGAAGTAGTCGTGTTTGAAGACTTATTGCATGAAGGGCAAGTAATTGCAACTCACGCTGACATTAACGATGTAGGTCAAACAGTTCGATTTGTAGAGCCTTCAATTAAAACGACAGCTACAAATAAAGCTGATGGTTCTAAAGAGTTAGACGCTTCTAAAACAGTAACAATCCAAGATAAAGTGGAATACAAAGACTTAATCGTGGGGAAAGAATACGTAGTAAAAGGCAAACTAATGGATAAAGCAACAAAAAAACCATTATTAGTTGATGGTAAAGAAGTAACAGTAGAATCTAAGTTTACTGCTAAAGAGAAGAATGGTTCTATCACACTCGATTTCACATTCAATGCTTCTGCATTACAAGGTAAAGAAGTGGTAGTGTTTGAAGAATTGTATCAAGATAATGTCTTGGTAGCTATTCACGTTGACATCGAAGATAAGGGTCAGACAGTGAAATTTAAAGAAGTAAAACCGGAGCAACCAAAACCAGAACAGCCGCATCAAGATAAAAATACTCCAACTACAGAACAACCACAACCTAAGAAAGAAGTTCAATCTAAAATTGGATGGTTACCGCAAACAGGTGCAGACCTTACAAGTTGGATCTCTATGGCTGCAGGCGCATTATTGTTAATTGTTGGTGGAGTGATTTTCCTAAAACGTAAAAATGCATAAAAATTTAAAAATAAGCACATCTGTTTTTACAGGATGTGCTTATTTTTATGTTAGTTATTTAGTCCTATTTACAGTATCTTAATTGTTCATGAATAAAAAAGTTGTAAAAAAATAATGTAGTTATTTCAAAAATAAAATAGATTCCCAAGTATATGGTATTAATTGGAATATATACTCTTTATCCTGTATGATATAAATGAGGATATTCCGATATCCTTATAGTTAATAAAAGGGGAAAGTAGGAGGAGTTGTCATGAAAAACGTAAAAACGGCTATGACGTTGGTACAATCACATCTTAATGAAAATGAGAGTATTGAAAATTGCCTATATGGAATGTTTCAATATCAAGTATTTGGTATGGGTGGTCAAAGAAAAGGGATATTGGTTGCTACAAATGAACGTATGTGTTTTTATACGAAATATTTGGGAAGTGAAACGTTTAAAGTATTTGATTATGCCAAAGTTAATTCGATAGAGGTAGAAAAGGGATTATTAACAGGAAATAAAATCATTTTTTATCATGATGGCGAACGTGAAGTGATGAATTTAATTGAAGAAGGTGACTTGGAGGGATTTGCAGTATTTGTAAAAGAAAAAATTATGATCTAGAAATAAAGAAGTTTGTTTTTAAAATTCGCTCCTCAAATTCAATAATATTATTATTTGTTATAATCGAAAACATTAAAACAATAAACAAACATGAAATTCTATCCTTTTTGAAATCAGTGCAGCACACATTTGGTTAGTAATGAAATTAGAAAAAGTATATATGAAAATGGCAGGCAACTATTTGGTTGCCTGCCGGTGCCAGTGGATTGAATGAGTTAGTCAATTCAATAAATTGCTATCCCATTACCAGAAGAGTAAAGCCGCTAGTTCAAACGGCTTAGACATAGTTTGCCTAATAAAGAAAAAAATTATGAGTAAAGGTTTTGTTTGCTCTATATGAAAGGATAAATAGATATTCATCAGACAAGGATAATTTAGTATACCTTGATAGGATGTAGGAACAAATTAAAGAAAAGGATGTTTATTTAGGATGGGACTGACTCAGGAGTGGGACTTTCGGACAGGGTTTGGTGAGCGGTGAACGCCTTTGGCATTACAACTAATATGGTTGCTTGTATAATGGCAGTATACATTCAAAAACATGAGCTAATGATAAATCACCTTACAAATATTTTGTTTTTAATAATTATCTCTTTAACGTTTATAAAGATGAAAATTAACAAAGTATAAACGAATGTATTAAGAAAAGGGTGAAATATTGGATAACTCGAAATGGATGCCTTTAAGTAATGTTGATGATGATGAGGAAATTTGGGCAGGAGCAAGAGTTAGGTTGTACAATGTTGGTATGAATAGAGAAGACAAAGAAAATGATTTCTATGAATATATTATTTCTTATATCTACGACAACACTAACTACTTACAACTAACTAATTTAACAACAGGAAAAGCAGGTTATATTATTTGTGTGATTGAAAAAGAATTACCAAATAATTATGCTTTGGGCAAAACATTAAAGCAAAGAATAGGATTAAAAAATACCTATTTTAGATTTGAATGTGAATAATCAATAACTAAGGGAAGCACCGACTTTAAGGTGTCTTCCCATATTTAATACTTTTTATCAATAATCAATATTAACAGGGCCTAAATAAAAAGTGAGAAGAATGAATAACATTCTTCTCACTTTCAGCAATTAGGGTGGCATATTCATCAATATACATTTGGGTGGAATTTTGGATGAAAAATCCACAGGCATAGTATAACAAACTACGTAAGGTAGATTATATGTAATATTGCATATAGGAAAAGATTCTTCTGCAGAAATAAAATAAAATCAATACCAAATTATTAATTTATTATAAAAAAGTAATATGTTATTGGATTTTATATCTATAACTTATGTATACGTGTTACAATGAAGTTCTCTAATTTATTTTATTCTCCTATTTAGAATTTATGGTTCAGTTATCCCTTACAACAAAATCAGCCACAGTAAATGATTCATACATAAAGGGATGCATTTAGAATGGTTCAAAGGCTGTTAAACATAATCATGCAAAGAATAAATATACGTAGTAGAGAATTTATTATGGTAAGGATTTCATCCGATTTAAATAGCCCTAAATTAAACTTTTTATCCAATCAAGGTCAAATAATATCTGTTAAATGAAGGTTATGTTTCATCCATTTTATTGGGAACAATTCGTAGTTTTAGAATTGCTGAATATGGAAAGATAACATATTCGAAAGGAGGATAGATAAAACGCTACCTGTGAAATGCAAATCGTAAAATAAGGAAGTGTAGATAATAGGATTTAATAGTGATTTCATTTCGAATGGGACTGTAAATATATGTAGAAAAAATAAAGGAGAAAAATTTAAATAAACTATTTCAGTAGTAAAAATGAAAGGGAGAAGTATCTAGTGTTTAATATAAAAGAAAGATTGGGACAAATAAAGCTTAAAACGAAGTTGTCTATGGCATTTATCGCAATATTAATTATACCAAGCCTTATCGTAGGAGTATCATCTTATAATAAAGCAAAAACAGATCTTAATGAGACAATTCTACAATCAGCACAAGATAATATTAGTATTTTAGATAAGATTGTTGATGATGAATTAGAAAATAAGCATACAGATGTCAATCATTTTGCAAAGGTACTTACACAAGGTGATTATAATCCTGAACAATCGCAAAATGTGCAGAGTAAATTTGATCAATATATACAGTTACATCCAGAGATAGAAACGATTTATACGGCATCTAGTAACAATCAATTTATTCATGCACCTGTTGGAAAAATACCAGAAGGATTTAATCCGTTAGAAAGTAGTTGGTATAAGGATGCAGTAAAAGCAAATGGAGAGATTATTGTTTCATCTCCATATAAATCAAAGTCTACAGGAAATATGGTAATTGCAATTGCAAAGCAAAATGCTGATAAAAGTGGTGTCATTGGTGTTGACTTGAATATTGATGATATCGTAAAAACTTCTAAAATGATAAAAATAGGTAAACAAGGCTTTGTATCTATCGTCAGTCAAGATAAGACTATAGTTGTGCATCCTACGCTCAAGCCAGGTGAGAAATTAGAGAAATCATTAGCGGATGAACTGTACAAGAAAGAAGATGACGTAATTACTTATAGCCTTAACGGGGAAGATCGAAACATAAGTTTTAAGACGAACAAAAAAACAGGTTGGAAAATAGCTGGCGTAATGCCTACGAAAGAAATTGAAGAAGCTACCAATCCTATTTTTTATAAAACGCTCACTATAATAGGAGCTTCATTATTGTTAGGCGGAATTGTAATTTTATTCATACTTAGATCTATTATTACTCCACTAAGACAATTAGTTATTTCAGCTCAAAGGATTAGTCAGGGAGATTTAACCGAGAAAATAGATATTTGTTCAAAGGATGAACTTGGTCAATTAGGTGGTAGTTTCAATACAATGGCAGAGTCATTACGTAATATTATTTCTCAAATCAACACATCTGCAGGTCATGTAGCTGCGTCTTCTGAGGAACTAACTGCTAGTGTAGAGCAAGCAAGCGTTGCAACAGAACAAATTACAAGAGAGATGGAAGAAATCTCGAATAGTGCAGAAGTTCAAAATAATGAAGTGGAGTCTGGAGCTGAATTAATTGGTGAGGTAACGCGAAATATTCAAAACGTAGCTGATAATGCTTCTGAAGTATCGACTTCATCCATATACACAAAACAAAAAGCCAATGAAGGTGAAAAATTAGTAGAACAAACTGTAGTGCAAATGCAGTCTATCCATCACTCTGTTTCTCAATCCGATACTGTAATAAAATTATTAGATAAGAAATCGCAACAAATTGGAAGTATATTAGAAGCGATTCAAAATATTGCGGAACAAACAAATTTATTAGCATTGAATGCAGCAATTGAGGCAGCTAGAGCAGGAGAACAAGGGCGAGGGTTTGCAATCGTTGCCGATGAAGTTAGGAAGTTAGCAGAGCAATCATCCGAATCTTCAATGGAAATTGGAAGTATAATTAAGGAAATACAAGCAGACGTACATGAGACTGTAAAAGCTATGAATGAAGTAGGAGTTGAAGTGCAGTCGGGAATTAAGGTTGCGAACGATACAAAACAAAGTTTTTATGAGATTTCAAAATCTGCAAATGATATTGTGTCAAAAGTGCATGGTATGGTAGAGCTATCAAATAAAATGACAACTGATGCAATGAAAGTCGATACATCGATTGATCAAATAGCTATGGCTGTAAAAGAGAATTCTTCAAGTATGCAAACGATAGCTGGTTCATCTGAGGAACAACATGCTTCTATGGAAGAGATAAATTCTTCAGCAATACAATTAGCACAAATGGCAGAAGAACTTCAAGAGTTAATTGGTGGATTTAAGATTTAAGTTCAGATTCTAAGAGAGAATACTAGAAGTTTGTTGCAGAGTGAGAATAGAAATAAAAGAACTTGGAAAGTCTGTTTTATAGGTGTTTCCAAGTTTTTTTATTTCCATGATACCAATTTAAGTAGGAAGAAATAGATGAATTGTTTAATATATCTGGCAAAGAGAGAAACAGAATCAAAGCTAGTATTCTAGCTGTTTTCTTAGACCTTAGTGGCGTTGAGTGAAGTTTTTGAGCGTATTGGTATGAATGAAATAACTAAACGTTTAAAAAGTTTAAGGAAGTTAAATTTTCGTGGTAAAATGTGTAAGGTTATATTGAATAAAATTCGTGCGCTAATCACGATAAACTGGTAAAGGAGCGTGTTTTATGACAGAAAATATTAACATAAACGTTAATGCAGGAAGGAAATGTGGACCAGAATCAAAATGGGGACGACAGTCTTTCTTTGATGGTGGACTTTTGAGCTTCATTGGTTGGAGTATCTTGGGAGCTCTTATTACAGTGTTCACGTTGGGTATTTGCTATCCGTGGGCGTTATGTATGGTTTATGGTTGGAAAATTAACCATACGGTGGTTGATGGGCATAGAATGAAATTTAACGGTTCAGCAGTTGGCTTGTTTGGTAACTGGATTAAATGGCTACTTCTGACAGTTATTACACTAGGTATCTATGGTTTTTGGGTTAGCATTAAACTTGAAGACTGGAAAGTCAAAAATACAACCTTCGTTAATTAAGGGGAAATTTTGATTCAGTACCTGAAGAGGTGGGATTGTGAAATTACGTACATTATAAATAACTCAGTTAGTGGCATATAGCTCTTAATTCTTACGATTGATTATAGTAATCATTAAAAGCGATATGTGAGGCTTTTTGATTTTAATTTACATATTAAGTGTTCGTAATAATGCACATAAATTTTTATTTGTAATTAATGTAGACAAATGGTTTTTGAGTTGTCAAAGCTCTATCAGAAAGCAAGCTTGTTCCAGCAGACTTGCTTTTTGGCTATTTATTAAGTATGCAAAACCCGCCAACATTGTTGAGTATTCATCACAAAATGGAGAGAAAGACGTTATTGACGTGTTCTTAACAAAGGGGCAAATATTTAAAATAGGCGGGAAAGTGAAAATTGATATGAAGTATGTAGGTTGAGGCGGCATTTCTATTAATTACAACACAGTTAATCATATCGAAAAAGTGCATGAGATAAACAATAGCACTCAAAATAATGATGATGTGTGGATTTGCTCTTAATAAGATTAGTAATATTAGAATCGAAACAGTAAGACGTACTTATGTTGTAAAAGTTATACTGAAGTGAGTATGGATTATAATATTCAGTTCAATTAAACAAAGGAGAGGAGTCTATTCCATGACTTCTCTCCTTTGTTTAATTGAACTTTGTTTGAGTCTATTTATATGACCATATTTAAGCAAGAATAGCTTTTAAAATTGACACTTTGTTTGTAGTAAATAATACATAATTTTGTTTTACAGTTCTAATTAATATACGATCAGTTGTCCCATATGCTGTTCCGATACGGATTGCACTTGGTTCTTCAACGCCCGCATATGTAGCATCTTCGGTAACCTCAATCACATCGCGTAATGGAATCGTGACCTCCGCAAATTGCCATGAAATAATTAACTCTTCTTTTGTTTTTTTGACATCAATACCTAGCATTATACCAAGACCTTTCTATAATAGAATGCTACACTTTTTATCTTATTATACAAATTTTTAAATTATTTTTCTACATGTATGAATAGAGCTGATATTTTAAGGGTGCCAAAAGAAAGGGAAGATATACTATCAATCTAATAAGGAATACGTTATGAAGAAAAGTTCACAGGGAATTAATATGGATTTGATATGGTTGAAGTATGATGAATGAGTAACAGTAGGAGTTGCAGGAAGGAAATGAATGATGAGACTTAAATTAGTAGGAACCTTAACTTGTATAGTAGTAATGTTAGGTATCTTTATCATTTACACCAATATATCTATTGGTAAAGAACCATATAAGACAAGCCATGAAACTAGTGAAAACTCCATAAATAAAGAAAAAAATAGTAAGCAAAATGGGACCTCAAATAAGATAGCAAGTTCTTTTGCTAGTATACAGGCTGTAATAAATAAGGAATATGGTTTACCCGAAGACTATATGCCAGAGGATTTAGTTGTACCAAATGTACCGTTCTCATTTAGTGGAACGGTAGAAAAGAGTCATCTTCGTAAAGAAGCAGCGGAAGCATTAGAAAAACTATTCCTTTTAGCTAAGCAAGATGGGATCCAGTTGAATGCTGTTTCAGGATTTCGTTCTTATGGGTATCAAAAAGGTCTGTATGCCAACAATGTTAAAAAGAAAGGGAAAGAGCATACGGATCGCTTCTCTGCAAAGCCAGGGCATAGCGAACATCAAACAGGGTTAACGATGGATGTTTCTTCTAAAAGTGCGAACAATGAACTAGAGCTATCCTTTGCGAATACGAAGGAAGGAAAATGGCTGAAAGAAAACGCACATCGTGCAGGGTTTATCATTCGTTATCCGAAGGGGAAGGAAAGTATTACCGGTTATGCATATGAACCTTGGCATATTCGCTATGTAGGAGATATTGCTGAAAATATATATAAGGAAAAACTGACTTTAGAAGAATATATGAATCTGTGAAAATAGAATTGAAGAGTTAAACTGTATTCATTATTTATGAATGAATGCTACTTTTTCTATTAAAAAGCCTAATTTCTCAATGTTTTGTAGAGAAATTAGGTTTTTTTCATCACTTCAGTAGAGTTTTTTAGGCTTCGTTCGTAGGTATACTTCACACAATATTATAAAGGAAATAGAACTTACTGAAGATAACATATGAATGTTTTATAAATGTATCAAAAAAGTGAACAAAATCGTTATTTTGCACAACAAGGTAGTCAGCTTAATGAAATAACTGCTTGTAAAAAAAGAAGCCCTACAGGAAATATTACAGAGCTTCACCAAGTTGAGTTATGTCGTATTCACAAGGGATTTTAACATGATATTTGTGTTGAATAAACTGGTAAATGTGTCCAAGTGAATTGGAGCTATTTTATAAAAAAGAGAAGCGCTTAATCAGGACGCTCCTCTTAATGCCAATACACAATAACTATCCCATTATACTGTATAAGCGTAAAATATTTAATAACTACCTTCATGGTAAATATTTCATTTTGTCTTAGTACCTTTAAATCACGAAAAAAGGTTCCGCTGTTTCCAACAGAACCTTTCCTAAAATGGCAAAGAGTAACTCTTACCTTACTCTTTGTTTATATACTACAGGAGTTTTAATGAAAATCCAAGGCTCCTTATATTGAGAAATAAAGAAGAAACATTATAAAAAATTTTATCTTTTTTCATAAATAAAAGAGCAGCTAGCAAAAACTAACTGCTCAATACAAGGAGATACAGAGAAAACTAAATGGATTTTGGCATACAGCCTATCAACATTATGGACATAATATTGATTTTTATTCGAAGGAATTCATGTTTTATAAATCAGATTATGATAGTTGATATTCTCCATATTGACCAGAAAAGAACCAAGAATTCTAGTGAAATTCCAAGTGTTCTTTTCCTAGTTTTTTGAAATTCTTTTACTAAATAGCCAATAGCGCTAATTGCTAGAAGAATGAAAAGAATAAGTTCTAGTGTAACTGGCATTTGATCTACTCCTAATCCATTATTTTAATTTATTATATAAAGATTATAAGATATTTTCGTGGTTAGTGGTGAGAAATTAAACAAAACCATCTCTTTACGAAAAAAGGTCCTGTTGTTTCCAACAGAACCTTTCCTAAAATGGCAAAGAGTAACTCTTACCTTACTCTTTGTTCATATACTACAGGAGTTTTAAGGAAAATCCAAGGCTCCTTATATTGAGAAATAAAGAATAATCATTCTAAAGAATCTTATCTTTGTTATAAATATAAGAGCAGTTAGCAAAAACTAACTGCCCATCTCCAAGGGGGAACAAGGAGAAAAATCTAATGTCATCTATATTATTGACGGAATATTGAGTTTTACTTTAAAAAAACTACGTTTAACTTAATGCATAACCCACAATCAAAGTTAGTGTTAAAAACACTGATAATAACAATGTTAGTAAGACTGTTGCTATACTCCTAAGCATCGCAATCCAATTATTCATTTTAGAGAATCCTATAAGGCCAGCAAAAAAAGTTCCTATTGTTAAAACTAGTAATATAAATAAAGGGTGAATGTGTAATGAATCTGTGAAAAATTTGAATAATTCAAGTGGAATTTCAAAATATAAACGGAATAGTCCAACGCAAATCAAAGAGCATATAAAGGGCCATAGATTGAGGTTATGCTTCATAGCTTTCTCCTATGTTTTCAAAATAGTTTTACTCAATTTTAATGGGGAATGAAGGGAAAAGATAGAGGTTATAAATTAGAATCAATTTTTTAATAGAAAGCGAGGAATAACAATGGGGCATGGATGTTTTTTTCTTTGTCATATAGAAATTATACATTAAACATATATTTATAAGCGCTGTTACGACACGCTAAGGAATAGTAATAAAAAGATGAGGCCAATGAAACCGTATAAAAACCAAAAGAATCCTAAGATGGGGAATGTTTTATGAAAATTAAGCATGGTAAACCTCCTTGGGTATATAGAGGATTATAATATATCGTTGGTCTATTTAGAAGAAAAAACATAAATTAGTACACATTAAACGTGAATTTGAACAAAATGGAAATTTTAAAGTAGCGAATGCGCTGCTTTTTTATTTTATCAAATAAATTGTTCTTGAGTAGAAATGAAAATAGGGATTTGCCTTAAACATTTATTATTAATAAAGAATTTGAGTATAGAAACAGGTCTAAATTCCGTAATGGTGGAGGGATTGTTGTGGACATAACTCAAAGTGTGGTAAGAATAGTGGTTAATGAGAAAGACCTTCCGTTCACTTCAGTTCAAACCTCTGCATGGAATCATGGACCTGTAAATGATTTAATCGTTTCGACGAATCAGAGAGTGAATGAGCTTTATCAATTCATGTGGTCACAAGTACCAGTTACGATCTCGGTGTATTTTCTTCAAGGGGCGGACTTAATGAGATTCGCTAGGATCGCTGGAATTAATGAACGTGTAACGGGAGAATATATATCATTTCATTTGGGGATAAGAAGAATTCAAAGTAGCTTAACAGCTGCTTTTTTATTTTGCATAGAAAAAGGAACCATAATAGGCTCTTTAATTTGATTCAGAAGTTGTGTAGTTTTTCTTGATGATATCTTTTATGTTGATAATTAAGGATATAAGGAATCCAGCAGCTAGAATACCGTTTACCCAGTAATATGTATTCCCGGATGTAAATTTATTATAAAAGGAATCGATATTATAATACACTAAGCCTGCTGAAATGACGGTAGAGATTACTAACGTACCAAAACTTTTCATGACGCTGCCCTCCGATTCTGAAATTTTAGACTTTTAATGCAATTATACATTTAAATAAAAAGGTTTACAAAGGAATTACCATAAGGAGGAGTTATAACGAGTTTCTTCCAATTGATGGTTTTTATTTTTGGAAAAATAACTATTTTATAAAAATATTTTTTTGACCCCCATAAAATTATTTATTCCTTCGAATATATATAAGTAGAAGAAAATAAATGAAAGAAAAAGCTAAAATTACCAAAAATATAGCGAAGAGTTATTCAAACATTGCAGCTAAAATAGAAAAGAGCAAGTGGCATTGCAAAAGAAAACAAGAAAGCAGTACAAAATACAGACGTCAATTTAGTATAAGTGGAAAAAATAGTCATATAAAAAATCGGCCTCGAAAAATATGAGCAACAGCAAGAGGACAAACCAAAAGAAAAGTACTAACAAAATGTGGTTGAATGGTCACTTGTTTAGTGGCCTTTTTGCTATTTGAAGGAGGCTGGGAGATTACTAGTGTTGAGTTTAGTAATGAAGATCCTAAGAAAACCGAAAATAGAAGATATCGTATGTGACATACAAAACAATGGAGGAGATAAGGAAGCATTTATCGTACAGTATCAGCCTTTTATTAAAAAATCAATATCGTCTGTCTGTCGCCGATATATTACAGAACAGGATGATGAATATAGTATTGGACTGTTTGCGTTTAACGAAGCAATTGAACAGTATTCATATAAAAAAGGGAAATCTTTTCTAGCGTTTGCTGACCTTCTTATAAAAAGAGATGTAATTGACTATATACGCAAGGAGTCTAAGCATAACTTTGTCTTTTTAAAAGAAGATGAGCAAGAGGAAATGTTAGAAATGCAAGTGTCGCTTACGGAGTATATGAAAGAGATGGAAAATAGTAACCGCAAGGAGGAAATTCTTCATTTTCAAAATGTACTAGCTGAGTTTAAAATCACATTTTCAGAGCTGGCTAAAGAATCTCCTAAGCATCGTGATACGCGTGAGCATTTAATAGAGATTGTGAAGATTATTATAAAAGAAGAGGAAATGATAGAAGAGCTGTTCCGAAAGAAAAAATTACCGCTTAAACATATTGAACCGCGTGTTAGGGTAAGTCGTAAAACGTTGGAGCGACATAGAAAATACATTATTGCAATGTGTATTATCTTTGCAAACAACTATACATATATTCTTGATTACATAAGAGGGGAAAAGCATGATGAATAAAGGAATTGTGATGGATATAAAAAAGAAAAACGTAGTTGTTTTAACTCCAAATGGAGAGTTTATTACTTTTAAAAGAAAAACGCACCCATACATGATAGGAGAGGAAATCTCGTTTAACAAACAAGAACAAAGAGCTCCGCGTTTTTCAATACCACCATTCTTAAAGCCTACAACAGTAATTGTTGCTGGTTTTCTATGCGTATTGCTGTTTTTCTACAATCAACCAGAAGAAAAAGTGTTTGCTTATGTCTCAGTTGATATAAATCCAAGTTTAGAGGCGAGCGTAACGGAGGATCTTCGTGTTATAGATTTGCGGGCTTGTAATGATGACGGAAGGCGTATTTTAAAAGAAATGAAAGGGTGGGAAAATAAACATCTGCAAGATGTAATACGTACGATTATAAAGCAGAGTCAAGAGGATAAGTACTTAACAAATGATAAGAAAGTTATGCTAACAGCTGTTGCAAAGGACAAATCGCTAGAACCACAGTTGGAAAAGGCTTTGCAGGAATTAAAGAAAGAGTATGAGATAAAACATATTACAGTTGAATATCAAAGCAGCACGATGCAAATACGGGAGGATGCCAAGAAAGCAGGAGTAGGAACGGGCGTTTATATAAAACAAGAGAATGAGAAGAAAAACTCGCTTACTCCACCTGCACCGCCGTCTAATCAAGAACAACAAAAGTCATCTTCTGATGTATCATCGGACGCACCTCCTGTAAAAGAAGAAAGCAATGAGAAGAAAGAGTATGTAGAAGAAAAGCAATATAAGGAACAACAACCGAAGCAGATAAAAGAAAATAATGGGCACCAGCAAGAGAACAATGGAAGAGGCTCGCAAGGGAATAGCGGAAATCAGCAAGGAAATAATGGGCACCAGCAAGGAAACAACGGAAGAGAACCACAAGGGAATAATGGGCACCAGCAAGGAAACAACGGAAG
>NZ_JAQFNK010000041.1:0-18789 GCF_027710505.1 Bacillus cereus group sp. TH152-1LC | reverse complement strand
GTTACTTGTATAATTATGTATCATAAAAAATATCCTTTTTTGTACAGATTATACCATAGATTCTAAACAGGTTCTAAAACCCACCTGTACCTGAGTGAAAGACTCTCCAAAATACAACGGAGGAAGCTCCCTTCCGTTTCAGGCGGCTGTTGACCACTCTTTATACAGTAATCCCGTATTTGCTTCGGCATATTTTCTGGATTGAAGAAAGAAGGATCATCCGGATCTATGAAATGTGCAAACGGTTTTGTATGTCGAATCAACTCTGCTTCTTCTTCGTAAGTAAAAATCGTACCTTCTTTTGCCCAAACGGCTCTACATTCTTGCATGAGCCATAATCCCATAATATTTTTGAGTAACCGGAACTCGCCATCTGCTGTTCCTTCATTTGTAAAGCCCCATTCCAATGCCTGTTCAGTAATAACTGGATCCTTTACTTGAACGCCCATTAAAATCCACGTACCACAACTCATGAATACTGAATTTTCTGACTTTATAGGCAATGCAGCAAGAGCACAGGCAGTATCATGTCCCGTTCCAGCAATAACCTTAACAGGCTGTATACCAAATTCGTTGTGAATCGAAGAAAGCGTCGGACCAAGAGTCGTTCCTGGCATCACAATATTTGCCATGATTTCTGTAGGAAGGCTAAGCTCGGTCATAAGGGCAGTATCCCAATTACGCTCATGAATATGAAATAACGATGTCGTTGTACTTATCGTATATTCATTCGCCTTTATACCGGAAAATAAATAACTCAATAAGTTTGGTGTTAACAAAAGAGTTTTTGCCTTTTCCATTAAATCTGGGTTATTCTTTTTTATCGTATACAGCTGGCAAATCGTATTAATTGCTGCTGGTGTAACTCCCGATCGAGAGAACAAAACATCCCGCGGAATGACTTCCATAATTTCCTTTAGGCTATCATTTGTATGCGGATCTCTATAAGAATACGGATTACTAAGCAATTCACCTGTTTCAGAGAGAAGCCCGAAATCAACTCCCCACGTATCGATGGACAAACTTTCAATCGATTTATGCCCATTTCTAATACTTTTGCCAATTCCATTTTTCATCTCCTGAAATATCCTTAACACATCCCAATAGTAATGGCCTGTTGCGTAAACCGGACGATTGGAGAACCTATGAACCTCTTCAAGATAAAGACGTTTCCCATCAAATCCACTTACCATTAAACGCCCATTGGATGCACCTAAATCAAAAGCCCAAACTTTTTCCATTCATTCACACCCTTCAGAAACATGTAACTACTCCGCATCTTTTAATAGTTGTAATCTATATTTCTCGGAAGATAGATTTCTTAATTCGTGACATTCATCCTCTGTAAGCACTCTTGGCACTCCTATTGTCGATGCAATCGTATATACCTTTGCCGCTTCTTCTAGAATTTGCATAAGAAAATATGCTTCTTTCATTGTTTTACCAACCGTCAGAACGCCGTGATTTCTCATTACTACTACATCATTTTCTTCAATTACACCCGATACCGCGTTAGCCAAAACTTCTGTAGTCGGTATCATATAATCAAGGTAAGCAACGCTTTGAATCATTGCCGGAAAATCTGGGAATAGACTCGGAATCGTATGGCCAGTACATGATACCCCTACCGAATAACTTGGATGCGCATGTAAAACAGCTGTTATATCAGGACGCTTACGAAAACATTCCAAATGCATTAATATTTCAGAGGATGGTTTTAAATCATCCAATATCTCACCAGTTTCAATATCGACACGTACCCACTGATCGTCTTCTATCTCTTGCAAATCAAAACCGCTAGGAGAGATATACATGATATTTCCATCTCTCATACTTAAATTTCCACCTGCCCCTACTACAAGACCCGTTTGGACAATCTTATTTGCATATAATTTCAAATCATTGATTACACTCGCCAATGTTATACACCTCAGTTTCTATCTTATTTGCACCGCTAGTTTCGTTTTATATTTTATTGATATAGAACTTCCTTAATTTTTGGATCATCGATGTTCTTTTTATCGTACCAATAGAAACCAGTGTCGATTGTTTTTGATACTTGTTTCCCATCTAGGTTCTCAACAGCAGCTTTCACAGTTTCATAACCAATTCCAATTGGATTTTGTGTAATCGCGCCTGCCATTACGCCGCTCTTAATTGCATCAATTTGTAGTTTTCCAGAATCAAAGCCAACTACTACGACACTCTTTTTGTTCAATTCTTTAACAGCATTTACTACCCCAATTGCAGAACCTTCATTTGTACCGAAAATACCTTTTACATTTGGGTGCGCTTGCATAATTGCTTTAGCAGCGTCAGTTGATTTTAATTGATCACCGCTACCATATTGAATATCGACAATTTTGATGTTCGGATACTTTGATTTGATTGTATTTACAAAGCCATCTCGGCGTTCAACACCAGTTTTACTTGTCTGATCATGAGCAACTACTGCTACTTCCCCTTTTTCACCAATTAATCCAGCCATTTTCTCAGCTGCAAGAGCTGCTGCCGCTTTATTATCAGTTGCAGCTGTTGCTACAGGTATATCACCTTCAACACCTGAGTCAAATGCAACAACCGGAATTTTTTTGTTTTTTGCTTGTTCTAATAAAGGAAGAGCAGCCTTAGAGTCTAATGCAGCAAAACCAATCGCATCTGGTTTTTTATCAAGTGTGCTACGAAGCATCTCAACTTGTTTATCAACCTGCGCTTCTGTTTCAGGACCTACAAATGTAATATTCACCTTATATTCATCTGCTGCTTGCTCAGCCCCTTTTTTAACTGCCTGCCAAAACTGATGCTGGAAACCTTTTGAAATGATCGCAACATAACGCTTACCGTCATCTTTTGGAGGAGCACTACTATCCTTACTTCCCGTGCTTGCATTGTTTGAAGAACACGCTCCCATAAACATTGAGATTGCGAGAATTGACGATAAAACGATGCCTTTTTTTGCTTTCTTCATCTAAAATTCCTCCTATATATTGTTTGATTAATAAACAGTATCAACGTTAATTCTTTGCTTTTTTGTTTCGCAACACATCTGCGTAAACTGCTAATAAGATAACAGCCCCAACAACTACTGTTTGCCATTCTTGAGGCACTGAAAGGATTTGCAGACCATTCGTTAACACACTCATAATCAATGCACCAATTACAGTACCAAGAATTGTTCCTTTACCACCACTTAAAGACGTTCCTCCGATAACGACTGCTGCAATTGCTTCTAATTCATATCCTGCTCCTAAAGCAGGCTGAGCAGAATTTAAACGAGATGCCATTATAATCCCTGCAACACCAGTAAAAACACCTGCAATCATGTAGATAATCATTTTCCACTTATCTACATTCACTCCAGAAAGACGAGTTGCTTCTTCGTTACTTCCTAGTGCAAATGTATATCTTCCGATTATCGTTTTATTTAAAATTAAGCTTGCGAAAATGGCCATTCCAAAAAAGATGAAAACTGCATTCGGAATAGCAAAACCAGGGATAATAGAACCCATCGCAATTTTGTTAAAGCTCGGTATAGAAGTAAAATAAATTGGAGTAGCTTTCGAAATAACAAGTGCCAATCCTTTCGCGATCATCATCATAGCTAATGTTGCAATAAATGGTGGAATCTTCAGTTTTGCAATCGCAGCTCCCGAAATCAAACCTACTACCGCACCTATTAAAATCCCTCCGATAACAGCTACCCAAACTGGTAAACCTAAGTTGACAGCAAAAACACCCGTCATAACCGAAGACAATGTCAATACGGTTCCACATGATAAATCAATTCCACTTGTAACAATAATCATCGTTGCCCCTAAAGCAAGGATGCCTGTAACAGCTGTTGATAGAAAGATTCCTATAATGTTATCAAATTGCAGAAAATTAGCTGAAGCAATTGAAAAAATGAAAACAAGTACGATTAAACTTGCAAATGCTAGCAGCTGCTGAAGAGCATTTGAATTTATCCCTTTCCTCATCTTCCCTTCAACTGGAAGTTCGACTACCTTTTGTATTTCCATTCCTGCTCACTCCTTTATCATCCGTTAATATCCATTACATAATGCGTTTTGTTGCAAGAGTCATAATCGCTTCTTGCGATGCTTTTTCATCATTTTTCAATTCTCCTGTTATCTTGCCTTCACACATGACAATTACACGATGACTTATTCTTAAAATTTCAGGAAGTTCTGAGGAGATCATAATGATTGATTTTCCTTGCTCAGCTAAATCATGTAGTAACCTATAAATTTCGTCTTTTGCCCCGATATCAATTCCGCGTGTAGGCTCATCAAAGATTAAGATATCTGAATCTCTAGTCAACTACTTGCCAATAACTACTTTTTGTTGATTCCCTCCTGAAAGGTTTTTCACTAATTGATTGCCTGATGGCGTTTTTATTTTTAACCTTTTAATTAATTCCTCAGACTGTTGATCAATTTTAGAACCATGCATCAAGCCAAGAGGTTTTACATAATCTTTCATGGATGCCATTGCAATATTTGTTTTGACATCCATCCCAACTAGAAGCCCAAACTGTTTTCGATCTTCGGACAAATAGCCAATTCCATGTTGTACTGCATCCGTCGGGCTTTTTATACTCAGCCTGTTTCCATTTATGAAAATCTCCCCTGAATCTAATGGGTCTGCCCCAAATATGGCGCGGGCTACTTCCGTTCTTCCAGCTCCCATCAATCCAGCAAAGCCAACGATTTCCCCCTTATACAGTTCAAAACTTACATCCTTTATCGTGTTCCCTCTCTTTAAATTTTTCACCTCAAACACTTTTTCTCGCGTTTTCTCTTTCATTTCTGGTTTTTGATTGTTATCAATTTTTCTTCCAACCATCATAGAAATAATTTGTTCAATCGTTGCATCTTTCGTGTTCATCGTTCCTACGTATGTACCGTCTCGCATAATCGATACACGGTCCGTAATTTTCTTTAGCTCTTCCATACGGTGAGAAATATAAACAATTCCCACACCGCCCTGCCGTAATTTCCGAATCATAACAAACAATGCATCGATTTCAGTATCCGTTAAAGCTGCGGTTGGCTCATCCATAATCAATACTTTTGAATCAAAGGAAAGTGCCTTAGCGATTTCCACCATTTGTTGTTTCGCAACTGTTAAATCCCCTACCAATTCTCTTGGATCTAAATGAATGTTTAACCTTTCAAATAGTTTTTTTGCTCTATTATTTAGTTCTTTTTCATCTAAAAAAAGATTAAATAACCCTTTAGGTTCTCTTCCAATAAAAATGTTTTGGGCAACTGTTAAATGCGGAGCTAAATTAAGTTCCTGATGAATAATGCTAATCCCAAGTCTTTGTGCTGCTTTTGTATCGGGTACCTCTATTTCTTTTCCTTCGTATGCAATCGTTCCAGTATCCCTTTGATAAATCCCTGTTAAAATTTTCATTAATGTAGATTTTCCGGCTCCATTCTCTCCCAAAAGTGCGTGAACTTCGCCTTTTTTCAATTCAAACCGCACGTTAGAAAGCGCTTGCACACCAGGGAACGCTTTACTAATTCCATCCATTTTCAGTAGCAATTCACTCATCCCATCACCTACTACCCTATGATTTTTTAAATGAAACAATATATAAGTTTCATACTGCGCTAATCCGTAACCACGCCCTTTTTTAAAATGATATTGGCATAAAGAGTACTCTCACTCGTTGCAACGATTGCATAAGCCTTCTTTGCTCTCTCATAAAACGCAAAGCGGTCAATCATCTCAAAACTATCAAAATGAGTATCAAAATGAGTATCATATTGTTTAATCACTGCATCATACGTTTCCCAAATGGAGGGCGTGGTAGGATCCCCTTGTACAACCTTCATTAACGAAACGGAATGATCGCTATACGTATCGAGCGGAAAGAACTGCAAAATTGCCTGTAAAACTTCAAGAACCCCATGCCCTTCACATCGAATGAGCTTCTCTCCGCAAGAGGCAGCGGGGAAATTTCCATCCGCTAACACAATCTCATCCCCATGCCCCATTTCTAAAAGAATTTTCATTAAATCTGGACTAATTATTTTCGGTATTCCTTTTAACATTTCTATCTCCCTTCCAATTTTTATCTGAACGAAAATCATTATTTCTAATCGTTTTAACTACTTACACTTTGTGCATCTATTAGTAATTCCGGTGTAAATATTTCATTAAAAGGGCCTTCTTCATTATTTAAACGCTTTAGTAAAATATCACCTACTCTTTCTCCCATTTCATATGGTTTGTGAGCTACTGATATAATCCCAGGTGCTCGTAATAATTGCGCTGCTTCCACATCACCAAATGAAGCGATCACTATGTCCTCTGGTACTGAGTATCCTCTCTTCGTTAATTCAAGAAGAACACCGAATGCCATTTCATTGTTCAAGGTTAGAATAGCTGACGGTTTCTCAGTGAAATTAAGAAAATAATCAACTGCTTTCATTCCACCCTCTCTTGTGAAAGTGCTATTAAACGTGTAGTTTTCATCTTCCTGAATCCCGAACTCTTCCAAAGCTTTTTGAAATCCTTCATAGCGCTCTTTACCTGTACTAACGCTCAACAATCCATTCACAAGACCGATCGATCTATGACCCTGTTTTAAAAGATAACTCGTTAATGTATAAGCACTTTCAAAATTACTTTCTATAACTGAATCTAATTTTGGACCTCCAATCTCAACAGTCCGGTCAACTAAAACAATTGGTACACCGGCTTGATGAATACTTCTTACTCTTTCTTCACAACCTCCAGCAGTCGCCAACACAATCGCATCTACCCGTTGTTCCACTAGTAGTTGCAACAATTTATCCTCTTTTTTAGGATTTTCATGACTACTACAAAAAATAAGATTATAGCCCTTTTGCTGTACAATATCTTCAATCGCCTTTGAAATTGTCATGTAATACTGGTTTGTGATATCCGGAATCACAACACCAATCGTATATGTTTTATCTTGCTTTAAACTTCTAGCAATCGCATTCGGTTGATAATTAAGTTTTTTCACAGCTAAATAAACACGATCTTTAATGTCGTCACTTACAAATCCACTTGCATTTAACACCCGAGATACTGTAGCTGTAGACACATTCGCTTCCATTGCAACATCTTTAATTGTAGACTTAGCCATTTCATCACTCTTTCTAAGTTTTCAAGAAATCGTTTACTTCAGTTTCGTTTAAAGCTTTATTTCATCCATGTAAACGATTACTTAGTAGTTTACATGGATAATAATAATTTAATTTTCAAAATATTTCAACACTTTTCGAAAACATTTTTTTCACAAAAAATATACCTACTCATCAGATAACCTGTAAAATATGAAAAAGATCATTTTTTTATGATGAAATGTGCGTTTTTTACACTTATATTCTATGGAAAGAACGCCGTAACATCGTTCTATTACGAAGATTCGTAGTACAAAAAAAAGAACCTACTCGTGTGAGTTGGCTCTTTCTCAGCTTACTAATACAGATAGATTTTCTCCCCTTATTTTATAAGCTCTCAAATGTTCCTCTATTTTTCTCTCGTCACCTAATAGACTCATCGTCTTTTTAACGAAGTTCCAATTTAGACTGCCGGATAACCATAGTAACGAAGAAAGTCTTTTATGATCATTTAAAGTTAAAATGTTATTAGCTCCATACCCTTTTAAAAATGCTCTAGCAACTTCCGTGCATACTACATGTGACTCTATTCCTTCTGTCCGGGAATACCATTTTATTAAAAAGGCTAATCCTTCAATACGATCAACATATCCAATCGATTCAAAATCTATAATTCCTTTTACACATTGATTGGAGTTCCATATGACATTTAAAGGATTTAAATCTGTTTGCACAATAAACTCCAAATCACTCGCATGTGCGCATTCTATATGATACTTAGCGAGATCCATATATCCTCGCAATTCCTTACATGTACCACCCTTATTTTCTAACAACTTTATAAACTCACCATATCCATCTAAATGAGATTTCTTTTTAAAAGTCGAGCTTTGAAACGTACTAGAAATATCATGTATCTTTCTTGCTTCCTTTCCAAAGACCTCTGCCATCGTTTCTGTACAATGAGTAACATGTTCCCCTTCCATCCAAGTAGATAATACAAACCGGTACTGTTCCTCATTCCAAGTGAGTAATGTAAATGGCTCTCCCGCCCTATTCTCCTTAATCTGCATAAATGGGACTCCATGCTCTCGTAAATAATACGTAAAGCGTACTTGCTCTTTCAATTGTTCATTTGATAACGCCCCAAAGGCCTGATTGATTGTTCGATCGCTATTTATAAACCGTGCGGAATACCGATTCCCATTCACCATGATTTTATAGTGTAAATCTGTATGCCAACTGTTCTTATGTAATTCTTCTTCCACTAGTAGTGAATGAATTTCTTTAAAGTAGTTTATTACTATGTCTTTTATTATGTGTTTCATCCTATTCTCCTTACATACAAAAATTCATTTTTGTACTTCCTAATAAAAACCTTTTAAAGTGAGAATTTTTAAGATACACCTAATATATTCAAATAGAGAATCCTATCCTACTGTGAGTAATAATACAGTTATATAATTTTGCCGCCAAAATTACAGTAGCCTTCTATCTATGTAGATGAAAGAAGGCTACTAAATCTTTTTAAAAATCTAGTTATTTCATAGTGAATGTATTATTGATTAAATAATACATTTGTTTAATACAAGTACTAAATAAGAAAAATTAACCGTCATAATGCAATTAACAAATTGAGGATTTTCATTTAAACTTTATAAAACTCAAATGTATTTTTCTCTAAACATATTGTTTCATCAGAAGTTTTGATAATTATATCAAAACGCTGACTATACGAATGCATAAATACTTCATATTGAATCCGGCGTTCTTCATGAGACTGCCTTAAATAATTTATATCGGCTCCCCTTTCAGCTATATCCCGGCTTGATCTTCTCATTAGTTCCGTTTCGCCATCTGTATAAAAATAAATTTTCAAATCAAATAAATCAGGATTAATAAATGCGGCGCTCATTCCTTCCACAATCGTTACTTTATTTTCCGAAGAAATCAACTTACTTTTCATATAATGCGTATCTATCGTATAAAAATCTAGCCCCGCTCTAATCATATGAATATCTCTTTCTAAAGCTGCCAAATGGTGCGCCGCTGGATGACAAGCTGTCATTTTATAACGATGATTTTCATTTTGATATGTATAGTGAATCACTGCATGCTTGCGGATATCCGAACTAACAATGTAAGGATCTGTATTAATATAATTTACTTCATTTTGATTTAGTAGCTTTACGAGTCTATTAGTAAACGTCGTTTTTCCAGCTGCACCATGTCCTGAAATACCGATAACAATTTGTTCATCTCTCATCTTTAACCAATTTATGATTTCTTGTAACAACTTATCCATCATTCTCCCCCTTGCGCTAATATACTACCCTTTATTTTAATATCTAAAAATCCTTTTATTTAATTATACATAAAAAGGAAAAGATAGTGTGATTATTCATCATACCATCTCTAATTCTAAACAACTTTATGATTTTTTAAATGACTTTATTATTTGTGAACACCTACATGATTAAATACATTTCTAACTTTATCAATCCAATAGAATATCCTCTATTTTTCGGTAATTTATGCGAACCAATACAGTCATGACTAATAAAGGAAAGAGCCAATCTCCTATACGATAGAAGATTGGCTCTTTCCTTTATTTACTCCCCTGTTTCAGAAAATCGCTTTATACGTTCCCCAATTTCATCGCGAACACGTTGAAATTCAGACCACTCTTTTCCTGCTGGATCATCGAATCCCCAGTGAACACGATTTACGTGCGGAGGTGTCGAAGGACAAACAAAATCTGCATGACTACAAAGCGTAACAACTAAATCAGCGTTATTTAAAATGTTTGCATCAATTATATCTGATGTTTGATCTGTTATATCAATATTTACTTCTTTCATCGCTTTAATAGCATTTGGATTTACTCCATGTGCTTCGATTCCTGCAGAATATACATTCCACTTATCTCCTACATATTGTTTGCACCATGCTTCTGCCATTTGACTTCGGCATGAATTTCCTGTGCATAAAAAGTAAATTGTCTTTTTGTTTTCCATGTTGTTTTCCGCCTTTGTTTTTAAATTTAGACTGGTTGATCATTAAAATATTTACGCTTAAACCAAAAAGCGACGTTTACAAGTGCGATCATTACAGGTACTTCAACTAACGGTCCGATAACAGCTGCAAATGCTGCGCCCGAATGAATACCGAACACACCAACTGCTACAGCAATCGCTAACTCAAAGTTATTACTACCTGCTGTAAATGCTAACGTTGTTGTCACCGGATAGTTTGCACCAATTTTTCTTCCCATAAAGAAAGAAACAAAAAACATGACAATAAAATAGATTAATAACGGAATTGCTATTCTTACTACATCTAATGGTACGCTAACTATCATTTCCCCTTTTAAAGAGAACATAACGATGATTGTAAATAGCAATGCAAGTAATGTAAGTGGACTAATTTTAGGTATAAACACCTTTTCATACCACTGTCTTCCTTTTAACTTAACGAGTACAAAGCGTGTTAACATACCTGCTATAAAAGGAATTCCCAAATAGATAAATACTGATTTCGCTACTTCTCCCATTGTAATATCGACAATAGCCCCTTCAATGCCTAACCATTCTGGAATGACTGTTACAAACACGTATGCATAAACAGAGAAGAATAGCATTTGGAATACGGAATTAAAAGCCACTAAACCTGCTGCATACTCTTTATCCCCATCAGCTAGATCGTTCCAAACGATTACCATGGCAATACAACGTGCTAAACCAATCATAATGAGTCCGACCATGTATTCTGGCTTATCAGGAAGAAAAATTATTGCTAAAACAAACATAAGTACAGGTCCGATAATCCAGTTTTGTACTAAAGATAAAACCAATACTTTTACATCTTTAAATACACGGCCCATTTCCTCGTAACGAACTTTCGCTAATGGTGGATACATCATAACAATTAAACCGACAGCTAGCGGGATAGACGTTGTTCCAACTTGTAATGTATTTAATCCGTCTACTACACTAGGAAACACAAACCCTAAACCAATCCCAACAGCCATAGCTAGAAAAATCCATAGTGTTAAATATCGATCTAGAAATGATAAACGTTTCATTTTATTTTCCATCTCCTATTAACAACAAGAATTTTTTTCTACTACGTTAGAAGTCGTGCAACAAGATGACTCTTCAATTTTATGAACATCACTCTGTGCTTTCGTATAAAAGAATTCCCACTCGTTCCCATCAGGATCTGTTACCCAAAACTTATCTTGTACTGCATAGCAACAAGTCGTATCCATCTCATCACGCGCAAAGAAACCTTCTTTTTCTAATCTTTCTTTATGTAATGTAATTTCTTCAGCTGTATCCACTTGGAAACCGAAATGATTTACTTGATTTCCCTTCACTTCATCTCGTACGTTCAGCGTGAAATTAAGTCCTGGCGTCTCTAATAAAAATTTTGCATAATCTACTTTCACCTTAACTGGTGACACACCAAATACCTTTTCGTAGAATTCGATAGACTTCTCTAAATCCGTAACGTTTATACCAACGTGAACATATTTCATAGCTTATTCCTCCTCTTTACATGTCATTAATCAATTTTTTTTGATTAATAGTACAAAATTTTAACAGCAACTACCTTTTCCTGTTTTTCTAAAGATACAGCACAATTCTTCTGATAATAAATTATTTACTTCCGCATCATTTAAATCATAATAACTCCACGTACCTTTTGTTTCTTTTACAATTAAACCTGCATCTAATAAAATCTTTAAATGATAGGACAACTTAGATTGCGTCATTTCAAAAATCTCTGTTAAATCACATACACAAGTCTGGCCTCGCTGACAAAGTTCATACATAATCTCTAAACGCTTCTGGTCTGCTAATGCTTTGAATTTTTTCTCATAGAGCTGAAAATCTTGCGCCACTGTAATACCCTCTCTCTTCATCAACTTTTTTTGATGTTTATAGTATATACGTTGTTGAGTTCTTTATGCAACTTATTAATCAATTTTTTTGATTAATATAACGAAATGTAAAGGCTATTCCAAAGAAATCAAAAGAGCCCCCTTGTATGAGTTGGCTCTTTTGTTTTCACTTTTACTCTATTTAACAACGAAAATCATTAATCTTCGTAATTAGTAATGAATCACTTTTACCATTTGTTGTACTAAATCCTTTTCCGTTTTTTGAATATCGATTAGTTTATCGTTTAATTCGTCATCATCAGTTTGCCATTTACCGTTAGAAATTTGTAAAACGAGTCCGCTTTTTGTAACTAGTTTACTTCTTTCCGATAAACGAACGTTGCTATATTGCGAATCACATAGTGCTGGAATACTCTCTATAACGACTTTATATATCGGGTTAATATGTTCTGCTCGCAAACTCACACCACTTAACTTTTCTATTAACAGTTGATCCTCATCCTCATAGGAAAATATCATTCTCTTCCCTGTTAATATAGTTGGGTATTTAACAAAATAATATTTCCAGTTTGTTGGATTCCATTTTTGTTCTTGAATTAAATTTCTCAATTTGTTCTCAATAATATCGTCTTCAAGTGTTATTAATTTCTCTAGAAAATTTTCATAATGCACTTGTAAATTTGGATCGTAAGTCGTCCATATATATTCTTTTACTGCATCTCCTCCAAATATATATCGAGGTCCTAAATTTGTATAGCCAATTTTATGCGCATAGTCTCCAATTGCTAGAAAAGCTCTTGAAACTAAAGATTGGTTTGTACTTAATAGTTCTTGCATCATATCGTACAGTTTTTCAGGATATTTTTTAAAGATTGGTAGTACGACCATTAATGCGCCTTTGAAGTATATATTATCCTCTAGCTTATATAACCACTCTTTCAAATCTGGTCTTTCGAGGATTAATTGAACTTTTTCTTGTTCATGTCTTACACTAGCATCACTAATTTTAGAGAACATTTTTGGTGAAATATCTAAAATTGCTTCATGTACAGGTTTTTCCGATTCCACTAAATAATCAATGAAATCAAATATAGTAGGAATTGTGTCATAGCGCATGTTTGACGTGAACCTTCCATCTTTCGCTTGTCTAATTCGATTGACTATATTCCGAACAAGTCTTAATAATTCAATTGCATCATCCCTCTTATAAACTTTCGATTGGATGATCGCATATAAATAAATTCGTTCTGGCCATGTAAGGTTATCCTCTTCGAGCAAAGCTTTAAAGTAATTTCTTTCATCTGTAAATAAATGAATTTGTTCGTGTATAGCAGAAAACTCGTTTTCAATCTGTTCTGCATCTTTCCAAATCGTAAAGATGTCAAAAAGAAACGTAACATTTTCTTCCTCTTTGTAAATGGTTCTCAATTCTTTTAAATTAGTATAATCTTTATTAAACGTATTTGGCGCGACTGTACCTATTCTTGAGATTTTGCTCGAAGAAATGAAATTAAATAATCTCAAAAACGGTTTATCTAACGTCTTCGAATCATCTAAATAAGGCCATAAGAAATCTGTCCATTCTTTATCTAATGTAAAAGAAAATTCTTTTGCCTTATCGTTATAACCTAGTACTTCTAATAGTTGTTCAAATTGTGCTCTAAAATTTTCAAAATCGCTTAAAGCTCGGCCACGGGCATTCATTTTAATATATAATTCTTCACCTGATCCAATGCTATTTAAATCTTTAAATGTGAAGAAAATTGGACATTCTTTTCCACTTAATACTTCTAATAACCCATCCTCTACTTTATAAAACTCTTCATGGATTTTATCTAGCATTCGAAGCATACCATCTACTGTAGGGTCAAACTTCCATTTATATTGATACCATTTTTGAGCTTCAATCACTTTTGATAAAGGTTTATCATCATATTCAATTGAATTGCGAACTAAATAATATACAAAATCTTTAGCTGTTATCCTCGTTTCATAACTAAATTTTTCTAATATAGGCTGCATATCGCCGCTTTCTTTTATATTCAAATACCAATGTAGTAAAAATAATGTAGTTAATCGTTGTTGACCGTCTAGCGGCAGTAAAGTTTCTTTACCTTCACGGTCTTCAATTGTTCCGTATATAAAATCAAAATCTAAAGGTTTCCCTTCTAATAAAGCTGCTTTTATATTTTCTATTAAATTTTCCCGTACTAAAGTGGCTTTATCATCCTCTCGTCCTTGCGCATAATCCCGCTGTATCATCGGAATTACTATTCTATAACCTTCAATTAATTGGGCAAATGTCATTATCAAAGCTGTATCACTCCTTTAGCTTGCAATATCAAATCATTGAATTCAGATTCAATTGCTTTTACATATGCTTCACCATCTTCAAGTGACCATAACTCATATTGCGTTACTTTATCGCTATAATACTTCATAAATGTATTGCGAGTCGCTAAAGGGATATAAGCTCCTGATTTGTCATAATTTATTAATCGCTTATATTTTACTGGGTAGAAGTGATTGCTTAGGCTACTATTTGTTCCTTGATCTAGTAACACTAAATTGTCTAAACCGTTACTTTCACTTAAAAAATCATCATTTGTTTTTTCTACTACCTTTTGGAAAATCCCATTAAATTTCTCTTCCGTCAACTCTTCTAAAGAGACTGTTTTTAAATCTTCTACAAGTTTTTTATAACAACTCAATCCTTCTAACAAATTAATAGTCCCTTGCACCCAAACGCTCCACTGTTCTTTCGTATTTAATCCTTCTGTACTTTGAGCATGAATATGTTCTAAACTCCATTTACTTTCCAAATAATATTCAAAAGGAAAATAAGCATCAACATTTTTTTGCTTTAAAACAATTAAAATATTAAACAGTAATAACACTTTTCGTATCTCTACTTTATCGTGATAATAATCAAGTTCTCTTAAATTAATAGACTCGATTTCTTTTGAAATTCTTTGTTTTATTACAAGTTTAAAATGTTTTTTATCGTTAATACTATCACTTCTATATAAAGTAATATACTCAGTAATATTTTTATATTGAGTAAGATAACCTAGCAAATGATAACATGCCCTATCTTCATACCATTCTTCAAGTAAAGCAAAATCCGCAATAATTTGGCGCCACACCGTTTGAATATCCTCTTCTTGTAATTTATAGAATGTATAATACGGATCTGGATTATGTGAATTCACATAATTCGCCGCAATATCAAATAGAAATTCGATTCGATTTATGTAATTTTTCTTCTTGCCTAAAAACCTCCAAAAACGCTCATTTTGTAATCGATGCTCGATTTCATCCCATTGTGTTGAAATCATTGGTCTTTCATAAGAAGACGTTTTCAAAATTAAAGCAGCTTTTAATAACTCCGAATTCGTTAATTCGATTTTCCCGCTATTTAACCGACTAAACACCTCGCGTACTTCAACATCCTCTCCCACTTCATACCAAATTACTTTCACTTGTTCACCTAGCATAATAGAAAATTTATTTTTAAAAGTACGCCCATTTTGACGCTTTTGTTCAAACCATTCTTTTATAACTGTATAAGCCTCTTTAAAAAAGTGATAGTCTATATTTTTAATAGAAGTTTCTTCATTATAATTTTCAGCTATATTTTGAATAAACTCCGCACTCTCTGGTCTTGTTGCATAAGTAATTGAAAAAGATTCTTCTTCTAAATATGCATGAATTAATGCAATTGTTGTTAAACGTTGTTGACCGTCTATTACTTCATAACCATCTTCACATTTTCGGATCACTAATGGCTGTAAACAATAAAACATATCATCTTTTTGATAATACTTCTTCATAAATTCTTCTAAATCATTTAATAAATTTTGAACTTGATTCTTTCCCCATCGATAACCTCTTTGATACGAAGGAATAAAGTACTGTTTATCGTCAACTAACTCATTGATGGATTTCAATTGAATATCTTCTATCATTACTTCACCTACCGACATCATTTTTTGAATCTTTCAAACAACTAACTTAAAAGTTTATCTACCATTTTCATATTTGCTGAAATCACAAAACATCCCATATTTTCATTATACACAGAATGGAAAAAAGATATTTTTTATTTTGAAATCCCTAAATTAATTAGCATGTTCTTCCCTAAAAACCCATAAAAAAGGAGTGGTTAAAGCCACTCCTTTTAATCACTTATCCTTGATTCCTCTGCGCCTCTCTAACAGCCCTTCTTCCACAATTAATCGATACGCCGTATTTACTAGTGCTTTTGCCGATGTAATTAATGCTTTATCTCCTAATTCTCTGAACGCGCCGCATCAATATCTTTAAATAAGCCTGCTTTTACATAAATACGATACGTTTGAGGAACTAAATCAAGCGATAGACGAGTACATTCAGTTTTAAATTTATGACCGATTCCAAAAATGCTTAATCGGCCTCAGCCGACGATTAACTCAAGTACCGATTTCGGATGACGACCCCCATGTGATGAAGTTCGTGTCCTGCGATACCGTACGCGAGGGCGCGCGCCGTAATGCTTAGGTCGTTGGCTGTGCCCTTGCGGGTCCACGCCTCCGCGGGTAGCCCGCGCAGCAATGTGATCGTTGATTGCCGTACGGCCCGGTAGTCTTCGGCCAATTGCTCGGTTGTCCAGCTTCCGAAAGGAGGTATGAACAATTCCTGATCGAAACCGGTCAGAGGCGTCTGGTCCCCTCTTGCGAACCGGAGCAGGCGGTAGGTCATGACGCGTTCCGCGTCTGCAATGTGGCCCACGACTTCTTTCAGCGTCCATTTTCCTTCCGCATACCGATATGCGGCCTGGCTTTCGGTCAACGATGCCAGGAGCTCGGTCATTTGCTTTTCCTGGGCGAGTAGAATATCGATGATGTTACCGTCCGGTACCAAACGGATATATTCGCCGGAGTCCCCGGCGTACTCTTCTTCTGACGGTCTTTGATTCATGCGTAGTCACCTCTTTATGTAGATATAGAAATTTATAGCACTCGTCTATGTCTAATAAATTCTCGAAATGATAGAACTTCCCTTCTAATAATTGAGGATAAGCAACTATTTAGTTTGTCGGTCGCCACACTATCATGATTCGTTAGCACAATAAGCAATGCTAATCAATCATGCATAAAAATTATCTGTTATACAATATTTCGAAGTTATTAATATATAAAGGTAACACCTTCTTTTTTTAATTTAAAGATGAATTTTCAATTATATTTTGAAATGAACCGGAGTAAAACACACTAGTTTAACTACTTTTTTATACATCATTGATATAGCGAAGATCCCTAGAATCTCGGCTATATCAATGATGTATAAAATCTTATATAAGTGATAGATAGACATAGAGACAAAAAATTTAGTAAAAACAAGGATTCTATGAAAAACTCGCTACCGATAATAGGACGTTATGTTAACCTCACATGTATAGAATATACAAGAAAAACACGACACATCACTTTTTAAATGGTATAATAAGGAAAAAGAAAGGTGAAAAACTAATGGAAGACTCTATGTTTGCGTTTCGAGTTGTTTTTAATGCACTAACATCATTCTTTTCCAACGGGGTCTGGGTCGTTTTGTTCTTCTTCTTGTTAAATAAAACGTATGAAAACAAAACTTTCAAAACAGCATCGAGTATTATTACTGTTGTTGTCTTAGTATTTTATTTGTTTTATTGCATTCGGAATAGCATGTAATGCCTTTCTTTGAATAAGGTAGGGAAATCCCCCAGTATCCAAGACTAAATTTTACCCATACATCATTTTTTGGATCTAGCTCTTGAAGATAAAAACTATTTAATTTTCAAGGAACAGTTATTAACTTAAAACTTATTATACGAGGAGAGTGTATCATGAAAAAAATATGCTTTGTATTAATTGTCGACGCTGGTATAAATTATGGTTCAATATTTTCTCTACCATTTTTAAGGAATCAGGATGATTTGAAGGGATATTTTTCTAAGTATTATGATGTTTCAATTAATTATATTAGGGATAAAAACTCAGTTGACTATTTGGTAGTTCCCAAACCGTGTCCACCTTTTGATAATGAAAATAATCTTCCAATAATTGAAGTACCAGCAATCTTATTTATGGAAAAGGATTTTGAAAAAATAAAGACTTATATAGACAATTATTTTTCTAATAACCCATAAAGAAAATAAAAGTACAGTAAAAAGAAGTCCAATAAAAAACGAGTGGCGTAGAATATTTCTATTAATCATTTGTTTTTTATTATATTTACATATATTTTTTAAAAGAGAATTATAGACGTTCTGAAAAAGATTAATTATAACAAGAACAGTGTTCGTACCCCAATAAGAGGGGTTTACTTTACTTCCAATAACGAGAATTATGTAAATAAGCTGTCCATGTGGACAGCTTATTGTTTTTTTGCTTAGCATGCAAAATTCGTGTCTTGTTGGCGGTAGCCCATTGCCATCAACCTAAGCTTTTGAGATACCCCCCAGTTATTTATGAGAATTCAGCTCATTTTATCGTTTTGGGGAACAATCAATTTCTTAAGTTGATGGGTATGTGATAATGCTTCCATTTGAACAAATTTTCCTTTTCCATACCGATCACACATCTTTTGTAGAGTAATATTATCAGCATATCCCAGTTTAAGAGGTTACTTACAAAATATTTAAAATTTTTTCGCAAGAATCCTCCGAAATGCAATACGGACTTTAAATATTTTCATTTATAATTCTCTATTTGTCTATACTTTTCATACCGCTGTTGTATAAGCTCTTCCGAGGATAATAGT
>NZ_JAQFNK010000040.1:0-21413 GCF_027710505.1 Bacillus cereus group sp. TH152-1LC | reverse complement strand
AAAGTTAGTTTGTCTAGCATCTAAAAATAAAAATTGACGTTTCACGTTGTTTGTTTCGTTCAGTTTTCAAAGAACTAAAAGCGGGTGAAGAGAATCGAACTCTCGACCAGAGCTTGGAAGGCTCTTGTTTTACCACTAAACTACACCCGCGTGGTCGGGAAGACAGGATTTGAACCTGCGACCCCCTGGTCCCAAACCAGGTGCTCTACCAAGCTGAGCCACTTCCCGTTATGGCGCGCCCGAGAGGAGTCGAACCCCTAACCTCTTGATCCGTAGTCAAACGCTCTATCCAATTGAGCTACGGGCGCTTATTCATGATGTTTTTTCGTCGTTGTATTTTGGCGACTCAATTATCTTATCATACTACATTTTCAAATGCAAGTACTTTTTCAAAAAAGATTTTTGATGCGGCCGAGAGGACTTGAACCTCCACGGGGTTTCCCCCACTAGGCCCTCAACCTAGCGCGTCTGCCGTTCCGCCACGACCGCGCGGAAAAAACAAAAGTGAGCCATGAAGGATTCGAACCTTCGACCCTCTGATTAAAAGTCAGATGCTCTACCAACTGAGCTAATGGCTCGTAAATGGCTGGGCTAGCTGGATTCGAACCAGCGCATGACGGAGTCAAAGTCCGTTGCCTTACCGCTTGGCTATAGCCCATCGAAATGTTTATTTTCCTTTCAAAGACAAATGTTATTGTAACATAATGTCCAATAAAAAACAACTGCCAAATAGCAGAAGTTAAAATGGCGGTCCCGACCGGGGTCGAACCGGCGATCTCCTGCGTGACAGGCAGGCATGTTAACCACTACACCACGGGACCATTTGGTTGCGGGGACAGGATTTGAACCTGCGACCTTCGGGTTATGAGCCCGACGAGCTACCGTGCTGCTCCACCCCGCGATGATACTACTTATATAATTTATATGGTGGAGGATGACGGGATCGAACCGCCGACCCCCTGCTTGTAAGGCAGGTGCTCTCCCAGCTGAGCTAATCCTCCGAAGTGGTGACCCGTACGGGATTCGAACCCGTGTTACCGCCGTGAAAGGGCGGTGTCTTAACCACTTGACCAACGGGCCAGTATATATGGCAGAGAAGAAGGGATTCGAACCCTCGCACCGCGTTAGCGATCTACTCCCTTAGCAGGGGAGCCCCTTGAGCCACTTGGGTACTTCTCTGTATGGCTCCGCAGGTAGGACTCGAACCTACGACCGATCGGTTAACAGCCGATAGCTCTACCACTGAGCTACTGCGGAATAATAAAGACAATTTGTATCTTATAAAATTTCTCATCGTAAGTCAAGATGTTTTTTCACAGCATCTTGTACACACGTGACATGTTTATAATATACTGGATTGCGTTTTCACTGTCAAGATGTTTTCTTTATCAACTTCAGTTTCCCTTTACACTTTCCGCAGACATATCTTGTGGTATTTATTTGACGTCTTCTTACATATTGAAGCAAACAGCCCATACATTCATACGTATAAACCTTTTTTTCCTTCTCTTCATTAATTATTCGTTTACAGAAGCGTGGCGCATCAACTTCTTTTAACAGTTCACGAAAATCTCTATCCCGGTGCTTATAGCCCTTTCCTGTAATATGTAAGTGATAATGACAAAGCTCATGTTTAATGATTCCGACTAACTCTTCTTTCCCATATATTTCGTAATATCGATAATTCAGTTCAATATTGTGTGTATTCAATAGATAACGTCCACCAGTTGTACGCAACCTACTATTAAACATAGCTTTATGTAAAAATGGCATTCCGAAGTATTGTAGTGATACTTCTTCCACCAGACGCTGTATTTCTTGTGTATCCACTCTCATTCCTCCTAAACTAAAAAATATTTTTACACTTTTCTCCTCCCTTATACATATATTAAATAGTACATATACCCATCCTCATTCAAGAAGCGTGGTTTCTAAAAACATAGCATAAATAGAAATCCACTCACCAACCTCTCATCAATAGTACCTTAGATTTTTGAGAGTAGGATTAAACAAGGAGGGATTCCTATGCCTACGTGGCTAAAAAAACAAATGCAACGCGCATATTTTGAAAAAAACCGGCATCAAATTAAATTACTAAATGAATGCTGGTTTTATTATAGCAAAATACATCAAAGCTCATAATCCATTACACGTTTTATCCCATAAAAAAAGAGCAGTTTCATCTGCTCTCTTCTCTTACTATTCAATCGGCAACATAGATAGCGCAACGCGACCTTTTTTCGTATCAATATCATCTACCCATACCTTGACGATTTGTCCGACAGATACAATATCTAACGGATGCTTCACATACTGTTTGCTCAGTTTAGAAATATGTACTAAACCATCTTGTTTTACACCTACATCAACAAAAGCACCAAAATCAACAACGTTACGAACTGTTCCTTCCAGTTCCATACCACGTTTTAAATCTTCTAATTTCAAAATCCCTTTTTTCAGAAGCGGTTTAGGTAACTCATCCCTCATGTCTCGCTCTGGACTAATGAGTGCATCTATAATATCAACTAACGTCGGTTCTCCAACTCCCGTTTCTTCCGATAACTTAGAAATCTCTACTTCTTCTAAGCTCTTTTGCAACTGCGGCTGCCCTACATCATCTTTTGATAATCCTAGAATCTTCAATAACAATTCAACATTTTTATATTGTTCTGGATGAATACCCGTTCGATCTAACGGATTTGCTCCTTCTAATATACGTAAAAAACCTATACATTGTTCATATGTCTTCGCACCTAGACGCGGTATTTTCTTTAAGTCTGTTCTTTTTGTAAATTTCCCTTCTTCTTCACGCTTTGCCACAATATTTTTCGCAACAGTTTTCGATAAACCCGAAACATATTGTAATAAAGCAACTGAAGCTGTATTTACATTCACACCGACTTGGTTAACTGCCGTCTCTACTACAAACGTTAACGATTCATTCAGCCTCTTTTGCGATACATCATGTTGATATTGTCCAACCCCAACTGATTTAGGATCAATCTTTACAAGTTCAGCAAGCGGATCTTGCAGACGTCTGCCGATAGAAACAGCACTTCTTTCTTCAACCTGTAAATCCGGGAATTCCTCACGTGCTAAATCAGAAGCCGAATACACACTCGCACCAGCCTCGTTCACAATAATATAGAAGACTTCTTGTTTCACATTTTGTAATACATCAACTATAAATTCTTCTGATTCTCTAGAAGCTGTACCATTCCCAATCGCAATCATTTCAACTTGATATTTATCTATAATAGAAAGAACTTTCGTTTTTGCATCTTCATATTTACGCACTGGTGGATGCGGATAAATAACATCAATATATAGAACTTTCCCCGTATCGTCTACAATAGCTAATTTACAACCCGTTCTATATGCAGGGTCTACAGCCAACACAACCTTCCCTTTCATCGGAGGTTGTAATAACAAATTACGTAAGTTCTCAGAGAAAATATGTATCGCTTGTTCCTCAGCTGTTTCTGTTAATTCTTTTCGAAGCTCTCTTTCAATAGAGGATTGAATTAATCGTTTATAACCATCCTCAATCGCTAACTTTACATAATGGGCACTTTTAGAATCGTTATCACGAATTACTTTCTTATATAGGAAAGTTACTATCTCATCTACCGGTGGAACAACAGAAACTCTCAATATATCTTCTTTCTCACCGCGATTCATCGCTAATACACGATGCGGTACTACCTTCTGCAACGGTTCTTCATAACTGTAATACATTTCATATATATTCTTTTCATCTTTCTCTTCATCTTTTACGGACGAAGACATAACACCTTTTCTAAAAGTAACATTTCGAATCCAACTACGATACGCCGCTTCATCTGAAACAATTTCTGCAATAATGTCTTGGGCACCTTGCAATGCCTCTTCTGCAGATTGTACTTCTTTCTCTGCGTTAATAAACTCCACTGCCTTCTGATTTGGATCTTCTTTCTTATATAACAATAGCCATTCAGCTAACGGCTCTAGTCCTTTTTCTTTCGCAATCGTTGCTTTCGTTCTTCTTTTCTCTTTATATGGACGATATAAATCTTCTACTTCTTGCAACTTTACAGCTTTAACAATTTGCTGACGTAACTCTCCTGTCAGTTTCCCCTTCTCATCAATAAGACGAAGAACCTCTTCTTTCCTATCTTCAAGCTGCATCATATATTGCCATCTCTCTAAAATCGCACGAATTTGCACTTCATCTAAAGAGCCTGTCCATTCTTTTCGGTAACGAGCAATAAATGGAACTGTGTTACCTTCTTCTGTTAATTGAATAACATGACGAACTTGCTTTTCGGTAAAGCCTAATTCCTTCACTAACATTTTCATTAACGCTTGTCGATTATCTACCATTTCCATATACAACCGTAACCTCCTCTATAATAAAAAAAAGTTGCCCTGTAAAGAGAGCAACTTAAACTGCCGATTTAAAAATCTATTAGTCCTAAACTAATTTGTAGCGCTTCATCTACACGAATCATCATCACTTCATCTAAGTGAGTGATTTTGTCCGTTAAGCGCTGCTTATCGATTGTTCGAATCTGCTCAAGTAAAATAACAGAATCTCTCTCAAAACCGTACTTTTTCGCATCAATTTCCACATGAGTGGGTAATTTAGCTTTTTGAATCTGTGCAGTAATAGCCGCTACAATCACCGTTGGACTAAAACGATTTCCGATGTCATTTTGAATGACAAGAACCGGACGAACGCCTCCTTGCTCAGAACCAACAACTGGGGAAAGGTCTGCAAAATACACGTCGCCGCGTTTTACAATCAAAATATTACCCCCCGCTAACTAAGCGTTCTACTGTATGAGCTGCTTCATACTCTGCTAAGAAAGCTTCAGATGCAATACCAAGATTAATTTTTCCCATTTCAATGTACCCACGTCGCATTGATTCATGTTGGTAGCGTTTCTTCGTCTTATGTTGACGCAATAACAGTTGTGTTGCCTGGCAAATTAGTTCATGGCGATTCTTATTCTCTTGTTTTCCAATTCCGTCCAATTCCGTTACCATTTGCTTTGGCAACCGAACCACGATTTCAGTAGTTACACTTGATTCGGACACAAAAATACACCTCCACCGTCAACTACACACCCAAATATATATATGACACCTATTGTAATAATACCATTGTATGGCGCCTGTTGCAAAGACTTCCTTATTCCTTGCTTATGTTTTCCAATTCACAAACAAAACATTCATATTCTTTTATTTTTTATCTCATTACAAACAAGAAGCGAAAGAGTTTCTCCGCAAAATTCACGTTAAATTATGTTAAACGTAACTATAAGTACAAAGCTTCTCATCAAAAATGAGCTTATTCTTAACCAATGAACAGTCCTCTCAAATGACAAGAAGCAAAACATACTACCTTCTATATATTATTCAAATAATTAATTACCTCTACAACCTTGCCATGCCGTATAAATATTCTCGGCACACGGAAACTTATCGTTGCAATAACCTCATAATTAATGGTCCCTGAGTATTCAGCAACCTCAGCAGCACTAATATACTCATCACCTTGTCTTCCAATGAGTGTAACTTTCGTACCAAGCGGCACTTCACAAGGAAGATGTATCATGAATTGATCCATTGTTACTCGACCTACAATCGGTACCCTTTTACCATTTATAAGCACTTCAAATCCTTGCAATCTTCTAAGCCATCCATCTGCATATCCAATTGCAACAGTTGCAATCCATTCTTCCGTTTTCGTTCGATAAGTGACGTTATAACTAATTCCATCCCCTTTAATCACCTGTTTAATATGAGCAACTTTCGTATGCAATGATAGCGCTGGCTCTAATTTAAACGGTAAAAAAGGGCGTATTTCTACGGATGGGGATAACCCATACATCGCAATGCCAATTCGTACTGCATTAAATGTAATCCCTTGAAAACGTAGCGTTGCAGCACTATTAGCTGTATGGACAAACTTAGGATCCACTCCGAACTCTTTCAACCAACTTAACTGCTGCAAAAATGTGTTATATTGCTTATCAAAGTAAGAAGTCTCCACCTCATCCGCTGTTGCAAAATGTGTATAAACTCCTTCTAATTCTAAAAACGGTGCACCTTCTAAACTCTTTAAAAATCCTTTTAATTCTTTGCGTTCGCGTATCCCAATTCTCCCCATACCACTATCGAAATTAATATGGTATTTCATTATAGATGAACCATCCCAAAGTTTGATCGCTTCATCCACCCATTCTTTTTGAAAAACAGTTAACGCCACTTCATTTTCAGCAGCTACATTGACATCACGAGGCGGAGAAGGACCTAATACTAAAATTGGCACAGTAATACCAGCCCTTCGAAGCACTAAAGCTTCATCTAAAAAGGCAACCGCTAGCCTTGTCGCCCCCGCTTCTAATGCCGTTTTAGCTACCGGTACATAATCGTGTCCATATGCATTCGCTTTAACTACAGCAAAAATCTCTACATCACTTGGAATGAAATTTTTAATGTGTGTAATATTGTTATAGATCGCATCTAAATCCACTTCCACCCAAGTGTCACGGTAAAATGGTGATTCTTCCATAAATACACTTCCTTATACACGATATGCGAAGCTTATTCTTTTATATGCTTCTTTTATGAAATCCACCCTTCAAACTAAGAAAAGACGTGGTGCACATATATCACCACGTCTAAGAAGTTTACTTCACTTGCTTCTCTGTAACTGAACGAGCAACCATTAATAGCTCCTTCGGCTCTAAACCTTTAGACACGAGCATATATTCTACTCCGTTATGCGACCACGTTAAAGAATCTTTCGTCAATGCCCCAATTGTAAAGCCAAGATCAACTAATTCTCCGCTCACACTTATCGCTGACGAAACCTCTGCAACTTTTGCCTTTTCTTGTATCAAAGTAAAGGATTTCTTACTTCCAGTGTATGTGAGTATCGCACGCTTGCCACTGTCTGTCTTCAACTCTTTTTCATCTTTCAAAACCATACCTTGCGGCGTATCACGCGGATACAAAATTGCAAATGGTTTGTCTTCTTTCGCTGTTGTTGGAACATCTACTTGTGCTCTAGACATATTTTGTTTCGTATCAAATGCACCTTTATCAAATTTCGCATCAAATTTCACTTTTGAGAAATCTACTTTCACAAGAACATTTTGATCATTATCCATTAACTTCACCGAAACTGGTGTTAAATCACTTTTCTTCAATGTAATCTCTTGTTTCGGTAACATGTTTTGATGTTGATAGTTTGTTTTTGTTTTAAAAATATAATACTTATCTGTTTTTTCAAAAGTAAGGTTTTTCTTATCCTGCAAAATATCTCTCACAAGGGATTCATATAAATAAGCCTGGCTACTATTTTGCGGCCAATCACTTTGGAAACGGAAACTCTTATTAAGCGCTGGCGTTAATACGAACACCCCTTCTTCATTCCTTAAAATAATTTGACTTTGATCTTTCTTCGCATTCTGCAAATTTACACGATAAAAAGAAGGTTCCTTATGCCATATTTCTACCTTATACTCTTGAGGCTCATTCCCTGTTTTAATAGATAGTTTTGCTTCAGCTTGATAACTTTTCATCCCTTTTACTTTCGCCTCTAAATCTCTCACAACATCATCTTGTTTCTTTTCCATACAACCCGCCAACACGAAAACGGTTAATAAACCGACAAGAACTAAAAACAGACGCCTTTTCATCACTTCAGCCCCTTTGCCCCTATAAATAAATGGAAGATGTACCTTCCTTATCGCTACATCAAATATATGAGACAAAGATATAAAATATGCAGACTAGCGTGACGAGCTTTCTAAAACAACTTGAGCAACAGCAAATTCTCTACTATGACTAATTGATAAATGAACAATATGCTCTGTACTTGCAACGAGAATGGGCTTACCTCTATCATCATTTCTTACTTCAATATCTAAAAAACTTACTTCTTTCCCGATACCAGTCCCTACCGCTTTTGAATACGCCTCTTTCGCTGCAAATCTTCCAGCTACAAACTCTGTAAGGCGGCTTCCCTTCAGTTCCTTAGCAACATTACGTTCACTTTCAGTTAAAATACGCTCCATAAATTTAAGTTTTCCATCTAGCATTTTTTCAATTCGATTCAATTCAATAATATCGATTCCAATCCCTACAATCATTTCAAAATCCCCTTCTTCTATTTAGCTTTCTTTTTTCATATTGTAAGAATAACAGAGAATCTTTCTGATGCAAAAGGAGTGATACTAACAACATGCTAATACCTACTATCCGCATTTCCTTACAACCAATCGTCATCACTTTACTTCTCATACAATTAGTCATGATTATGTTAGGCGACTTTTTTCTCTTTCCCCTGGCATCCTACAATGAATATATCGCTAAAGGAGAATGGTGGCGTCTCATAACTTCCTTACTTGTACATGTAGACTTACAACATTTCCTTTCTAATAGTATTTGTTTATTTGCGCTCGGCTCTTCTATCGAAAAACAACTAGGGCACTTTTCTTTCATCATTATTTTTTTCCTTTCTGGCATTCTTGGAAATATTTCTTCTTATCTTATTATGCCTCTTGAATATATTCATGCCGGGGCATCTGGTGGTATTTTCGGATTGCTAGGAGCGCAATTATTTCTATTGTATAGTCGATATCGTTCTTCCAATCCAAGAGACATTGCTATTTTTTCAATCATGATATGTATATTACTACTATTCACTTTCTTCAATCCCTCCGCTAACCCTATAAGCCATTTAACAGGATTGATCATTGGCGGTATTTGCACTCCTTTATTAGCAAAAAAATTCGATGGTGCAGAGCTTATTTAATATAAAAGCTCGCACCATCGACAATTTCTACCTCTGTTTGTTTACTTAAATCTCTCATTAATTGAAATAAAGACTCATCCTTCATCTTCGCCTCAATCATACAATCAATTTGCGGAACACTTCCCTTTATCTTTTTTAAAAAAGATAAAAAAGTATCTACGTCAATAAAGTCCGCATGTGCTCTCGGGTCTTTTCCTTCTCTAGGACTAGAAATATGCATTTTCACTGGCAACAAAGACGATTCCCACGTATGTACAACACGCGCCCAATCTTCATGCCAATCTTCTCGATCATGATTCATCATATGGTGATGCAGATCAAACACGACTGGAATATCTAACTTTTCACCTAAATACAATGTTTCTTCTAAAGAAAAGGTCGTATCATCATTTTCTAATATGACCATCTCTTGGATACCCCTTGGAACCCTTGACCAATTTTCTATAAAGCTCTCTAACGCGAGCTCCTTATCGTTATAACCTCCGCCCACATGTAATACGCATCGTTGCTTATGTTCAATTCCCATACCTTTTAATAATTTTTTATGCATCTGCAATGTCTTTACAGATTGCTTAAAAATTTTCTCCTCAGGTGAATTCAGCACAACAAAATGATCTGGATGGAAATCAATACGCATATTCATTCGAATAGCGTAATCACCTAGCACTTTTAAATTTTCTTTTAAGGGGCGAATATAGTTCCACTCTAACAACTCCTCATGATTCGCTAAAGGAACAAGCTTGGAACTAAGCCGAAAGAAAGATATATCATGCCCTTTATTATGCTTTAATAACCGTAAGCAATTTTCTAAATTCGAATTAGCAATTCTTTCGAGTTTACGAATTGCAGCCTCTCGATCATCAATTCGTTGAAACTGCGCATATGTCATCGTTTGAGATGGAGATGCGTTCTTTACATGTACACTCATCGCAACATACCCAAGTCTTACAAGCATGTAGCACCTCTTTTCTACACAAGTTATTATGTAGTATGTACAATTACAGAAATAAAAAAAGAGAATGCCAGCAAAGGGCATTCTCTTTTGTATTAAGCTTGTGGACGGCTATGATGTTTTCTTTCGCCACGTCCATTTGAAGATCCAGGGCGACCTTGACCTTCACCTTTACGACCACGGCTACCGCCATCACGATTGCGATCACGGTTACGGCCATCGCCACCACCGCGTCCATCACGATTGCGATCACGGTTACGACCATCGCCACCGCCGCGTCCGTCACGACTACGATTACGGTTACCATCACGGTATCCGCCTCCGTTACCGCCGCGTTTTTTAGAACCGCCACCTCTTGAAACAACTGGTGGTTCTGATGTTAAAGCGATTGGAGTTGTATCTGGCTCTTTTGTCATCATTTTTAAAGCAGCAGCTACTACTGTTACAGAGTCGTTCTCTTCTAACATTTCTTCTGCAATACGCTTGTAGTATGATAAATTCTCATTTTGAATTGTGCTTTGAAGTTTTTCAGCGATTAAACGTTGTTGACCTTCTAATGCCTCGTCAAGTGTCGGTGCTTCCATACGATCAACTTTACGTTTTGTTGTGCGCTCGATATTTTTTAATTGTCCTGATTCACGTGGTGTTACAAATAACATTGCAATACCTTTTTTACCTGCACGACCAGTACGACCGATACGGTGAACGTATGATTCTGGATCTTGTGGGATATCGAAGTTATATACGTGTGTTACGCCTGAAATATCAAGACCACGTGCAGCAACGTCTGTTGCAACAAGAACTTCAATAGCACCTTCTTTAAATTTACGTAGTACAGACATACGCTTCGCTTGTGTTAAGTCACCATGAATACCTTCTGCTGCATAACCACGTAAGTTTAACGCTTCTGATAATTCATCAACACGACGCTTTGTACGACCGAATACGATTGCAAGCTCTGGAGATTGAATATCTAGTAAGCGTGTTAACACGTCAAACTTTTTCTTTTCTTGCACTTCTAAATAGAACTGCTGAATGTTTGGCATTGTTACTTCTTTTGCTTTTACTTTAATGTGTTGAGGCTCAGTCATGAAACGCTCAGCAATACGACGGATTGGATCTGGCATTGTCGCTGAGAATAATAATGTTTGATGTGTTTCTGGCACATCTGTTAAAATCGCTTCAATATCTTCAATGAAGCCCATGTTTAACATTTCATCCGCTTCGTCAAGAACAACAGTCTCTACGTTTTGTAAGCGAAGTGTTTTACGGTTAATATGATCTAAAATACGACCCGGCGTACCAACAATAATGTGTGGGTGTTTTTTTAGAGCACGAATTTGGCGGTTAATATCTTGACCACCATAGATTGGTAAAATACGAACGCGTTTATGTTTACCAATTTTGTATAGCTCTTCTCCAACTTGAATTGCTAATTCACGCGTTGGCGCGATAACAATACCTTGAACGGCTTCTTTATTTGTATCCACTTTATCTAGTAGTGGTAATCCGAATGCTGCTGTTTTCCCTGTACCTGTTTGCGCTTGCCCAATAATATCTTTACCTTGCAATGCATGTGGAATTGTTTCAGCTTGAATCGGCGTAGCCTCTTCAAAGCCCATGCTTTCAACAGATTGCAGTAAAGACTCACTTAATCCTAATTCTCGAAATGTTGTCAATGTTACTTCTCCTTTTCTATCCTATACTTATCATTTAAAAAAAGGCGTTTTCCGAATTTGCGGAAAAGCCCTTTTCCTGAATGCTCACGTATATAAACGGGCGTATATTCTTCGCGAAAATACTTCTAAACGTTATTACACTTTATCAATTATAAGTTTTGTATGTGTAAAAAGCAAACCCAACTGTTACCTTATTTTCATATTCAGAGTTTTTTTCTTCACTTTTATTTTTTTATATTTACTGTAAGCGCTTATTATAAGTTTCTTCTATTTTCGTAGCTATCATCCCTATTTATATACACCAATTATTTCAACATCGTAATTATTTCTTCCAATTTCATACCGCGAGATGCTTTTACTAATACAACATCTTTTGCATCGACTACTGCTTGCAACTCTTTCACTAACTCTTCTTTATTATCATACGCCTTTACACGTTCATTAGGGAAATTAATTTTCGCCCCTTCAGCAATTTGAGCCCCTAATTTACCATATGTGAACACATATGAGATTTTTGCTGGATCGATTAATTTACCTACTTCATAATGAAACTGTACCTCTTGATTTCCAAGCTCTAACATATCACCGAGTACAACAATCTTTTTAGCAAATCCATCTAAACCATTCATTAAATGGAATGCTGCTTCCATAGCCGTTGGACTCGCATTATAGGCATCATTGATAATTGTTAAACCACTATTTGTTTTTACAATCTCCATACGCATGCCTGTCATTTGAAGTGTAACTAAACCTTCTTTCATCTCTTCCCACGTTACACCGAGATGTTTCGCAATTGCCATTGAAGCAAGCGTATTGTACACATTATGTTTTCCTAATACCGGTAGATAGAATGAAATATTTTCTTCTCTATTCATTTTAAAGTGTGTCCCAGTTGCCTGTAATGTTACAGTCGTCGGATAGTAATCATTTGCTCTAGCGTCACCAAACGTAACTGTTTCAGCTATTAAATTCATTTCAGGAACACGATTTGTTAATAACGGCTCATCTCCGTTATATACGAATACTCCACCTTCTTGTAATCCTGTTACAATTTCTAATTTCGCTTCAGCAATCGCCTCACGAGAGCCTAAGTCCATTAAATGTGCCTCACCAATGTTCGTAATAACAGCTGCATTTGGCCGTGCTAACTTAGATAAGAATTCAATTTCCCCTCGGCTTGACATACCCATTTCTAATACAGCTACTTCTGTAGTTTCTTCTAAGTTTAAAATAGTAAGCGGTAACCCGATATGGTTATTGAAGTTGCCTTCTGTTTTTTGAACTTTGAATTTAGTCGCAAGAAGACTTGTTACAATATCTTTTGTAGATGTTTTACCGTTACTACCCGTCACACCAATAACTTTCACATCCAATTGATCGCGATAATTTTTCGCTAACATTTGTAATGCCGATAGCGTGTCTTCTACAAAAATAACTGGAAGATTCTCGGGTGGATTTGCTACATCTTTCATCCATAATGTCGCCACAGCTCCATTTTCAACAGCTTTGTCTACAAAAGCATGTCCATCGAAACGTTCACCTTGAATTGGAACATATAAGTTTCCCTTTTCAATTTTTCTCGTATCAATAGACACTCCTTGTATAGTAATCCCCTCATATTGCTCTGCTAATCCCGTGCCATTTACCATCTGTTCCACTTGTTTTAACGTTCGATTTATCATGAAAACACTCCTTACATAGAGGAAGCACTATTCCTGCGAATAGTGCCTCCTCCTTTTTTGTTAGATTGTATATTTAATTTTTTGTTTTTCCTCGTGACGCGCAATTGCTAAATTGATTAGCTCTTCAATTAATTCCGGATACGGTAATCCAGTATGTTGCCATAATAGAGGGAACATACTAAACGGCGTAAATCCTGGCATCGTATTCACTTCGTTAATATATACTTCTCCATCTTTCGTTAAAAAGAAATCAGCTCTTGTTAAGCCAGCACCATCTAACGATTGGAATGCAATAATTGCATCTCGCTTAATAACGTTAGACTCTTCTTCTGTCATTTCAGCTGGAATAATTAACGCTGTATCGCCATCGATGTATTTCGACTTATAATCATAGAAGTCTTTTTTCGGTACGATTTCACCTACAACTGAACATTTCGGCTCATCATTACCTAGTACACCAACTTCTACTTCACGTCCAACAATATTTTCTTCTACAATAATTTTACGGTCAAATTGGAACGCCTCTTCAAATGCATTCTCAAGTTCTTCGCGATTTTTACACTTATTAATACCAACACTTGAACCAAGGTTTGCTGGTTTTACGAAGCAAGGATATCCTAATACTTCTTCTACTTTTTCATATGCTGTTTCACGATCTTTTTCCCATGTGCTACGAATGAATGATGCATATTTTGCTTGTTTCAATCCAGCCTCTGCAAAGATGTTTTTCATAACAACTTTATCCATACCAGCAGCAGATGCTAAAACACCATTTCCTACATAAGGAATGTTCATTAATTCTAATAATCCTTGAACTGTTCCATCTTCACCATTTGGTCCATGTAGTAATGGGAAAATAACGTCAATAGCATTTTCCTCAGAAGCTGCAGATGGAATGATTTCTGTGCTTAATGATAACGGAGAAATCGCATTTTCTGCACCGCTCATTTTTAGAACTTCAACATCTGTTACTTCACCTTCAATACGCTCACCGCGCACCCATTGACCTTGTTCTGTAATATAAATTGGATGAATCTCGAATTTATCTTGATTTAATGCTTTAATAGCAGCAAGAGCCGTTTGTAGCGAAACTTGATGCTCAGCTGATTTTCCACCATATAATAAACCTAATTTAATTTTTGTCACTGAAATCACCCTAACCAATTGTTTTCATTTTTCTATTTTAGCACTTTTTATAAAAATAGGTAGTTCCTATTTGAAATAAAATGTAACTTCTACAAATAAATAAATGACACCACTTATTGGTTTTCTATACTTTTTCCACTTAAATTTCTTCATACATATATAAAATTACAGCTCAATCTAGTTATGTACCTAGAATATGTAGAAATCCCCTTTTCGTGTATGTCATCTACTCATTAAGAAGATTGCTTAGTCAGTGTGCCTTTTTGCCTTTGTTCAACGAGACGATCTAAAGAAACATATACAATACCTGCAACTACACATCCTATAGCTAAAATTGTAAATAGCAAGTGGCCAAGTAATTGATCTAATAAAAAACCTCCCAAAAGTGGACCGAGTGCGCCTCCTGTAATCCACTGCAAACTCGCAGCTCCCATATAAGTCCCTCTCAAATGCTCAGGAGCCAAATTCGCTACAAACGTCATCTGTACAGGCGACATAATCATCTCACCTAATGTATATATGGTATAAACAAACAGCAACGTTATTAAAATAATCGTAGCATTTGCATCAAATTCTCCAAACCACTTCGGTAACCATCCTATAAAGAACAAACCAATCCCGAACAAACATGCACCATATAACATCGTTTTGCCGACAGGTTTATCTGTGGCCCATTTTGAAATTTGAAACTGGAACAACACAACTAATAGTCCATTTAAAGCCATTAAATATGGATATGGATTGTTAGTACCAAAGATACCCTTCATTTCGTTATCAAAGTGTAGCGGCAACATGCCTTCTGTTTGAGAAAATCCCATCGAAACAATGATACCTGCTAATAAGTAAATCATTAACACTTTGTCTCGAAATACAATTTTCCAAACTGCTACTGTTTTTTCATCTTTATTCTCTGGATTTTCATCCGTAACTTTCGGCATTGTTTCTTGAATAAGAAATAACACCATTAGTGCATAAAACAGCATTGTGGATGAAGCAATAATAAACACAACATTTTTTGAAAGTACCACCACCGATGCCCCTATTACCGGCCCAATCGCAGCACCAATATTATATCCCATCCGCAATAAACCGTATGCCTCGGTTCTCTTTTCAGGCGCTGTTACATCCGCAACCATTGCTGATGCAGCGGGATGAAATAATGAATTACTGAGCCCTAAAAAAATAGATAAAATAGCATAAGGAATAAATCCTTCTATAAATAAAAAACCTAGCATGAACAATGCATTACTCACCATTGACAAGATCATGATTGGCTTTCTTCCATATATATCAGCAATCCTCCCACCAAGAAGAGAACCGAAACTTGCAGCAATCGGAGAAAGTGCCATAATAACTCCTACTTCTAATAACGAATCCACCTTATCTTTTAAATATAACGCAAAAAAGGGCATCAACATCATCATTGCAATTCCATTTAACGTTTCGCCAATAAACCGAATCCATATGTTTCGGTCCATTTCTCGTAAATCCCGCCACGTATTTTTCATATTTCTCCCCCCTTTAGTTCACCATTAATTATCTTATAATCAAATCAGAAAAATGTAAATTTTCAGAACAAAAAATCCACCCTAACAGAATTAGGATGGATTTTTCAACTTATAAATTTGCTGCATCTTCTTCGTCTTTACTATTATTTAAAGCACTATGTTTTCGGCTATATAAGAAGTAAACTGCAACACCGATAATCATCCATACCCCAAAACTAATCCAAGCCGTTCCAGATAATTGAAGCATTAAGTATAAACAAAAAATCACTGTTAATGCTGGTAAAAATGGTACAAGCGGTGCCTTAAATGCTCTTGGTAAATCTGGATGAGTTCTTCTCATTACAATAACAGCTACAGCTACAAGTGCAAAGGCTGATAAAGTCCCCATATTTACAAGATGCGCTAACACATTTAAATCTATTAATCCTGAAATAAGTGCTGCAATAATTCCTGTTGTCCATGTATTTAAAAATGGTGTTTTAAATTTTGGATGGACTTTAGCAAGACGCTTCGGCAATAATCCATCTCTACTCATTGCATACGAAACACGTACTTGCCCATACATCATAACTAACATTACTGTTGTAATTCCCGTAATTGCTCCTACTGAAATTACTCCTGCTAAACTATCTTGTCCAATAAATTGAAGCGCAAAAGCAACTGGATCTGATATATTCAACTGTCCGTATGGAACAATCCCTGTCAAAATAAGTGAAACGACAATATAAAGAACCGTACAAATTAATAAAGATGCAATAATGCCAATTGGTAAATCACGTTGTGGACGTTTCACTTCTTCTGCGGCCGTTGAAACTGCATCAAACCCTATGAATGCGAAAAACACTGTAGCAGCTCCTGCCATTACACCATCTAAGCCAAACGGCATAAAAGGTGTCCAATTTTCAGGTTTTACATAATTAAAACCAGCAAAGATAAATATGAGAACAACCGCTAATTTAATAAACACCATAATGTTATTTATTCGTGCACTTTCACGAACACCTCTAGATAAAAGAACTGTCATTACTAAAATAATTAGAACCGCAGGTAAATCAATTATTCCACCCTTTCCTGTACCAGGGGCCGAGGAGAGAATGGTAGGAATATGGATTCCAAATCCCTTTAATAAAGATTGAAAATAAGCAGACCAACCGTTTGCTACAGCAGATGTAGCGAGTAAATACTCAAGCATTAAGTCCCATCCAATTAAAAATGCGAATACCTCTCCCATCGTCGCATATGTGTACGTATACACACTGCCTGAGACAGGAACTGAAGAAGCGAATTCAGCATAGCAAAATGCAGCAAAGGCACAGGCTAACGCGGCTATCGCAAATGATAATATAATAGCTGGTCCAGAATGTTTTGCTGCTACCACGCCTGTTAGAACAAAAATACCTGTTCCAACAATTGCCCCGATTCCAAGCATAGTTAAATCCAATGCACCCAATGTTCTTGCTAAAGTCTTTTGCTTACTCTCTTGCATTAACTTTGCAATAGGCTTCTTTTGAAAAATTTGCTTCATAGCATGCTCCTCCAAGTTTTAAATTTTCTGAAAATTTTTAATTCGCTTTTTTATTTTACTAATAGCACTTTCCCCAGTCAATACTTTTGTCGAAATAAGTAGAAATCTTTCGGAACATACAATAATCCTTATCATTGTTTCTATATATCTTTCCATATTTTTTTTGGTATTATTATACATGTCGATTCCATAAAAGAGGCATGCTCCCTTAGTGAGCATGCCTCTTTTTACCTATTTCACAGTATGTGAACCTTCTTCAATCCAGCTATACATATACTTTTCATCTTCTGTTTCATGTGCTTGTTTTACAATACGAAGCGGACGGAATGTGTCTATCATAACAGCTAGTTCAAGCGTTTCTTTCTTCCCTATACTTCCCTCTGTTTTCCCAGGGTGCGGCCCATGCGGAATTCCGCTCGGATGAAGTGTAATAGAACCTTCTTCCACACCTTTCCGGCTCATAAAGTTTCCTTCTACATAGTACAGTACTTCATCACTATTCACGTTACTATGATAATATGGTGCCGGAATAGATTCTGGATGATAGTCGTATAAACGTGGTACGAAAGAGCAAATAACGAAATTGTGACCTTCGAACGTTTGATGTACTGGAGGCGGCTGATGAATACGACCTGTGATTGGTTCAAAGTCCTCTACATTAAAGACCCACGGGTATAAATAGCCATCCCAACCAACAACATCTAACGGATGGTGCCCTAAAACATGTTTATGCATATATCCCCGCGACTTTGTCATTACGACAAACTCACCTTTTTCATCATACGTCTCTAATTTTTCAGGACCACGAATATCTCTCTCACAAAACGGACTATGCTCTAGCAATTGTCCGTATTCATTACGATAGCGACGCGGTGTTGTAATTTGACTATTTGCCTCTACAACAAGAAACTTAGTCTCTCCTTCATCTGGAATAACACGATAGATTGTTCCAATTGGAATCGTTACATAATCACCTTTTCGATAGTGAATCGTCCCAAACATCGTTTCAATTTTCCCTGTTCCGTAATGAACAAATAACATTTCATCGCCATCACCATTACGGTAGAAATAGTCCATTTTTTCTGTTGGAGTCACTACTCCAATTAATAAATCCTCATTCCCAAGCATAAAGTTTCTTCCGCTTACTGCATCGCCAGTTTTTTTATTTTCTTTCGTGCGAAAATGACGATGAGCAAGAGCTACATCTTCTTCATACTGCAACTGACAAGAATGAGATAATGCCGCATGCCCTACTTCCGTTGGCATATATTGATGGTACAAAATAGACTGCGTACCAGAAAAACCTTTCGTTCCCATTACCTGTTCGCGATAGAGCGATCCATCCTTTTTACGGAATTGTACATGTCGTTTATGAGGTAGCTCCCCCATGTGACGATAAAACATGCCCATCACCTGCTTCCATTTCTTTTTTGACCGTATTACGTAACGTACCTAAACCAGTAATCGTAAGTTCTACAACATCTCCATCTTGCAGCCACTCTTCCGTACCCAGCTCTAAAATACAACCTGTTCCTACTGTCCCAGAACCAATCACATCGCCTGGATATAGCGTAACGTCTTCTGAAGCACGTTCAATCATTTCAGCAAATGTATAGTAAATATCTTGGGAATTCCCCTTTGATAATAGCTTCCCATTTACATGAGCAGCCATCTCTAACTCATAACGGTCACCGTTACGATAAACATCGAGTTCCTCTTTCGTAACAAGGTGCGCTCCTAATGAAGTTGCAAAATCTTTTCCTTTTGCCGGACCGAGTCCTACCTTCATTTCCGTTGCTTGTAAGTCCCTTGCACTCCAGTCATTCATAATACAATAACCAAAAATATATTCTTCTGCTTGCTCACGAGAAATATTTCTTCCCTCTTTCCCAATGACGCAAGCAATCTCTAGCTCATAATCAAGTTTTTTAGATTTCTTCGGACCGATTACAAAATCATCCGGACCAATTACAGCACGATGGTTCGTAAAATAAAAAACCGGGAAATCATACCATTCAGGTACAACATCCAGCCCTCTTCGGCCGCGTGCTGTTTTTACATGCTGTTCAAACGCGTAAAAATCCCGAATACTACTCGGATTAGGAATTGCCGCCGCTAATTGTACTTCCTCTAAGGAATATACACCCTTTTCCGGATTCTTAATCTTACGCAATACTTCTACATACTCATCGGCTTTCTCTAAAAAGGCGAACATAGAAGAAGGTAATTTCCCATCACTAGCAAGATTCATATCAATTACTTTGTCACCTTCAAGCCATCCAGCTCGCATTTCTTTCGAAGGAAGACGAAATGTAACAAATTTCATCATGATTCCTCCCTATGAAAATGAAATTTCCACCAGCAAAAAGACTTTTGCTGGTGGATACAAATCTTATAAGTTTCCGCGACGTTCTTGTTCTCTTTCAATTGATTCGAATAATGCTTTAAAGTTCCCTTCTCCAAATCCGCGAGAACCTTTACGTTGAATGATTTCAATAAATAAAGTTGGACGATCTACAATTGGTTTCGTAAAGATTTGTAGTAAATATCCTTCCTCATCACGATCTACTAAAATCTTTAATTCTTTTAATCTATCAATTTCCTCATCAATTTTTCCAACTCGTGCACTTAACTCATCATAATAAGTATCAGGTGTATCTAAAAACTCCACACCATTTGCACGCAGCGCTTCCACTGTTTTAACGATATCGCTTGTTAGTAAAGCAAGATGTTGTACCCCCGCTCCATTGTAGAACTCTAAATACTCTTGAATTTGCGACTTTCTCTTTCCATCTGCTGGCTCGTTAATAGGGAACTTAATACGACTTCCATTCGTCATTACTTTTGACATTAACGCTGAGTACTCTGTACTAATATCGTCATCATCAAAATGAATCATTTGTTTAAAGCCCATAACGTTCTCGTAATAACTAACCCACTCTTCCATTTTTTCAACATTACCAACTACGTGGTCTACAGCAATTAAACCTGACTCTTCAAACGGAATATTAAACTCCACCTGTTGGAATCCCGGCATAAATGTTCCTTTATAATTTTTACGCTCTACAAGCGTGTGAATTGTATCACCATACGTACCAATAACTGCTTTTTTCAGTGTACCGTTCTCGTCTGTTAATTCCACAGGTGGAGCAATCGCAACAGCACCACGTTTCACTGCTTCCGAGTATGCCTTATCAACATCATCAACAAGTAATGCCACATCTTTCACGCCATCACCATGAGTCTTTACAAACTCTGCAATACGATTGTCGCTACTTAAAGCTCCAGACACAACAAAACGCATATTTTTTTGCACAAGAACATAAGATACCTTTTCACGGTTACCAGTTTCTAACCCAGAGTAAGCCACAATTTTGAATCCGAATGCTCTCGCAAGGTAATAACTTGATTGCTTTGCATTTCCTACGTAAAATTCCAAATGATCTACATCACGTACTGGAAAAAAGTCCTCCATTTGTGCAGCTAGCGTATCCATAGATTTTTGTTTCATAAAATCCTCATCCCCCTGTAAATAGATTAAATGGTCCATGCTATAAACCAACCGAAAACGCTTCCAACATCAATTAATAGAAATTAGTTAGCAAGCTAACAAATTCTGACCTTTAAAATTTTCTATCTTTTCTGTCAAATTCCTCTTTTTTTCTTACATATAAAATTCGACTTTTTTCTCTTTACATGACGGAAGGAGTATTCATACTTGAAGGTATATATAAGAGGAAAACAAAAAAGACCCCAACATATTAACTACTTACTAATATGCTAGAGTCTTTATTTTTTTTGAATGATTGTATTTATATATCTCATACTAATATATTTGCAAGGAATAGAATAAATGATGTTAATACTACCGCTCCACCTAATGATCCTAATAAATCTGTTTTTGTTACTTGTAACACTTGTTCACTGCTCATATTCCTCATTCTCCTTTCATTTTGTATAATTTAAAACTTCTATTATACTAATACGCTTGATAGAAATACGATTAATGCTGTTAATACTACCGCTCCACTTGCTGATCCTACGAAGTCACCTTTTGTTACTTGTAATACTTGCTCTTTCATTTTGCATTCTCCTCTCTTTTTCTTTTATTA
>NZ_JAQFNK010000039.1:0-22669 GCF_027710505.1 Bacillus cereus group sp. TH152-1LC | reverse complement strand
CCGTGGTGTAGTGGTTAACATGCCTGCCTGTCACGCAGGAGATCGCCGGTTCGACCCCGGTCGGGACCGCCATTTTATATAAAGAAAAGAACGAAACATGTTGTTTCGTATTTTTTTATTTGTTTTAACAAAAAACTAATAAAGACAGTCAAACTATCCTTAGGAAAACTCCTAAGGACTTTTTTATATATTCAAAACCTGTATAATAAAGAGCAGAGAACATTGTGAGTAAAGTAGGTGAAGTCTGTGAGTAAATATGAAATAACAACAAAATCCTCTGAGGAAACACAAAGATTATCAGAAAAACTAGGTGGACTTGTCGGGGCACAAGATGTAATTATTTTAGAAGGAGATCTAGGGGCTGGTAAGACAACTTTTACAAAAGGACTAGCAAAAGGTCTTGGAGTGAAAAGAGTTGTAAATAGTCCTACCTTTAATATTATTAAAGAATATAAAGGGAGATTGCCGCTATATCATATGGACGTGTATCGCTTAGCAGAAAGTGAAGAGGACTTAGGTTTTGATGAGTATTTCTACGGTGAAGGAATTACCGTAGTAGAATGGGCTCATTTAATAGAAGCATTTTTACCAAATGAGAAGTTACAAATTAGTTTATTCCATGCTGGAGATGATACAAGGAAAATTGTACTCGAGCCAATTGGAGATCGATATATTAGATTATGTGAGGAGCTATTACAAGATGAAAGTACTAGCAATTGATACTTCAAATTACGTAATGGGTGTATCCCTTATTGAGGAAGAAAACGTAATTGGGGAAATCATTACAAACTTAACAAAAAACCATTCTGTACGTCTTATGCCAGCTGTAGAACAACTGTTAAAAGAATGCGGTGTAAAACCGAAAGAATTAACTAAAATCGTTGTAGCTGCTGGACCTGGATCATATACAGGTGTTCGCATAGGTGTGACAGCTGCAAAAACATTAGCTTGGTCACTTCAAATACCGATTGTAGGTGTATCAAGTTTAGAGGTAGTAGCTGCAAACGGAGCTAATTTTGATGGATTAATCTGTCCTTTATTCGATGGAAGACGTGGACAAATTTATACTGGGTTATATACATATGAAGGAGAGAATGTCACTTCTATAGAAGAAGACCGAATCATCCTTATTGTAGACTGGTTGCAAATGTTAAAAGATAAAGGCAAGCAGGTTTTATTTATTGGTAACGATGTTAAACTGCACAAAGAAACAATAATAGAACATTTAGGCAATCAAGCTGTATTTGCTCCTTTCACTAAAAATAACCCAAGACCAAGTGAGTTAGCGTTCTTAGGATTGCAAAAAGAAGAACAAGATGTGCATTCATTTGTTCCTAGTTACCTTCGTTTAGCTGAGGCCGAAACAAAGTGGTTAGAAAGTCAAAACAAGTAGGGGTTTGCAGAAGATGGATATGATATTTAGAAAGATGGAACTCGATGATATCGCTCAAATTGTAGCTATTGAAGAAGCGTCTTTTTCAACTCCTTGGACTGCAGATGCCTTTCACCGTGAGTTAACGACGAATGAACATGCACATTATGTTGTGCTAGAAAAAGATGGTCGTGTAATTGGGTATTGTGGATTGTGGATAATTATTGATGAATCACATATAACAAATATAGCTATTTTGCCAGAATACAGAGGTCAAAAGCTAGGGGATGCTTTATTGAAAGAAGTTATTTCCGAAGCGAAAGATTTAGGGGTAAAAACGATGACACTTGAAGTACGTGTATCAAATGAAGTAGCAAAACAGTTATACAGAAAATACGGATTTCAAAATGGTGGAATTCGTAAACGATACTATGCAGACAATCAGGAAGATGGTCTCGTAATGTGGGTGAATATATAATGGAAAAAAATACGATTATACTTGGTATTGAAACAAGTTGTGATGAAACAGCAGTAGCAGTTGTTAAAAATGGAACGGAAATTATTGCAAACGTAGTTGCATCACAAATTGAAAGTCATAAACGTTTTGGCGGAGTTGTACCAGAGATTGCATCCCGTCATCATGTAGAAGAAATTACAGTTGTGTTAGAAGAAGCTTTAAAAGAAGCAAATATCACATTTGATGATATTGATGCAATTGCTGTAACAGAAGGACCTGGTTTAGTAGGGGCGCTTTTAATAGGGGTAAATGCAGCGAAAGCAGTAGCTTTTGCACATGATATTCCTCTAGTTGGTGTTCATCATATCGCTGGTCATATTTATGCGAATCGTTTAGTAAAAGAAGTTCAATTCCCACTACTATCACTTGTTGTATCTGGTGGGCATACGGAGCTTGTTTATATGGAAGAGCATGGTTCATTCGAAGTGATTGGTGAAACGAGGGATGATGCAGCTGGAGAGGCATATGATAAAGTAGCTCGTACGTTATCTATGCCATATCCAGGTGGTCCTCATATTGATCGCCTTGCACATGAAGGAGAACCAACAATTGATTTGCCTCGTGCATGGCTAGAACCTGATTCGTATGATTTCAGCTTTAGTGGATTGAAATCAGCAGTTATCAACACTGTGCATAACGCAAAACAACGCGGGATAGAAATTGCACCGGAAGATTTAGCAGCAAGTTTCCAAGCGAGTGTAATAGATGTGCTTGTAACGAAAGCATCCCGTGCAGCAGAAGCGTATAACGTAAAGCAACTGCTTCTAGCTGGTGGAGTAGCTGCTAATAAAGGACTTCGTGCACGTTTAGAAGAAGAATTTGCACAAAAAGAAAATATTGAGCTAATTATCCCTCCATTATCTTTATGCACAGATAATGCGGCAATGATTGCGGCGGCAGGTACAATTGCATATGAACAAGGAAAACGTGCTACATTAGCTTTAAATGCAAATCCAGGATTAGATATTGAAGCATAGTTATACACAAAATTAACCACAGCTTGTGGATAAAACCCATATTATCTGTTGATAATGTGGGTTTTGTTGTGTATATAAAATGTTGATAACTTTTTTATTGATTGTGGATAATGTGGAAAAGTTATTTTGGGGTTTATTTTACAAAGGTGGATATGTGTATAAACTTGTTGATAAATCAGATGAAGTCTGACCTTTACGTGTATTCTTTTTCGGGAAATAAATAACAAGAAGATATCTCTAAAAAACATTTTGAAATACGCTCTTATGATAGGGGTTATTAACAATGTCAAACTTTGTCGGTAAATCGATATGTCGTGTCGAATTGTTTATACAATATGACGTTCATCCTAACTAGAAGACAAAAAGGATGTCGCATAGTCAAAAATCCCGACTTATGAGACACCCTTCTTATTCATACTCTTATAAATGTAATTCTTCCCATTCTGCCATACATGCATCAAGTTGTTCTTGCAGTGTTTGCTTTTTCGTTGTAATTTCACTAGCTTTTTCATAATCTGCATATATTTCTGGTAAGCAAAGTTGATCTTCTAACGTAGCAATTTCTTCTTCAAATTCTACAATGTTTTGTTCTAGCTCCTCAATTTTTCGAGTGCGTTGACGTTCTAATTGTTTACGCTCTTTTTCTTCGAGATAATTTAATTTTTCTTGAGCTACAGTTTTTTGAACAGGTGCTTGGCTTTCTTGCTGTTCTTGTTGTTCAAATGCTGCGCGTTCAATCATCTCATTTTTCTTTTCAACGTAGTAATCGTAGTCACCTAAATATTCTTGTGCACCTTCTGTTGATAACTCAACAACAGTCGTTGTTACACGATTAATAAAGTAGCGGTCATGTGAGACAAATAGAAGGGTACCTGGATAATCAATTAAAGCATTCTCCAAAATCTCTTTACTATTTAAATCAAGATGATTCGTAGGCTCATCAAGAATTAATAAATTCGATTTTTGCATCATAAGTTTTGCAAGAGCTAATCGAGCTTTTTGTCCACCACTAAGAGAAGATACTGGTTTTAGTACATCATCCCCGGTGAATAAGAAGTTACCTAATATCGTGCGAATTTCTTTTTCAGGCTGCAAGGGATATTCATCCCATAACTCATTTAAAACCCGCTTAGAAGATGTTAAGTTTGCTTGTTCTTGATCATAATAACCAACAGATACATTGGATCCGAAAGAAACTTCACCGTGTAATAGTGGTAACTTATTCACAAGTGATTTTAATAATGTGGATTTCCCGATTCCGTTTGGACCAACTAAAGCAACGCTATCCCCGCGAGTTAAGCGCATCGTTACATGTTCAATAATCGGATCCTCATCATAGCCGATAGTTGCATCCTTTACTTGTAAAACATCATTTCCACTTTGTTTTTCGATATCGAAGTGGAAGGAAGCTGACTTAGAATCACCTAATGGTCTTGTTAATAATTCCATTCGATCTAATTGTTTACGACGGCTTTGCGCACGTTTTGTTGTAGATGCACGCGCTATATTTTTTTGAACGAAGTCCTCAAGCTTAGCGATTTCATCTTGTTGTTTTTCATAACGTTTCATTTCTTGCTCGTATAGCGCTGATTTTAAGTCTAAATATTTACTGTAGTTACCAACAAATCGTCTGCTTTCTTTATTTGAAATTTCATATACTTGTGTAACGAGTTTATCTAAGAAATAACGGTCATGGGAAACGATTAGTATTGCGCCAGGATAGCCTTGTAAATATTGTTCAAGCCATGTTAACGTTTCGATGTCTAAATGGTTTGTAGGCTCGTCCAAAATAAGTAGGTCTGGTTTCGTTAATAATAATTTACCGAGAGCTAATCGTGTCTTTTGTCCACCGCTTAATGTAGAAATCGTCGTCTGGTGCGTTTCAACTGGGAAGCCAAGACCACTTAAAATCGAGCGGATATCTGCTTCGTACTGATAGCCACCTTGATCTTTATAATCTAATTGTAATTGGTCATAATCAGCTAATAATCTTTCGTATGTAGCCTCATTTGAAAAGTTTTCTTCTTTTCCCATCTCTTGCTCTAGCCTTCGAAGTTTTGTCTCCATTTGCTGCAAGTGTGTAAAGACGGTTAACATTTCATCCCAAATTGTTAAAGACGTTTCTAAACCGGTATTTTGAGCTAAGTATCCGATTGAGACATCTTTCGGTTTTATAATTTCGCCACCATCATGAGACAGCTCACCAGCTATTATTTTTAATAACGTAGATTTTCCGGCTCCATTTCGTCCGACTAATGCGATACGATCTTTCGTTTGAACTTCCAATTTTATGTTTGCAAGAATCGTTTCTGCACCGTATAATTTCGAAAGCGCGTTTACTTGTAATAAAATCAATGTTTTCACCTCAAATAATTTCTTAACTTTGCCATGTTTATATTTCTCAATCATACTAAAAATAGTGTATAGTTTAAAATAAAGAGAGAATTCTTCTTCTCTTTATTATACAGGGAAATTCATGAGTGCTAAACTTCTGTATTAGATTCAAGTATATGAATAAAGATAGGAAGAGAGGAGAGGTTATATGGATCAGCAAAAAATTCCACAGGCCACTGCCAAACGATTGCCTCTATACTATCGATTTATCCAAAACTTATCTCTTTCTGGTAAGCAACGTGTTTCATCAGCAGAATTGAGCGAGGCGGTAAAGGTTGATTCCACAACGATTCGAAGAGATTTCTCATATTTTGGAGCGTTAGGGAAAAAAGGTTATGGATATAACGTAAATTATCTATTATCATTTTTCCGTGAAACACTCGACCAAGATGATATAACACGTGTAGCACTTATTGGAGTAGGTAATTTAGGGACCGCTTTCTTACATTATAATTTCACGAAAAACAATAATACAAAAATTGAAATGGCGTTTGACGTTAGTGAAGAGAAAGTCGGAACAGAAATCGGGGGCATTCCTGTATATCATTTAGATGAATTAGAAGAACGTTTATCAACTGATATACAAGTGGCAATATTAACAGTACCCGCTACAGTAGCACAATCTGTAGCAGATAGATTGGCAGAAACGAACGTGCATGGTATTTTAAATTTTACACCAGCGCGCTTAAATGTGTCAGACAATATAAGAATTCATCATATTGATTTAGCAGTAGAGTTACAAACACTTGTTTACTTTTTGAAGAATTATCCACAATAAAACGCAGAGGAAGCGACCTCTGCGTTTTATTATTGTTTTTTCTTTGTGAATTTAACTAAGATGAGGCGAAGTGCCAAATTAAAATCAATTGTTGCCATAACTGCAAATAGTATTGTCCACATATTCCAGATTGTATCTGTTACGTTTGTAATGGCGAAGCGTGTAAAGATACATCCTAGAAGGAAGTACAATGCAGCCATGAACAATGGTGAGTTTCTCATACTAAAAATCCTCCGATAAAGCCTTGCATTTTTTCAGCTTCTTTAATCATTTCTTGAATTTGTTCATTGCTCATTAAAACTTGAGCAACTGCAACTAATGTATTCATAGCAACATGAGCTGCGATAGGGACGATAATACGCTTCGTTTTTACATATAAAAAGGCGAACACGAGCCCCATAGAAGTGTATACCAATAAGTGAGTGAAATCAAAATGAATTGCTGCGAATACGAGAGAACTAATGATAGCAGCAATAAAGAAGTTAAACTTCTTATAAAGTGTACCAAATAAAATTTTTCTAAATACGATTTCTTCCAAGATAGGTCCTATTATAGAGATGACGATAAGGAACCAAGGTGTCGTTCTAGCGATATCCATAAGTCTCGCTGTATTTTCTGATCCAGGTTTAATTCCTAATAAACGCATTTCTATCATGCCGGCAATACTTTGCGAGAAAAATGCTAAAAAGAAGCCGATAAAAATCCAACCAATCGTAGCTGGAATAGAAGAACGCGTTGTATCTAAACGTCTGTCGCGAATATCTGTTCTAAGTAACCAAAGTACGATACATAATGCAATAAAGAAGCTAATGATTGCCCAGTGTCCAGTTATGAGTTGGAACTTCTCTTCTCTAGTAAAGCCCCTGTTATCATAAAGTCCAGTTTTTAGGAGAAGTGGTAATCCAGCAATGGATGATAACTGCATTAAAATGTATGTAACGATAACCCACCAATATTGTTTTTTCAAATGGTTTAACCATCCTTTCTAACTCTAGTGTATGAGATAAGGTAGGATAACATGTAAATATGCTACCTACGATATAAACCTCGCGTAAATTATGTTTTTTTCGTAAATCCGTATTTGAAATTATAATAGAAGACAGGAGAAAGTTGTGTGTATAGCGAAAACAACTTAGGGTGTCCTTTCATATTGTAACATACGAGTAGTGGAAACAACGATTCATATAGTAAAGGTAGAAGAAGAGAGACTCTATATAGAAAAGTGTATAGCTTAATTTGCGAAAAAATTATGATTTTTTTACTTGCAAAAGAAATTGAGATTATTTATTATTATAAGTGTGTTAGCACTCGGGTGACTTGAGTGCTAATAAAGAAAATTTACATAACAAAATGAGGAGGTTGTTGTTCATGCTAAAACCATTAGGTGATCGCGTTGTAATTGAGCTTGTTCAAGCAGAAGAAAAAACAGCAAGTGGTATTGTATTACCAGACACTGCAAAAGAAAAACCACAAGAGGGTAAAGTTATTGCAGTAGGTACTGGTCGAGTGCTTGAAAATGGTGAGCGTGTTGCTTTAGAGGTAGCAGCAGGTGATCTTATCATCTTCTCAAAATATGCAGGTACTGAAGTAAAATACGAAGGTACTGACTACTTGATTTTACGTGAAAGTGACATTTTAGCAGTTATCGGTTAATTATATAAATCTTAAAAAATCCAAGGGGGTCAATTATTATGGCAAAAGATATTAAATTTAGTGAAGAAGCACGTCGTTCGATGCTTCGCGGTGTCGACACTCTTGCAAACGCAGTAAAAGTAACGCTTGGACCAAAAGGTCGTAACGTTGTACTTGAGAAAAAATTCGGTTCACCACTTATTACAAATGATGGTGTAACAATTGCAAAAGAAATTGAATTAGAAGATGCATTCGAAAACATGGGTGCAAAATTAGTAGCAGAAGTTGCTAGCAAAACAAATGATGTAGCTGGTGACGGAACAACAACTGCAACTGTATTAGCGCAAGCTATGATTCGTGAAGGTCTTAAAAACGTAACAGCTGGTGCGAACCCAATGGGTCTTCGTAAAGGTATCGAAAAAGCTGTTACTGCTGCAATTGCAGAATTAAAAGAGATTTCGAAACCAATCGAAGGTAAATCTTCTATCGCACAAGTAGCTGCTATTTCTGCAGCTGATGAAGAAGTAGGTCAATTAATCGCTGAAGCAATGGAGCGCGTTGGTAACGACGGTGTTATTACTTTAGAAGAGTCTAAAGGATTCACAACAGAATTAGACGTAGTAGAAGGTATGCAATTTGATCGTGGATATGCATCTCCTTACATGATTACTGATTCTGACAAAATGGAAGCAGTTCTTGATAACCCATACATCTTAATTACTGACAAAAAGATTTCTAACATCCAAGAAATCTTACCAGTATTAGAGCAAGTGGTACAACAAGGTAAACCACTTCTTATCATCGCTGAAGACGTAGAAGGCGAAGCTTTAGCTACATTAGTAGTGAACAAACTTCGTGGTACATTCAATGTAGTAGCTGTTAAAGCTCCTGGATTTGGTGACCGTCGTAAAGCAATGCTAGAAGATATCGCAATCTTAACTGGTGGCGAAGTAATCACTGAAGAATTAGGTCGTGACTTAAAATCTGCTACAGTTGAATCTTTAGGACGCGCAGGTAAAATCGTTGTAACGAAAGAAAACACAACTGTAGTTGAAGGTATCGGAAATACACAACAAATCGAAGCTCGCATCGGTCAAATCCGTGCGCAATTAGAAGAAACAACTTCTGAATTCGATCGTGAAAAATTACAAGAGCGTCTTGCAAAACTTGCAGGTGGCGTAGCAGTAATTAAAGTAGGTGCAGCAACTGAAACTGAGTTAAAAGAGCGCAAACTTCGCATTGAAGATGCACTTAACTCAACTCGTGCAGCAGTAGAAGAAGGTATCGTTGCAGGTGGTGGTACTTCACTTATGAACGTATACACGAAAGTAGCTTCTATCGTAGCTGAAGGCGACGAAGCAACAGGTATCAACATCGTACTTCGCGCACTAGAAGAGCCAGTTCGTCAAATCGCAATCAACGCTGGTCTAGAAGGATCTGTAGTTGTAGAGCGTCTAAAAGGCGAAAAAGTAGGCGTTGGTTTCAACGCAGCTACTGGCGAGTGGGTTAACATGCTTGAAACTGGTATCGTAGATCCAGCTAAAGTAACTCGCTCTGCACTTCAAAACGCAGCATCTGTTGCAGCTATGTTCTTAACAACTGAAGCTGTAGTTGCTGACAAGCCAGAACCAAATGCGCCAGCAATGCCTGACATGGGCGGTATGGGCGGTATGGGCGGTATGGGCGGAATGATGTAATCTGCCTTACACTTCTCACTTGCTTTAGAGGAGATTGTTGGTGAGTTAAGAGTGTTAATAGAGGCTACTCATTAGTTTATCGAACTTTTGAGTAGCTTCTTTTTTTATTTGTAAATTTAAAATCACAAGAGTTTAAGTTAAAAGTAAGTGCTTTAAATAAATAATTGAGAGTGGGAGAAAAGAATGTTATTTAAGTTTGGTTTTATACAACCTGCAACACTAGATATAGGACGTTTAGAAAATTTCCATAGGTCTCTAGGACTAAGTGGACAAGTAATAATTTGGGGATTAGAAGAGGCGGACGAGAATTTGTTGGGGATGGTTCATATGTTTTCGCCAATGGTAATTGAAATTAAGCCAACACCTATTGTGGAAAGATTAGAGGGGAGAATAGCACATGAAATAACACATATTCATTTATCGGAAAATGGTTACAGAAATTTGGATATTCATGATGAACATATCCGTGAAGAAAATATGTACGACGAATGTATACATGTTTTTTCAAATTTTCTGCACCATCAAATCCTCTATAAAAAAATAATAGATGCAGGTTTTACTTTAGAGGATGATATGGAAATTGTCCAAAGATATTACACAGATTTCAATATAAATAGAATGGTTCAGGCTTATCAATCCCAAGAAAAATTTGCAAAGGCATGGGTAGTAATAAGTATAATGAATGATTTAATTCGTTTATCTAACCATGGAAATATACTCTATGACTTATTAAACCCTAAAATTCCTGAAGCTGTGGAGGAGGCAAAACGATTATTAGGGCTTATTGGAGATGTCAATACGGTAGAAGAATACGAACACTCAAAGTATATTATAGAAGAAAGTCTAAATCTCCCAACATATAGCTTCAGTCAGTAATTTAAGGGTGTCTATTAAGTTGTTGTAGGCCTTTTTCATTTCAGTTATCTAATATAGTGTAGCCTTCTCTTGTTTAAGGGAATAGTAAATTACTAGATTTCTATTTTAATATCTTCTTCCTGAGGGGGACTAGTTAGTTTGTGGGGAGATTGATAGAATAATAACTGAAAAGGGATTTGGAGGGAAATGATATGGAACTTGTTTACGCTTGGGTGGAAAAATTCAGGAATTATAAAGAAGTTGAATTGAATTTTAGTGAGAGATTCATAATAAATTATGATCATATCAAAAAGAGTATTAATATAGTAGCAAATGCAGCTTATATTTCAATTTATCCTGAATACATTACGAATATAAATGCGGTTGTAGGTAAAAATGGCGTGGGTAAAACAAATTTATTAGATGCAATAGGGCTCAAATCTAATGATAGGAATAAAAATAACGCCGAATTTGAAATAAGATATAAGCAAAAGAGAAAATTTGGTTATATCGTAAACGATGATATTGAAGCTGAAATTAAACATTCCATTTATTTTTTTCTTTACTATATGGGGAAAGATAGTAATAATCAAGATTTGTTTTGTGTTGAAGGGAATGATATTGAGAGTTTTCAAAGTATGATAAAAAATGAATCTGGAATAAGTAATGGTTATTGGAAAAGTAAATATTGGTTTGCTTTTACCTGCTATTACAGTGAGGGAATGCTAATACATCAAAGTGATTTGAATGAGCGTTCGAGGGATTATAAGCTAGATGAGGATGAAGATATTGAGGGAGTAAATAGTGATTGTAGATCAGAACAAGATAAAGTAGCCATTATTTCACTTCGTGAAAAACTCAATCCAAAATATTATGATTATAGTTCTACTAAACCAGAAGATGATTACAAAATTTCGGTTCCAAGAAGAGTTGCGAAATTCCAATCAAAGTTATTAGTTATGAAAATTAAAATGTTATATAAACAATTACATAGGTCTAAAAAATTTATGTTTAGGGATGATAGGTATACGCTAAAAATTAATTATAACACTTACTTTCTTATTGACAGTTTTAAAGATGAAAAAAAAATTAGGAATACAATATTCCTATAAAGATCTTGAGGGAAGGAAAAAAGAAATATGTAAGGTGTTTGAATCCTTTGTACAATACTTTTTTAATGAAATTAATTCAAGTTTAGATAATGAAATGAAAAAAAAGATAGAGATGCAAACAAATTTACTTAGTATAAAGAGAAAGTCATTAAAAGGATATAGAGATTACTATGTAGATATTATTAAAATAATATCTGACAATTATTTTGATACTGAAGAAGAGACACAGCATATTCTAAATGGTTTTAGTAATTTTGCAGACGAGCTATCTATAAATAAAACAGTAAAATTTCATAAGGATTACATAAGTTTAGACATTACAAAACAAATGAATTTAGATAAGGTTTTAAAAGTAATTGAATTAACTGTTGATGAAAGGATGAAGAGTAACTTTAACGAAATAGTACCTGTTTTTGGTGGTTTTTTTGATTATTCAATCGAAAATCTAAGTGACGGTGAATCAGCGTATTTAGGGTTTTATGCATCACTATATGAGCAAGTATCTTTACTAACACCTTCTAAAGATAAATATATTATTTTATTAGATGAACCAGAGGCCAGAATGCATCCAGAATTGACGAGGAATTTTATGAATGAATTAATACTATTTTTGGAAGATATCAGTGAAGGGAGGAAGAAATTTCAAATAATTACATCCACGCATTCGCCTTTCATTTTATCTGACATTGTAACAAGTAATATTATCTATCTAGAAAAAGATAAAGATGGTTATTGTAGAAATGTGAATAGAGGACTAAGTACTTTTGGGACTAATATTCATACCCTTTTAAAAGATGGCTTCTTTATGTCATCTACAATGGGGGAATTTGCAACTAATAAAATAAGGGAAGTTATTTCTTTAATTAATAATGGTAATTTGGAAGGTATAAATTTGGAGCAGAAGAATGAGTGGTTATATATTATTAATTCTATTGGTGAACCACTGATACAAAATAGGCTTATGAAAATATATAACGATAAATTCCAATTAAATTATACTGAGTTATACAATGAAAACTTAAAATTAAGAAGAAAGTTAAACAAATATGAAGAGCCTAGAAAAATTAATGAAACAATTGATATTTTAAAGAGTCAGGTAAAGCAACTCCAAACGTATATAAGTGAATTGGAGGATAAAAATGAATGATTAAAATTAAAATGGATGAAAAAGTTAAAGGGATAATTCAAGTAGCGCATTATGAAGACATAGAAGTGAGATTTAAGGCTGTTATCGAAAAGATAATTGAGCTACCAAAATATAAAAGATTAAAAGAATATTTGTACAATGATTTTGGGGAAATGGATGACAAGAAGCTCAAAAAGTTATTAATTGGTAGCAAAAGTGATTTAATTGAGAGCATTAACTATATTGGCAAAATCAGTTTAGATAAAAATGATCCGTTCGAAAAAATGTATACAAAATTCACCAAAAGGGTTTGGTCAAAATCATTATTGGAAAAATTAAATGTTAGGGTTTGTCCATATTGTAATAGACAATACACATTTACTATAGGAAATGAAGGGATTCGACCGCAGTTTGATCATTTCTTTCCCAAGAGTTTGTTTCCGTATTTATCTATCTCCTTGTATAACTTGATTCCTAGCTGTAGTATATGTAATTCTAAAAAACAGGCGTTAGATACAAATGAAGATGACATTTATTACCCGTATGAAGATGAATTTAGTAATGATGTAGTTTTTCAAACAAAATTTATTGATAATGATTTTTTATATTGGACTGGAATAAGTGATAATTTTAATATAGAACTAGTTTGTAGGAATGAGAAACACAAATCTAAAATTGAAAATGTGAAAAAAATTCTTAAGATAGAACTATTATATAGACAACATAAAGACTATGTTAGAGATATTATTCGGAATGCTATTATTTATAACGATAGTAGGATTGATGAGTTGATAGAACAGTTCCCAGATTTATTTCATTCAAGAAATGAAGTGATAAATTCAGTTTTTATGAGTAATATTGATAATGAAGATTGGGGAAAAAGGCCTTTATCGAAGTTAACACACGATATTTATGCAGAGTTTAAATTATTTTAAAAGACATAGTAGGAATATTGATAGCAGATAAAATGATGGAATTTTTATCTTTATGAGTTTCAATAAATTGCAATTATTGTGTGAATACTAGATTAATAATAAATATGTATTAATCTAGTAAAAGGAAGTACTAAATAGTTTTTTGAAGAATATTTATTGGAAAATAACATTTAGATATCTATATACAGTTTCTTGTAAGATTGTTAATATGATATTAATTGTAGGGGAGGAATTATAATGAATGAAATGAGTTTATATTTAAGTATCGCGGCATCTGTGCTTACGATTATTTCTTTGATTTGGAATGCTTTGAATACAAAGGCCATAAAAGCCAATAAAATTAAAGGGAATCGTAACATTCAATCTGAAGGGAATCGTAATATTAATAATACAGGTGATAATGCAAATTTTAAATAAGGTGGCATGTTAGATGTTTGGTAGAAATAACTCTAAATCTATTCAATCGAACGGGAATGGGAATTTAAATAATACTGGATATATTGGTCAGGTTCACTTGCATACAGTCCCTAAAACTTTAAATAGAAGTTATTTATTTGATATATGTGAAAAAATATCTAGACTACCAGAAGCGGAAGAAGAGTATAAACTATCGATTCCTAGTGGTATTATCGAAAAAATGGAATATCATGAACTTGTAATATATCGTGCGAAATTCGAATCAACAGATCATTTGTTAGGAGATGTTGAGGGGATTTTAAAGGAGTTTTTAAAACCTTCAAGTATTATAAATACGGTTCATTTTATATATTTGGAGCATAGAGAAGCGGCACAGTGGACTAACAAAGATAGTTTATGTAAATTAGTATTTGAAGACTTAAAAATAAGGCTATCAAATGATAGAAATGCTGAGGATTTTTGGGTTGAAGAAGCTGAGCATGCTTTATATGCACTAATGTATTATTGTTTTACTAAGTGTAAATTATTAGATCCAATTCCCTGAGGTGATTAATTATGATTCTGATGGATAGTGATAGTAGGCCTGATGAAACAATTTTATATTTATCAGCTTTAATTTTAGATAAAATGAAAAAATATAAAAGATACAATGCAGTTTTTTTAGATGAGCTGTTTAAAGAAATTGATAAAAAAATGCCCTCCCAAAAGGGAATATTAGCTTTAAATTTTTTATTTCTTCTTGGAAAAATTGATATAGAAGGGGAGGATGTTATTTATGTACCTTAATTCCCTAATTATACAAAAAACATTTCCTGAATTAGAGATAATAAGGGAAGTAACTTTTAAACGGGGATTAAACATCGTTGTTGATGAAAGTGAAAATGTCGAAGAGCAAGGAAATAATGTTGGTAAAACTACATTCTTGAAAATTATTGATATCTGTTTAGGAGCTAAGGATAAAAAATATATTTGGACGGATAATGATACAGGTAGTGAAAATACAAATTTAAAGGACTTTATAAATGATAATAGGGTGGAAGCTGAGCTTGTTTTTGAAGACTTCTTAGGTGGGATTTATAAAACAAAGGTTCAACTTTTTGATAGAGGAAGTCGTTTCATTAATGAAAAAAAATATAATATTGTTGATTTTCATGAAGAGCTTAATCAGATAATTTTTGGGATTTATAAACCACCTACCTTTAGGCAATTAATTAGTAAATTTGTGCGTATTAGTCAAAAGAATGATTTGCCGGATAATATATTAAAATACCTGCATCAAACTACTACCAATTTAGAGTACAGAAATATTTATGAGTTTCTCTTTAAATTAACTTCTAAAGACATAAGTGCTGAAAAGATGGGCTATCAAAATGAGATTAAATCTACTAGCGATGACATAATTGAACTAATGAAACTACACAACTTTAGTAATATTGATGACCTTAATGAAAGAATTAGAATTGTAAGTCACTCTGTTAAAAAGTTAGAAGAACAATTTAATTTGGTGATACAAGGAGAGACAACAATAGATAAAATCCAGAAGGTTTCTTTTTTGAAGAATGAGATATTGAAATTAGAGGATATCCATAACTCTTTAATTTTCCAAAAACAAAAGATTGAAAAAATTCTGGTTGATGAAGAGGAAAACCCAATTGAAGTTAATCACCAGGTGTTAAAAGGTCTATATGAAGAAGTGAATATAGAATTTCCAGCAATTCAAAAAAAGTTTTCGGAGTTGATTGAGTTTAATAATCAGCTCAAAGGTAACCGATTAAAGTATTATCGTCATCGAAAAAAAAATCTTGAAGAAGAAATAGGCAAAATAAATATTCATAAAGAAATGCTCTATAAAGAGAATGCTAATTTATTATCCTTAATTAGTACCAATAACTATAAGGAATTTGAGGAAATCCACTTAAATCTTATGCAACAAAATCAACTTTTAGGAGAATCTTTGAAAATAAAGGAGTTGTACGATGGTCTAGTTACTCAGCGTGACTCTGCAGAGAATGCACTGGGAGAGTTGTTAGTTAATGATGAAGCATCTAATAATATAACCTTATTTAATAACTTCTTTACAGAATTGAGTCAAGAGGTACTGGGGCAAAGGTTATATCTAACTGTACATGATCCGTTCCCTGTAAAATTGTCCAATGTAGATGATGGTATAGGAACAGGTCATAAAAAAACGATTACGTTATTATTAGATATAGCATATGTATCTTTCATGAAGGCTCTGAGATTAGATTATCCATATTTCTTTGTACATGATGTTATTGAAACGATTGATGAATATCATTTCTCAAAAATAGCAGAGGCTATCGAAGAAAATGGTAGTCAATTCATTTGTGCAGTATTAAAAGAAAAGATTAGCAATTATAATTTTATCAATGAAGATGATATTAGATTATCACTTTCTATAGAAAACAGATTATTTCAGGTTTAAAAATTCACTTGGAGTAATCTGTTTATTATTTGAAAAAATATAAGAGAATTGATGAGATTTTGTTGGTAGTAATAATTTCAATTTGAAGAGAGGGTGGAAAAGGAAGAGATTCTATAAGAAATTTAATTTCTGTAGAATTTTGTCGCTTTCTCTCTTGACCATATCGATACTTCATTGTTAGAATCTAGGAAGATAATATAAAACGATCCTTCATATATCCTCAAAGATAAGGTTTGAGAGTCTCTACCGGGTTACCGTAAACAACCTGACTATGAAGGCAGTGTGTCTTATATTTATAAAGAGCGGAAGACTATCTTTCTTTATAAAGCCAGACCCCTGCCTTTTCTTTGTTATGAGACTAGAGGCGGAGGACTGGCTTTTTTTATTATATTAGTAATGCTTTTTGCCAAATTGGTGAAAATATTTATATACGAGAACTAACGTTGGGGTGATTATTTTGAAAAAGCAGCATGATACAATTATCGTTTTAGATTTTGGGAGTCAGTACAATCAGTTAATAGCACGTCGAATTCGTGAGTTCGGTGTATACAGTGAACTTCATCCACATACAATTACTGCGGAAGAAATTAAAGCAATGAATCCAAAAGGGATTATCTTCTCTGGTGGACCAAATAGTGTATACGGTGAAGGCGCATTACATTGTGATGAAAAAATCTTTGAACTAGGATTACCGATCTTCGGTATTTGTTACGGTATGCAGCTTATGACACAACACTTCGGTGGTAAAGTAGAACGTGCAAATCACCGTGAGTACGGAAAAGCTGTTCTTAAAGTAGAGAACGAATCAAAATTATATACGAACCTTCCAGAAGAGCAAGTTGTATGGATGAGTCATGGTGACTTAGTAACTGGTTTACCTGAAGGATTCGTAGTAGATGCAACAAGTGAGTCTTGTCCAATTGCTGGTATGAGCAATGAAGAGCAAAACTTATACGGTGTACAATTCCACCCAGAAGTACGTCACTCTGAGCACGGTAACGATTTAATTAAAAACTTCGTATTCGGCGCTTGTGGTTGTTCTGAAGGATGGAACATGGAGAACTTTATCGAAGTAGAATTAGAGAAAATCCGTGAAACTGTTGGAGACAAAAAAGTACTATGCGCACTTAGCGGCGGTGTAGACTCTTCTGTTGTAGCAGTATTAATTCATAAAGCTATCGGCGATCAATTAACATGTATTTTCGTTGACCACGGCTTACTTCGTAAAGGTGAAGCAGAAGGCGTTATGAAAACATTCAGCGAAGGCTTCCACATGAACGTTATTAAAGTGGATGCGCAAGAACGCTTCATGAACAAGTTAAAAGGTGTAGAAGATCCAGAGCAAAAACGTAAAATCATCGGTAACGAATTCATTTACGTATTTGATGATGAAGCTTCTAAATTACAAGGAATGGACTTCCTAGCACAAGGTACACTTTATACAGATATCGTTGAGAGTGGTACAGCAACTGCACAAACAATTAAATCTCACCATAACGTTGGTGGACTTCCAGAAGACATGCAGTTCAAATTAATCGAGCCTTTAAACACGTTATTTAAAGATGAAGTACGTGTATTAGGATCAGAACTAGGAATTCCTGATGAAATCGTATGGCGTCAACCATTCCCAGGCCCTGGTCTTGGTATTCGTGTATTAGGTGAAATCACAGAAGAGAAATTAGAAATTGTTCGTGAATCTGATGCGATTTTACGTGAAGAAATTATTAAAGCGGGCTTAGACCGTGAAATCTGGCAATACTTCACTGCGCTTCCTGGTATGCGTAGCGTAGGTGTTATGGGTGACGAGCGTACTTACGATTACACAGTAGGTATCCGCGCAGTAACATCTATCGACGGTATGACAGCTGACTGGGCACGTATCCCTTGGGACGTATTAGAGAAAATCTCTGTACGTATCGTAAACGAAGTAAAACACGTTAACCGTATCGTGTATGATGTAACGAGTAAGCCACCAGCAACTATTGAGTGGGAATAGTATTATACAAAAGATCCATCTATTGCACATGCGTAGATGGATCTTTTATATTTTCGTCATTAATACGAACGAAAATATAAAATTTTATAAAAATGTTCGTTTTTAAATTGACAAAACTACTTCGTCGAGTTAATATGATTATGTAATTCAAACGAAAAGTGAATATTATGCCGTCGTATAATATCGGGGATATGGCCCGAAAGTTTCTACCTAGCTACCGTAAATGGCTTGACTACGAGGCGTTTAGATAAAGATGAGGGGAAACTTGTCTTTATTCATAGAACGCTTCCATGTATATGCAATGGAAGCCTTTTTTATTTTTAATAGATAAAAGAGGGCTAGGGAGATTACGGCGAGTAATCATATAACGGGGGAAACGTAAGATGAAACGCTATTTTCAGTTTGATGAACTCGGTACAAATTATAAAACAGAGTTCATAGCAGGTTTAACGACATTCTTATCTATGGCGTATGTACTATTTGTCAATCCTGCTACACTGTCACTTGGAAATGTTAAAGGGTTACCAGCAGGTACAGGAATGGATCCAGGTGCAGTATTCGTTGCTACAGCATTAGCAGCAGCGATTGGTTCGTTAATTATGGGGATATTCGCGAAGTATCCGATTGCTTTGGCACCGGGTATGGGAATTAACGCGTTCTTTGCTTATACGGCAGTGTTAACGATGGGTATTCCGTGGCAAACAGCAATTGCTGGAACATTAATGTCAGGTATTATCTTTATTATTCTTACAGCTTCAGGTATTCGTGAAAAAATCATTAATGCAATTCCATCAGAGTTAAAGTTTGCAGTAGCGGCAGGTATCGGATTGTTCATTGCCTTCCTTGGATTCCAAAATGCCGGAATTATCGTGAAAAATGATGCTGTTCTTGTTGGATTAGGGGATTTAACAAAGGGCACAACGTTACTAGCAATCTTCGGAGTTGTTACGACAATCATCTTTATGATTAAGAAAGTTAATGGTGCAGTGTTCTACGGTATGATTCTTACAGCAATCTTAGGAGTAGCGACAGGATTAATTGATACTCCGAAAGCTGTAGTGGGAGCAATCCCGAGTCTAGAACCAACGTTCGGTGTGGCGTTAACGCACTTCGGAGATATTTTCACTGTTCAAATGGTAATTGTTATTATAACGTTCTTCTTTATCGATTTCTTTGATACAGCAGGTACACTTGTAGCGGTTGCGAATCAAGCTGGATTAATGAAGAACAATAAATTACCACGTGCAGGAAAAGCGTTATTCGCAGATGCGATTGCAACTGTAATCGGTGCGATCTTAGGTACATCAACAACAACATCTTACATTGAATCTTCTGCAGGGGTAGCAGCGGGTGGACGTTCTGGATTTACAGCAGTTGTAACAGCTGGATTCTTCTTGCTGGCACTATTCTTCTCGCCATTATTAAGTGTTGTAACACCAGCTGTAACGGCACCAGCTTTAATTATTGTAGGAATCTTAATGGTTTCATCTTTAGGCGAAATTGACTGGAAGAAATTCGAGATTGCAGTACCAGCATTCTTTACAATCATTTCAATGCCGCTTACGTATAGTATTGCGACAGGGATTGCAATCGGGTTTATCTTCTATCCAATTACAATGGTAGTAAGTGGTCGCCGCAAAGAGATTCATCCAATTATGTATGTTATGGGAGTTTTATTCGTACTATATTTCATCTACGTTCGTAAATAAAAGGGGTTTTTTGAAAGGTCTAGACTTAAGGGGAGTCTAGACCTTTTTTGCGTCTTCAGAAAATCTTAAGGATTTCCGAGCGTTTTTCTTCAGAAGTTTTCCTATAATAGAAGTTAGGGATTAAAAAAGTGATGGGGGAGATATTGTGGCAACCGAAACAATACTTGTCGTAGATGATGAAAAAGAAATTAGGAATCTTATTACAATCTATTTAAAGAATGAAGGATATAAAGTGTTGCAAGCGGGGGACGGAGAAGAAGGATTACGTTTACTGGAAGAAAATGAAGTGCATCTAGTCGTATTAGATATTATGATGCCAAAAGTAGACGGTATTCACATGTGTATGAAAGTAAGAGAATCGAAAGAAATGCCGATTATTATGCTTTCGGCGAAAACGCAAGATATGGACAAAATTTTAGGATTAACTACAGGTGCAGATGATTACGTAACGAAACCATTTAACCCGTTAGAGTTAATCGCAAGAATTAAATCTCAGTTACGTCGTTATATGAAGATGAATGGTTTTGCTATTCAAAATGAGGACGAGTTAGAAATTGGAGAGATGAAAATAAACATCTCAACCCATAAAGTTATTGTGGATGGAGAAGAAGTGAAACTGACCCCGAGGGAATTTTCAATTTTAGAATTACTAGCTCGTAATCCAGGGATGGTTTTTAGCGCGGAACAAATTTATGAAAAGGTTTGGAACGAAAGATCTTTCCAGTCGGATAACACGGTAATGGTTCATATTCGGAAAGTGCGTGAAAAGATTGAGGAGAATCCAAGGAAGCCAATGTATATAAAAACAGTATGGGGAGTGGGGTATAAGATTGAAAAAGATATTTAATCCATTTACTTATGTTAGGAAATTTCGAGAGTTAATTGGAAAGTTAGTGAAGAGTGTGAAACGGAGTGTGCGAATTCAACTTATTACTGCGTTTACTGCTTGTGCGTTATTAGGGCTTTTGTCAGCAAAGGCAGCAGCACCGTTTTTTGAGAATGCGAATCGAGAGGCGACGATCGATTATCGGACTGGTATGGAACAAATTAACCAACAAGCGCAAAGTGTGGCAAATAGTTCAGTTCATGAAAATAAATTAGAAGCTATATCAAGTATGATTGAAATAGAGAATCAAAATTTAGAACAAAACTCTAGAGCTTTAAAAGTATTGGTTACTGACGAGAGTGGTAGAGTTTTATATAAAACGAAGCAGGCACAAGAAGAGCAAATTGATTTGCATAATACAATTCGTAATGCATCTTCGTTTGCGATTAATTATATGAATGGTAGAAAAGAATTTGAAAGTACGAGAAAAGAATTTATAGCTTTTGCACCTATTACAATAGAAGATAAGAATTTATACATGTTTGTTAGTGGGATTCCAGAAGGTGAAGTAATATATGATACGCAAGAAGGGCCGTTTCCATTTTTCATAGGTGTACTCGTATTTATCTTCTCTTTCTTCTATATAACAAAGAGAAAGATGAAGCAAATTGAAGCGATGGCACAAGGTGTAAAGGAAATAGAAAAAGGCAACTTAGCGTATCGTATTGAGAAGAAAGGTGAGGACGAAATTGCGTCTTTAACTGAGAATATTAATAATATGGCAGAAGAGCTTATGAATAATATAGAAAAGGAACGTAAATTAGAGAAGCAAAAGAATGAGCTTATTACAAATGTATCTCACGATTTACGTACACCACTTACTTCTATTATGGGTTACTTGCGATTACTTCGAGATTCTAAATATGAAAATAAAGAACAACATGATGAATATACGAGAATTGCTTTTGCGAAGTCGGAGCAGTTAAAGAATTTAATAGAAGATTTATTTGAGTATACGAAGTTAACAAATGAGCAAGTTATATTAGAAAAACAAGAGGTTTGTATAAATGAGTTACTCGAGCAATTAATAGAAGAGTTAGTACCGCAAGCAGAAGAGCATGGACTTACGTTTGTTAAGAAATTTCCTGAAGAACGTGCCTATGCAGCGGTTGATTCGGAAAAGATGGTTCGTGTATTTGATAATTTATTAATGAACGCGATTAAGTATAGTAAAGATGATGGGGAGATAAAAGTTTCTCTTCACAGGCAGCGCCGAGAAATACAAATTGTAATTGCGAATCATAGTGAAGAGTTTACGAGAGAAGAACTAGGGAGTTTATTTGAACGTTTTTATAAGAAAGATCAATCCCGGAGTAGAGTAACAGAAGGATCGGGACTTGGATTGGCGATTGCGAAAAGTATTGTTGAATTACAAGGTGGTAGTATTCGAGCTGAATATAAGGATGGTACTATTCATTTTATCGTCTCGTTACCAATTATAGAAAAATAATAAATGAATAGAATGGTATATGATAAAAAGGCTTATTTTAAAAGGAATAAGCCTTTTTATATTTTTTTAGAAAAACATGTTGACGATTAAAGGTTAGAGGTGTAATATAGGACAAGTCGCCGATGCAATAACGCAGAACGCGGCAAACAAAATGAAAAACTTAGTTGACATTGAAAGATGAAGATGTTAACATAAGGAAGTCGCAAATGAGCGACCGAGTAGTTCTTTGAAAACTGAACGAAACAAACAACGTGAAACGTCAATTTTTATTTTTAGATGCTAGACAAACTAATTTTATTGGAGAGTTTGATCCTGGCTCAGGATGAACGCTGGCGGCGTGCCTAATACATGCAAGTCGAGCGAATGGATT
>NZ_JAQFNK010000038.1:0-28545 GCF_027710505.1 Bacillus cereus group sp. TH152-1LC | reverse complement strand
GCTTTGGCCTTTTCTTCTTCCGTTACTTCTTCGCTTCCTTCTCTCTTTTGCTTCGCTAATGCCGCTGCTTTTGCTTTTGCCACGGCGGCTGCCTTCACTTTCGCTTTGGCCTTTTCTTCTTCCGTTACTTCTTCGCTTCCTTCTCTCTTTTGCTTCGCTAATGCCGCTGCTTTTGCTTTCGCGGCCGCGGCTGCGCGCCGTTTTGCGTCTTCCAAAGTCATTTCACTATCTTTTGGTAGCGCTTTCTCTTTTTCTCGATTTTCTTCCTCAAGTTTACTTATATCCGCATCATGTTTCGCAACAAGACGCTTTCTTGCCTCTTCTTTCGCACGCCTAGCCGCTTCTTTTTTCAAATCCTCTAAGTCTTTGTTTGGATCACTCATTTATTCGTCACCTGCTTTCCCGTCTTTGCCTCGTAACGAATTTTTTCTTTCAATTTATTAATTCCATAAATTAAGGCAGCAGGATTTGGTGGGCAGCCAGGAATATACACGTCAACTGGTACGATTTGATCTACACCTTTCACAACAGCGTATGAATTTACATACGGACCACCTGCTGTCGCACAAGATCCCATTGCAATAACCCATTTTGGTTCAGGCATTTGATCATATAAACGCCGAACAATAGGAGCCATCTTCTTCGTTACCGTTCCCGACACAATCATAACGTCCGATTGCCTTGGTGAAGTCCGAAAAAATGACCCAAATCGGTCTAAATCATAATGTGATGAACCTACTCCCATCATTTCAATTGCACAGCATGCTAGTCCGAATGTCATCGGCCATAAAGAATTGCTCCGTGCCCATCCTTTCAATTGCTCCAATGTAGAAAAAAAGATATTTCGTTCTAATTCAGCACGTTCATTTGGATGTAATTCCTCAAAATTTATAACCATTGTAACACCTTCTTTTTCCAAGCATACGCTAATCCAACTAGCAACATTACAACAAAGATGAGCATTTCAATCAGTGCAAATAAACCGAGCTTGTCATATGCAACAGCCCATGGATATAAAAATAAAGTTTCTACATCAAAGATGACAAACAATAAAGCAAAAATATAATAACGAGCATGAAACCGAATATTCGCATCATGAAAAGGCTCAATCCCACTCTCATACGTCGTCGCTTTCGCTGCACTTGGTTTGTTTGGACGCAGCATCCTTCCTAATGTAAGAGCCACTACCGGCAGCAATATACCTAATAGCAAGAAAATCAAAACGATCATATAACTATTTTCATATACACTTGCCATTGTGAAACCCTCCCCCCTGAATTAAGAACAAGTTCACTTAGTAAACAATATGTCCTAGTTGCAGTAATTATTATTTTTAAATTTTTCTAAATAATGCAACTATTTTAATCATTATAACAAACTTCAAATTCCTATGTCGATATGTTGGGGACAGAAACGAGAATTATTAAAATCTATTTTTATAACTCGCTATACCTGTGCAAAATAAGTATAGAAATTATATATATTTTTCAAGAAATAATAAAAAAGAAAAAGAGGAATTTATATGTATATACCGTGGGTGAGATAAATGAAGAAACAAACACATGTAAGTATTCTTATAAGCATTATATTGTTATCTGTAGCGATTCATTACGTAGCAATGCCTTTTCTATATGAATACTCATTTCCTTTTCAAATTTTAATTGGAATGAGTACCTTATTCATTGATATTATCGCTTGTAGTTATATACTTTATTTTTCAAATAAAAAAGAAGGATTACCTCATTTATTTTGGACCATTTTATCTGTTGGAACTCTCTCTTATTTCATTGGTGATATCGTCGTTGCCTATCAACGTTTAATTTTAAAGGACTACTATACATTCGTTGATGCGTCCGATTTTTTTTATCTACTTTTTTTAATTAGCTTTGCATTTGCCTTTCTATATGAAATCATCTATAACCGCGATTTATTAGAAAAGCTTTTTATGATATGTGATATTTGTATTATTGTTACAGCACAATTCACTTTAAGTTACTACTTACTTATTGAACGCACCATTCACGTTTCTTCAACATCCTATATCGACATATTTGTTCAACTTACCTATCCAATGGCCGATTTGCTCTTTTTTCTCATAGGAATCAATTTGTTATTCAAGCCATTATCCTTATTATCAAAAAAAGTTGGTGCGCTTCTTGGCAGTGCTTTAATTTTATATGCTACTACAGATGCTATTTATGCTTATATCAAATACTTCACACCCGAGTATTCCATGTTTACAGTTACTCCTCTCTATCAAGTAACTTTAGTACTAGTAGCAATCGCCTGTATTCTGCATACAAAAGAACCTGAAAGACAAGAGCAAGTACTATTAACACCTAAACTTGGGGAATCGATCAGATTGTCATTACCTTATATTTCTGTAGTCATGCTTATTGTTTTTATATTAGTTGAATACGTTTTTGCACCTATTGTAGTAATCGGGCTTATGATAACTTTCTCCTTCGTTCTTATACGCCATAGTTTAGTTCGAAAACAAAATAAAATATTATTACTAGCTCAAATGCAATTCAACTCCGAACTCGAAAAGCAAATTGAATTACGTACAGAAGATTTAGTGGAACAAAAAAATGAACTATACCATAACCAACAAATGTTTAAATCTTTATACGAGCACCATCCAGATCCAATCTTCACATTAGATTTGTACGGTAATTTTCTCAATGTGAACAATGCTGGTACTACTTTACTCGGCTATCAAACGAATGAATTATTAAATCAACCTTACTATTCACTTATGTATGAAGAAGATTTGGAAGAAATCATTAATGCCTTTCATCGCGTAAAAAAGGGGAAATCTATTTCTTTAGAAATACGGGCATATCATAAAAATAGAGATATCTACTACTTGCACGTTACAGCCGTTCCTATCTTTTTAAAAAATCATATTTCTGGGGTTTATTTAATGATTAAAGATATTACGGAAAGCAAACAACAACAAGAACAAATTAATTTTCTAGCATACCATGATACTTTAACAGAGCTTGCAAATCGCCGTGCATTTCATCAATATGTAGAACAAGCAATTGCTCGATCCGAAATATCAAAAAGGCCTTTTGCTGTTATGTTTCTTGACCTAGACCGCTTTAAGGTTATTAATGACACCCTCGGTCATAGGGTTGGAGACCTTCTATTAATTGCAGTAGCAAAAAGGCTTGAAAGAATAGCAACACCAAATATGAAGCTCGCCCGATTAGCCGGGGATGAATTCACAATCCTTATTGAGAATTATAAAAAAAGACCCGATGTAAAAAAAATAGCTGATGCAATTGTAGCAGACATGAACGAACCATTCGAAATTGAAAATCAACATTTAAAAATCTCACCAAGCATCGGGATTGCAATATATCCTGAAGCAGGTGAAGATCCATTATCAATCTTGCAGCATGCCGATATGGCCATGTACGAAGCAAAAAACAAAGGGAAAAACGGTAGCTCTCTGTACACGAAAGAATTGTATAAAAAAATGGAACGAAAAGCTCGAATTGAAAAAGATTTACCACTCGCTTTAGTAAATGAGGAATTTTATCTCGTCTATCAACCGCAAATTGATATTACGACGAAAAAAATTATTGGAGCTGAAGCATTAATACGCTGGAAACACCCGCTCCTAGGTGACATTCCGCCATGTGAGTTCATTCCAATTGTAGAGGAGACTCCACAAGTTATTCCACTCGGTCATTGGGTATTAAAAGAATCTTGTCGCCAATTAAAAATATGGCATACTTTTGGCTACCAAAATTTAAAAATAAGTGTGAACTTATCAGCAAAGGAGTTCCAACAAGATCATTTAATCAAACATATTTCACAAATACTAACAGACCTTAACGTCGATCCCAAATATGTAACACTTGAGTTAACAGAACGAATTGCGATGATCGATGAAAAAGAAACATTATCAAGACTAAAACAATTAAAAGAATATGGTATTCAAACATCCATTGATGACTTCGGTACCGGATATTCTTCTCTCGCTTATTTATCAATTTTCCCTATCGATACATTAAAAGTACCGAGAGAATTTACACAACTCGCCGATCATCGACCTGAGGAAAGAGCCATCGTTTCTACTATCCTTTCCCTTGCAAATACTTTAAATCTTTCTGTCGTTGCTGAAGGAATTGAAACAGAAAAACAACTTAAATTTCTACAAAAAAACAACTGTAAATATATGCAAGGCTACTATTTCAGTAAACCACTTACGAGTCATCAATTTATAAAATTCCTACAAAAAACACCCAGTATGAACCAATAGCTCATACTGGGTGTTTTTATAGTGTCGGAATTTTTTTCTCGTAATATTCCTCTGCAATTTCTTCATAAAAAGCTGCTGACGTCGTATAAAAATATGGAATTAGCCATAGGAATCCAATTCCTAACGTAATACAACTTAATATAAACCAACCGATAAAACTTAAACATAAAATGAAATACTCCATCTTATGTCCATCCATCATACGACGGCTTTCTGTAATAGCTTGATTTATAGAATACTCAGGGTGATCGTTTATAATAAAGTACGTCATCGCATAAGAAAATGATTTAATAATGCCTGGAATAATAAATAGTAAAAACCATGAGAAAATATAAATGTTCACTACTATATATAATAAAAATGACTTGATAAACTTACTTCCTTCTGTAAACCATCTGAATATATGTCCAATACGCGCTTCCTTTTCACGAATGATATGCAGTGCTAAATAATAACCACCTAGCGTTAATGGGCCTACCATCAATATTGAAATAACATCTACTGAAAGCGAGCTATTTACTTCTTTCCAATCCCAAACCTGAGAGAAAATGAAATTAATACTAAAACTAAAAGCTGAAATAAGAATAGAAATCAGTAATGTTGCACCGACAGCTAATCCCCATTTCCCTTCTAATGAATCTAGCGCTTCTCCTTTTAAATCACTAATCATAATCGTCCTCCTATACATAATAACCCTATTAGTATAGCATGTTCCTACTCCAATTCATCTTTTGAAAGATGGCGATAAAAATGCGCTGTCGTTGTACTCATATACGGGCTAAGCCAAAGAAAACCTATTCCAAGTGTAAGAATCGCTAACATTGCCCAACCTATAAAACTCAGCCACAACAGAAACAAATCCAATTTGTGCCCCTTCATAAGATGCTTACTTTCTTTCATTGCCTGTGACACACTATACTCTGGATTTTCAACCATAACATAGTACGTCAGCGCATAAGAAAAGTACATCACAATCATACCAACGATTGAAATAGCTAATAGTACAAAGAAAGCGATAGTAAACGACGTATTTCCTTCTTCACCAAAAAATGCGAATACGGCTACTAGCAACATTGGAATCCATGTGCCTGTATATAACAAAATCGCAAGCATTGCCCACATCGTTTTCATCATTCTTTTAAAGCCACGAAATCCTTCGAATAAGTGATCTACTTTAGCACTTTCTCGTTTACTAATCTGTAAAAATACATTTGTATAACCGTATGATGTAATTCCATACGATGCGTTACTTAAAATTATCATAATGCAATAAAAAATTCCAAATGTAATACCTGCTCCAATTGATATTGTTTGCTCTTCAAGTGAACCTGTGAAACCAACAAATAGTAAAAATATAATAACTCCTGGAATTAAAAGTATAAGCATTGCAGCCATCGAAACAACGTAACTTAAAATAAAATATAAAATTGTTGATCCAACACCTAGTCCCCAATTTCCCTTTAAAGAGTGCAACGCTTCTCGTTTCATTTCACCAATCATTTATTCAGCTCCTTTATAAAGTGAAACTTTAATCAGTGGGGGTTTTGTTCATCCCCCACTGATTATTAGTTGAACCAATCGGACGTTAACGGACAGTTGATCTCCCACCTAACTTCTTTGCTCCAACTGAATTTTGAGGTGGGAGTTTTACTGTCCGTTAACGCGGGATAAATCGTTGTACATTCTCTACTTATACAAGCATCAATATAATTATACCATTTTTGTAAAATTATCCATAAACTACACAAAAAAATCCGTAAAGGCAAAGCCTTTACGGATTTTTTATTTCATATCAGAAACGTTTAAACGGTTCACGGCACGTTGTAATGCCATTTCTGCACGTCTAAAGTCAACATGTGCTTGTTTATCTTGCATACGTTGCTCAGCGCGACGCTTCGATTCATTTGCACGATGGATATCGATATGGTTTGCTTCTTCAGCAGATGATGATAATACAGTTACTTTATCTGGACGAACTTCGATAAAGCCACCGCTTACTGCTACATAATCAGTGTGTCCACCATGTTTCAGACGAACTGCACTAATTTTTAACGGTGCAACAGTTGGAATGTGACCTGGTAAGATCCCCATTTCCCCACTCTCTGCTTTTACACTTACCATTTCTACTTCTTTTTCGTAAACCGGTCCATCAGGAGTTACAATACTGACTGGAAATGTCTTCATAATTCGTCCCTCCTAAGGCCTTACGCCATCATTTTCTTCGCGTTTTCAATAACTTCTTCAATGCCACCAACAAGGCGGAATGCATCTTCTGGAAGGTCATCATATTTTCCTTCTAGAATTTCTTTAAATCCGCTAACTGTATTTTTTACAGGTACGTAAGAACCTTTTTGACCTGTAAACTGCTCAGCTACGTGGAAGTTTTGAGATAAGAAGAATTGAATACGACGAGCACGATGTACAACTAACTTATCTTCTTCAGATAACTCATCCATACCTAAGATAGCGATGATATCTTGAAGCTCTTTATAACGCTGTAAAGTTTGCTGTACTTGACGAGCTACTTCATAATGCTCTTCTCCTACGATTTCTGGAGAAAGTGCACGAGATGTAGATGCTAATGGATCTACGGCTGGGTAAATACCCATTTGTGTTAAACGACGCTCTAAGTTTGTTGTTGCATCTAAGTGAGCGAACGTTGTAGCTGGTGCTGGATCCGTATAGTCATCGGCTGGTACATATACCGCTTGGATAGACGTGATAGATCCTTTATTTGTAGATGTAATACGCTCTTGTAATTGACCCATTTCTGTTGCAAGTGTCGGTTGGTAACCTACCGCAGATGGCATACGACCAAGAAGGGCAGATACTTCAGAACCTGCTTGCGTGAAACGGAAGATATTATCGATGAACAGAAGTACGTCTTGTCCTTGCTCATCACGGAAATGTTCAGCCATTGTTAAACCTGTTAATGCAACACGTTGACGTGCTCCAGGTGGCTCATTCATTTGTCCGAATACCATCGCAGTTTTCTTAATTACGCCAGAATCGCTCATTTCGTGGTATAAATCGTTACCCTCACGAGTACGCTCACCTACACCAGCGAATACAGAGATACCACCGTGTTCTTGTGCGATGTTATTAATTAATTCCTGAATTAATACAGTTTTACCTACACCGGCACCACCGAATAGACCGATCTTACCACCCTTAATGTAAGGAGCAAGTAAGTCTACTACTTTAATACCAGTTTCAAGAATTTCTACTTTAGTAGATAGTTCTTCGAATGCAGGTGCTTGACGGTGAATTGGATCACGACGTACGTCGGCAGGAACCTCACCATCTAAGTCAATTGCATCACCTAATACGTTAAATACGCGACCAAGTGTTGCATCACCAACTGGTACAGAGATTGCTTTACCAGTATCTTCTACTTCTGTACCACGAACAAGTCCGTCTGTGGAAGACATTGCAACTGTACGAACTGTATCATCACCTAAATGAAGTGCAACTTCAAATGTTAAGTTAATGCTTGTTCCGTTTTCGTTGCTTTGTTTTACCGTAAGGGCGTTGTAGATTTCTGGTAGCTTTCCGCCATCAAACTTAACGTCTACAACCGGACCCATGATTTGCGTAACGCGCCCTTTATTCATCGGGTTCCCTCCTAGCTTTCTTTTAATTAGCCAACTTTCTACGAGCAGTTAGCTTTTCATTTTTTATTGGTTTATAGCCTACGCGGCTCTTTGGAAAGAGCCACCTACGCTTTTTATTGAATCTAGTTCCAGCGGCTAGAACAGTCGGTCATTTCGCGCCTTCCTACGAGGCAAAAAGCGCCTCTTTGTCAGGAGCTCCAATGCCCTCCTGTTCTGGATGAGCCGCTTCCACTTTTTATACTACTCTAACGCTGCTGCTCCACCAACGATTTCCGTAATTTCTTGCGTAATCGCTGCCTGACGCGCACGGTTGAATGAAAGTGTAAGTGAATCGATAACTTCCATTGCATTGTCTGTAGCACTCTTCATTGCTGTCATACGCGCTGCGTGTTCACTTGCTTTACCATCTAGTAATGCACCGTACACTAAGCTTTCTGCGTATTGTGGCAATAGTACTTTTAAAATTTCTTCTTCAGAAGGTTCGAATTCATAAGCTGTCGTCGGTTTATCAGACGCCACATCAGTAAGCGGTAAAATTTTATTTTCCGTTACTTCTTGTGAAATTTTACTTACGTAATGGTTGTAGTAAATATACAGCTCATCATAAGCACCATCTGCGAACATCGCAATTGCTCGAGAAGCAAGGTCTTTAATATCAGTAAATGATGGGTGGTCAGATAGTCCAACTACTTCATCAATGATGTTAAAGCCACGACGTTTTAAATAATCACGTCCTAGTCGGCCAAGCACAATAATTGAATATTGGTTTGAGTCCATATTATGACGTTCACGAATTACGTTACTCACTGTACGTAATACGTTACTGTTATAACCACCTGCTAGTCCGCGATCAGATGTAATAACGATGTATCCTGTACGCTTTACAGGACGCGCATTTAGCATCGGATGATTAATTCCTTTACTTCCTTGCGCAATGCTCGCTACTACTTCTTGAATCTTTTCCATATACGGAACGAAAGATTTAGCATTTTGCTCTGCACGGTTTAACTTAGATGCAGATACCATCTCCATCGCTTTCGTAATTTGACTCGTTTTCTTTGTCGAGTTAATCTTCGCTTTTATATCGCGTAAAGATGCCACAGGTTTTCACCACCTTTTTTCCGGAAGTTGGCACGATTAGTAAGAATTCTCTTCCTAATCTACGTTGCAAGATATTCTTGCTCATGATTGAAGGAAAAGAATAGGTGCACCTACTCTTTTCCTTTACATAACCGTCAGCAATCTCAAAGTCTGAGATGCTTTATATATATATTATTATCTAGCTCCAGCGGCTTGAATGTTCGGTGGCTTCACTTCTTCCTACGAGGCAAAGACCGCCTCTTCGTCAGAAGCTCCATCCCCCTCACATTCAGGACGAGCCGCTTCCGCTTTTATTATTCAGAAGCTACGAATACTTTTTTAAATCCATTAATAGCTGCTGCAAATTTGTCGTCATCCGCAAGTTTCTTAGTTGTGCGGATTTCTTCTAATAAGTCAGTCGCATTAGAATCTAACCAAGCATGTAATTCTTCTTCGAAACGAGTGATATCTGCTACTGGGATATCATCTAGGAATCCACGTGTTAAAGCGTAAAGAATGATAACTTGTTTCTCTACACGTAACGGTTTGTGTAATCCTTGTTTTAATACCTCAACAGTACGAGCACCACGGTTTAGTTTCGCTTGAGTTGCTTTATCAAGGTCAGAACCGAACTGAGCGAACGCTTCTAACTCACGGTAAGACGCAAGGTCAAGACGAAGTGTACCTGATACTTTACTCATTGCTTTAATCTGAGCAGATCCACCTACACGAGATACAGAAGTACCCGCATCGATTGCTGGACGTACGCCAGAGAAGAATAGGTCAGATTGTAAGAAGATTTGTCCATCCGTAATAGAAATTACGTTTGTTGGGATGTAAGCTGATACGTCCCCTGCTTGTGTTTCGATGAAAGGTAGTGCAGTTAAAGAACCGCCGCCTCTTGCATCACTTAATTTTGCTGCACGCTCTAATAAGCGAGAATGTAAGTAGAATACATCCCCTGGATATGCTTCACGACCTGGAGGACGACGTAATAGTAATGAAAGCTCACGGTAAGCCGCTGCTTGTTTTGATAAGTCATCATATACTACTAATACGTGTTTACCATTGTACATGAACTCTTCACCCATTGTTACACCAGCGTAAGCAGCTAAGTATAATAATGGAGCTGGTTGAGAAGCAGATGCAGTTACAACGATTGTGTAATCTAATGCACCGTGCTTACGTAGTGTTTCTACTACGTTACGTACAGTTGATTCTTTTTGTCCGATAGCTACATAGATACAAATCATATCTTCATCTTTTTGGTTAATGATTGTATCAAGTGCAACTGCTGTTTTACCTGTTTGACGGTCACCGATGATTAACTCACGTTGACCACGGCCAATTGGTACAAGAGCATCGATCGCTTTAATACCTGTTTGAAGTGGCTCATGAACAGATTTACGATCCATTACACCTGGTGCTGGACTTTCGATTGGACGAGTGTTTGTTGTATTGATTGGGCCTAAACCATCAACTGGTTGACCTAATGGGTTTACAACACGACCGATTAGTTCTTTTCCTACTGGTACTTGCATGATGCGACCAGTACGGCGAACTTCGTCACCTTCACGGATTTCTGTGTAAGGTCCTAAAATGATAATACCTACGTTATTTTCCTCTAAGTTTTGTGCTAGTCCCATAACGCCGTTAGAGAACTCTACAAGTTCACCAGCCATAACGTTATCAAGGCCATGAGCACGCGCAATACCGTCACCAACTTGGATAACTGTACCAACATCACTAACTTCGATTTCAGACTGATAGTTCTCGATTTGTTGCTTTATCAGTGCGCTAATTTCTTCAGCTCTGATGCTCATGTGCTTCACCCCTATCTATTCTTCATTAATTCACGCTGAATACGTGCTAATTTTCCTTGTAAACTTCCATCATAAATGCGATTTCCAATACGTACTTTAATGCCGCCTAGTAAATCTTCATCTACAACATTTTTTACACGAATTGCATCTTTTCCTGTTCTCTTTGCAAATGCTTCTGCAATGTTAAGCTTCTCTTCTTCTGATAGAAGACGAGTAGAATATACAGTTGCATCCGCTACGTTACGTTCTTCATTAGCAAGAACAACATATTCATCTGCAATTTCAGGTAAGATATCAATGCGTTTGTTATCAATTAAAATATATAACGTATTTAAAATAGATTCAGAAACAGACCCGAATACGTTTGCAAGAAACGTTTTCTTTTGTTCCTTTGAAATGTTCGGTTGCGTTAAAAAGCTATGTAGTTCTCCGTTCTTTACATAAACGTTTTGTACAAGGCGTAATTCCTCTTCAAACATTTCTAATACGTGTTTTTCTTTTGCAATTTTAAAAAGAGCGACAGCATAACGTTTTGCTACAATCCCATTGCTCATCGCGCTTCTCCTACTTCTTTAATATAATCGCGAATTAACTTAACTTGATCTTCTTCTTTTAACTCTTTTTCAATTACTTTAGAAGCAATTTGAACAGATAAAGAAGCCACTTGTTCTTGTAAAGCAGCAATCGCTTGCTCTTTTTCGCGTTGAATTTCTTGTACAGCAGATGCTTTAATTGATTCTGCTTCTTCTTTCGCAGCAGCAACAATAACATCTTTTTGATCTACAGCTTGTTTTTTCGCTCTTTCGATTAACTCTTGTGCTTCAACACGCGATTGTTTTAACATTTCACGTTGTTCTTCTACTAATTTCTTCGCTTCAGCGTTACTTCTTTCTGCAGCGTCGATTTCATTAGTAACATGCTCTTCACGTTCTTTCATAATTCCCATTAAAGGACCCCACGCAAATTTGCGTAGCATTACTAATAGAAGTAAGAAAATGAACAATGTATAAGCAATCGTTCCAAATGGAATGGCAGCCCCTAATAATAAAGTTGGCACAAGGATTCACTCCCTTCAAAATATCTAAATTGATCATATGAAAAAAAAAGACATACGTTTCATCCATAAAGCAATGGCGAAGAAAGTTCGGAAAACACTCTTCGCCATCTATGTAAGGGGAGTCTCCCTTATTTGTTCATTACGATGAATGCAATAACTACACCGATGATTGGAAGTGCCTCAACTAAAGCAACCCCGATGAACATAATTGTTTGAAGTGCGCCTTTTAATTCTGGTTGACGAGCAACACCTTCGATTGTACGTGATACGATAAGACCGTTACCAATACCTGCACCTAATGCTGATAAACCAATTGCAATTGCAGCTGCGATTACACCTAAACTCATTTAATTTGTCCTCCTTTGTATTATAAAAAAATAAATTTTTTCTTACTTAAATTATATTAATGGTCATGGCTTACTTTATGAGCCATATAAACCATCGTTAACATAACGAAAATAAATGACTGGATTGATCCAACGAATACACTGAATCCCATCCATGCTAACATTGGTACAAGCGCACCTAATGCTCCAAGGAATGATGCCCCGCCTAACTTAGCAAGTAACCCTAATAAGATCTCACCTGCATAAATGTTACCGAATAAACGAAGACCTAACGTTAATGTGTTAGCAAACTCCTCAATAACCTTTAATGGGAATAAGAATTTCATCGGTTGGAAATAACCTTTAACGTATTCTTTCGTACCCTTCATCTTAATTCCATAATAATGGGTGAGGGTAACTACCATCACGGCTAATGTTAATGTAACTGCTGGATCAGACGTTGGTGATCTCCACCATGCAATATGTTCGCCAGCCTCAACTGTTGAATACATGAATGGTAAACCAAGGAAGTTCGATACGATGATAAACATGATAAGCGTAACGCCAAGCGTTAAGAAACGTCCACCTGTTTTCCAGTCCATCGTACTATTGATAATCCCTTTCACGAAGTCAAACACCCATTCCATGAAATTTTGCATTCCTGTTGGGCGAAGAGCTAAGCTGCGAGTTCCGATAACAGCGATTAAGAAAACAATAACTGCTGCTACAGTAACCATCATAACTGATGACAAATCGAACGTTAAACCTAGAAATTCAACTAATCTACCGTGTTCCACTAGTAATTCACCTCTCTTCCCTGCTCTTATACTCTAAATAAAGAAAATCTATGATCATGACAAGGTATCCTGTCAGCAATCCCACACCTAAGCCCCACATCGCAATTAACTCTTGATATTTGGCTGCAAATAAAATTAATAACCCAATCGTGGCGAATCTTGAATATGTACTTACCGCTGTCGCCTTAAACTTCACGTTTTCTCCATTTGTTACGCGATCTAACAGCTTGTCTGTTCTACGTGCAATGATGCGCAAACTAAGAAAACTGAAAATCGTTCCGATAATCAGCCCAAGAAATACATCCTTGTAAGAGGTGAATCCCCATCCTAGCACTAGAAGCGCAAGCAAGTAGTACATATATTTCTTTTGTCTTTGGACAAGTCCATGTACGTCTATCATCATTGCTCTCCCGAATAGTAATGTCGAATGAGTCGAATCATTGCGTATATCCCTGTTCCTAATCCGAGTAATAACCCTATAATAAGAAACAATGGAAACGTTCCAACCTTATTATCAATCCACTGCCCACCAAAGATCCCAATAAGAATAGAACCGACTAACTGAGCAAGAATACCTGACATTAAAGCATAAGCTTTTATATGGCTGCGATCGTTTTTTTGCAAGGATTCATCCCTCCAATATGTAACCCTCATTCACGATGTGTTAATAATAACTCATTTTTTTGCATAAATCCTATACAAAATAAAAAGTTTACATTTTCGTCACTGAATAGATGTATTTTTGTCACTGAAAGCCCTACCATCTATCCCCGTTGTTAGCATACAATAGGGTATTAACAGTGTCAACGAGAAATCGTAAAAAATCAAAAAATTTGAGTATTAGTCATTTCCTCCCAAAAATGAAAACGTTCCCCTTCTAAATACTGGTTAGAGATATGCAATTTCTAACAGTTTTCTCTTTATAATAGAAGGAAATGTTCACAAGTTTGTCACTATTATATTTTTACGATATAACGCTTTCCTTCCATAATATAGTGCTCTTTAGACGTAAGACTTCTATATTATATGTGATGCACATGCAACTTATGTTGTATATACTATGTATATTTATCCCCCTCCCCTACTTAATCAAGGTACAAAAAAACGAGAGGGAATCCCCTCTCGTCAGTTGTCTTACTTCGTTCCGAATAAACGGTCACCAGCATCACCAAGACCTGGTACTACATATCCGTGGTCATTTAATTTCTCATCTAATGCTGCTACATAAATATCAACATCAGGATGTTCTTCTTGTACTACTTTTACTCCTTCTGGAGCTGCAACGATACACATTAATTTAATTTGCTTTGCACCGCGCTTTTTCAGAGAGTTAATTGCTTCAGCTGCAGAACCACCTGTTGCTAGCATCGGATCTAGTACGATAAAGTCACGCTCTTCTACATCCGTTGGAAGTTTCACATAGTATTCTACCGGTTGCAATGTTTTAGGGTCGCGGTATAAACCAACGTGTCCTACTTTTGCTGCTGGAATTAATTTCAGAATTCCATCAACCATTCCTAAACCTGCACGTAAAATCGGAATTAAACCAAGTTTTTTACCAGCGATCACTTTTGTTGTCGCTTTGCTTACAGGCGTTTCAATTTCAATGTCTTTAAGTGGAAGATCGCGAGTAATTTCAAAAGCCATTAAGCTTGCTACTTCGTCCACTAATTCACGAAAATCTTTCGTACCTGTATTCTTATCGCGAATATATGTAATCTTATGTTGAATTAACGGGTGATCAAATACATACAGTTTTCCCATGTGAATCTCTCCTTTAGATGATATTCATGCGTTTGCACGCTTTTTTACACTATTTACGATTGTAAAGAAAACGCTACTAATATTCAAGGGCAAATTTGGCAAAATCATGATTTTACGATGAATCTATCTAGTATCTTTACCAATTATGGGAGCTGTATCCTTCATTATATCGCCAAAATTTATTCATCATTTGTATACATACTTAAAGAACAATATATGTCCAAAAAAAAACTGCCAAAACAATTACGTCTCAGCAGTCTTCTTTCATCTATTATAGATCTGTGTACATTGGGAATTTGCTCGTTAACGCTTCTACACGCTTACGTGTTTCTTCTAATGCAGCTTCATTTTCATGATTTTTTAATGTATAAGCAATAAGTGACGCAATTTCATCCATGTCTTCTAAACCGAAACCACGTGATGTTACAGCTGCCGTACCGATACGTACACCGCTTGTTACAAATGGGCTTGCTGTTTCAAATGGAATTGTATTTTTGTTCACTGTAATACCAACTTCATCTAATACATGCTCTGCTACTTTACCTGTGATTTCTAAGTTACGAACATCAATCAGGATTAAGTGATTGTCTGTTCCGCCAGAAACAAGTGTAAGTCCTTCTTTTTGAAGACCCTCAGCTAAGCGGTTCGCATTATTAATGATATTTTGTGCATATGTTTTAAACTCATCTTGTAATGTCTCACCAAATGCAACAGCTTTTGCAGCGATTACGTGCATAAGTGGACCACCTTGAATACCAGGGAAGATTGATTTATCAATTTGTTTTGCAAATTGCTCTTCACATAAAATCATACCACCACGTGGACCACGTAATGTTTTATGTGTTGTCGTTGTAACGAAATGTGCATGTGGTACTGGGTTTGGATGTAAGCCAGCAGCTACTAAACCAGCGATATGTGCCATATCAACCATAAAGTATGCACCCACTTCATCTGCAATCTCACGGAATCGTTTGAAATCGATAACACGAGGGTATGCACTTGCACCTGCAACGATTAATTTTGGTTTATGTTCTTTCGCTTTTGCTAATACATCATCGTAATTAATACGGTGAGATTCAGCATCCACGCCATATTCTACGAAATTATATTGTACTCCACTGAAGTTAACAGGGCTTCCGTGTGTTAAGTGACCACCATGAGATAAATTCATACCAAGTACTGTATCGCCTTGCTCTAAAATCGTGAAGTATACTGCCATGTTCGCTTGTGCACCAGAATGCGGTTGAACATTTACATGCTCTGCACCAAAAATTTCTTTCGCGCGATCACGTGCGATATCTTCTACTACGTCTACGTGCTCACAGCCACCATAGTAACGTTTTCCAGGATATCCTTCAGCATACTTATTCGTTAAAACAGAACCTTGCGCCTCCATTACTGCTTCACTTACGAAGTTTTCCGAAGCAATTAACTCAATCTTTGAACGCTGTCTTCCTAGTTCTGCCTCAATTGCAGCAAATACCTTTTCATCTTGACGTTTTAAATGATCCACCAAAATCCCCCTTTTCTGAACGAATTACATCGATTCCCAATAGTTTTTTCTCATTTATTCAGAAAAAACGAAAATTCAGGTTGTAATTCTTTCGAACCTTCATGTTTTCAACTACATTCTAACATGACTTTCTATATCATAAAAGAAAAAAAAGACCGAAAATCGGTCTTTTCTTTTTTCTATGATAAAGTCAGACAACATACCTTATTCGTAGGATACAATGAAACTTTAGCGGCAAGAGATTGTCTCTTCCTGCGCTCCATAAACAGCACGTGCTCCACCAATTAGTTTCCCACGTGTTGTTGCCATCGTTACATGTGCACTTCCAATTTCCTTCACACCTGTACGAACCGGAACAGCTACATGCTTTAAATGCATACCGATAAATGTATCACCAATATCCATTCCTGCATCTGCTTTAATAAACTCAATTACTACCGGATCTTTCAAATTGTGATACGCATATGTTGCTAATGCACCACCTGCTGATCTAACAGGCGTAACTGTTACAATTTCAAATTGATATTTCATCGCCAACTCTCTCTCAACTACTAAGGCACGATTTAAATGCTCACAACATTGAAACGCCAACTCAATACCTGTTTGCTCTTGAAATTGTTTTAACTCAGAAAAAATCGCCTCTGCTACTTCCATCGTTCCTGATGTTCCAATTCTTTCTCCTAGCACTTCGCTCGTGCTACACCCCATTACAAAAATTTGACCACTTTGTAATGAAGCTTGTTCTTGGAAATCAGAAAGCGACACTTGTAACTGTTCTCTTACCTTTACGATTTCTGTCATTACGCCTCTTCCTTTCACAGGTTGGTTCACCAAATTATATTTCATACTGCTTCTAGTTAGAATCTATTACTTTGTTTCGTATGTTTTAATTTTTCCTACGCGGTTTTCGTGACGACCACCTTCATAGTCAGTTGTTAACCAAATTTTTGCGATGTCACGCGCTAGACCTGCACCAATTACACGCTCGCCCATTGCTAGCATGTTCGTATCATTATGCTCTCTCGTTGCTTTCGCACTGAAAGTATCATGAACTAATGCACAACGAATACCATTTACTTTGTTCGCTGCAATTGACATACCGATGCCTGTCCCGCAAACTAAAATACCACGATCTACTTCGCCATTCGCTACCATTTCCGCTGCTGGAAACGCAAAATCAGGGTAATCAACAGAACCAGCTTCACATTCACAACCTAAATCAACATATTCAATATTTAACTCTTCTAATAAACTTACAAATTCTTTACGGATATTCATACCGCCGTGATCAGATGCTACTACTACTTTCATTTTTACCCCTCCAAAGTTTCAATCAATTATCTTCATCTCTCACTCGCTACCATAATGGAACGAAGTGATCTCCAATATCGTATTATACACGAAACATCAACCTTCTGAATGTTTTTTCAGTAAAGTTTGTACAAGTTTTTCCATCTCTTCTAACGTTTCTTTATAAATAGAAAGTGATCCGCCAAATGGATCTGAAATATCCTTACTTATCCCCTCGGTTACTCCATATAATGTATCTACTTTCTTTTCAACACTCGGATAATGCCCAAGTACAATTTGCTTATGGTTTTCCGTCATTGTTACTACAATATCTGCCCAATCAATCAAAGCTTCATTTACCTGCTGCGAAGCATGATCGATTGCAATTCCCTTTTCAGCTAAAGCTTCCTTTGCATATATCGACGCATCACTTCCAGGATAGGCGAAAACACCAGCAGATTGCACTTCAAATTTACCTTCCCCATGATGACGAAGTAACGCCTCAGCCATCGGGCTACGGCATGTATTTCCAGTGCAAACAAATAATACTCGTTTCATCTAACCCCACCCCTTTTCTCTACTTCCTTTCCTTTATCATAGCGTACATAAGAATAGAACAAAAGAAATGTGAATATACGAAAGGCGCATTTCTCTTATATTTTTTCTAAGAAAAATGCGCCTTATCCACATATATGTGAAACCCTATTTCCAAGTGCCCAAAGTATTTTAACATACATAAGGAACAGACTACAAAACAAAATAAGGAATCCATTTCATACGAAACGGATTCCTTTCATGCAATAATTATTTCATTGTAACTTTCATTACTTCTGTTGAACCTTTTGTAGCAGTTACACCTACAGTTGTCTTAATAGACTCAGCTGCATCTGTATTTGTGATAACGATTGGAGTAATTGTGCTTTTCGCTTTTTCACGGATTAATTCTAGGTCGAATGAGATTAATTTATCTCCAGCTTTTACAGCTTGTCCTTCAGAAACGTGAGCTTCGAAACCTTCGCCTTCCATTTTTACAGTTTCTAATCCAACGTGAATTAAAATTTCTGTACCGTTTTTCGCTTTAATTCCAATCGCATGTTTCGTGTGGAATAATTGTACGATTTCACCATCAACTGGAGATACAACTACACCTTCAGTAGGATCGATTGCAACACCGTCGCCCATCATACGACCAGCGAATACTGGATCTGGTACTTCTTCAATATTTTTCACTGCTCCAGTTAATGGAGCTACGATTGTTTCTTCATTTGTTTTTGAACCAAGACCGAATAATTTTTTAAACATAGGATAGTCCTCCTTATAATTTACCTAAAAGTTTATAGGGCAATCTCTATTAAAGATCCAAATAAACGTAAGACCTCATACTTCGAATATTATACTGTAAAAACGCTTTCGAAATAAATTACGTCATTACTACTAGACTCTTATTGTAGCGCCTCACAAAATTCCAGTCAATTCTGATTGTCTGAATAACAATAAGAAGTTAACTTCTACTTATATTTTCTCTTTTTTTACCCAACTTGTCTAGAGGTCTTTACTACATTTTATTTTTTGTTGTTAATTTGTAAAATTTAATTCAAACTTTTTTCGAAACCCACTTGACTAAAGTAAGTAACTATTTTATTATTGCTTACATAAGATAAGTTAATAACTTTTGGGAGGTTTTTAAAAATGATGGATTTCGGTCTTCTTATTATTCGTCTTATTATAGGTATTACATTCATGGGTCATGGTGCTCAAAAATTATTTGGTTGGTTCGGCGGTTACGGTTTAAAAGGAACAGGCGGCTGGATGGAATCAATCGGTTTACGCCCTGGTGTATTCATGGCATTTATGGCTGGCGCAACTGAATTATTAGGTGGTTTCTTATTCGCATCAGGTATTTTCACTGCAGTTGGTTCATTATTTATCGTTGGAACAATGTTAATGGCAATCTTCACTGTTCACGGAAAAAATGGTTACTGGGTGACACAAAACGGATATGAATACAATTTAATGTTAATCGCTGTTGCGATTGGTGTAGCTTTAATCGGACCTGGCGCATACGTTTTACTGTAATATTTATCTCAGTTTCGAGACTATTTAAAAAGAACTTACTTCATTACAATTGAAGTAAGTTCTTTTTATGTAATAAAAATATTTTTCCAGCAGGAGTTTTCCACTAACATCTTGTAAACAAACAATAAGTCGTTACATTCAGAAAGGGGATTTTACACATGTTATCCATTAATCCAAATAAACAAACAGAAAAAGAGAATTACAAATTATTAACAGGAAGTATCATTCCACGCCCTGTCGCATTCGTTACTTCCGTAACAAAAGACGGCGTATTAAACGGAGCACCGTATAGTTATTTCAATATTGTCGCTGCTAATCCACCACTTATCTCAGTTTCTGTACAACGAAAAGCAGGAACACCGAAAGATACTTCTCGAAACGCAATTGAAAAAGGTGAGTTTGTCGTACATATTTCTGATGAATCTTACGTAGAAGCAATTAACGAAACAGCAGCTAACCTCCCGCCAAATGAGAGTGAAATTGAACTAGCAAAACTAACACCAATTGAAAGTGACGTCATCTCCGTCCCAGGTGTAAAAGAAGCAAATATTCGAATGGAATGCGTACTAGAACGCGCAATCCCTCTTGGCGGAACAGAAGACTCACCAGCTTGCGATTTACTAATCGGACGCGTCGTTCGTTTCCACGTCGCAGAGCACCTATACGAAAAAGGTCGCATTCACGCAGAAGGACTAAAACCAGTAAGCCGCCTAGCAGGACACAACTACGCAAAACTAGGAGAACAATTTGAATTGGTAAGGCCTATCTAAAAGTGGAAGCGGCTCTTTCAGAATGGGAGGGGGATGGAGCTTCTGACAAAGAGGCGCTTTTTGCCTCGTAGGAAGACGCGAAGCCACCGACCATTCTAGCCGCTGGAACTGGATATATCTAAAAGCAGATGCGGCTCTTTCAGAATCGCAGGACACTTCAAGCTCTCGACCTTGAAGCGCTTTTTGCTTCATGCGAGAGAGCGAAATGAACGGAGATTCTAGCCGCTGGAGCTGGATATATCTAAAAGCGGAAGCAATTCGCTCAAAATAGAATACCTATAAAATATAAAAGGCTGTACCAAATTAATTTGGTACAGCCTTTTCATAGAAGAAGAAAAATAATTTTTCAATTTTGGTCATCGACCTCTTTTACCATCATTGGTCATCGGTAAAAAGTAACAGTGTGATTGGTTATTGGATGATTGGTTGTCCCTTTGCCATCACAAAATCTCATTTTACAAAAGTGGTCTTCTTCTATGCCTTGAAGCGGAGTCTCACCACTTCAAGGTTTAAAAGTATTTTTCACCATCGAAGTCTAGTTCAACCGCGTAGTTTTTCGCATTAATTAAATTGGACAATCTATTAGCTTGTCTCTCTAACTCTAAACCTTTTACACGATATACTTCAGGATCGAACATCGCTACTTTTAAAAGAGACGATGTTTCACCGTAAGAATATACATGCTCTTCTTTCTTACTCACGCCAAACTCTTTACACTTTCGAGCTTTCGCACGTAACTGTGTTGCGAGCTCTATCGCTTCAACAATCGTTACGTTTTCTCCGTTGAAATTAACTTCGTTTTGAATATTTGCTTCATACATCAATTTATCTAAAAGACGAAAATCAGCGCGAACTTCATCTAATTCCTGTTCCACCTGTACCAATGTACGCGTCTGTTTTGGAAGTGTATCACCTTTTTCAATTTCAACAAATCCAATTTGGTTCATCTCTTCTTCTAATTCATGTATTCTTTTCGATAATACGCTTTTTAATTTTACAGCTTCTGCTAAAGAAATGTTAGACATAGTCTCCCCCTTATATCTCTTCCTTCTGCTCCTCTAAAGTAGGTACTTTCTCTTTTTTCGGTTTCCCAAGCTTAATTACTAAGAAATATAGGGAAAGCAATGTAATAAGAAAAACGATTATAAACGGATACGGAGAATAAAAGGCACGCGCCGCCTCCGTTTTTCCCGCAACAAACTTCAATGACTCAATATCTAAAAACTCAGCAAACATTTGTACACCGAGCATACTAAACCAAAAAACAAAAAAACTAATAATAATACCAAAAACTTGCTTCAATCTCGTCATTCATCTCATCCTTTCTATTTGTGTAATTTTTTAGCGCAATCAATATAGTATAAATACAACTATGCACAGAAAGGAGCTATCTTACCATTCGCGAATTAACTTCATCCAACCTAAAATTGAAATTTGCAAAATAATACCCCAAATAACAAGCAGTCGCAACCATCTAGGAAAGAAAGTTACAAATCGAATATACCATTCCAATAGCTTGTTCATAACGCCCTCCTCCTTAAAATTATATAGGAAAAAGGAGATATAATCCAAATCCAACCAAAATGATACCGCCTACTATCTCACCATATGTGCCGAGCATATCTTTCGCATGCCTACCAATTAATAAACCAAGCCACGCTAATAACATACTAACAAATCCAAAAAGTAATATCGTAATAAGTGTCTGCGCCCCGTAAATACCAAGACTAAGGCCTACTGAAAAACTATCTATACTAACACCAAATGCAAATACGAATAAGCTAATTCCAATAGGGGCCGTTCTAGTCTCTTCATTCTCCAAAACAGATGAATATACAATATAAAATCCTAGTCCAATTAATAAAATAGCACCTGCAAAATGTGCAACATCTCCATACTGCTCTGATAAAAAACGACCTAATACCATCCCTATAAATGGCATGATAATATGAAATATCCCTATCGTCATACCGATATACAGGATTTGTCTTCCCTTTAAGGTCATCATTCCCATACCAAGACTCACCGAGAACGCATCCATCCCTAAGGCGAATGCCATAATTGTTAAAGGTAGTAGCTGTTCAAACGTCATTCATGTCCCTCCTCGGACGTGCTACTTCAAAATATGCTTATCCGAGGAGAAATATTCTGTTTGCTAATCGTACCTTATCATTCAGTAATAATTTGATGCCCTGCCGCTTTCGTTAAACGATTCATAATGGCATTCCCTATTCCTTCATCCGGGAATGATTCACTAAAAATAACATCCACTTCACTTGCATCAAACGTTCTAAGTACATCATATAATTTAGTCGCAACGCTTGCTAAATCGCTTCGAACACCACAAGACAATACAACATCTGCGTTGTATACATGCTGATACTCTTCTGTCGTTAATACACCTACTTTGAACCCTTCTTCTTTCTTCTCATCCACAAGGCGTTGAATAAATTCACGTGAACCTTCCACAATACTCAGTGGCGCTTTCGGTGCATAATGTGTATATTTCATTCCAGGTGATTTCGGTTTTTCCTTCTCATCCTTTAAAGCCGGATCTAAAGAAACAGTACCAATCACCGCTTCCAATTGTTCTTTCGTAATCCCACCTGGGCGTAATATCGTTGGAACATCGCTCGTACAATCAATTACAGTCGATTCAACACCTACTCCAGTCGCACCACCATCTACAATACCTGCGATTTTCTCATTTAAATCTTCATATACGTGAGACGCTAATGTCGGACTTGGACGACCAGAACGATTCGCACTCGGTGCTGCAACAGGTACATTTGCCTCTTCAATAAGAGCAAGCGCTACTGGATGATCAGGCATTCTTACTCCAACCGTATTAAGTCCTGCCGTCACCTTCTCTGAAATTCCTTCTTTTCTAGGTAAAATAATTGTTAACGGACCTGGCCAAAAATGTTCCATTAACTTCTCTGCAACTGGCGGAATTTCTTTCACAATCCCGTCCAACTGTGACTTTGTACCGATGTGGACAATCAGTGGATTATCACTCGGTCTTCCTTTCGCTTCAAAAATTTTCGCGATTGCTTCATCATTCATCGCGTTGGCGCCTAGACCATATACCGTTTCTGTAGGAAAGGCAATCGCCTCGTTTTCCCTTAATAATTTTGCTGCTTCTTGTAACTGTGGATAATATTTATTTCTTTCCACAACATTATCCACAACCCACATATTTGTATGCATTTTTTCACACGTCCTTTTCTACCCTGAAATACTTGTCTATTTTTAGTTTACTATGAGATTTATCCAAAAGACAAACAAGGTTTATCCACAAAATGTGGATAAACCTAATTAATCCGTGGATAACTTTGTGAATAGCTGACAATTTAGTATTATTGCATTTGGCTCTTTTATATTTTTACAAAAGTGTTCTAACTGTCGAATTCTCTCTGGTACGTTTTCTTTCTCTATAGTAACAAAGTCAAAAAACTGAAAGATTGTTATAGATTGTGGATGATTTGTTAGTAAGTACAATTGTCGAATATTTTTTTCTTTCATATACTGCAAAAACATTTCAAAAAAATATAAGAAAGTCTGTTTATCCACATTAGGTGTGAATAAACAAGAACGAATCAGTGCGTGTTCTTCACTTTGTTCATATCCGATAACAGCCCGTATTTCTTCCGCCTCTTCCAAAATCATAAATTGCGCGTACAACTCATTTATTTTATCATCTTTTTTATTAGCTTGTCCGAAAAAAGAATGCAATCTTTCCACATCTGCTTTCGTTGCAAAATATACTTTCTTCATAGTAAATCCCTCCTCTTTTTTATATATGAGAAGGGATTTACTAATAGTACTATTTAGAGAATAAAGATGTAAAAGCTTCTACAATAAATAACTTCACTTCTGGCTTTTCTTCTTCCTCCTCTACTTTTACATACTCATTTTGTTTTTCTTGCTTTTGTTCCACAGGTTTCTCCACTTTTTCCACAGTTTTTGTTTCTTCTTTACTTACAGGTTGTTCTTCTACTTTCGTTTCATTTTTTACTAACTTCTTTTCAGAAGCTGTTACTTTTTTTGCAACTTCCTGCTTTACAACTTTCGTTTCTTTCACTTTATCCTCTTTCTTCTCTCTTACATCCACTACTTCCTCATCTTGTTTCTTAACTTCTCCTTCTTCAGGAGATTCAGCCTTCACAACATGTTCTTCTTTCCTTACAGCTGTACCACTTGAAAAATCTAAGAAACACATCGGCGGAAATAATACACACCACCAGTTTGCCCCTTCACCTTCCCCAATTGTAATCAATACCGCCTCATATTCCCCTGCTGGGTAAATAAAATTCCCATATACCTTTGTAGGAAACTTTACATTCTTACTGAATTTCACTTGAAATGAATCTTTACTTCCTTCTTTTTTCAACGTATTTGCCACTGTTTTTTCGATTTCTGGAATATGACTTTGAATGACTTTGCGCGCCTCTTCAAATGAAGTTAAATCCGCTACCCATCCATCAATTTGTGCTTTTACTTCATCACGCACTTTGCGCTTTAACGCCTGATCTTTATCTGAATCACTATTTGCTAAAATTCGTAATCGAACGGCCTCTTTCGGAATAACTGAAGGCCCTTTCGCATCAGCTTTCATATATCCAAACTGCACAAGCAACTGTGCACCAATTAATAATAGAAGAAGATAAGCAATAACTTGTTTTTTCATTTCCTCCACCGTCCCTTCTACAAACAGTGTGGACAGACTTTCATCTTTCTAAACTATTAAATTCAAAATCTATATAAATTTTCCCACAAAAAATAGAGTAAGGTCTGAACCTTACTCCATCTCTGCAAATACCATACGATCTTTTCCGTTAATATCAAAAACAACCTCAACATGAGCATGTGGAAAAGTTTGTTGTAACAACCCTTTCACGTCCTCACCTTGCCCTACTCCAATTTCAAATGCCACAATTGCTTTCTTCTGTAACACATTCGGCAACTCTTCCATAAAACGGCGATAGAAATCTAATCCGTCTTCACCGCCAACAAGCGCTCTCTTTGGCTCATGCTCTTTCACCACAGGAGAAAGGCCACACCAATCCTCTTCCGGTATATATGGGGGGTTTGAAACAACAACATCTAACTTTTGACCTGTTTTATGAAATGGCGATAATAAATCACCGTGATAGAACGTTACTTCTGCGCCCAAAGTTTTTGCATTTTCTTTCGCAACTTCAATCGACTCTTGTGCAATATCTACCGTATACACATGAAGATTTTTATTTTCTAAAGCAAGCGTAATAGAAATCGCTCCACTACCTGTACCGATATCTGACACATGCAGTTTCTCATCACCAAAATGACGCTCGATTCTTTCTAACACTCCCACTATAAGCTCTTCTGTTTCCGGTCTTGGTATTAATACTTCTTCATTCACAAAGAACGACCGTCCATAAAACATTTCATAACCAATCATATATTGAATAGGAATACCTTCTACATGCTTATGAATAAACTCCGTAAAACTTGTTTCTTGTTCCACAGTTATTTCTTCACGCATATTCATGAGCATTCCGGTTCTGTTCGTCTTTAATACATGGCAAAGGACAATTTCTCCCGCATTTTCATCTCGTCCATTTTCCTGTAAAAAAGAAGAAGCCCATTTCAGGGCTTCATAGACACGCATTACTCAGCTGCCTCCATCTTTTGAGCCTGATCTTCCATCACTAAGGCATTGATGAAATCATCTAACTTACCTTGTAAGATTTGATCTAGCTTTTGAATCGTTAAACCGATTCGATGGTCTGTAACACGGTTTTGCGGGAAATTATACGTACGAATACGCTCTGAACGATCACCAGTACCAACAGCTTGTTTACGGTTTTGATCATACTCAGCTTGCGCTTCTTGTCTAAACTTATCATAAACACGTGCGCGTAATACTTTCATCGCTTTTTCTTTATTCTTAATTTGTGATTTTTCATCCTGACACGATACAACTACACCAGTCGGTAAATGCGTTAAACGTACCGCTGACATCGTTGTATTAACACTTTGTCCACCAGGACCACTAGAAGCAAACGTATCAACACGAACATCTTTTTCATGAATACTAATTTCTACTTCTTCTGCCTCTGGTAATACAGCTACAGTTGCTGTAGATGTATGAATACGTCCACCAGATTCCGTTTCAGGAACACGTTGTACACGGTGAGCACCATTCTCGAATTTTAGCTTCGCGAACGCACCTTTACCGTTAATCATAAAGATAATCTCTTTATATCCACCTAACTCTGTATAGCTCGCTTCGATAATTTCAGTTTTCCAACCTTGTACCTCAGCATAACGGCTATACATACGATATAAATCACCAGCAAATAAAGCTGCCTCATCACCACCAGCAGCACCACGAACCTCAACGATAACGTTTTTATCATCATTAGGGTCTTTTGGAACAAGTAAAATTTTCAGACGCTCTGACAATTCTTTATCTTGTCCTTCTAATTCAGAAACCTCTTCTTTTACCATTTCACGCATATCAGCGTCTAACTTATCTTCTAACATTGCTTTTGCATCTCTTAATTGCTCACGAACATCTTTATACTCACGGTACACCTCTACCGTTTCCTGCATATCAGATTGTTCCTTTGAATACTCACGAAGCTTATTCGTATCACTAATAACCTCTGGGTCACTTAACAATTCATTTAACTTCTCATAACGATCTTCTACAGCTTGCAAACGATCTAACACACCATTCACCTCTACATCCTAGTATCTAATACAATTAGTATATGGTACTTAATAAAAAAAACGCAAATTATATTTAAAAGTGGAGGTGGCTCACTCACCTCTGACTGCCTAACGTTCTTAGCTGTACGAAGAGCCGACCACCAATCTTCATCTATTTTGAAAAAAACCCGCTCTACATAGCGAGTTTCATTTATCTTTGTTTTGTAGGTACTGCATGGCAATGACGACAACGTGGTTCATACGATTCTGAAGCCCCAACTAAAATAATCGGATCATCAAATGCCGCTGGTTCTCCATCGATTAAACGTTGCGTACGACTTGCAGGAGATCCACATGCAGAACAAACTGCCTGCAATTTAGTTACATGTTCAGCAATCGCCATTAGCTGAGGAACTTGTCCAAATGGTAGACCACGGAAATCTTGGTCTAATCCAGCTACAATGACACGATAGCCACGATTTGCCAATACTTGCACCACTTCCACAATGTCCCCATCAAAAAATTGTACCTCATCGATTGCAATAACATCCATTTCTTCTGTTACATGGTTAAATATATCTTTTGACGCTGAAACAGGAACTGCTTTAACCTTTAATCCATTATGTGATACAACATCTTCTTCACTATAACGATTATCAATACATGGTTTAAATACAATCGCATGTTGTTTCGCAAATTGCGTACGGCGTATACGGCGGATGAGCTCTTCTGACTTTCCAGAAAACATACTCCCGCAAATCACTTCAATCCAACCATTTTGATTCATTAAGTACATTGAGCTCTCCTTTCATCTACTTTCCTAATCCAAAGTAGGGTAAAGGTTTAATATTTTTGCAAAAAAAACAGACAAGCGAATACATACACTTGCCTGTTTTATGTTCTTTATTACTTGATACCGTACTTCTTATTGAAGCGGTCAACACGTCCGTCTGCAGTAGCAAACTTCTGACGTCCAGTGTAGAATGGGTGAGAATCAGAACTGATCTCAATTTTTAGTAATGGATAAGTGTTACCATCTTCCCACTCAACAGTTTCGCTAGAGCCTTTAGTAGACCCGCTTAAGAATTTGAAGCCTGTGTTCGTGTCCATAAATACAACTTTATTGTAATTTGGATGGATTCCTGCTTTCATTCTTTTCATCTCCTTCCGCCCTGAATCATTTTCGAAACAGAGTTTTTCATCTTCAGCTGCTTACACAACTATATTGATGAAACACATATGATGAAATTATAACAAGGCTAACTCCATTTTGCAACTACCTGTTTTTGTCTTTTTGAATTTAAAAGCAAAAGCGGCTCGTTTAGAATCGCAGGACATTGGAACTCTCGACCTTGAAGCGCTTTTTGCTTCGAGTGAGAGAGTGAAATGGCCGGAGATTCTAGCCGCCGGAGCTGGATATAATTTAAAGTGGAGACGGCTCGCTCAGCTCTGACTGGCTA
>NZ_JAQFNK010000037.1:0-29416 GCF_027710505.1 Bacillus cereus group sp. TH152-1LC | reverse complement strand
GAAGATCCGAAAGAACCAGAAGTGAAACCGGAAGATCCGAAAGAACCAGAAGTGAAACCGGAAGATCCGAAAGAACCGGAAGATCCGAAAGAACCAGAAGTGAAACCGGAAGATCCGAAAGAACTAGAAGTGAAACCGGAAGATCCGAAGAAACCAGAAGTGAAACCGGAAGATCCGAAGAAACCAGAAGTGAAACCGGAGGAACCGAAGAAACCAGAAGTAAAACCAGAGGATCCGGAAATAAGACTAGAAAAATTGATTAAAGAGCCACAAGTAAAAGTAGAAAGAGAATTACCGAAAACTGGAGCAGCGTCTCCATGGATGATGTCAGTTGGTGCGGGAATTTCATTCTTAGTCGGCGGAGTATTATTCATATTAGGTAGAAGAAGAAAACAGTAATTTTAAAAGCACAATGAGTTCGATTATGTATCGGATTCATTGTGCTTTATTTTTGCATATTAAAACATACTCGAGCTGTGCATTGGTTGAAGTTTTGCGTTTGGATCGAAGTAAGCTTTTGCATTGTTTACTGCTGTTGGTGCTTCACCGAAGCCGCAAGAAATGAGTTTTACTTTTCCTTCATATGTACAAATGTCACCAGCAGCGTAAATGCCAGGAATATTTGTTTCCATTTTTGAGTTCACGAGAATGCTGTTTTTTTGTATATCTAAGCCCCAGTTTTTAATTGGGCCAAGAGAGGAAACGAAGCCGTAGTTTACGATTACATCATCAACATCGATGATAATTTTTTCTTCCGTTTTTACGTGTTGAAGAACGACTTGTTCAATTTTGTCATCACCAATGAGTTCAACTGGAACGTACGGTGTACTTACTTCTGCGCGAGAATTCATTAAGCTTTCTACGCTATGTTCATGCGCACGGAATTTATCACGGCGATGAACGATTGTAACTTTGTCAGCGATCGGCTCTAACATCATTGTCCAATCAACAGCTGAGTCGCCGCCGCCAAATACTACGACGCGCTTACCAGCAAATTTATTCATATCATCAACGAAGTAATGTAAGTTTTTCTTTTCGTACTTTGCTGTCCCTTCTAATTCTAAGCGGCGTGGTTGGAAAGCTCCATTGCCGGCAGTAATAATAACTGATTTAGAATAGTGAGTTTGCTTATTCGTAACAAGTTTAAATATACCGTCAGCTTGTTTCTCAAGCGTATCAACAGCTTCTTCTAAACAAACGGTTGGGTCAAATTTCTTCATTTGCTCTTTTAAGTTATCAACTAATTCTTGTGCGCGCACTTTCGGGAATCCAGCTACATCATAAATGTATTTTTCAGGGTAGAGTGCGGATAATTGTCCTCCAAGTTGAGGTAAGCTTTCAATGATTTTTACACTTGCTTGTCTCATACCGCCATAAAATGCTGTGAACAATCCTGTTGGACCACCACCAATAATTGTTATGTCGTAAACTTTTTGATTTTCTGCCACTTTCATTCCCCCTATAGATGGAATTTTGATATTGATTTCATATATTGTTCATATGTACACGAAAATCCTGCAAATGATGACACTTTCAAATAAATGATAGCATATTTGAGTTCATAATACTTCTGAAAACGACTGAATTGTGTGTAAGTTTTCGCATAGATGCTTTTTTAATTGTATAAAATATGGTGAAAGGAAAATACATGAAAAAAAGGCTGAAAAACCCTTGAAAACGCTATGTTATTTTAAAATATTGATAATTCTCCAGACGCTTGAATTCTGGAATAAAACCGACTAATATAGGGAAGTATTATGTTAAATTTCTATGACAAAATTCGTACGATTTTTTGACTGCGTTTTGTTATGCTATAGAATGTGATAAAATCCACATTCTTGACAAATAGAGTTTTTAGTACTTGGTATTATTTTTTATTACTATTATATAAAGAAAAGGGTTGTGATTTGGTGAAGACTCCAAAAATCGTAGTTTTAGGTGCAGGTTATGGCGGGATGATTACGACTGTTCGTCTGCAAAAAGCATTATCTGTAAATGAAGCTGAAATTACGCTAGTAAACAACAACAGCTATCACTACCAAGCGACTTGGTTACATGAGAGCGCAGCTGGTACATTACAAGATGAAAAAATCTGTCTAGATATTCAAGACGTTATTGATACAAATAAAGTAAACTTTGTACAAGATACAGTAGTAGAAATTAAAGCTGCTGAAAAACGCATTATCTTAAAAGACGGCGAGTTAGAGTATGACTACTTAGTAATCGGTCTTGGTTTCGAATCAGAAACATTCGGAATTACAGGATTAAAAGAGCATGCATTCTCAATCGCTAACATTAATGCAACTCGTGAAATTCGTGAGCATATGGAAGCTAGTTTCGCTAAATATGCAACTGAACAACGTGATGAGTTAGTAACAATCGTTGTTGGTGGTGCTGGATTTACTGGTATCGAGTACGTAGGTGAGCTTGCAAACCGTGTTCCTGAACTTTGCAAAGAGTACAATGTACCACGTGAAAAAGCACGTATCATCTGTGTAGAAGCTGCTCCAACAGCACTTCCAGGTTTTGATCCAGCATTAGTAGAATACGCTGTAAAACAACTTGAGAAAAAAGGCGTAGAATTCCGCATCGGTACAGCAATTAAAGAAGCAACTGAAGAAGGTATTATCGTTGCCAATGGTGATGATACTGAATTAATTAAGTCTGAAACAGTAGTTTGGGCTGCAGGTGTTCGTGGTAACGGTATTGTAGAAGAGTCTGGCTTTGAAGCAATGCGCGGACGTGTAAAAGTTGATGAGTACATGCATGCTCCAGGATACGAAGAGGTATTCATGGTTGGTGACGCAGCGTTAATCATTAACGAAGAAATTAACCGTCCATACCCACCAACAGCACAAATCGCAATTCAACAAGGTTACAACATTGCACACAACTTAACTGTGTTAGTTCGTGGCAAGGGCGAAATGAAGAAATTCGCATTCGATAATAAAGGATCTGTATGTTCTTTAGGTCATGACGATGCAATGGGTGTTGTTATGGGCAAAAAGTTAACAGGTTGGAAAGCTTCTTTCATGAAGAAAGTAATCGATAACCGTTACCTATTCTTATTAGGTGGACCTTTATTAGTTCTTAAAAAAGGTAAATTAAAGTTCTTTTAATATATAGTAGAAAAAGCAGAAACGGCTAAGAGCTGTTTCTGCTTTTTTCATTTAAAAAATATAGTATAATATATAAAAAAGAAAGAATATTCTGTCCGTTCTGGTAGAGGAGGGTAATGCATCATGGAGAAACGAGGGAAAGTGTGGTTAGCTGTCGGTGGCCTAGTAGCTACAAAAGATGGCAGGTGGCTCTTCGTTAAGAAGAAGTACAGTGGATTAAAGGGGAAATGGTCTTTGCCGGCTGGTTTTGTAAATGAAGGTGAGACGGTTGATGAAGCTGTGAAACGTGAAGTGTTAGAAGAGACAGGCATTGTCGCTCATGTGAAGGGGATCATTGGTGTTCGATCGGGCGTGATTCGAAATGAGATTAGTGATAATATGATTATTTTCCTTTTGGAGCCTGAAGGAGAAAACATTATTGTACAGGAGAAAGAATTGTCTGAAGTAGCATTTCTACATCCAGATACGATTGCAGACGATCCGAATACGTCTGTACTGATTAAATATTTGTTAGAAAGAAAATCAGAACTACATCTTGAAATGGACAAAACATTAAATCCAGGTGAACAATTTGGTTATACCGCCTATCACGTATTTACGGCGCATACGAAGGAGAGGGAGAAAGAGTGAGTATACCGGTACTACTTATTTCAATGATGTTATTTTTCATTTTGTTTTTTGGAATTGGATTTTTACTCAACATGATTTTGCGAGCTACGTGGGTAATGGTTATTGTGTATCCAATTGTTTGTATGCTTATTATTAATAAGGCGAGTGTGTGGGATTATTTTTCAAAGCCAAAAGAAACATTTTCTTCATTTGGGACAAGTGTATCGCATTTAGGACAAGCAGATATGTTTATTTTATCTACTGGATTAGTAGGTGCTGCATTAGCAGGAATCGTAATTAAGAAACTCCGGAAAAGCGGATATCAAATGTTTTAATCTCCAATTCATTTGGAGATTATTTTTTTGCATATTCCTTTATCGTATAGGGAATGATTAACGATGAAGGAGTGTGGAATATAAAAATGTTAAAACGATATTGTATTCGCATTATGATGACTTGTTTACTTGTATCCGCATTATGCGTAACATGGAATGCTTTCACAGGAGTTTCTTTATTAGAGATTGTAAAGAAGTATGAGGGAACGAGTGCAAAAGAAGTACATGCAGCAGAAATTAAGAGAAATGTTGCTCCGAGTAAAGAAGTGATAAATGCTTTAGAGCAGGCGAAAGACTGGTCTAAATATCGTTCAATTGAAATGACTGCAACAGGTTATACGTCAGGAATTGAGTCAACTGGTAAGAGGCCAGGACATCCGGAGTATGGTATTACATATTCAGGTGTTAAGGTGAAAAGGGATTTATATTCCACAATCGCAGCGGACTTACGCGTATTCCCAATTGGAACAATTTTATTCGTACCAGGTTATGGATATGGTGTAGTAGCTGATAAGGGTGGTGCAATAAAAGGAAACCGCCTTGATCTGTACTATGATACGGTGAAAGATGTTTATAGCCAATGGGGTAAGAAAAAAGTAAATGTATATGTAGTGAAAGTTGGAGATGGTAAGTTTTCAGAGGAAGAGTTAACGATGTTAAATCAAGACGAAACGATGCAAGTGTTTCGCGGTCAATATTTAAAACAAAGATAGTCTAGTGGTAATTACGCTAGACTTTTTTTATTTCATATATAGAGGTAATAGTAGAAGTTAGAATTGTCGCATTTTATCGAAAATAAAGTTATAATAAAGGTAGAGTAGAGAAATTTAGGGGGTCTGAACATGTTTCAAGTACAAAAAGAATTAGCAAGCCATGAAGCGGTAATCGTTGCCTTATTTGAAGAAGAGAAAACGAGTAGTTTTGTACAAGAACTGGACAAAGCGTTTGAAGGACAATTACAAGTTTTATTAGAAGAGAAGGAACTTTCTACTAAGAAGAAAGCTATTTCGAAAGTACATAGTTTAGGGAAAACAAATGTGAAACGTTATTATTTCGTTGGTTTAGGAAAGAAAGAATCGTATACGACAGAAACGTTACGTGCGGCTCTTGGTAAGGCGTTTAAAACGTTACAAGCAGCGAAAGTACAAGATGCAGCAATCTTGCTGGATTCTTTCGTAACAGAGAAATTAGACGCGATTGATGTAGCTCACATTGCAGCAGAGGTACAAGGTCTTGGTACATATGAGTTACAAACGTATAAATCAGATAAAAAGGAACGTGTGGAGTTAGAGAAGTTCACGGCTATTACAGCAGAAGATGCACACGAAATTGAAGCTGCATTAACAGTTGGATACGTACATGGACATGCAACAAATTCAGCTCGTACACTTGTAAATATGCCGCCAAACGTATTAACAGCAACAAAGCTTGCTGAGTATGCTGTTGAGTTAGCGGAAAAGTATGATATGGATTATAAAGTTCTTGAGAAAGAAGAGATGGAAGACCTTGGTATGGGTGCGTTACTTGCAGTAAACCAGGGATCTACTGAACCACCAAAAATGATAGCTCTTATTTATAAAGGAAAAGAAGAGTGGACAGATGTCATTGGATTCGTTGGAAAAGGAATCACATACGATACAGGTGGTTATTCATTAAAACCACGTGAAGGCATGGTCGGTATGAAAGGTGATATGGGCGGTGCTGCTGCTGTATTAGGTGCGATGGAAATTATCGGTGAACTTCGCCCAGAGCAAAATGTGATCGCTGTTATTCCATCAACTGATAACGTTGTAAGTGGTACAGCATTTAAGCCAGACGATGTAATCACGTCTATGAGCGGAAAAACAATTGAAGTATTAAATACAGATGCAGAAGGTCGCCTAGCGTTAGCTGATGGTATTACGTATGCGAAAAAACTAGGTGCAAACTACCTTATTGATGTTGCGACATTAACAGGTGGTGTAATTGTTGCGCTTGGAAATCATACGACAGGCGCAATGACAAACAGTGAAGAGTTGTTTGAGCAAGTGCTAGAGGCATCTATGGAAACAGATGAATCAATTTGGCAATTACCGATTTTTGATCGTGATAAAGAACGCGTGAGAAACAGTAAGTTTGCTGATTTAAATAACTCACCAGGTCGTGAAGGACATGCAGTTATGGCAGGTACATTCCTAGGTGAATTCGCTGAGGATACACCATGGGTACACTTAGACATCGCTGGAACATCTGAAACATCAGGAGCGCATGATTTAGGGACAGCTGGAGCAACAGGTGCAATGGTACGTACACTTGCGACACTTGTTGAACGTTTCGGAGAAGAATAAAATTATAAGAGAAGGCTGTTCCCATACTTTGGAACAGCCTTTTTTATTGGGATGACTATGGTCGTCTTATCCCACATGAATTCGTTTCATCTTATAAAGAAATTGTATATAACGTCCCATTTAAAGCGAATGAAGTGCGACCTGTTTCTTCAGAGACAACTAAAATAAGGGCATCGCTTTTTTCTGATAAGCCAATTGCAGCTCTGTGACGTGTCCCTAGTTCAGGATCAACTTCTGTACTTTTTGTTAACGGAAGAATATTGGCAGCTGAAACAATATGATTATTTTTAACGAGAACGGCCCCGTCATGAAGAGGGTTACCTGGATAGAAAATGGATTCAAGTAACGGTGAGGTTAAATGAGCATGTAATGTTGTTCCAGTTTGAATGAGAGAGTCAAGCGGTTCGTTTCTTTCCACAACAATAAGAGCCCCGTGTTTTCGGGCGCTTAAATGTTGGACAGTCGCTGTAATAGAATGTGAGCTTTCCGTATAAGGTGATAAATACGCTTGAATATAGTATGTAGCTGCCAATGTTTGTACATTGGCTAACATATGATGAATATCTTCCATTTTGCACAAAATACATTCATCTTCTTTATCAATTGCTTGCCTCATAATTGATAATTCTTTCTCAGCAATTTCAATCATTTGCTTTGTTTGTATTTTGAGCTCTTCTGACAATCCCCATTCTTGCATAATCCTCATTCCCTTTAGTGGAGTATTTAACCATAGTGTATACAAATATTCCTAGTAAAATCCTGTTAGATTGTAAAAAATATTGAGATACAGGTTGTTTTTTTCATATAATAAAGGTATGACAAGCGAGAGGAGATAGAAGTATGAATTGGAAACAAGAATTTAGTCGCTGGCTTTCATATGCAGAGTTAGACGCAGAACTAAAAGAACAGTTAGAAAACATGAAGCAAGATGAGAAGAAAATTGAGGATAGCTTTTACAAAAATTTAGAGTTCGGTACAGGTGGTATGCGTGGTGAACTTGGTGCTGGTACGAACCGTTTAAATGTATATACAGTTCGTAAAGCAACGCAAGGATTAGCGACGTTTATTGAAAAATTAGGTGAAGAAGCGAAGAAGCGCGGTGTTGTTGTTGCGTATGATTCTCGTCATAAATCACCTGAATTCGCAATGGAAGTAGCTGCTACACTTGGTGCACACGGCATCACAACATATGTGTTTGAAAGCTTACGCCCAACGCCAGTGCTTTCTTTCGCAGTTCGTCATTTACATACAGTGAGTGGAATCGTTCTTACGGCAAGCCATAATCCGCCGGAATATAACGGTTATAAAGTATACGGTGAAGATGGTGGGCAGTTGCCTCCAAAAGAAGCTGATGAGTTAATTAGCTATGTAGATGCAGTAGAGGATGAGTTAACAGTTGAGGTTGCTAATGTGGAGCAATTAAAAGCTGACGGTTTATTACATATTATTGGACAAGAAGTAGATGATGCATATGCTACAGAATTGAACAATGTCATCATTAATAAAGAAATGGTACAAAATGTTGGGAAAGACTTAAAAATTGTCTTTACACCATTACACGGAACATCAAATATTTCTGTACGCCGTGGTTTAGAAGAAGTTGGATTTACAGATGTAACAGTTGTAAAAGAGCAAGAGTTACCAGATCCGAACTTCTCTACAGTTAAATCACCAAACCCAGAAGAGCATGCGGCGTTTGAGTATGCAATTCGTGACGGTGAGAAGGTAGGCGCAGATGTGTTAATCGCAACGGATCCTGATGCTGACCGTCTTGGCGTAGCAGTTCGTAATCATGATGGTGAGTTCCAAGTGTTAACTGGTAACCAAACAGGTGCATTAATGCTTGATTACTTATTATCTCAAAAGAAAGAAAACGGAACGCTTCCAGAGAACGGTGTTGTATTAAAAACAATCGTAACGTCTGAAATTGGCCGTACAATCGCGAAAGCATATGGTTTAGATACAGTTGATACGTTAACTGGATTTAAATTTATTGGTGAGAAAATTAAACAGTATGAAGAAAGCGGACAATACGAATTCCAATTTGGTTATGAGGAAAGCTACGGTTATTTAATCCGTCCATTCTGTCGTGATAAAGATGCAGTACAATCTGTTCTATTTGCATGTGAAGTAGCTGCATACTACAAGTCACAAGGAAAAACGTTATACGATGGTTTATTAGAAGTATTTGAGAAGTATGGTTTCTTCCGTGAAGATCTTGTATCGTTAACGCTAAAAGGAAAAGATGGAGCGGAACAAATTCAAGAGATGATGGCAACATTCCGTGAAAATCCTCCGAAAGAAGTAGCAGGCTTAACAGTTGTAGCAGTTGAAGACTATAAAGCGAGCATCGTTACATCTTTACAAGATGGACATAAAGAAGAGATTCACTTACCGAAATCAAATGTGTTAAAATATCAATTAGAAGATGGTTCTTGGTTCTGCCTACGTCCATCTGGAACTGAACCGAAGATTAAGTTCTATTTCGGTGTTCAAGACAATTCTTTACAAAATAGTGAACAAAAGTTACTTACTATTAAAGAAGATATTATGAATCGTTTATAATATAAAGTAATTTTAAGTAGTAGGGAACAAAAGGGAGTGAAACCTCCCTTTTGTTCTATGTAAGGAAATGATCGTGATTGATTCTGACAGAAGAGAGGGTATTTTGTGATGAAAAGAGTAAGAAAAGCGATAATCCCAGCAGCTGGATTAGGAACACGTTTTTTACCAGCTACAAAAGCAATGCCAAAAGAAATGTTACCGATAGTAGATAAACCAACTATCCAATACATTGTAGAAGAAGCAATAAAATCAGGAATCGAAGATATTATTATCGTTACTGGTAAAACGAAGCGCTCTATTGAAGATCATTTTGATAATGCATTTGAGTTAGAGCAAAACTTATTAGAAAAGAAAAAGTATGAGTTACTTGAAAAAGTACAGGCTTCTTCAAAAATGGTAGATATTCACTATATCCGTCAAAAAGAACCAAAAGGATTAGGGCATGCTGTTTGGTGTGCGCGTAAATTCATCGGTGATGAGCCATTCGCTGTTTTATTAGGTGATGATATCGTTCAAGCTGAAAAACCATGTTTACGTCAATTAATTGAAGAATATGATAAAACGCTTTCTTCTGTTATTGGTGTACAAACGGTTCCAGAAAATGAAACACACCGTTATGGAATTATCGACCCATTAGAGCAGGAAGGACGTCGTTACCAAGTTCGTAATTTCGTTGAGAAACCAGCAGCAGGTACAGCACCTTCAAACTTAGCAATTATGGGACGTTACGTTTTAACACCTGAAATCTTCATGTTCTTAGAACAGCAACATGTTGGTGCTGGCGGTGAAATTCAGTTAACAGATGCAATCCAAAACTTAAATGAAATTCAACGTGTATTCGCTTACGATTTCGAAGGAACACGCTATGATGTAGGTGAAAAGTTAGGATTCGTTCAAACGACAATTGAAATGGCACTGCAACACCCAGAATTACGTGATGACATGGTTGTAATGATGCAGAAAATTTTAGAAAAACATACGAATCAAGAGTCTTAATATAAAAAAAGAGTTATTTCAGTGCGCTGAAATAACTCTTTTTTACTATGAAATCGTCGAATGAGAATGCTGATAAGCGGAACGGCGTACAGCATAGTATATACGAGGTGCGATAATAGCACCGATAATTGTAAATACAATATCTTTTACTGCGAACCACATCATAATCATCCAAGCAGCTTTATAGCTCATATTACCGCCCATGAAGAAATTAACTGCCCCATACATATAAGTAGTACCGATAATATAAGTTAAAATGATTCCTGTGAAAGAGGCAATTGCAAATGTACTGAATGTTGGTCGTTCTTTTTGTTCTACTAGTTTTCCTGATACGTAAGCAACGATAATAAATGCAATAATAAAACCACCAGTAGGATCTAAAAGTGCCCCGAATCCAGCTTTGAAGTTAGCGAAAATTGGTGCACCAGCTAAGCCAACGAGCATATACACAGTCATTGATAATGCACCAAGTCTACTTCCAAGAAGAAGCCCTGCTAAAATTGCGAAAAATGGTTGCATAGATAATGGGATGCCCGCTACTTGCAGGAATGGTGCCCAAGATACAATATTTGCACCAATGGCCATAAGAGCGACGAACATGGCAGCTAATGCTAAATCTAAAACATGAAATCTTCTCATAATGTTAACCTCCTGTTGTTTTTAGGTTAACATTATCGTAGCGAAAATATTTACTTGTTGTCAATCAAAATATTTTGATAAGAAGGCTTCAAATACTCTCTTAGCAACGTATACGGAATACGAAATTGAGGAATTCCGCTTGAATAAGGAGCAATCTCATATAAAGGGAAATAAATGACGAGGTTGTCCGGTTCTAAAAAGAAGTGAAACTTTTTCGTACTCATTACTTTTTCAGTTGCATCGGGAAAATAAATGCCTTCATTTTGTTTAATTTGTCTTACGATCTCCGCGCGGATTACTTCTTTATATTTATCTTCTTGTTGAAATAAATCGTCTAAGTGTAGTAACTTTTTTTCTTTTAAATCAAATGTGTTTGCCTTCCACGTATAAAGACCGTGTGCTCCGCCTGTATATTGATAGTAATTCAAATATAGACTGAGGAGAGGTGGTTTATTTAGGGAGACTTTATAATCAACATTTGCCACGTACGGATGAAATGGTGTACTAGATCCTTCTGTTTCTTTATAATATTTTTTTGCGTCTTTTTCTAATTTAGTTTTAAATTTGTCAGTAGACTTTTTGTAATAGAAATTGAGCTTATTTTGAAAGTTAGAATCGGAAAAATTGTGAAATGAAGGTCTGTTAATTTGATATTCTATATAAGGTTTCTTACCTTTTTGTGTTACAGTCTGAACATCGATTGTCAGGTTGGATGCTTTGGCTGCTAGTGCACAATTTGGTACAATAGTCAGCAAGGAGAACATGAGCAGTAATATACAAAATTTCTGTTTCATTTAGGTGAAACCTCCTTATATAAGTGTTATAAGTAGTTTGAAAATAAATAGGTAAAATTATACATTCAATTAAAGTAAGAGAAGGAGGAAACGATATGGGAAAAACTTTAATGGATTCACTTGGAATTGAGTTGTTAGAGATGACAGAAGATAAGGTGGTTGCTACGATGCCTGTTGATGAGCGTACGCATCAGCCATTTGGTTTTTTACACGGCGGTGCATCTCTTGCATTAGCAGAAACAGTAGCAAGCGTCGGTTCATACAATTTAATTGATCAAGAGAAATGCATTTGTTTTGGTCTAGAAATTAATGCAAATCACATTCGCTCAAAGAAAGATGGAATTGTAACAGCGATCGGAACACCGATACATAGAGGACATTCAACGATGGTTTGGGATGTGCGTATCATTGATGAAAATGATGATTTATTATGCATATCACGATGTACAGTAGCAATTAAAGAAAAACGTGAAAAATAAAAAAGAGGCGCCCTCATGAGCGCCTCTTTTTCTTATAATTAGAACTGGATTTTCTTCTCTAAGAAACCTTTTAGTTCGCTAATTGGCATACGAACTTGTTCCATTGTGTCACGGTCACGTACTGTAACAGCTTTGTCTTCAACTGAGTCGAAGTCATAAGTGATACAGAATGGTGTACCGATTTCGTCTTGACGACGGTAACGTTTACCGATAGAACCAGTTTCGTCGAAGTCTACCATGAAGTCTTTAGCTAATTCTGCGAATACTTCAGTAGCACCTTCAGATAGCTTTTTAGATAATGGTAAGATTGCTGCTTTGTATGGTGCTAAAGCAGGGTGGAAACGAAGAACTGTACGAGAATCGTTTTCTAATTGCTCTTCTTCATATGCATCACATAAGAATGCTAATGTTACGCGGTCAGCACCTAAAGATGGCTCGATGCAGTACGGTACGTAACGCTCATTCGTTTGTGGATCGATATAGTTAAAGTCTTCGTTAGAGTGTTCCATGTGACGTTTTAAATCGAAGTCTGTACGAGATGCTACGCCCCATAGTTCGCCCCAACCGAATGGGAATCGGAATTCAATATCAGTTGTTGCGTTACTGTAGTGAGATAATTCCTCTTCACCGTGGTCACGAAGACGCATGCTTTCTTCATTCATACCAAGTGAAAGTAACCAGTTCTTACAAGTTTCACGCCAGAATGCGAACCACTCTAAATCTTCACCAGGCTTACAGAAGAATTCAAGTTCCATTTGTTCGAATTCACGTGTACGGAATGTGAAGTTACCAGGCGTGATTTCGTTACGGAAGCTTTTACCGATTTGGCCAATACCAAATGGAAGTTTTTTACGCATAGAGCGTTGTACGTTTTTGAAGTTTACGAAAATACCTTGTGCTGTTTCAGGACGAAGGAAGATTTCGTTTGTGCTAGACTCTGTAACACCTTGGAAAGTTTTGAACATTAAGTTGAACTGACGGATTTCAGTGAATTCTTCACTACCACAATCAGGACATTTTACTTCATGCTCTTTCATTAAGTCAGCCATTTGGTCGAAAGTAAGACCGTCAACAACCATTTCGATGCCTTTTGCATCTAGTGCATCTTCAATTAATTTGTCAGCACGGTGACGCGCTTTACATTTTTTACAGTCGATCATTGGATCGTTGAAGTTACCAACGTGACCAGAAGCGATCCAAGTTTTTGGGTTCATTAAAATAGCTGCGTCTAAACCAACGTTATGTGGAGATTCTTGAATGAATTTTTTCCACCAAGCTTTTTTAACGTTATTTTTTAATTCGATTCCAAGTGGACCGTAATCCCAAGTGTTTGCAAGACCACCGTAAATTTCAGAACCAGGGAAAACAAAACCGCGATGTTTCGCTAAGTTTACAACTTGTTCCATTGAATACATAATAAAATCCTCCTTTTGAAAGTTAACGTATTGGCAATGACGTGCTCAGGTACTTGTGAAACGAGCAGTATATGCTTTGAAAACATAAAAAAACGCTCATCCCAAGGCTTAATTGCCTAGGGACGAGCGTTTGCCCGCGGTTCCACCCTAGTTGATACACTAAAGGTGCATCCACTTTATCACGTATTGCTCGAGACTGCCGTTTCCTTGCGGCTTCAGGCTTTCACTATCCCTGAATCGCTTTTTGTGCAAGTACTTATAAGTCCGTCATCGCTACTTATATTAATAATAATGAACATATTCTAACACGTTCTTTTTTAAATCTCAATAGAGGAACGTGTCTATCTATGATAGAGTCTCGCCTATTTTTTTGTTATTTATTCCGTAATTTTGTTTAATATGCTTAATTGCTTCGCGCTTACTAAGCGAGGCAAGTTCGTTATTTTGTACGTATTCCCAAACGACATCGGGCTTTGTTTTTGCATATTCACGAAGGACCCAGCCAATCGCTTTTTGAATGAAAAATTCTTTTGAAGAATGTAGTTGTCCAATAATCCAGAAAAGAAGTTCTTCATCCATCTTTTGTTTATATTTTAGCTGGAATAAAATAGCAGCGCGTTGTAACCATATGTTATCTGATGCAATCCATTTTGGAATATAGGCAGAAATTAATTCTGGGTGTTTTAAAAAGATATTCCCTAAAAATGTAGGAACGATGCTATCGACAGAATCCCACCAAGACTTTGTTACAATGAGTTCTTCTAAAAACGGGATATGCGTTTCGTTTATATGTTTTTTATATTTTTGCATAATATCGAGTGCGGCCGCTTGAAATTCACGTTCTGGTAAATCCCAAAGCTCACGTACGATAACTTGGAAATCTTTTGGATCTGGGAGAGTATGTATTTGGATGACGTCTTTCAATAGTTGTCTTCTTTCAGGTGTTTGAATACCGAGAAATGGGAAGTGATTTTTCATATAACGTGCCATCGGTTCCGCTTTTTCAAGGTTTTTATGAGCTATGAAATGCTCTTGTAATGCTTGTACAAATGGATGCATAAATCTGTACTCCTCTCTAATTATCTTACTCCTAATTATTATACAGAGAGTTTGGTTGAATTTTAAAACATAACTTGCTATGTAATGAAATATGTTGAGAGTAGAGAGGAGAGGATAAGATGGAAGATCAAGGCGTACTAGCAGGTTTCTTTGCTCTTAGTTTTGCGTTTATTCTTGTTGTATTGATTTGGGCAATTATTGCGTATTTATTAACGGCTTTTGCACTGTATACGATGGCGAAAAATGATGGTGCAACGGATGGTGCTCTTGCGTTTATTCCTTTTTTAAATAGTAAGATATGGGGGGATTTAGCGAAAGATAAATTACCAGATTTCTTAAAAGAAGAAGCAGGATGGAAAGTATTCGGCATATATGTTGCGTGCTTCATCTTTAACTTCGTACCAATTCTATATTTAATAGCAACAGCTGTATCGATTGTGCTGTCTATTTATCTTATCTACGCAATTTTAGATAGATACGGAACGAATTCTATATTGTTTACAATTATTCATACCATCACGTTTTCGGTTTTCTTACCGATTCACTTATTTATTATTCGGAATGAGCCGGTAAGATATAACGAGTAGATATATGTGGGGAGCTGTTTCGAAGATGTTTTGGAACAGCTCTTTGTTGGTAAAGCGATATTTCGTTGACTAAGAAAAAAGGGCTGCCACATAGGACAGCCCTTTTTCTACTACATAAGGTAGCGTAAATAAATATAAATATGAGAAATGATTAATGAAACGATCATAATTGGGAAACCAACTTTTAGGAAGTCCATGTAGCTAAACTTATATCCTTCGCGGCTTGCGATACCAGCAACAATTACGTTAGCAGAAGCTCCAATTAATGTTCCGTTTCCACCTAGACAAGCACCTAATGCTAATGCCCACCATAATACGTCGACTTGTGCGTCAGAAGGTGATAGACCTAGCCCAACTGCCATATCGTTAATAAGTGGGATCATTGTTGCAACGAATGGAATGTTATCAATTGTTGCAGAGGCGATACCAGATACCCATAAAATAAGGATAGATGCGTAAGAAATATCTCCGCCCGTTATGCCAATTACCTTTTGCGCTAACATTTTGATAAGACCGATATCGATAAGTCCTCCAACGAGCACGAATAGTCCTGCGAAGAAGAAGATTGTTACCCACTCTACACTTGCGAATACCTCTTCAATTTCATGTTCTTTCACACCAATTAGCATAAGTACAGTAGCACCAGTTAAAGCGATGATAGCTGCATCAACATGGAAGATCGAATGAGTCATGAAACCTACGATTGTAAGTCCAAGTACTGTTAAAGATTTTTTCATTAATACTGGATCTTTAATGTATTGCTTTTCATCTAAACTCATTAATTTTTTAACTTGTACAGGATCTGCAATTAATTGTTTGCGATACATGAAGTAAAGTATTGTCGCTGTAACAGCAATAATAATGATTACGATAGGTGCTAAGTTGAACAAGAAAGCATTGAAATCTAAATGCTTATTTGCAGAACCAATCATAATGTTAGGTGGATCACCAATTAATGTTGCTGTTCCTCCAATGTTTGAAAAAATAATTTCAGAAAGTAAATAAGGAACAGGATTTACTTGCAGTATGCGCGTAATAGATAAAGTAACTGGAACAACAAGAAGTACAGTTGTAACGTTATCTAAAAATGCGGAACCAAGTGCAGTAAGTAAGGAAAGTGAAATTAAAATTTTAATTGGATTTCCTTGTGCTCCTTTTGCTGCTTTAATGGCAACGTATTGGAAGACGCCCGATTTACTCGTAATATTCACCAGAATCATCATACCGATGAGTAGCGTAATCGTCCCCCATTCAATATGTTTCGTAAAGGCGTTGTGTAAATCAACGACCCCCATAATTACCATGAGTGCTGCGCCAAGAAGTGCGATGACAGCGCGATTAATTTTTTCAGAAATAATAATGGCATATGTAATTAAAAAGACTGCGATAGCAAAATAATACTGCCAGTTTGCGAGCTCTTGCGTTGTTTCGTGCAAAACTCTCATCTCCTTTCATTCACTTTTCTTAGTGTGTCAAAAAATTAACTAGATGAAACACACATAACGTCATTATAAAGTAGAAAAAAGGGGGATGTAAATGAAAGGGCTTATTTTGTCATATTTTCTGCATTGGTCATTTTTTCTTATTTTTAAAAATATTTGTGGGCATTTGACATATATATAAGATATATCCAATCTGAATATTTAAAATGGAATTAGCATTCGAGCTTGTTCGTGTAAGAGTGTCAAATAGAAAGGAATGACAAAGATGATAAGGAAGGGATCGTATGGATGAACAACGATTTTTATTTTTGGATTTTGAGTTTACGATGCCCCAGCACAGAAAAAAACCAAAAGGATTTTTCCCGGAGATTATTGAGGTAGGACTCGTCTCGGTTGTTGGTTGTAAGGTAGAAGACACGTATTCAGCTCATGTTAGGCCGAAAACTTTTCCTTCTTTAACGGATCGATGTAAGAAATTTTTAGGGATTAAACAAGAAGTCGTAGATAAAGGAATTTCGTTTCCCGAACTCGTTGAAAAACTTGCAGAATATGAAAAGAGATGTAAACCAACCATTGTTACGTGGGGAAATATGGATATGAAAGTGTTGAAACATAATTGTGAAATGGCGGGAGTAGACTTTCCATTCTTAGGACAGTGTCGTGATTTATCACTTGAGTATAAGAAGTTTTTTGGGGAGAGAAATCAAACAGGATTGTGGAAAGCGATTGAGGCGTATGGAAAAGCAGGGACGGGTAAGCATCATTGTGCGCTAGATGATGCGATGACGACGTATAATATTTTTAAATTAGTAGAAAAAGATAAAGAGTATTTAGTGAAACCAGCACCTCCAACATTAGGGGAACTCGTTGATTTTTCAAAAGTGTTAAAGAAAGTGAGTACACAGTAACGACCAAATTGCACAGTATGTAATTTGGTCGTTTTGTTTTTTTAAAGTTTGTAGTCTTTTTTTAACTGCTCTAATGTTTCTAGACTACGAACCGCAAAAGGTGAATCATCTTCAGAAAATGAATTCATTTGAGTTTCTAATGCTAATTTGAGTGACTCTGTATACTCTGGAATTTCTCCTTCATATTTCTTCACCATTTGCTCCGGAATATTCGTTTGTTCACGGAAAGCTAAAGCACGTCTTTCATGGAAAAATGGTACGTCAGCTTGTTTTACATTATGTAAGTCACCTTGCACCGGATGTTTTAAAACAGCTAATACTTTTACGACGTAACTGCCAGGACGGCTATTTGTAACTTCCCCGATGTATTTGCCAGTTTTATAAATACCAGTAACGATTTCGCCAATTTCAAATGTTTCTCTCATATTTTTCACCTCAAGTTTATAGTAAGGAAAGTCCACGAAGTAGTCAAAGAAATCATTCTCTTTCGGAACGACCCCTTGAGAATATGAATCGGTTCAACTATAATTTAAATAATATAACAGAAAATTCTGATGTTTTTTTGAATCCTATAATAAGGAGTGTTCCGTATGATGCCTTTATATTTTCCGGAAGATAAAACAGAATATATTATTCCAGGGATTGTTTGCGTTCTATTTATCATTGGTGCCGTTGCTACGTGGCGTATGTTTATTCGTGTATCAAAGCGAGAAGCGGAGCGGTTACAGAAAGTTGAAGAAAAACTTTTAGCGGAAAAGAAACAGTAACTCATTTTTGTATGTTTCCCTCTATGCTCGGACAATCTAAGGGCAGAATATATTTTGGAGGGAATAGAATGAAAAAACGGCTTTTTTTCAGTTGTTGTTTATTATTTCTGATGGCAGGTTGTGACCAAGGAAAGCCGAAAGAAATTGACGTGAAATTACATAATGCTTCAGGTGATGAAGTGGGGACTGCGAAAGTAGTGCAGCAAACAAGCGGAGTGAAAATTACGATTAAAGGGGAAGGTTTCGCACCTGGCCCGCACGGTATACATGTGCACGAAATTGGTGAGTGTAAAGCGCCACGTTTTGAATCATCTGGGAATCATTTTAATCCTGATAATAAAAAGCATGGACTTCTTAATCCGAAAGGTGCAGAAAATGGTGATTTACCGAACGTAATTGCAGACGGTTCTGGAAAGATTAAAGCAGAAATCGATGCGCCGCATATAACGCTTGAAGAAGGAAAAACGACGATTCATAGAAAAGATGGAGCATCTATTATTATTACAGAAAACGCTGATGATGGTATGACACAACCAGCAGGTAAATCCGGGGATCGAATTGCTTGTGGTGTCATTGTAAAAAAAGCGTCGGATATGAAGAAAAAGTAAAAGCTACCGTGCATGGTAGCTTTTTTGGTGAAACGTAAGTGAAAATATATCGATTTACCTACAAAAGAGTTTAGGATGAAAACGTATGGCGCAGTCTATTTAAAATTTCATCTAAAACAGATCTTGGACAGCCAATGTTAATTCGAATATGTTCTTCTCCGCCTAATCCGTATTTCTCACCAGGTTCAACGATGATTTTTCCTTTTTCCTCAAGTAATGTAGTGCGTTCATTTTGAGAAAGCTGTAGATGAGAGCAATCAATCCACAATAAAAAACTACCTTCTGGTTTCGTTACAGAAAGAGCAGGTATGTGATTTTTAATATATTCACAAGCGAATTGAGCGTTATCTTCTATATATAATCGGATTTCATTTAACCAATCGTTGCATTCTGTATAGGCACTTTGCATCGCTGTATAGGCAAATATATTTAACCCGTGGAAGCCTTGTCTATATTGGATAGATGTAAAGACTTGACGGAGTTTTTCGTTTGGAATGATAATAATCGATGCTTGTAATCCAGCGATATTAAATGTTTTACTCGGAGCCATACAAGTAATGGTACGCGCTGCTAATTCTTCAGATAAAGAAGCGAACGGTGTATGTGTATGGTCTGCGTAAATAATATCGGAATGAATTTCATCCGCGACAACAATTACGTTATATTTTGTGCATAACGCGCCAAGCTGTGTGAGTTCCTCTTTTGACCAAACACGGCCGATTGGATTGTGAGGGCTACAAAGAAGCATGAGTTTGACGCCTTGTTGGAATTGTTTTTCTAAATGCTCGAAGTCTATCGCATATGTATCATTTTGTTTCTGTAATGGACTTACGCATAATTGTCTATTGTTTGTTGTGACCATTTCGAAAAATGGAGGATAAATAGGTGGTTGTACGAGAACAGATTCATTTTCCTTTGTGAAGGCCTGTATGCTCGTACTAAGAGCTGGAACGATTCCGGCGCTAAAGACAATCCATTCTTTTTGAATATCCCAGTTGTACTGTTTTTTTGTCCAGTTACAAATAATATCTCCCATATTTTCGGGAGGAAGTGTGTAGCCGAAAATAGGATGCTCGATACGTGTCTTTAAAGCAGTTTGAATTGGTTGTGGTACTTCAAAATCCATATCAGCAATCCAAGCATGGATAAGTTCTTCGTTTTTATATGTATCCCATTTTGTACTATGAGTTCCACGACGATTGACTGTTTTATGAAATAGTTGCATAAGTTTGCCCCCTTCTTCTGTAAAACCGATAAGTTATGAAAGTTCTCTCTCTTCTTATAGAATAGCTGATGTGATAGGATAAAGAAAAGTATTAAAAAGTGAAAAGGCGGGAAGCGAATGGGTACATATGAAAAGATGATAGAGGTTGTGAAGAATTGGGATCCGTTTCAAATGGGACCGGAATTTTATGAAACAGAAGCGAGCGATGTTGTGAACGTCGTAAGTGTGTTTGATGATCCGAAATACATCGCAAAGAAGATTCAACATATATACTTTATGTCTTTTGAGGAAGTACCTGCGCTTGAAAAATGTGAGAAGTTAGCTGTGGAATTACTTGTAGTAAAAGAAGGCGGAAGTTGTTCATTGTAGGCTGTCGGAATTTCCGACAGCCTTTTTACATTATTGCGCAGAAAAAGCGATGATTTCTTCATAAACGTTTTCAGGTTTTTCTTCAGGTAGTAAATGCCCTGTGTTTTCGTAAGAAATAAATTTCGAATTCGGTAAATCTTTGTGTAGTCGATGACCTACATGTACAGGAACAACGCGATCTTTTTCACCCCAAATGAGTAGTGTAGGTGTTTCGATTTTTTGTAATTCAGTTGAAGATAAATCACCTTCACGATCTCGTATCATACGAGTTAAAGCAGGGAATATACGATTGTCATAAAAAGGAGCGGAGTAGCCTTCTTTCATTTCATCGTCAATTAATGAGTGATCATGAACGACATTCATTAAGTTATGAACGATGCCGCGCCGAATAATCCAGTTCTTTACGTATAAATGAAAGAACGGTAAATAAGAAGAATACAGTAAAGGTAAGGTTGCGCGTGCTAAATAGCTAGAGCTACATAGTAAAATTGTCTTTGAAATTAATTCAGGACGTATACGGTTTACATAAAGAGAAATTTGCCCCCCCATAGAATGCCCGACTAACACAATGTTTGAGAGAGATAAATGTTCAATTAAATCGATAATAATCGTTGCTAAATTGTGATAAGAATACTTAAACAGATGAGACTTATCACTTTTTCCGAATGGTGGTAAATCAAGAGCCAGTACTGTTCCTGCTTTCGATAGTAAAGGAATAAGACGGCGGTAACTGAATGAGGAAGATAAAAAGCCGTGAATGAGCACGAAAGTAGGACGTTCCGTTTTGTTGTCATGTTCATATAATTCGTAATGAATGGTAGTGCCGCGAGTGGAAAAAGTGAAATAAGGACAAGTATATTCGTGATTCATTTTTTGTCACTCCATTGATTTTTGTTCATATCATTTCCAAGGAAGAAGAAAATATGTTAACAAAAAAAGGCAAGATGACGATGTCATCTTGCCTTTCGCTTATTCAGTATTATCCGCGAACAATATTAGGCGGTGTTTTTCCTTGTAACCCTGCAACTAAATTTTCAGCGGCTGTCATAGCCATTTGCTGCCTAGTTTTTAATGTTGCAGATCCGATGTGTGGTAAAGTCACAACGTTTTGTAAGGATAAGAGCGGATTATCTTTTTGAATCGGCTCTTGTGTAAACGTATCGATGCCTGCTGCAAAGATTTTCTTTTCTGTTAATGCATGGATTAACGCTTCTTCATCTACTGTTTTCCCGCGAGAAGCATTAATGAAGATTGCTGTTTCTTTCATTAATGAAAATTCCTTTTCTCCAATAAGATGATACGTTTCATCTGTTAGTGGAGTAAGGAGGACAATAAAGTCAGATTGTTTTAGTAGCGTCTGTAAATCACAATATGTAGCATCGAATTTTTGCTCTGCGTCTTCTTTACGGCGACGGTTATAATAAAGAACATTCATATCAAATCCGAATTTCGCTCGTTTTGCAACGGCTTCACCAATTCGTCCCATTCCGATAATACCGATTGTACTATGGTGTACATCCAGTCCGAAGTGCTCTTTTCCAATTTCGGCATTCCATTTACCATTTTTTACGTAGGAGTCGAGTTCGCAGACGCGGCGACCAGCAGATAGCATAAGAGCGAAAACGAGATCAGCTACTGTATCATCTAGTACGTATGGTGTATTCGTTCCGATGACATTACGTTTTTCCATCGCTTGTAAATCAAAGTTATCGTAACCGACAGAAATGTTGCTTACTACTTTTAAGTTAGGAGCTACATCTAATAATTCTTCATTAATAGCAGATCCAAAATTTAATAAACCATCTTTATCTTGTATTTTCTCCAATAGAACATCACGAGGTACTTTCTCATTTTGTTCCCATTTTTCATAATCACAGTGTTCTGATAAATATTTTTCTACAAATGCTGGAACTGGTTCGGCAATATAAACTTTTGGTTTCACGGTTCCATCCCCTTTCGCTTTATCACGCATTTTTCCACTGATTAAAGTTTCACTTTACCCCGCTTTAACGGACAGTAAGCCTCCCAACTCCAAAAGCAGCTTAAGCAAAGAGGTTAGGTGGGAAAGCAACTGTCCGTAAAAGCCCGATTGGTGTGGGCTAATAATCAGCGGGGCGAAGCATTCCACTGATTAAAGTTTCACTTTATTTTGACATAATTCACTAAAAAAATCTTCTTTTCAAACTGGAAGGGGGATTTGTATAATTTAGACACAAAGGAAAAGGAAGGATGATTTATATGGTGACAGAAAAGGAATTAGAATTATTAGCTTGTCTTGAAAAAAGTAGTCGATTAACTGTAGATACATTAGCGAAGCTGTTAAATATAGAAGTAGAAGAAGTAAAGAAAATGGTAGAAAAATTAGAGGCCGAAAAGATTATTGTGGATTATGTAACACATATCGATTGGACGAAGGTGAAAGAACATACAGGTTTAACGGCGATGATCGATGTGAAAGTTACGCCAAAGCGCGGCGTTGGGTTCGATGCGGTTGCTGAACAAATTTATCGTTATTCAGAAGTGAAGTCTGTGTATTTAATGTCAGGGACATATGATCTTTCTATTACATTAGAAGGAAAGACAATGGGAGAGGTAGCGATGTTTGTTTCTGAGAAATTAGCAACAATTGAATCTGTCGTTTCTACAACAACGCATTTCATTTTGAAGAAGTATAAACATGAGGGAATTATTTATGAAAAAAACGATGATGATAAGCGGATTGTGGTGACACCATGAAGCAATTTGAACTATCTAGAGCAGCAGAATCTTTACAACCATCAGGTATTCGAAAGTTTTTCGATTTAGCAGCGAATATGAAAGGTGTTATTTCTCTTGGAGTAGGAGAGCCTGACTTTGTTACACCTTGGAATGTAAGGCAAGCATGTATCCGTTCTTTAGAACAAGGATATACGTCCTATACAGCAAATGCAGGATTATTGGAGCTCCGTCAAGAAATAGCAAAGTATCTAAAAAAACAATTTGCAGTATCTTATGATCCAAACGATGAAATCATTGTTACAGTTGGAGCGAGTCAGGCGTTAGATGTAGCGATGCGTACCATTATAAATCCTGATGATGAAGTACTCATTATTGAACCAAGTTTTGTTTCTTATGCACCGCTTGTGACATTAGCTGGAGGAGTTCCGGTTCCTGTGGCGACTACTTTAGAAAATGAGTTTAAAGTACAACCAGAACAAATTGAAGCAGCTATTACAGCGAAAACAAAGGCAATTTTACTTTGTTCACCAAATAACCCAACAGGTGCGATGTTAAATAAATCTGAGCTTGAAGAAATAGCAGTGATCGTTGAAAAGTACAATTTAATCGTATTATCTGATGAAATTTATGCAGAGCTTGTATACGACGAGGTATATACAAGTTTCGCGAGTATTAAAAATATGCGCGAGTATACGATTTTAATTTCAGGATTTTCAAAAGGATTTGCGATGACAGGATGGCGCCTCGGTATGATTGCAGCTCCTGTTCATTTTTCAGAATTAATGCTCAAAATCCACCAATATTCCATGATGTGTGCACCGACGATGTCTCAGTTCGCAGCACTCGAAGCATTACGCGCGGGGAATGATGAGGTAATTCGAATGAGGGATAGTTATAAGAAACGACGTAATTTTATGACGACATCTTTCAATGAAATGGGATTAACATGCCATGTACCGGGCGGAGCGTTTTATGTCTTTCCTTCCATTTCTTCAACTGGATTATCTTCAGTGGAATTTGCAGAACAGTTATTATTAGAAGAAAAAGTGGCTGTTGTACCTGGAAGTGTATTTGGCGAAAGTGGTGAAGGATTTATTCGTTGCTCGTATGCAACATCTCTTGAACAACTAATGGAAGCAATGAAGAGAATGGAACGGTTTATAGAAAATAAAAAAAGGACAAAACGTAATACGTTTTGTCCATAAAAGGGGGGGAATACTAGAAAGCCATGTGTTAGTATTCTATCCCAATATTGGAGAATTATACGTACTACAGGAAATTTTTCGTTAATTTTGAATGAGTTCTGTCATAGTGGTATAATTTACTAATATAAGGTATGCGTATCCTAAGTAGCTTTACTTAGGGTACGTACTAATTAATCGGATATTTAACAATAAATCATCTGCTTTGCTATCTACAATTGTAGAGAAAATGGTAAACGTATGGGAGTGTTTCATATGTCAGAACAATATACAACAGGAGTGGTTGTAACAGGGAAAGTGACTGGGATTCAAGATTACGGTGCATTTGTAGCGTTAGATGCAGAAACACAAGGACTTGTGCATATATCTGAAATTACAAATGGATATGTAAAGGATATTCATGACTTTTTAAAAGTCGGCGATACAGTAGAAGTAAAAGTACTTTCAATTGATGAAGAACACAGAAAAATGAGTTTATCGTTAAAAGCGGCGAAAAGAAAACAAGGACGGATTCTTATACCGAATCCGTCTGAGAACGGATTTAATACGCTGCGAGAAAAGCTAACAGAATGGATTGAAGAGTCTGAGTTAACAAAGTAAAAGAGGAGCGCATATGAGCGTTCCTCTTTTACTTTGTCTTATGATATATATTTGCAAATATGATTGCATGCAATCATATTCGTATGTCGGAGGTGAAATAAAGACATACTGACTAGTGGATTTCGTTCGTTTCTGGGTGAGTACCAAGATTTTCTGATGGTTTAAAGAGTAAACCAAGATTGATAAGCCCAGAAATACCGACGATTCCGTAAATAATACGTGAAAGAGCTGAGTTTTGTCCACCGAAAATGGCTGCCACTAAGTCAAACTGGAAGAACCCGATCAGTCCCCAGTTCACAGCGCCAATTACAGTAAAGACTAATGCGATACGTTGCAGAGTACTCATGAAAAAGCCCCCCTTAATTGTGAAGCATGAGCAAGCGATGAGTTAATTAACTCCTTTATAGAATGGGGTAGTTATGTTGTTTTTATACATAAAAAATATAAGAAAAAGGATGTATATACATCTATACCGAAAAATGCGAATTTTTATGCAAAAAATGAACTTTTTCTAAAAAATATATATTGGTTACGTTTACAATTGTTGAATCGCTTGATTTACAACTTCAGTTTCGCTAAAGTGAATACAGAAATACATATACATTATTGGAGGGAAAAAGATGAGTACACATGTAACGTTCGACTATTCTAAAGCGTTATCCTTCATCGGTGAACATGAAATCACTTATTTACGTGATGCAGTGAAAGTAACACATCACGCAATCCACGAAAAAACTGGAGCTGGGAACGATTTCCTTGGGTGGGTAGACCTTCCGCTTCAATATGACAAAGAAGAATTTGCTCGCATTCAAAAATGCGCAGAAAAAATTAAAAATGACTCTGACATTTTACTTGTTGTAGGTATCGGTGGTTCTTACCTAGGAGCACGTGCAGCAATCGAAATGTTAAACCATTCTTTCTACAACACGCTATCTAAAGAACAACGTAAAACTCCACAAGTGCTATTTGTTGGACAAAACATTAGCTCCACTTACATGAAAGATTTAATGGACGTATTAGAAGGTAAAGACTTCTCTATTAACGTTATTTCCAAATCAGGTACAACAACAGAGCCGGCACTAGCATTCCGTATTTTCCGTAAGTTATTAGAAGAAAAGTATGGACAAGAAGAGGCTCGCAAACGTATTTATGCAACGACAGATAAAGCACGTGGTGCATTAAAAACATTAGCTGATAACGAAGGTTACGAAACATTCGTTATTCCAGATGATGTTGGAGGACGTTTCTCTGTATTAACGCCAGTTGGTTTATTACCAATCGCAGTAAGTGGCTTAAATATTGAAGAGATGATGAAAGGTGCAGCTGCTGGTCATGGTGACTTCGGTACATCAGAACTAGAAGAAAACCCAGCTTACCAATATGCAGCAGTTCGTAATGCTTTATACAATAAAGAAAAAACAATTGAAATGCTTGTTAACTATGAGCCAGCACTTCAATACTTCTCTGAGTGGTGGAAACAGTTATTTGGTGAAAGTGAAGGAAAAGATCAAAAAGGTATTTTCCCATCTTCAGCAAACTTCTCAACTGACTTACATTCATTAGGTCAATACGTTCAAGAAGGTCGTCGTGACTTATTCGAAACAGTTCTGAAAGTAGGTAAATCTACACATGAACTAACAATCGAATCAGAAGAAAACGATTTAGATGGATTAAACTACCTTGCTGGTGAAACTGTAGACTTCGTAAACACAAAAGCATACGAAGGTACATTACTTGCACACAGCGATGGTGGAGTACCAAACTTAATCGTAAATATCCCTGAATTAAATGAGTACACATTCGGTTACCTTGTATACTTCTTCGAAAAAGCATGTGCGATGAGCGGCTACTTATTAGGCGTAAATCCATTTGACCAACCAGGAGTAGAGGCATACAAGAAAAACATGTTTGCTTTACTTGGTAAACCAGGATTTGAAGAGTTAAAAGCAGAATTAGAAGAGCGTTTAAAATAATAAAAAGCGACCGGATTCCGGTCGCTTTTTATTATTTCATCGAAAAGTCCAGCGGTATATTCAAACTAGAGTGGGTATGCTAAAGAAAAAGGCTAGGAGGGATGGGCTTGATTCCGATTCAATCCAATTTAGAAGGACGTACATATGCTTTATATAAGCTAGAAGAGATAATGAAGCCACTCGGATATAGCATTGGTGGCAATTGGGATTATGATAAAGGGTGCTTTGATTATAAAATTGATGAAGAAGATGGCTATCAATTTTTACGAGTGCCATTTAAGGCAGTGAATGGCGAACTAGATGTGCCGGGCGTAATCGTCCGTCTTGAAACGCCGTATATTCTTTCGCACGTATATCAAGACGAACTAGATGATCATGTAAATACTTTAACAGCTGGAACAAGTGGAATGGATCAATTTGCTGAGCCGAAAGATCCAGATGGAGATGTGAAAAGAAAATATATCAATATTGGGAAAGTGCTCATGCAAGAACTAGAGCGTCATTTTATTAATGGTGAATAACAATGAGTATGTCGCTTTCAATGAGAACAAAGGAATGGACTGGATTAATCATATATTGTTCGTCGCGCTTTATACCTAGTAAGAGAATGTTTTGCTTTAACAGAGTATAGCTACAGTTTGCAAAAGTTTGTCCGGTGCAGGATGGGGAAAGCTCCATCAGTTGTAATTTATTATCAGAGATTTCATCGTAAAGTGAGAATAGAACGCCTGAAATGGAAGGGAATAAAAGAGAAGCGGTAAATACATAGCTCGTTAATTTATTTCCTTCTATAATTTCTGATACACCAGCTCTCGTTGCATTTTGTATTTGTTCAGAAGTAAGAAGTTCAGCGATGCAATGAATGTTTGGATTGAGTCCTTTTGCAGTTAAAATATTTAAAATGGACTGTGTATCTGCTAAGCTTTCATTCTTTTCTTTATCAGCAGTTATTAATATAGTGTGTGCCGTTGTAATATTAGCTTTTAATAAAGTTTGATCGTGATGGGGGCACCCCTTTATAAATTCTAAATGATGAAATGGTTTTGGAAGTAAAGAAAGTGTTTCATCAATTAAAACGATATCAAGGTTCGGTTGTAAAACATGCATTTGTTTGACAACATGCTTTGCCCGTTCGTTCCATCCTACAATGATCATATGTCCGTTAGAAGTCGCAGCTTCTTCTCCTTTAATCTTCATATATTGTTTACTAATCATTTCAGTAGCGAACAAAACCATATAATAAGAACAAAACCCGGTTCCTAATAAAATAATACCCATACCGATAAGTTTGCCTATTAGTGTATGTGGGGCAAAGTCACCATAGCCAACGGTGAAGATAGTAACGATTGACCACCAAATTCCATCAAACCATGTGGTGAAGTGCGATGGTTCTAATCTATGTATAAGAAATCCGGAAAAAGCAGTAAGTACAACAATAAAGCAAATTAAACGAAAAATAATGGAATCACGAAATGTATCTACTAAATTTGGACGGGATTTCAAACTCTTATTCCTCCTTACTTTGCAGGACTACATTCATTGTTACCATTATAGAAAAAAGAAAAACTCTCTAATTTAAAAGAGAGTTTTTTACATTACATACTTTCCACTTCAGTTTGTTGAACACTTTCAAGATGCTGGAGAGCGTAGTAAACGTCAGCGGTATGTCTTTTTTGATCGATACATAATTTCAAATGCAAATAGTGCGAGCCATTCTCTAATGTTTTGAGCTTCATATTCTTAACTTTTATATCCATTTCTTTTATTTCTTCAATTACAATTGGGATATTGTCCATATTTCGCACAACAAGTTTTACTGCGATATCACGTTGACGAAATGATCTTGGTCCTACAAATTTCATTGTTAATGGTATAAGTTCGACACTAATCATAAGGAAACACATTCCGAAAATCGCTTCGATATAGAATCCGGCCCCAACAGCAATACCAATACCGGAAGCACCCCAGATCATAGCAGCAGTCGTTAGCCCTGCAATACTATCGTTTCCTCTTCGTAAAATAACACCGGCACCTAAAAAACCAATCCCTGATACAATTTGAGCGGCAAGTCGAAGTGGATCCATATTCATATGATCAGTATGTGGTAAATTGTAAGCCGCTTTAATAGAAACAATCGTTAGGAGGCAACTAATAATAGAAATAACTAAACAAGTTTTTAAACCAAGTGGTTTCCGTTTTAATTCGCGCTCTAAACCGATAGCGAATCCTAAAATAGCCGAGAGACCTAGTTTGATTAATAAATCGGCATAGTCCATATGTATTCCTCCTTATATGATATGGTATATGAATAAAACATTTATTATAGAAAGAAATGTTTTAGGGTAGAGTGACTTTATATAGAATATATGTAGGAATCCCTTAGAAATGAAAGAGATATTTCGTTTAAGTATATGATATTAAAAAAGAAATGTAGTTAATTTAAAAAAAGTTTTCAAAAGGTGTTGCATTTCATTTTTTACCATGATATATTAATAATCGTCGCTGATGCGGAAACGCAGAAAACGACAAAAAAGAAATTAAAAAACTTAGTTGACATCGAAAAACGAAGATGTTAACATAAGGAAGTCGCAAACGAGCGACCTAGTAGTTCTTTGAAAACTGAACGAAACAAACAACGTGAAACGTCAATTTTTATTTTTAGATGCTAGACAAACTAACT
>NZ_JAQFNK010000036.1:0-29451 GCF_027710505.1 Bacillus cereus group sp. TH152-1LC | reverse complement strand
GGGGTACGTACGGTTCGGTGGGGAGGACTTGGGAACCTACCTAAGCAATTAGGCAAGGCACTGGATTCTTACCCAACTACGATACTGTTGTACCGAAATTCCACACTGCAAAACAAATGGCACAATTTATGCTTGATCTTTATGACAGTGATAAAGTTGTAGGGCTTGTCGATGGTTTTACTTATAACTATGAGCTTAAAAATCCCATTTTTAATTTTGCAGTTAGAAAAACCAATTCAAGTTCTTAATTCCCCTAAAATATAGATGCCCACTATTACGTAAATAATAGTGGGCCTTTTTTCTCTCTGAAAATTTCACCCAACATACCGAATCATCGCCACCTCATCACAATAATCAACCTTTGGACAATGTCTACAATCAATCCATACTTTCTCTGGTAACGCCTCTCTATTCACAAAATCAAACCCGCACTTTTGAAAAAATTCCGTTTCATATGTTAAAGAAATGACTCTACTCACTTTTATTTTCGCTGCCTCATTTATTACATGGTTCACTAACATACGTCCGATTCCTTTTCCTGCATATGTATGCGAAACGACTAACGATCGGACTTCTGCAAGATCCTCCCCTAACACATGTAAACCAGCAACTCCAACAATTTCTTTCCCTTCTTTCATAACATATAAACATTGTAAATATTGATAGAGAGACAAAAGCGAACGTGGTAAAACAACTCCCTCTTTTGCATAAACTTCAATGAGACTATAAATTTCTTTCACATCACTCGTAACTGCATTAAAGATTTTCATATTTTATCCCCTTGCCCCTAATATTAATATTTATAAACCTTAATGAATTTTAATACATAATTTCATATAATAATACATCTCTCCTTTCTCCCCGTCAATTACTTTATACAAACAAAAAACCAAGCAATCTAATCGACGCTCGGTTCTTCATTTCGTATCGGTAATACGGTCGAATATTTAATTTCACGAAGTGCTAAACTCGTCTGTATCCTTGTAATCCCAAGCTTATTCAGCTTTCTAATAAACTGCTCCAGCTCTTTACGATCACGATTTGCAACCTTTAATAAATAATCATACTCTCCTGTTAAACAGTGACATTCTAACACTTCCGGCATCGCTTCTAATTCTTTTTCCAACACGTCAAGTTTATCTGATTTATGAATATTTGTACTCATAAAAATGAAGCATAACAAATCAAAACCAAGCTTTTCTTGATTTAAAATGGCTACTTGCTTATCAATGAACCCTTCTCCATCTAATCTTTTTATTCTCGCATGCATCGCAGCTGGTGATAAGTTAACGCGTCGCGCAAGCTCTGCATTACTTACTTGAGACTCCTTCTGCAATATATCTAAAATTTGTACGTCTAAATCATCTAACACTTTAATAACTGACGACTCCATCAAAATTCCCCCTTTTTATTACCGATGATTATTCGAAAAAACACCTTATAATCTAAATAAAACTGAATATCTTTCCGTAAATAGTATTCAAAACAAAATATTTTATCGACTTTTTCCCATTATACAAAAGAATATATTACATAATAAAGAAAAATGCTAAAATTATTTACAATTCACATTGATTACAACAAAGGGGATTTTAATATGCCTTATTTTTATGTCTTTTTACTATTACTAACGAGCTTATTATGGGGAGGAAATTTCGTCGTTGGAAAATCGCTCGTTGATCACGCGTCTCCGATGACACTTACAAGTTTAAGATGGATGATTGCGATTGTTTGTTTATTACCGATGGTTTGGTTTAAAGAAAAGAAAATCATTCCACCTCGTGCTGCCATACTTCCGTTACTACTAATGGGGATTTCAGGGGTCGCTCTTTTTAACATCTTTCAATTTCTAGCACTAGAAAAAACATCCGCAACGAATGTAGGGCTTATTTCTACATTAAATGCGATTTCCATTGCACTATTTTCAGTATTATTTCTAAAAGAAAAGGTAAATACACTTCAAATTCTATCCATGATTCTTTCATTCTTTGGGGTTATTCTTGTCCTATTAAAAGGTAACTTTGCACTTTTATTTTCACTACATTTTAATAGCGGCGATTTATGGATGCTTGCGGCTGTTTGTATTTGGGGCATGTATTCTGTTTGCAGTAAATGGGCAACAAAAACAACTACACCGCTCATGGCAACATTATACTCTGGTATTTTCGGTGTTATTTTATTACTGCCATTTAATATTGGGAGCTTCACTGTTACAAATATAAATACTTCCTTCATCACATCCCTTTTATATACAGGGCTTATTTCTACCGTGCTTTGTATGGTATTTTGGAATATTGGCGTACAAAAATTAGGAGCTACGACATCCGGTATTTTTCTAAACTTCAATCCGATTTTCACAGCTATTTTAGCATTCCTTTTCCTCGGTGAAGAACTAACGTGGATACAAATTTTCGGGACAATAATCGTTGTGACAGGATGTTATTTATTTTCCCATTTCAAAACGGCTACTGTTCAGCCAACTAGAACTTTAATGCGGAAACATTCTTAACAAAAAATGTCGCCACCAAAGTGGCGATATTTTTATTTACCTTTCATTTCTTTCACATACTGCTTTTCTTCTTCTGGCGATAAACGTTCTGTTGCCTTTCCAGTATCACCACCTTGAATTTCCCACAAAAAGTTATGCTCCTCGACCGTTTGTGAAAAATCCCCTTTCTCCCAGCGCTCTAAGGTGGCAAGTAGCTTTGATTTATATTTAAAATTTGTACTACTTTCTACTGCCTTCTTGGCACTAACAATTTCCTTATTTGTCATTTCAATAAATCCCCATTTTTCAGAGGATTTCACTTTTTGATGTACCATCCTATGCATGGTAGAAATAATTTCATCCTCACTAAACTGTGGCTTCTCTTCCGCAACTTTCTTGTCCTGTTGGCTCATCACTTTTTGTGTTTTAAGACTCTTCTCCTCTTCCTCTATATAATTAAGAAGTTTAGTAACACCGAATACAGCTCCTATCGCAATTACAATCATTGTAATTGCCCCTATTATCCATTTTTTCATATTATGTACTCCCCATTCCCCTAATAATCACATAAACAAATGGAATCGCCTGCGCACAGCCGATTCCATTTGTTTCCTTATTTCATTTTAAACCTTCATCGCTTCTCGTACAATATAACTATCCACATATTGCTTGAATTTTATGATTTTTCCATTCTCCAGTTGCCATACGTGAACGAAATCTGCTTCAAATGATTTTCCCGTTTCTTTATAAACTCCTGAATAAACACCTTCAGCAATAATTACATCTTTTCCGTTTACTTCGTGGTACATATTTACACTCGCTTTATAATCATCCCATTCTGATCCTAATCGGCTAAATACATTTTCCATTATTGCTTCCAAACCTATATAAGTTCCCCCATACGGGAATCCTTCTGCCTCTGTCCATTCTACTTTTTCAGAGAGGGCTTCTGCTAAATGTTTAGCATTCGAAGAAGATGATCCTTCATATGTACTTCGGATCATTTCTAAATTTGATTTAGGCATGTTACTTCCTCCCGTTTTATTTTTTACACGAGTTGTAACTTAAATCGTTACAACTCGTGTAAAAAAATATTTAAATTGCTTTATCCTTAACTCATTAGTTGTAATCATTATAGTTACATTAATGATTCAAGTCAACAATTTATAAATAAGTTTACTTCGTTTTCATTACTTTCTCTTTTAAGAAACGATCTACATATCCTTCTGCTTTTACAACGAATAAATACGCACCCATTGCTAGTAATGCAAGATCTAATTCATATCCTGGATTCTTTCCATCTCCTAATAAACCTGCTGCTCCATTTACCTTGACAATAGCTCCAGCTAAAATAAGTGCAAATAACAATCCTACATATTTTACGCCTAAACCGATAATTAATAAGATGCCACCAACTAATTCCACAGTCGCCACGCCATACGCAAGACCACCCGGTAAGCCGATACTTGTAAACCATCCTGCTACGTTATCAATACCTGATTGAAACTTCGCTAAACCGTGTGCAAAGAATGTCACTCCTAACACGAGGCGAATAATTAAATTCCCAATATGTTGATTCATTTTGAACTCTCCTTGTTGTTTTGTTATGGTGAACTTTTATTTACAAGTCAAAACAATACGGTATTTCATTTCATTCGTCAAATACTTTTTTTAAGAAAACAAAAAACATTATCCCATTTACGGATAATGTTTTCCTACAAAATAGCGCTAATTCAAGCTTTTACTCTATCACACAAAAAAGTTGAAACATTTTTCCAGCGCCAACATAAGACAATAAAGACAAGTCCTCTTCGACAACCATTCCAACAACATTCACTTTTTCATCTTGAGGCAAATCCTGTACAACAACTTGCATCTCTCCTGCATATCTACCGTACAATTCATTATCAATTGTAATGCTGCCTTTCTTTCTTGCAATTGTATGCATCGGCTGTAACACGACTTTATTTTCTTCTCGTGATTCTACAGAGCGAATAACATCACGAGCTGGATCTAGTCTATTTGTATGCACTTGTTCTACCATTTTTAATACTTCACTTTTCTCTATCAATGGCTCATACCGCAGCGGAATAATTCCTCTACTCGCACTCGCTATCTCTTGTACACTTTCTATACTTCCGCTTATATCTCCGATTAACACCTTATCGACACCACAATCTTGTACAAGTTCTAAGTACGCTTCAAGCGGGCGCATATTACGGTGCTTTTCTAACGTCGGTAAGCCTTCATATAGCGGACCACGTTTTTCACCATCTCCCGGAATAAATGCCATCGTTTTTATTCCGCACTCATGTAAGTATTCGTTTTGTTTTTGTAAGAAAGACTTTGCTAGTCCTGTTTCTGGACGCGGATAAAAATTATGCCATGCTTCAACATTCTCTACCTGTATCTTTTCAGTGATTAGCTCTTTCCAAAATGAATCCGTAATCGTACTCGCATTTAAAGCTACTTTCATTTTATGAGATACGCGTGCGATTTCTTTCGGTGTGATGCCATAGTCCATTCGTAAACCAGTAATGCCCCAGTTTACTAACTCTTCGACATTTTCGTACGTCATACCTAAATGGTGTAACGATTTTGGAGAAACATCAACCATTAATTCCATTTTATTTTCGAGAGCTTGCTTCCCAAGTATTTGAATTAACTCTTTATACGTATTTGGATCATCCTCTGGTATATGAAGTGATGTAAAAATAGATGAAAACCCGTTTTCCTTCGCTACTTTTAGCCACTCTTCTTGTTTCTTTACTCGTTCTTTTGCAAGATAAATTGAAACTCCTATCATATGAATCTCCCTTTCTATGAATCGAAAAAGAGAAAGGAATCCCTTTCTCTATATGTTTTCTTCCATTTCTTCTTTGAATCCGAAGAAGTACGTAAAGATGAATCCGAAAGTATATGCCACTACTAATCCAAGGAAATATAATAAATATTTATTATCAGCAATTAACGGAATTAATGATAATCCTGATACGCCAATTCCGAGTGCAGCTGTTTTCATAACTGCTTGGAATGCACCGCCAACTGCTGCTCCTAAACAAGCTGTAAGAAACGGTTTCCCAAGTGGTAATGTAACCCCGTATAATAACGGTTCGCCGATTCCTAAAAACCCAACTGGTAATGCACCTTTAATTACGTTACGAAGTCGTTTGTTTTTTGTTTTTACAAAAATCGCAATCGCTGCTCCTACTTGCCCAGCTCCAGCCATTGCTAGTACTGGTAATAAAGGCGTTACGTGCGTTTGATTAATAAACTCCATATGAATTGGTGTTAAACCGTGATGTAATCCGACCATAACGAGCGGTAAAAATGTTCCAGCAAGCACTGCTCCTGCAAACGCTCCGCCAATACTTAAAATACCGTTAATCCCGCTTGTAATTCCTTCAGATAAGAAACCTGCTACCGGCTGAATCGCTAACATCGTTACGATACTTACTACTAATACAGTAATGAGTGGTGTCACGATAATATCAACTGCATTTGGCACTGCTTTTCGAACTTGTCTTTCCACTACAATCATAAGCCACGCTGCAAAAATAACTGCAAACAATCCGCCCCGTCCGGGTACGAGCGCTTCACCGAATAATTTCACATTCGCCATCGCTGGGTTAAAAATTAAAATACCAGCAATTGCCCCAAGAACTGGTGTCCCACCAAATTCTTTCGCTGTATTCGAGCCGACTAAAATCCCTAAGAATGTAAAGATACCTCCGCCAATGAGTAGTAACATTTGTAGCCACGTTGCATTCGGATCAGCACCTGCGTTTTTCGCAAAGTTAGCGACCCCGTTTATAATTCCTGATGCAACAAGGCCCGGAATTAACGGAATAAAAATACTTCCTATTTTTCGTAAAAAGTTTTTCACTGGCGTATTATTTTTCTTCTTCCTCTCTGACTTCATCTCTTGCCCAAGATCTTCAAGGTGATGATCTGCCACCTCACCAATTCGCAGTCCCGTTAAACCTTCCATTTCAGCTGCTACTTTATTTACTGTCCCTGGCCCAACAACAACTTGAAGCGTCTCATCTTCAATAACGCCCATAACCCCTTCAACCTTTTTCAAAAGGTCCATATTCACTTTACTTTCATCATGAAGCGTTAATCGTAGTCTTGTCATACAATGAGCAATGCCACGAATATTCTTTACTCCCCCAAGTTGCTCTGAAATTTCTCTGGCCATTCTCTCTTCTTTCTTCATAATAGAATCCCCCTCCCTATTATTTTATAATGCCTTCTTCACAAACCCTTTCGCTTCTTTTAATTTTCCCAGTGCTTCCCCATACTCACACTGCAATAACACCATAACAATCGCAGCTTTCACATTACGTTCTGCTTTTTCATAATACTCCGCTGCTACTTCATAACTAATCCCTGTTGCTTCCACAATAATTCGTTTTGATCTTTCTACTAATTTTTCATTTGTGGATTGAACATCTACCATTAAATTTTTATATACTTTCCCAACACCAATCATAGAAGCTGTTGAAATCATATTCAGCACTAATTTTTGCGCTGTACCAGCCTTCAAACGCGTTGAGCCTGTTAAAATTTCTGCGCCTGTTTCTACTTCCACATTTAGTTTTGCATACTTACTTATTTCAGCATTTTTATTACAAGAAATACTAGCTGTACTCGCACCCACGCTAGCAGCGTACTTCAAACCGCCAATTACATAAGGAGTTCTACCACTTGCCGCAATTCCAATCACTGTATCTTTCTCGTTTAATCCAATGCTTTTTAAATCTTCTTCTGCTAACTCTTCGCGGTCTTCGGCACCTTCCACCGCTTTAGTAAACGCTTTCAATCCGCCTGCTATAAATCCTTGCACCATTTTATCATCTGTGCCAAATGTCGGCGGACATTCCACTGCGTCCAAAATGCCTAAACGGCCACTCGTACCAGCCCCAATGTAAATTAATCGGCCCTCATTTTCAAAGGATTTAATGACAATCTGTACAACCTTTTCAATTTCTTCTATTTCATTTTCAACCGCTAACGCAACAGTTCGATCTTCTTCATTCATACTTTGCAACACTTCTTTTATGCTCATCTCATCTAAATTCATCGTCTTCTCATTACGATGTTCTGTCGATAAATTTTCTAACATATTACCACCCGCTTTGAAATTTAATTTCATACTTTTATTATAACTTTAAGAAATTTAAAATCAATATTACTTTATTATTTTATGAAATTTTATTTCTTTTTATGACGAATTTATGTCTGTATGCAAAAAAAGATGGGTTTCCCCATCTTCTCATTTTAGCTTCCGTAATCGTAGAGCTTCTTCTCTTGTCTCCATAAATTGATCCAACACTTTATTACCGATACGATTAAAAGTAATCACATATAAAGCATCAATCATATTGAGTTGTGTCATTCTCGAAGCAATACTCGCAATACGATGATCTTGTTCTACATCTGGCATACAAAGACGAATATCCGCCTCTTTATATAACGGTGATGATTGATCTAGCTTCGTAATTCCGATAACAGTTGCACCTTGTCTCTTCGCATATTGCGCCATTTCAAGTACATCTTTCGTACGACCAGATGTTGAAATCGCAACAAATATATCGCCCTCTTTTAAATTCGTTACAAGCGGCAACATCATATGAAAATCAGATAGCATCATCGCTGTAAATCCAAGTCTTGTGAATTTATAAGCCCCGTCCATCGCCGGAGTAGCTGATCCGCCGACTCCGTAAAATATAATTTTATCTGCATTTACAATACGATCTGCAGCTTTCTCAAGTTCTTTTTTATCTATCGCTGTAACGCTCGCCTCAATTGCAGCTTTATTCACATATGTAACTTTATTAAACAAGTCATACGGTCCATCTTCCGTATTCATCACTGAAAAATCATTAATATTATAATCAGCAATCGTTAATTCACGAACGAGTGCGATTTTAAATGCTTTAAAGCTCCCAATCCCAATCGACTTACAAAAACGAACAACACTCGCTTCACTTGCGCCTGCATTCGTTGACACTTCTTTCGTCGTTAAGTTCGGAACAATCTCTGCATTCCCCATTATGTACATGGCAACCTTCTTTTCAGCTGGTGAAAATTGATCCATATTACTTTCAATTTTAAATAGTAACGTTGAAGCTTTCACTATTTAACCTCCACTTCTTACGGTTGCGTATATTCTCTCATATTATTTGTATCATATAGATAAAAACCATCATCGCCAGGAGGATGGTGAACGATCACAGTTCGATCCCCTTTTTTATATGACGTTATTTCACCTTCAGACTTCTGTTCTTCCCAACCACCTATCCAAATTGCAAAGTCAGGTACAAAAGCAGTGTACTTATAGTCTTTTGGGTTTTCATCTTCTACATAGGAAGAAAAAATAGAAACAGGAAAATCTTTCACCTTTGATTCTTTCCATGCGGTAAATGGTATGCATATTGCAGTAAGTATGATTACAACGATAACCTTCCTCTTCGTAATCTTCATACATTTTCTCCCCTCGACTTATCATATACGTAGATTTTACCATAATTACAACCTATTCACGCCATATGACTATTGCTTTTTCCAATAAAAAAGAGCTTACCTACATCAGATAAGCTCTTCCTCTCTATACAAAATACTTCTTCAAAAGCGGCGGTGTAATAATCGTCGTCAATATAACAACAATAACAATCGCTGTGAAATTTTCTTTCGCTAATAAATTCGCCGCAAGTCCATTCGCTGCGATGATAAGCGCCACTTCTCCACGCGAAACCATCCCCGCACCAATACTAATAGAAGATTGAAGGTTGAATCCTGTTAGTCTTGCTCCTAAACCTGAACCAATTAACTTTGTAAAAATTGCAATAAGCGTCATGATGATAATGAACCAAAGCTGGCTTCCGATACCTTGAAATGTAATTTCCATTCCAATACTTACGAAGAACACTGGCACAAATATCGCATATGCAATCGGTTCAATTTTATGCTCTACTTCGTGCTTATACTCTGTTTGAGAAATGGCAATTCCGGCTGCAAATGCCCCGATAATACCTGCGATCCCCATCATTTCACTGTAATACGAAAATGAGAAACAAATAATAAGAGCTGCACTAATTAACGCTTCTGTTACACGAAGTGGTACGAGCATTTTCATAATCCATGGAACAACTTTCCAAGAGATGAAAACGATACTTACAAAAAAGATAATTTTCTTTGCAATGACAAGCGTTACATTTACATCTTGTGTGCCTAAAAAACTCATCACAAATGCTAATAAAATAACAACAATTACATCATCAAATACAGCTGCACCTAAAATCGTCGTACTTTCTCTCGTATTCATTTTCCCTAAATCTCTTAGTGTTTGAACAGAAATACTAACCGAAGTGGCACAAAGTAATAACCCTAAAAAGATCGCATGCGACTGTAACATTCCAAACGCAAGTCCTGCTAAATATCCACCAAGGAATGGGAAAATAATTCCTCCCATCGCTACTGCGAATACAGATTTCAAATTCCGATTTAACTCTTCTAAATCTGTTTCAAGTCCTGCCATAAACATGAGTAATAAAACACCAATCTCACTCAGTTCATCGATCAATTCAGAACTATTAATAATACCGAGTACAGCCGGACCGATAATAATACCAACGATTAATTTACCAAGTACAGAAGGCTGGCCAAGCCTAACGCTAATATCACCAGCTAATTTCGTACAAAGTAAAATGACGACAAGTTCAAAATAAAATAACATAACATCTTCTCCTACTTTATAAAGTGAAACTTTAATGAGTGGTTTTGTCACTCTGTTAACCCTCGTCTATTCCTGCCAGTAGTTTCCCCTATTCATTCGCATTTTATTTGTCACATTTTTATTTGACAAAATATTCTGAATTATAATAAAATTAATCCAGCAATTTTAAAAAACTACATACCATAACTGTACCTCCATTTACTTACATACTCTTTTCTAGTGGGCTCATACTATATTCGCAGTTATGGAAATGAAAAAACGGGGGGAGAGTCCAAAATGAAGTCATTATTACGAAAAAAACCGCTTAGTACTGAATCACCACGGCAGTTAGCGAGAACATTAACCGCACTTGATTTAACATTTTTAGGAATTGGCGCCGTGATTGGGACAGGGATCTTTGTGTTAACAGGTATTGTCGCAGCGAAACATTCTGGTCCTGGTATTATGCTATCATTCCTTATTGCTGCATTTACTTGTGCTTGTGTAGCCTTTTGTTATGCAGAATTTGCTTCTTCTATTCCTGTCTCAGGAAGTGTGTATACTTACGCATACATGACAGTCGGAGAAGTCGTCGCCTTCATCGTCGGCTGGTGTTTAATGCTCGAATATTTACTTGCAGTCGCGGCAGTAGCTGTCGGTTGGTCTGGTTATTTACAATCTTTACTACAAGGATTTAACATCCATCTGCCCGCCATAATCGCCTCTGCCCCTGGCGTAGGAAAAGGCGGCATTATCGATTTACCGGCTATTTGTATTTTACTACTCATTACGGGACTTTTAAGTTTTGGTATACGTGAAAGCGCACGTATTAATAATGTTATGGTTCTTATCAAGTTAGCTGTTATTATCGCCTTTATCGTAGCAGGCGCAAAATATGTAAAACCTGAAAATTGGACGCCATTCATTCCGTTCGGATACGACGGTATCATTACTGGAGCTGCCACTGTATTCTTCGCCTTCTTAGGCTTTGATGCAATCGCAACCGCTGCAGAAGAAACGAAAAAACCACAGCGCGATTTACCAATTGGTATTATCGGTTCCCTTCTTATTTGTACTGTTTTATACATGATTGTATCTTTCGTTTTAACAGGTATGGTTCCATATACACAATTAGATGTTTCTGATCCAGTTGCGTTTGCCTTACATTTCGTTGGCGAAGATACAATTGCAGGACTACTCGCTGTTGGAGCAATGACTGGAATGACAACCGTCCTCTTAGTCGTTATGTATGGACAAGTTCGCGTTTCTTATGCGATGAGCCGCGACGGTCTACTTCCAAAAGCGCTAGCACGTGTGAATACTAGAGTAAAAGTCCCTTTATTAAACACGTGGATCACTGGTGTGGTTGCCGCTTTATTAGCAGGACTTTTAGACTTACATTTACTAGCGAATTTAGTAAATATCGGTACGTTAACAGCATTCACATTCGTTTGCTGCGCGGTACTTATTTTACGAAAAACACACCCTGACTTAAAACGTGGATTCCGTGCACCTTTCGTACCTGTATTACCAATTGTCGCGATTCTTTGCTGTTTATATTTAATGATTAATTTGTCTAAAACGACATGGATTAGCTTTATAGCTTGGCTTATAGTCGGCTTATGCTTCTATTTCTTCTACTCTAGAAAACATAGTCATTTAGCTACTGAAAAAACAAATGATGAAGAAAAAAAAGCGTAACAAAATAGCTCGCCGATAAAACGGCGAGCTATCTTTCTATATTCGTATGTTTTTTCGTTAACGATTGTAAAATGAAAAATATGCCGATGCAAGCTGTAAGCGATGCCCAATTTCCCATTGGTGTAGAATATTTAAAAACGCCAATACCTACAAACAATAGAAAAATAATCACCTGATATATAAGCTTCCACTTTTGCATATGTTCCCTCCTTTACTTCGTTCCCTTCTTTTTCTTCTTCCATGCATTTACACTATCAAAGAAGAAATTAATAAATAACGTGCCTAAACCCGCTAATAAAAACGTCATTAAAAATAAAACCCATATACTTTTCTCTTTTAAGAAATAATATCCTACAAGGAGCACAACCGCGATCCATACATATTCAAGAATTCTTTTTAGCTTTTTCTCTTCCAAATTATTCGCTCCCTCATTCTATACTATTTTTAGTATAACAAAAAAGAAGCCTATCATGATAAGCTTCTTTTCTTCTCTCTTATTTGTTTATGCTTTTTTCAACGAGTGAAATCGCGTATTCCATCGTACGATTCATCGTTTCTACTTGTGCATCTTTTACTTTCGCATCTTTTAATACAGATTCTGCCACTGTAATTTTTTGACTCAATGATTTCACTGAACCGTCCGTTACATTTGCAGCTTGCGCTTTTTTCACTAACGCTTTTGCAGATTCAATATTGATTTGTAATTTTTCTTTCTGTGTTTTCGGTTGTTCTTCTGCCACTTTTGATTGTACAAATGTTACATTAGCTGTTTTTAATTCATTATACATTTGAACGATTTGCTCTCCAGTACTTCCTACATTTTCAAATACTTGCTTTGCATTATTATAGCTTTTCTCTAATTCTTGAAATGCTTCCTTTGAATATTGACCTGGCTTATCACCAAACTCATACGTAACAGCTAACACTTCTTTTACTTTTCCAAGCTCTTCATATAAAGCGTTTACTTCTTCTAACTTTGTACGGTTAGAAAACTCATTATATGCTGCTAATACTTCTGAAGAACTTAACTCTTTACTATATAATTTCGCAAGCGCAATTTGTCCATTCAACGGAATACCACCATTCCCGTTGCTATCTGGATCTGCACCAAGTGCAAATGGTACGTTCGGGTGATATACTTTCCCTGTAGCTGGCTGGCTATTTACTTTTTTACCATCTACGTAAATAGCTACTTCACTTCCATTATACGTTCCTGTTAAATGATACGTTTTATTGGCCGCTAATTGAACACCAACACGCTTATAGCTACCGCCAATATGAGCCCATAATTCAACATATCCACTTCCTGTAGATTCAAAACCAATTCCGCCGCTCTCTGTATTTTGTAAAATACCTTGCCCGCGGAGTTCATTCATTGAAAATACAGTTTCTAACGTAAACGTATTTGCTACTTTCTCTTTTTGTGCTGCTGAAAACGGAAGATATCCAAATGTATTTGCTTTTCCGTTTAGCTTCATAACATTCTTTTTCAATGCTTTATCATATTCAATAGTCACATTGCCCTTAACATCACCTTTTGTACCAAATGATGAATTGTCTTTAAATGTACCATCTACAAAGTTTACATCAAAAACATCTGCCTTTGGTACTTTCACATTCGGGTCAATATTATCTTTTTTCGTAGTGATTTCTGCTGTTAACGGCTGTACGCTCTCATTGCCGAATGAATCAATCGCTACGACTTCTAGTGTATATGTTTTCCCGCCATCTAGTCCTGCAAGTGTAAATGTCAGTTCTTTCGGCACTGGATCACGATAAAACTCTGAGAATGCTAACAATTTATTCTTTATTTCTCCCGTTTGCTTATCTCTAGCTTGTACACGGTAAGAATGAACAAGAAGGTTGTCCAATGCTTGCATGAATGTTACTGTTGCTGCATTTTCTGTTACATTTGATACCGATAACTTCGCATCTTTTGCAAAGTAAGGCTTTTCTTTATCACGATCTTCTACATGTGTAAATGTTTCTTTCTTTGATGGTAATTTAATTTTCCAAGGCGCCTGTCCAAGAATTTGTATGGAAATCACGGCGATTAATCGTTACTTCTTTATCATCTACTTCTACTAATAAACCTTGACTTAAAGTACTTGCTCCTGGTGGGATATTTCCTTGTACTTTACCACCTTCAACCTCCATATAACTTACTGAAGATGTGCCAACTGACGTAAAATCTTTTTGATGAATCGATCTTGGATCATCTAGCGGATAGTGTGAATGGCCAGAAAACGTAATGACTTGTGGGTATTGTTTTAATACCTCATTAATTTTCGCACTATCTTTCGTTCCCCATTCTTGACTACCGTATACTGTATCTTTAATATGTTGATGTAAAAATACGAAAATTGGTTTTTCTGGATCATCTTTTTGCGCTTTTGCCATCTCTTCTTTTAACCAATTAATTTGCTTGTCCGAATAATATCCATGAGTTGTTCCATCCTCTGGAGACATAACAAGGAAATGATACCCTTTTACCACCTTATGATAATAAATTGATTCCATTCCTGTTTTTTCTAAGAAACGCTTCTGCGCTCCCTCTACAGATAAACCGTTCCAATAATCATGGTTTCCTAGTGAGTTCATTCGTACTGCATCTTTATTTGCATTTTCGTTATACACTTGCATGAAACGATCATATTGTTGTACCGATCCTGAGTCAGTAAAATCTCCCACAATTACAAACGCATCTTGCTTTGGTGCAAGCGTATTGAACTGTTCAATCGCTCTTTTCCAGCGAAACGTATCATCCGTTCCACTATTTTTAATATGTACATCACTTACGACTGGAAAAACTATCTTCTTTTCACTTGATGCCTTTTCTTGCTTCTTCTCTTCCGCTTTGACTGATGTACTCCACGGAAATGATACGAATGCTAATACAAAAACCATTAATAATCCAATAAGACCTCTTACTTTTCGTAAAGCTGTTATTTCCACGTGAATCCTCCTCATAATAATTGATTCATTACAAGGGCTATTTTATCTAAAACATATTAATTTCGTTTAAATAACAAATGAATTTTATTAGATTTTTGTAAATATACAGTTAATTAGAGGTTAAGTCCAACATTCCTCGTACTATTGTATACAACCACCTTTTGTCTACTAAAAGAGCCTGATCATTCTTTTCCTATGACTATTTACATATAATCTTTTCTATAACACTAATGATAAGTTAGGGTTTAAGCCTATTAGACAATCTTAATTTTTAACATTTCCTTCTTTTTTAACACATCGGCCATGCTTTTACATTTAATAGTAGTAAAAGACAACTTAAAAAGGAGGGGTTGTATTGAAGAGCAAAAAAAATATTGGCTGTTTCGCTCCTTTATCTATCATTTGTCCAAATCCTTGTCCACCGCCCCCTCCTCCAAATCCAAATTGTGAGCGAGTAACAAATGAATTTGCAGGGAATTTCCTCATAACTAACAACACCATTCCCTCTAGCAAAGATGCACTACAATCAATGATACTGTGGCAAAGTGATGGGATACTACTTATATCAGGTACTGTCTCGGTTTACAATAGTACTAGCAGCACAGAAGCAATTACAATTCAAATCGTTGGAGCAGTAACCAATATTTTCACTGTGTTTCCTGGCAATACGATATCTTACACAGGAAAAGACTTACAATCTGTCAGTATTATTAATATACACAGTAATCCTTCACTATATTTAGAAGGCAAGTACTGTTGCCAATTTACATGTTGCTTATAGAATACCAATTTCATTACTTTTTCAATAAAAAAAGCATACCATTTACGGTATGCTTTTTTTATGAAATTGGATAACGTACTGTAATACAAAACTCGCCTTGATTAACAGTAGTTCCTGTCGTAGTAATTCGGACAGTAGTAAAATATCGTACAGTGAAAGTACCACTACTTTGTGGTTGTACAGTAATTGTATCCACTACTGTAGCACCTACTAAAAAATCCACTGTAATGGGATTCGCGCCTACATCATATTTTACATAACCTGAACCATATACTTCTTGTGTAATATTATTCGTATATACAATTTGAGTACCAGCACCTGTAATAGACCAGTCTGTACATACTTGATCTTGCACAAGTGTTTTATTAGAACAACAAGACAAACCGGAACTTCTCATTCCCATTTTGATCCTCTCCTATTCTGCTATGAAAGTGGATAACGTGTTGTAATACAAAATTCTCCCTGATACGTTCCAGCAGGTGTTGCAGGTAACACAACTTGTATACTATCAAAGCGGCGATACGTGAAAGCAATACTCGTTCCTGGGTTTAATGTTTGTGTATCAATTGTAGCCCCAGCAGAATCAAGCGCTTCTACAGTAATTGGACCTGGACCAACATCATATTTAACAAAACCAGTACCAATTACATTTTGGTTAATATTATTTGTATAAAGAACATTATCAATTGCTGTTGCAACTACAGTAGCAGACCACGGACTACACACTTTATCTTGTACATAATTTTTATCTGGACAACAAGTTAATGCCGACCCTGAGCACTCACAAGACATAGTTGTTTCCCCTCTCTCTTTTATATTCCCTATATGTGTATGTCCTTCAGAGTCTTTTGCCTGTACTATTCATCTATTTTCAAAAAATATGCAAATTCCAGTACCAATGACTAGATAGATTCCGTTCTGTTTCTTTTTTTCATAAATTTATAGATTAAAATACCACCTACAACAATAACTACGACTAGTAATATCGGTAGCATATATTGCCCAACAACATCCGCCGCTTTTTCCCAATGCGGACCTAATTTCATTCCAAAATAGACATATAAAGTCGTTAACGGGAACATTGCTACAAATGTATATATACTAAATTTCCATATGTTCATTTTCGCCATACCACATGGAACAGAGATAAGCGTTCGAACTCCCGGTACAAAGCGTCCAACAAATGCAACAACTGGTCCATACTTCTCAAAGAAATCATCTGCTTTTTGAATTTGTTCTTCTTTAATAAAGAAGTATTTTCCGTATTTTATTAATAGAGGACGACCACCGTAATAACCGAGTGCGTATAACGTTAACGGCCCTGTCGTTCCCCCCAGTGTCCCAGCTAATACAGCTAACCAGAAATTCATATCACCCTCGTATACCCAATATCCAACCATAGGCAAAACTACTTCTGCTGGAATAAATTCAAACGTTAATGCTAACACAACTCCAAAATAAGAAAACTGCTTTAAAAACTCAATTATATCTAAAATAATTTGCTCCATATTTTCAACTCCTATCCAATATTTACATTATGCTTTTCTTGCAATTGAACTGGCGCCATTTTTACAATTCGATTCAAAATGAATAACACAATTCCAATATCATCTAAAATACCGATAAACGGTAAGAAGTCTGGAATTAAATCGAGCGGCATTGCTACATACCCAACTAAAAAAGCAACAGATAAAATCTTCTTCTTTATTGAAACCTCTTTTGAAGTAAAAAAGTCAAATAGGAATGGAACGAAACGACGGACATGAAATACAACTCTTAATCTACTAATAAGTTTTTTCATTTTTATTTCTCCTCTCTTTGTATACGAAAAGGACCCTACCAAATATGGTAAGGGTCCTCAAAAAGACAGAAAGGGGCCTTTACCATTGCTGGTAAAGGTCTCACTAACAACGAAACGTTGCCAATAAAGCCGAGGGTTTCTCCCTGTAATGACGACTTTACTGTAATAAGTTACTCCCCTTTATATACACAGTTTTATACAATCACATTAAAATATTTGCCTAAGCTTGTCAATATTTTTTCATTCGACATCCAGATTATTACATTGCAAAAAGCTCTCTTTCCTGTTCTCTATGGAAAGGAATTGGAGTATATGACCATCTGGATCATGAAATATTATGCTAACTTCTTCACCATGGCGCTTTTCTACAAATGATATTTGATAAAACGCTAACTTCTTCTTTAACCGCTCGATATTTGTAGTTTTTAACAACAGTTCTTTCACTGATGAGATAACGGTCTCTCTATGTTCTCCCAGTCCCCTATTTACAACAAAACAAATTCTTGTTGAACCGATATCATACCACACACCTGTTACACGTATTTGCGGCCTCTCCTTGCTCGGTTGAAACCCTAGAATTCCTTCATAAAAATATAATGTTTCCTTTAAGTTTTTAGATTCTAATACAATACATGTCGTAACTCTTTCCATCCGCACTCCCCCTGCCCCTTTTAGTTTTCTATATGAGTCATAATTTGCAATTATGTACGAATACAATACGTAGTGATGAATATTTCATTTATAAAGGAGGCGTGTAACATGGATGAATTTATGAGATCCTACATACCTTTCCATGGCCCAAACGACCCTTGCCCTCCAATCGGAAAGAAATATTACTCAACTCCCCCACACCTATTTATGGGCTTTCAACCACCTAACCTACCCCAATTCCCACCAAAAGAAGCTTTACGAAAAGGAACTCTGTGGCCAGCTTTTTATGATTTTTATGAAAATCCTTACAAAAAAGGACGGTGAATAAAAACGTGACACAGACATTGCCTGATGAATATTACAAATGGATTGAAGAACTACAAGAACTAGACTTTGTATTAGTTGAACTTACCCTCTATTTAGATACGCACCCAAACGATACTGCAGCTATAAATCAATTCAACGATTTCTCCTATAAACGAAGAGTATTACAACAAAAAATCGAAGAAAGATATGGGCCACTTCAGCAGTTTGGGAATAGCTATTCTAACGCTCCATGGGAATGGAGCAAAGGACCGTGGCCCTGGCAAATATAAAGGAGAGAGACTATGTGGATTTATGAAAAGAAGTTACAATATCCAGTTAAAGTGAGTACTTGTAATCCAGCGCTCGCCAAACTATTAGTGGAACAGTATGGCGGTGCGGACGGCGAATTGGCTGCTGCTCTTCGCTACTTAAATCAACGCTATACAATTCCTGACAAAGTCGTTGGCTTACTAACCGACATTGGAACAGAAGAATTCGCACATTTAGAGATGATTGCGACAATGATTTATAAATTAACAAAAGATGCAACACCAGCGCAAATGAAAGCTGCTGGATTAGACGCACAGTACGCTAATCATGATAGTGCTTTGTTTTATCATAATGCTGGTGGCGTTCCTTTTACTGCTACTTATATTCAAGCAAAAGGAGACCCTATTGCAGATTTATATGAAGATATTGCTGCTGAAGAAAAGGCAAGAGCAACTTATCAATGGCTCATTGATTTATCTGACGACCCTGACATAAATGACAGCTTACGCTTTTTACGTGAACGAGAAATTGTCCATTCACAACGTTTCCGAGAAGCGGTTGAAATTTTAAAAGAAGAACGCGATCGAAAAATTTATTTTTAATACACGTATCCTAGCGATATGTGTTTTTTTACGTTCAAAGTTAAATCCTTCCTATTAAAGATATAAATAGTATATTTATTCGATTTAATGCATTATTTTTTAATATTTTCAAAATTCCCTATTGCTTTCTAGTCATCAGACCTTTAAAATAGTAACAGTTACTCGACAAATTATTTGAATTTTCGACAAAAACACTCATTAGGAGGATTTTCTTTATATGCGTACAACTTTAAAACCAGCGCAAATACTTTCGATTAGTTTATTACTATTCGCAGTTTTCTTCGGTGCTGGTAATATGATTTTCCCGCCCCTTCTCGGTCTTTCTTCCGGAGAAAACATGTGGATTTCCATTACAGGATTTATTATTACAGACGTCGGTTTATCTTTACTAGCTATCGTCGCTGTTGCCCTTGCCGGTGGTAGTTTTAACACTTTAGCAAGCCGTGTTCATCCAAAATTCGCAGCAATATTCGCTATCATTATTTATCTTTCAATCGGCCCACTATTTGTTATTCCACGAACTGGATCTGTATCTTACGAAATTGGGATTGCACCACTTTTCCCAGACCAATGGTACTCTATGTTAATCTTTAGTGCGATTTTCTTTACAGTCGTCTACTTCTTATCATTAAATCCATCCAAATTAGTAGATCATATCGGAAAAATATTAACACCAATTTTACTTGGAATTATTGCAATTATGGCAACAAAAGCGATTCTTTCACCAGGAACGTTTGCAGAACCTGTTGGTGACTATAAAGAAATTCCATTCTTCAAAGGATTTCTTGAAGGATTTTTAACGTTAGATGCAATTGGAGCACTTGTATTATCAACGATTGTTGTAAATGCAATCCGCCAAAACGGTATACAAGAGAAGAAATCGATCGCGAAATATACAATTATTTGCGGAAGCATTGCAGCTCTATTCTTAACAATTGTTTATTTCCTACTCGGTTATATCGGCGCTTCAAACGGCAATCTAGGACAATTCGAAAACGGTGGTCAACTATTAGCTACTGTTATGTATCAATTCTTTGGGACAAGCGGTAATGTTTTATTAAGTATCGCCATTATCTTCGCTTGTTTAACGACAGCAATTGGTGTTGTAAGTGCATTCGCCAATTATTTCGCAACAGTACTAACAAACGTTTCATATAAGAAGCTCGTACTATACGTTTGTATCTTTAGCTTCGTTATTTCAAACTTAGGTTTAAGTTTATTAATCAAAATTACATTACCTGTATTAATTATTTTGTATCCAATTACAATCATTTTAATTTTCGGATCATTTATTGATAAATATACGAAACGTAAACCTTCTGTCTACATCGGAGCAATGATCGCAGCATTCATTATTAGCTGTATTCACGCACTTGATAATGTGGAAATGATACCAAACTTTATCGCTAATATCGTACACACCATTCCTTTTTACAACTTAGGAATCGGTTGGATTATTCCAGCAATCATCGGTGGTATAATCGGATACTATATTCCGCAAACAGAAGCTGAAGGTGAAGTTTCTACAAAATAAAGAAAAGAAGCAAGCATGAACCCCATGCTTGCTTCTTTTTTTTATTTTCTATCGCTAAACACAGTATTTGTGTACGAACGAACCGTTAACATATAGTAACCAAAGTAAATGATGATATACACCCCTATACTACCTAGTAAAGGAAGACTATATTCAAACATACCTGTAAAGCCCATCAAACTTAAAAATGCAAAGAATGTATGACATATTGCCAGCAGTAATGGTACTACAAATATTGCACCTACTTGCTTTCTTACAGACTCTGTGGCTTCCCTTCTCGTTAGTCCAATTTTCTTTAACATTCCGTACGCTGGTCGCTCTGCCATCGCTTCTGTTATTTGTTTAAAGTATAAAATACAACCCGTTGCCAAAATAAAGACAATCCCTAAAAATACACTAGCAAATAATAACACTGCACCATCTTGCAATTCAGATTGGCTCGCCTCTTCAAATGATTGGAATTTCACTTCTTTAGGAAGGATTGTCCCTAGCTCTTTCGTTAGCTCTCTATTACCGTTTCCTTCAACGATAAATCCACTAACTGTTGAAACAGCCTTTCCTTGTTGCAACTTATTAAATAACGAATCTCGAACAACAAGCCCCACTGGTGCAAGTTTCGCACTCACAACTGTTTCTTCTCGGTGATCAACGATTGTTAAACCACTCTTCATCCCTTCAAAGGACACATTATTTCCTTCAAGCGAATTCTTTTCGATGTTATATGATTTATATGGATCTAATAAAACAACTTCCTTTTCAGAACCGAGAATAACTTGTTTGTTACCTAACTTAGAAGCCGATTTATTATAATCTGTCACTTTTATAATTTGTACATTACCATTACCTATTAAATACCCAGTTAATATTTGTTCCCCATCTATCTTCCCTTGCATAGAGAGCATCGCTACAGACGTTTCATTTTTAATTGCTAACTCATGTTTTCGAATTTCTTCTCTAACTTTCTTATCTAATTCCTTTCCAGTTGTTACATATTCATAACTAACTGGATTCATTAATGCCGCTGTCTTCTGTGCTCCATAATACATACTAGAACTAATTCCAATGGTACATAATGTTACCGCACTTAATAAAGATAATAGCGCCAGCATCTTTACGTTCCCTTTTATTCTGAAGAACAATGAAGAAATGGATAAAATGTTCGTTCCATTCCAATATTTCTTCTTATCGTCTTTTATTTTATAAAGCGATTTTACTGTATACTGTTCAAACAATAAAAATGTACCTTTTACGATTAAGCCGAAAATAACTAAACCTGTAAGAAGTAATACCCCTGCTCCAAAAATTAAAGTCGAAAATGCAACCATATATCCCGCACAAAGTAATACAATTGCTCGCTTTGCCTTCTTACTTGCATACGTAGGTACCTCTTCTTTCTGATTTTCACCATATAATAATTCAACTAAACGATGCTCATAAATTAACTTTTTACTTTTCCATGATGCAATAAAGAAAATTGCGCCTATCGTTATAAGAACTTCTACTATAGATAAAAATGAAATCGTAAATGTAAAAGTAAACGCACTTCCCATTAACTTCACCAGAAGCCCTGCGCACATATTTGCTATAAATAAACCAGCAAGAATACCTAACACACTTGCCGCACCACCAACTAATAACGTTTCATAAAAGAGTAACTTCGCAATTTCTTCTTTACGAATACCTAATAAACTGTATAACGCAATTTCTTTTTTCTTCTTTCGCAAAAAGAAGCTATTACAATAAAAAACAAATATCGTTAAAAAGATAATCAACAATATTTGTGCAAACGTAAATGTCGTTTCCACTTTATCCGACTCTTTTAAAAGAGCTACTACACTTTCATTTCGTTTAATCGATACGAATGTAAAATAAATAATAATGCTGCCTACTAATGAAATAAAGTATAGAAAATAATCTTTCATATTTCGTTTTATACTACGTTTTGATACTTCTAAAAAATCCATCGTACACCTTCACCTGCTCTCGCATTTCTCTATACATGAAGTGTATACGAAATTGTATTTCTCCCCTATCGATTTTCATTACAGCTCTCTTACGATATTGTAATATAACAAAATAAAAGAACCTAGTTTCCTAGGCTCTTCACATCGTATGTTTAAAAGTAAATAACTCTTCTTTTGACTGCACAGCAGATTGTTCCTCTTCTATAGCGTCCTTCTTTATCTCTCCTCCTAACCTTACTTTCATCATCGCCTCTTCTATACTTTTTACAATCATATTTCCTGAAAAAATAGTAAGTCCAAAACATGTAATGGGAACGAGCGGAATCCACGGATTCACTGTTAATGATCTAAAATAGACTCCAATTAAACCTGACCATTCATGCGTGTAAGATTCTATTTCTTCTATCGGTCCTAAAAACTGAACTGTTCCACCAAAGAATATTTCCAGTAATCCTAAGTGCAGTAAAATAGTAAGAGTTTGCGTAAACTGCTGAAAAAATACAAGTATAAACGTCATATAGAGATGGGGGAAAATATGCTTTATCACAATGTGCCTTCTCGATCCACCCAATATGCGCGCAGCTTCAATAAATTCTTCGGTTCTCAGTTTACGTACTTCCTTCGCAACATACAGTGCAATAACAGGCATCACAAGCATGACAAGTAATAAAACTTGAAACGAAGCTCTTTCAAAAAAGGTTGTTGTTTCCTCCCCACTCCCAAATGCATTTGCAAGGTGAAGAAAAAAGTACGCAATCATAACTGTCGGAATAACTGTAAAACTATCAAAGAAAGCCTCGATTTTTGAAAAGCCTCTTTTTACATATGTTCCGATTACAACACCGAAAAACACACCTATTACCATTCTAAGTGCCGCAATTAAAATAGAGATACCAATCGTCCACTTTGCACCTTCAATGACTAAATGTAACAGGTCGTATCCTTTCCGGTCTGTCCCAAGTAAAAATTGTAATGAAGGTGAAAACGGTGGCACTTGTGGATTTTCATCCGCATCATATTGCAATGTAACTTGTCTAATATGTCCATCATTCCATATCGTATTTCCGATGCTCAAAAGAACTAATATGAGAAGAAACCCAATGCTTATCCAAAATCTTTTATCGCTTTTTATATACGTCCACATATTATAGTCTCTCCTTCATCGCAGCTGGAATGAGATAATGAAACAATTTAAACAAAATAAAAATCGGAATATAAATAAGTAGCACACTAACGATGAAGACCTCCACCCTAATACCTTCATACGATTTCAAAAACATAAAAATACCACCCGTATTAAAAATCCATTCTATAATATATAAATTAGATAACATAAAAAAGATATTCGTTTTCGCAAAGAAAAGTGTACTAAGCAACACATTTCGTAAAACATGACGATTTAAAATATGAATACGATTTAGCCCTTTCGCCTTAGCAAATAGTACATAATCTTTTTCTAGCTCATTTTCAAAACGAAGCACCATCATTTTTACAAACAGAATCGTAGTCGGTATACTCAAACAAAATATTGGCAATCCTCTAATCGACTCGCCTCCGATTGACGCAATTTGAAAAGGTAAAAAGCCTGTTTGTTTAAAAAACCATACAACTAAAATTTGTGATACTAAAATAAGTAAAATGTCTGGAATAGATTCTAAGAAGATAAGAAATGATTTAATACAATGTTGTATACGCGGTGAACTACTCATAATGACATAAACAATACAAAATGCTACAAATAATGAAATGAAAAAAGCAGCCAAAAAAATGACAATCGTTTCTTTATAATGGACGAACAACTGTGGAAATAAAAATTTACCTCTTACATATTGAAAATTGGAGATATCCATTAAATTCACAAACACTTCTTTTAAACTTTGTATGTACTTTGATGCATGCAACTCAAATCCGTAAAACAATTTTGGCAGTGCTCCTAAACAAATAATACCCAAAATCGAAATAATAAATTGAACCGTCACTTCCATCCCATTCAGAAAAACTTTTTTGACCACGTTTTCCCTTCTTTCTCTATATAATTTACCCCTTTAATTTTATTCTTAATTTTCTGAATTGTAAATATTTATAAAGAAAAATCACTAGGTTATGATCCTAGTGATTCTTTATGCGCATGCCCTTCTCTTTTCGCAAATGGCATATACAAAATAAAACATCCAATAAGCGCAGCTATTTCTAATGAAATAATATAGTAAGGGTGTGGCCCTAACATATCGAGTAATGAAGCAGTTTCTGGCTTACGAGCTAAAAACATATAATTGCCACCTGTTTTGTAGTTCACAAAAGAAACGATTGGAATTATTATGTTTAAAAATATCATCGTACGCTTAATTGATTGCAAGGTCGGTCTATATCCTTCTACCCATGTCATAAAGAGTGGTGCCCAAATGAGTAATACATGTGCAACGAAGAATTCTATAAAGCGAAAATGCGGAAAAGCATATTGCACGTTCGGCGTTAAAATAGCTTGTGATGCACCGATAATCCCTGTAAAAAATACAATCTCATATATGCGGTAACTTTTCGTTACAATCATAATCGACGCTAACAATAAACTAATCGTACATAACTCAAACGGTAATGAAGTGCCTAGTTCAAAAACCCCCGCTTTCCATTCCCACATAAGGAGCCCAATTTCACTCCCAATAAATAAAAATGCAATCGCATATCGAACCGTTATATTCCACTCACTTTGACGTAATACATCTTGGTATTGATACAGAAAAAATATCCCCACCAACATAATAAATAATATAAGGACGTGTTGCCTTGAGTATGGAATAAATGGTTTCAATGGATGCGCACTAAAATAAGCTTCCATCTTGCCTCCTCCTCTCCTTCATACAATATTATTGTAAGAAAGAAACAACGAGTCAATTCATTTGCTCACACTTGAACAAGCTCTACCTTACATTTACATATTCATACCTTACAAAACTGTAAGGTTATTGTAAGCTAAAACGATTTGTCAGATTCTTCACCTCTTTTATACTGAATGTAGATACTAAAACGAACGAAAAGGTGATAAATAGATGAAGAAGAAAAATAAAGTGTTAATTACTAGTGTAGTAGCAATTGGAATTGCAGCTGGATCATATTTTGCATTTGCTGGTGGCGGTGGTTCAGAAGTAGCAATGGCATATAGTGGATATAAAGTAACAGAAAAACAAATTGAAAACGCGCAAAAATTTGGCGGTGAAGTCATTCCAAACGGAATCGAAACAATTTCATTTGATCCAACAAAAGGTACGTATGAATTATCTGTAAAAAAAGGTGATGAAGTAAAAAAAGGGCAACTCCTTTTTAAATATAATGACCCTACTACGAAACAAGGCGTAACAGAAGCAGAAATGCAAAAGAAAATCGCACAAAAAGAAGTAACATTGTTCCAAAAACAAATTGATGCAGCGAAACAAAAATTACAAAAAGATAAAAATGCAGGCCTTCCTGCTGAAGCATTAAAAGCATCAGAAATCGAAGTACAACAATTAGAATCACAAATTGAAATGAAAAAGTTTGAAGTTGAAAAATCTGATGAAATGATTAAAGCAGCAAAAGAAAAAGTAAACACACTTTCTGTAACGAGCCCTACTGATGGCGTAATTGATGACATCGTAAAAACTGCTGATGAAAAAACAGGTATGGGCGGTATTACACTTCGTCACGCTGGTCCATTTAAAGTAAAAGGTCAACTTTCTGAATATGAGCTTGCGAGTATGAAAGTTGGGCAAGAAGTAACTGTTTCATCAAAAACGGTTTCTGGTAAGACTTGGACAGGAAAAGTAACAGAAATCGGTTCTACACCATTAAAGAGCATGGATGAAAACAAAACTGTTTCTAACTATCAATTCACTGTCACATTAGACAATAGTGAAGAATTACAAAACGGTTTCCACGTTTACGTAACAAGTAAATCTGGCGAAGCAACTGGTACAATTGTTCCGAAAAGCAGCATCGTGAAAAAAGGTGACAAAAATGTTGTCTTCGTTGTAAAAGACGGTAAAGCGAAAGAACAAGCGGTTACTGTTGAATTCGAGACTGATAGTGAAGCAAAAGTTTCTGGAGTGAAAAAAGGAGAACAAATTATCTCTAAACCTGAAAAAGACTTAAAAGATGGTATGGAGGTTGTCGTTGAATGATTAACTTAAAAGGCATCACGAAATCTTTCCAAAATGGTGCAGAATCCGTTCAAATATTACACGGCATCGACGTAACACTGAACCAGGGAGAATTCACTTCTATTATGGGACCGTCTGGTTCTGGTAAATCAACATTAATGAACATTATCGGTTGCTTAGATAAACCAACGACAGGTGCGTATGAACTAGCTGGTCAAAACATTTCAAACATGTCTGAAACAGAACTTGCACGAGTTCGTAATAAAGAGATTGGATTCGTATTCCAAAACTTCATGTTATTACCGAGACTTACAGCACTTCAAAATGTAGAGCTACCTCTTATTTACGCTGGAGTTGATAAAAAAGAAAGACGTGAGCGCTCATTAGCCGCTTTAACAAAAGTAGGTTTAGCTGATCGCGCTACTCACTTACCGAACGAATTATCAGGTGGACAAAAACAACGTGTCGCTGTTGCACGTGCAATCGTAAATAATCCAAAGTTCATTTTAGCCGATGAACCGACGGGTGCACTTGATACGAAGACGAGTACACAAATTATGGACCTCTTTTACGAATTAAACAAACAAGGCTCAACAATCATTATGATTACCCACGATCGTGAAATTGGGGAAGCTGCAGCACGTCAAATTGTAATTCGTGACGGAAATATCGTCCAAGATTGGAGAGGTTAATTTTGAACACGAGTGAAAATATACGCATGGCCCTTTCCTCTATCTTTGCCCACAAAATGCGTTCTATCTTAACGATGCTAGGAATTATTATCGGTATTAGTGCCATTATTACTATCATTTCAATGGGTGATGGTACAAATGCAAAGTTTAAAGAAGAATTAGGCCAAGGAAAAGATAATGAAATAACCATTTACTACAACAATCCTGATTACGGAACAGATAGTGCCAAAATCACACCTGATATGCTAAACCGTCTTCAAACCGTACCAGGCGTTAAAGATGTGTATCCAGATGTAAGCATGAAAGTAAAAGCATCTGCTGGTTCAAAAGATGTAAATCTTGATTTAAAAGGTGGAACAGGCGCCTTTATGACAGATTCGAAAATAAAATTAGTTCACGGTCGTGAATTAAACGACAGCGAATTAAACCAAGCAATCCCTGCTGTTATATTAAATGAAGAAGCTTTTAACAAATTATTTAGTAGTGGTTGGGAATCAAATCAATACACAGATATAAAAGGAAAGCCGTATAAAATAGTCGGTGTATACGAAACGAAAAACGACTTCGGAATGCCTATGCCTGAAGGTTATACGTCACTTGAAAACGCGCCTGTCATTTCAGGAGTAAATGAGTATGACTCTGTAAGATTAACAATGACCTCTCCGACAGAACGTAAAAGTGTAGAAAAACAAGCCGTTTCTGTTTTAAACGAAATGAAAGCTCCTAAATTTGAGCACAAATTTGAAGCACAAGATTTAGGTGAATTTACGAAGCAATTAGACGAATCAATCGGTATGATGAAAATGGTATTCGGTGGTATTGCTGCTATCTCCTTACTAGTTGGTGGTATCGGTGTAATGAATATCATGCTTGTATCTGTAACAGAACGTACACGTGAGATTGGTATTCGTAAAGCACTTGGTGCAACACGCGGTAAAGTATTAACACAATTCTTAATTGAATCTTGTATTTTAACAGGACTTGGTGGTTTCATCGGATTCATGCTCGGTATCTTCTTCGCTTGGATCGTTTCCATCTTTGCCGGATGGCCACTCGTTGTCTCAAAAGAACTTGGACTTCTTGCAGTAGGTATCTCCATGTTAATCGGTATTATATTCGGTCTACTACCAGCTAACAAAGCTGCCAAACTGGATCCAATTGAATGGTTACGATATGAGTAAAAAAGAGGTTGCCTACGTGCAACCTCTTTTTCTATACCAAAAGAAATGAACAACTTTATTATGTGCATCATCTAAGCAAATATCAAATAACAATATTCGTGTATTAAAAGATTAATTAAGAATTCTTATTTTCACCTTTTTGCGTCCCCACTTAATAGCTTCTCTTTCAGTCGGGAAAAGTACATCAATTATTTTCCCTTTAATAGCACCACCCGTATCACCGGCAATGGCTACACCATAACCCTCAACATCTACTTGCGTTCCTAATGGAATTACTTTAGGATCAACAGCAATTAACTTGATATTTGGGTTTTTCCCTATATCAATACCATATGCAGTAATGCGTTCATGTGGAGGACTGTTCTCTACACTATACGCTGTAGACTCGAAAACCATTTCAATGCCACCGTTTGGATTAATCCATTTTTCCCCTTCATAAGAAATAATCTTTAACCAGCCACTTGTTGTACCATCGATAACAAGCACCTCTTGTGCTGAAAAAGCTTGGCCTCCATTTCCTTTTGTGGATACAAATGATGGTTCATTGTACGTATAGAATGATTTTTCTACATACTTTTTCTCACCATTTGGATTGATCCATTTTTCTCCTTCATAAGAAATAATCTTTAACCAACCACTTGTTGTACCATCAATCACAGGTACCTCTTGCGC
>NZ_JAQFNK010000035.1:0-36378 GCF_027710505.1 Bacillus cereus group sp. TH152-1LC | reverse complement strand
TGATCCGAGTCGTCTTGTTTAGAATGCTGTTGTTGATTGTGATTCGAGTCATCTTGTTTAGAGCTTTGTTGTTTATCCTGATTTGAGTCGTCTTGTTTAGAACTTTGCTGTTTATTCTGATTCGAGTCATCTTGTTTAGAGCTTTGCTGTTTATCCTGATTTGAGTCGTCTTGTTTAGAGCTTTGTTGTTTATCCTGAGATGAGTCGCTTTGCTTAGAACTTTGCTGTTTATCCTGATTCGAGTCGTCTTGTTTAGAGCTTTGTTGTTTATCTTGATTCGAGTCGCTTTGCTTAGAATGTTGTTGTTGTTGCTTATCCTGAGAAGAATCCTTGTTTTCCTCTTTTTTTTGCGCGCCATTGCTATCTTTATTATGTTTCATACTTCTAGTCTGTTCTTTGTTACCATCCTCTTGATTGTTAGGTTGTTGCTCCAAGTTATCTGTTTCGTTTTTCTCTGTTGTATTTGATTTTTTTTTCTTACGTAGCCAATTCCAAATCATATGTATTCCCTCTTTAATTGTGTAATATAGTGCTATTTTGTGGCTAATTTTGTATATTATTCATTTATTTATGAAAAGAAGGAGGAGATTGGTTTGCATAGAAAAAATCCTTTAGTAAGCAGTTCATACTATAACAGGGAGAGGGAGAGTCTGTGCAAATTGTAAAAAAAGAGAAGTTTATTTTAAAAGAATTTACGTTTGAAAATGGTAGGGAAATTCCTGTTCAAATGGGGTATGAGGCGTATGGTACTTTAAATAGAGAAAGGTCAAATGCGATTTTGGTTTGTCATCATTTTAGTGCAACTAGTCACGCGGCAGGAAAATATACAGCGCATGATGAGGAGTCTGGTTGGTGGGATAGTTTAATTGGACCTGGAAAAGCAATTGATACAAATAAATACTTTGTTATATGCACTGATAATCTTTGTAATGTGCAGGTAAAGAACCCGTATGTGATTACAACAGGACCGAAATCGATTGATCCGAAAACTGGAGATGAATATGCAATGGATTTTCCGGTTTTTACATTTCTTGATGTAGCTCGTATGCAATATGAGTTAATAAAAGATATGGGAATCGCAAGGTTACATGCTGTAATGGGACCGTCAGCTGGCGGGATGATTGCACAGCAATGGGCTGTTCATTATCCTCATATGGTAGAGCGAATGATTGGTGTTATTACGAACCCGCAAAATCCAATTATTACGTCGGTAAATGTAGCGCAAAATGCAATTGAGGCTATTCAACTGGATCCAAGTTGGAGGGGCGGAAAATATGGAGAAGAGCAGCCAATGAAGGGACTTCATTTAGCAAATAGAATGATGTTTATGAACGCATTCGATGAGCACTTTTATGAAACAACATTCCCTCGTAATAGTATAGAGGTAGAACCTTATGAAAAGTTTTCTACATTAACATCATTTGAGAAAGAAATAAATAAAGTGACATATAGAAGTATAGAGTTAGTAGATGCAAATTCGTGGATATACACTGCGAAAGCAGTTTTATTACATGATATTGCACATGGATTTTCATCTTTAGAAGAGGCGCTTTCTAACATAGAAGCAAACGTACTTATGATTCCATGCAAGCAAGACTTGCTTCAGCCGTCACGTTATAATTATAAAATGGTAGACACGTTGCAAAAACAAGGGAAATATGCGGAAGTGTATGAGATAGAAAGTATAAATGGGCATATGGCAGGAGTATTTGATATTCATTTATTTGAAAAGAAAGTTTATGAATTTTTAAATCGGAAAGTATCTAGTTTGGTGTAGAAAATAAAAGGTGTGAAAAAGGTGCAATGCATGTAGTAGGCACCTTTTTTTACATGATTTGTAGACGGAAAATATATGTGGCAACTGCTATACCGAAGAACGCTATACTAAGCAATAGAAATAAGAATGACATTTCTTGTGGTGATTTTATCTTTTTATTATTTTTCATACTAAGTGCAATAATTGCGGCGATTAAGAAAATGATGCCCGTAATGAAAAGAAAAAGTGTCATTTTCATTGGCTCCTTTCATAAAACAAGTATATTGAGGATACAATGCACGAGTTATGTTTGTAAAGAATAAGTTTTGCGGGAAAATTGAGAAATAAAATTTCCATTCTTTGCGTTCTTTCTTTCGCATGCTAAAATTGACTAGATATGCTTGTTTAAGGAAGAGACTAAAGGTTTTATTGTATATAAGGAGGAACGACATATGACAGAAGTTAAAACAATTACTACAGAAGAAGTGCAAGAGCGTTTAGAAAATGGAGAAACGTTATTTTTAGTAGACGTAAGGGAAGATGAAGAAGTAGCAGCAGGGAAAATTCCAGAAGCTGTACACATTAAAATGGGTGATATCCCAAATAAAGTAGATTTCTTTGATAAAGAGAATGAATATATCTTTATTTGTCGTTCGGGAATGCGCAGTGAAAATGTATGCCATTATTTAAATGAGCAAGGATTTAAGACAATGAACATGGTTGGCGGTATGCTTCAATATGAAGGTGAAACGAAATAAGTAGCTAAAAAAACTTGAAACGTGTTTGTTTCAAGTTTTTTTCTTTTGCATACAGTGTACAAAAGGGGGATAGGTAAATGGGGATTAACTTGCGGAAAGTAAAAATTATTAATAATACAGGGGCTGTTAATGTTGGTGACTGTTATGATATCTCACCTTTAGCTGTAGCAAAAATATATGCAGGTGCTGGAGGTTCGAGTGCGGCTATTTTTTTAAATGGGAAAAGACAGCCAGAAGCAGTGATTCGAACATCAGTGTTTCTTCCGCCATTAGCAACGAGTACACGTACATTAGGTTCATAGAGGAAAGGTAGAGTGTGATTATGCCTGCTCATATAAAAGAATTTGTTATTGTGAATAACACTGGGAATATATTTACCGGTGATAATTTGAGTGATACTTCATTTACTGCTACGAAATCGTATAGTGGTTCAATGGGGTGCACCTGGATTGATGTTGTTACAGTAATAGGAACGGAGACGAAGCTTTGTTTACAGCCTGGAGACTCGGTGACGACGACATATACGCGTGGTACTCCTGCTGGTACTCTAACAGGAACAAATATGGGGCAAAATGTAAATGCATCGAGTATAGCACAAGCTGTCCCGAATACAGATAATATGGATTCAGTAGCTGGACTCCCTTAAGGAATTAAGGGAGTTTTTATTATTTCAAATAAAAATAGTCTTTGAGTTTGTTTTTGTAAATACATATTAAGAAGAAGAGGTTTGTTTCATGTAAAAAAGATGGTATGTAGGTGGTGAAAGTGTGAAAGAGCGTGATAAAAAACATTCATTAAACTCTAATTTCAGAATTCCACCAAATCTTATTGGGCCTACCTTTCCACCCGTTCCAACGGGATTTACTGGTATTGGGATTACTGGCCCAACCGGTCCCCAAGGTCCAACAGGCCCCCAAGGACCAAGAGGATTACAAGGTCCGATGGGGGAGATGGGCCCGACAGGACCACAAGGTGTGCAAGGGATACAAGGACCAGTTGGACCAATAGGTGCAACGGGACCAGAAGGACAGCAGGGGCCACAAGGATTGAGAGGACCACAAGGAGAAACAGGAGCGACAGGACCAGAGGGAGTGCAAGGGTTACAAGGTCCGATTGGTCCAACAGGAGTAACAGGGGATACGGGTGTAACCGGAGCGACAGGGGAAGGAACTACAGGGCCGACAGGAGTAACAGGTCCTTCTGGAGGACCTGCAGGACCGAGTGGTCCAACGGGGCCATCAGGTCCGACAGGAGTGACAGGTCCATCCGGTGGACCACCTGGACCAACAGGAGCAACTGGGGTTACAGGAGCAACTGGAGATACTGGGATTACGGGCTCAACAGGAGTGACAGGAGCGACCGGAGAAACGGGAGCAACTGGGGTTACGGGTTTACAAGGCCCGCAAGGAATACAAGGAGTGCAAGGGATCCAAGGTCCAACAGGCGCGCAAGGAGTGCAAGGGCCTCAAGGGATACAAGGAGTAACTGGGGCGACAGGAGATCAAGGTCCACAGGGAATCCAAGGTCCTCAAGGAATTCAAGGTCCAACAGGTCCCCAAGGAATTCAAGGTGCACAAGGTCCCCAAGGGATACAAGGAGCAACCGGAGCAACAGGAGCACAAGGTCCGCAGGGAATTCAGGGGATACAAGGGGTGCAAGGTCCGACTGGTCCTCAAGGCCCAACCGGAATTCAAGGTGTTCAAGGAGAAATAGGTCCAACCGGTCCCCAAGGTGTGCAAGGATTGCAAGGTCCCCAAGGCCCAACAGGGGATACGGGAGCTACTGGTTCACAAGGCCCGCAAGGAATTCAAGGTCCAACGGGAGTCACTGGAGCAACCGGAGCGACAGGTCCCCAAGGAATTCAAGGGCCGCAGGGGGTCCAGGGTCCCCAAGGTCCAACGGGGGCCACAGGAGCAACTGGTGCACAAGGCCCAACAGGGGACACGGGTCCAACTGGTTCGCAAGGAATCCAAGGTCCAACCGGTCCAACTGGAGCTGGAGCAACCGGGGCAACGGGAGCCACTGGTGTGACCGGAGTTAGTACAACTGCAACGTACTCATTTGCGAATAACACATCAGGAAGTGCTATTTCTGTTCTGTTAGGTGGTACGAATGTACCGCTACCGAACAATCAAAATATTGGTCCAGGAATTACCGTTAGCGGAGGAAATACTGTATTTACAGTTGCGAATGCGGGGAATTACTATATAGCTTATACAGTAAATTTAACAGCTTCTTTACTTGTAAGTTCTCGTATAACCGTCAATGGTAGTCCGCTTGCAGGAACAATAAATTCACCAGCAGTAGCTACAGGTTCGTTTAATGCGACAATCATTGCTAATTTGCCTGCTGGAGCTGCTGTTAGTTTGCAGTTATTTGGATTAGTTGCAATCGCTACATTATCTACGACAACGCCAGGAGCTACTTTAACTATTATTAGATTAAGTTAATAAGAAGAAAACCTTGGAGCTTTTATGCTTCAAGGTTTTTATCTAGTTATTTGTAGGTAGTCTAATTGCTTAGGAAAGTTTCACTTTATTCACTTGAGCAAAAACATCGCAGTTCGAAAATATATTATAATAGAATGAAAAGAGAGAAATTTGGCAGAAAGAGAGGGTGGCGATGCAGGAGATGGTTACAGATTTTTTTGGACGCCCGCTTCAAGATTTGCGCATATCTGTCATTGATCGTTGCAATTTTAGATGTACATATTGTATGCCAGCAGAAGTATTTGGGCCAGATTATGCTTTTTTGAAAGATGAGTTTTTACTTACGTTTGATGAAATTGAGCGTTTGGCAAAACTATTTGTTAGCATCGGTGTACGAAAGATTAGACTTACTGGTGGCGAGCCACTACTTCGTAAAGATTTAACAAAACTTATTGCACGTCTCGTGAAAATTGACGGGCTATTAGATATAGGGTTAACGACCAATGCGATTCATTTAACGAAACAAGCAAAAGTATTAAAAGAAGCTGGATTACATAGAGTAAATGTTAGTTTAGATGCAATAGATGATGATGTATTTAAGGGCATTAATGGCCGGAATATTAATACGAAACCGGTTATAAAGGGAATTATGGCTGCAAAAGAGGCCGGGCTTGATGTAAAGGTAAACATGGTTGTGAAAAAAGGAATGAACGACCATCAAGTACTTCCGATGGCTGCCTATTTTAAAGAGCAAGGAATCACACTTAGGTTTATTGAGTTTATGGATGTTGGTAGTACAAATGGATGGAACTTTGATCAAGTTGTTACAAAGCAAGAATTAATAGAAATGATTCATAGCGTGTATCCGCTTGAGCCAGCTGAAGTGCATTATTTCGGTGAAGTTGCGAAGCGATATCGTTACGTTGGAACAAATGTCGAAGTCGGTTTTATTACTTCTGTTTCTGAATCGTTTTGTTCCTCTTGTACGAGAGCGAGAATTTCGGCAGATGGAAAGTTTTATACTTGCTTATTTGCGACCGAAGGATTGGATATAAGGGAACTTCTTAGAGGGAATCTTTCGGATGATGAGTTAGTAAGTGTTATACAAGATGTATGGATGAATAGAAAAGATAGATATTCGGATGAACGGACAGAAGAAAGTGCAAAAAATCGTCCGAAAATTGAAATGTCTTATATAGGAGGATAAGAAAGGGGGCTATCGTATGCAGGAGCGATATTCAAGACAAATATTATTTGCTGGTGTTGGAGAAGAAGGACAGAGAAAAATTAGAGAGAAACATGTGCTTATTATTGGGGCTGGAGCTCTTGGTGCAGCAAATGCAGAAGCAATTGTGAGAGCAGGTGTTGGAAAAATAACAATTGCAGATCGTGATTATGTAGAATGGAGCAATTTACAAAGGCAACAATTATATACAGAAGAAGATGCAAAGCAGTATAAACCGAAGGCGGTAGCAGCGGCAGAACATTTAAAGGCGATTAATTCTGAGGTGGAAATAAATCCGGTTGTGACGGATGTAACAGTGCAAGAAATGGAAGAGCTAGTGAATGATGTAGATTTAATATTAGATGCGACAGATAATTTTGAAACGCGTCTTCTTATTAATGATATTTCACAAAAGTATAATATCCCGTGGATATATGGTGGTTGTGTCGGAAGCTACGGAGTAACGTATACAATTTTACCAGGAAAAACACCGTGTTTCCGCTGTTTAATGGAGCATCCGGCGAGCGGAGCAACATGTGATACAGCTGGTATTATACAGCCGGCAGTACAATTAGTAGTGGCGCATCAAATAACGGAAGCGCTGAAAATATTAGTAGAAGACTATGGGGCGCTTCGCGAAACGATGTTATCGTTTGACCTATGGAATAATCAACAGATGGCATTCAAAGTGAATAGGCAGAAAAAAGACACGTGTTTATCTTGCGGAAGATTACGTACATATCCGAGTTTAACATTTGAAGCACAAACGAAAACAGAAGTGTTATGTGGCAGAAATACAGTGCAAATCCGTCCAGGTGTGCGGAATGAATTTAATTTAGAAGAAATTAAAAAGCGCTTACAAAGAAGTGTGGATGTAAAAGCTACTCCGTATTTATTATCATTTCCGATAGAGGAATTTCGTTTTGTTTTATTTACAGATGGCAGGGCGTTTATTCATGGGACGAATGATATCAATGTAGCAAAACGTTTATATGCAAGATATATAGGTTGAATCTAAAGGAAAACCCTTTAGATTCAACAGAGAGAAGATTAAGATTTTCTCGTATAATCTCCACTTTTTCCACCTGTTTTTTCAAGTAAGTACGTTTCGCCAATAATCATACCTTTATCAACAGCTTTACACATATCGTACACAGTAAGAGCGGTAGCGGAGGCAGCTGTTAAAGCTTCCATTTCAACACCGGTGCTACCTTCTGTTTTAACTTTTACTTCAATAAGTAGTCGATATTGTTCTTCGGATTGTTTCCAATCAAAAGAAACGTCAACACCCTTTAATAATAAAGGATGGCACATTGGGATAATATCAGAAGTGCGTTTCGCAGCCATAATACCTGCGATTTGTGCAACTGCTAATACGTCACCTTTCCCGATTTCATTGTGAGAGATTTTATCGTAAATTTCTTTTGTAACAACAATGCTAGAGCACGCAATTGCCGTTCGAACGGTTGTTTTTTTGTCACTTATATCAACCATCTTCGCGCGTCCTTGGTCATTAAAGTGTGTGAATGAAGACATGGAATTCCTCCTTGAAGTAATTTCTATTTAATATATAAAGTTTAATCGAGATAAAAAAAATTGCAAATATGAGGTGAGAAACGATGGTAGAAAAACGAATTCCGATTCAAGTTGCTGAGGCAGTAGAGAGAGTAATGGAATATGCGAAGAATGGTGAAGTAGAAGAAGTTTCTATTACGGAAAGTTACGGGAGAATTCTTGGGGAGGATGTTGTCTCTGATCATGACGTTCCTCATTTTGATCGTTCTCCTTACGATGGTTTCGCAATTCGGGCAGAAGATACGAAAGAAGCAAATCAAGAGAATTCGATTGAGTTTGAAGTAATAGGAGAAATCGGGGCGGGATTTGTTTTTACAGAAGAAGTAGGGGCATTTCAGGCGGTTCGTATTATGACAGGAGCAGCTATTCCAGAGGATTGTAATGCAGTCGTAATGCTAGAGCTGACGGAAGGTTTTGAGAAAAGCGGAAAAACATATATGAAGCTAAAGCGTCCTTTTCATAGTGGTGACAACGTGTCATTTAAAGGGGAAGATATAAAACAAAATCAAGTTCTCGTTAAGAAGGGTGTTGCAATTAATCCAGGTGTTGCGGCCTTATTAGCGACGTTTGGATATAGTACTGTGAAGGTTGTAAAACAGCCTGTTGTTGGTATTGTGACGACAGGAAGTGAACTGTTAGAAGTACATGAGTCGTTACAGCCGGGGAAAATTAGAAATAGTAACTCTTATATGATTGCCGCTCAAATTATGAAAGCCGGAGGGAAAGTTCGTTATTATGGCCAACTAGCCGACGAGTTAGATGCATGTTTTACAGCCGTTCAATCAGCGATGAATGAGGTTGATATTTTAATTACGACAGGCGGTGTGTCGGTAGGAGATTATGACTACTTGCCGGCTATTTATGAAAGATTACAAGCGAATGTACTCTTTAATAAAATAGCGATGAGACCAGGAAGTGTAACGACAGTAGCTGAAGTTGATGGGAAGTTACTTTTCGGTTTATCAGGAAATCCGTCAGCTTGCTACGTAGGTTTTGAGCTATTTGTACAGCCGGTTATAAAAACATATTTGTATGCGAAGGAGCCTCACGTATATAGAGCTGATGCTATTTTACAAAAAGATTTTCCAAAACCAAATCCGTTTACTCGTTTTGTAAGAGCAAACGTGACAATTGTGGAAGGGGCATTACAAGCGATGCCGGTCGGTTTAGATAAATCAAGTGCGGTATCTTCACTTGCTGATGCGAATGCTTTTATTGTGTTGCCTGGAGGAACGAGAGGATTTGAGGCAGGGATGAAAGTATCTGTATTATTGTTAGAGCACGCCGAGGGATGTGATTGGCCATGGGCAAAGCCCCTTCAATCTTACAAATAGTAGGGTATCAAAATAGCGGGAAAACAACGCTTGTTGAGAAAGTAGTGCATGCGTTAGCTGAACGGAAAATGAAAGTTGCTACCATTAAACATCACGGGCACGGAGGTTTTCCAGAAGTAGCGCAAAAAGATAGTGAAAGGCACCGAAAGGCGGGTGCTGTTGTGAGTAGTGTAGAAGGTGCGGGATTACTTTCGCTGTCGTCATTAAAAGAGGAATGGTCCTTACGAGAAATTATTCGCTTATATGAGTTTTTTGAAGTGGATACAATTTTAATAGAGGGCTATAAAAAAGAGAGCTATCCGAAAGTAGTGTTACTTCGTTCTGCCGAAGACGTTGAACTTTTACATAAAGTAGAAAATATAGTAGCGGTTATTACGTGGTATGATGCTCCCGCAAACTTACGAGAAGAATATAAAGTATTTCATATAACAGAAGAAGAGTTGTATATAGACTGGTTTGTACAAACGGTAAGGAGTACGCAATGACAAATACGTATTATGAAGTAATTGATACAGAAATCTTGGTTGAAGAGGTAGCGAAAAAAGTAATTCGCCGTGAATGCGGTGCTGTTACAACATTTATTGGAACGGTTAGAGAGTTTACGAAAGGGCGTCGTACATTATACTTAGAATACGTCGCTTATAAAACGATGGCAGAAAAAATGCTAGAGAAAATTGGCTTAGAAGTGAAAGAGAAGTGGCCAGGTACACACGTTGCGATTACACATCGCATCGGTACACTGCAAATTTCTGATATCGCGGTTGTTGTTGCTGTTTCAACACCGCATCGTAAAGCGGCTTATGAAGCGAATGAATATATTATGGAACGCATAAAACAAATTGTTCCAATTTGGAAAAAGGAGTTTTGGGAAGATGGAGACTCTTGGATTGGTGATCAATTAGAAAAAACGCCATATCCGGCGGGAGAGCCTGGGAAGGAGCTATAAGTATGATTCGAGTATTGTTATTTGCGCACTTGCAAGAGGAAGCAGGAACAAGTGAATTACAAATTGAGAAAGAAAATATTACGGTTGCAGAGTTAAAAGATGTTGTTGCTAAAGAATATAATGTGCCAGTGACAGAACCAATTATGGTTGCGATAAATGAAGAATATGCAAATGAAGATGACAAGATTCAATCTGGTGATATTGTTGCACTTATCCCACCGGTGAGCGGTGGTTAATATTGGATTTATTAAAACGACTTTCCTACATAGGGGAAGTCGTTTTTTTATGGCATTTTTGCGAACACTAATTTATAGAAAAAGGAGGGTATTATGAAAAAAATATGTGTAGTTATTACAATGATATGTTCGGTCTTTTTCTCTTCTCCAAGTGATTCTTTCGCGAAAGAATCACGGGAACAGCTTTTAGAAAGTGCATTATCGAATAGGTACTATTCAATTATTAGACAAGTGACAGAAGATCAATATGAATGTGCTTCCGTTATAAATATAAAGCGTCTCGGCAAGAAAGATGAGTTCGTTCCTAGATTTGAAATTACGCTACAATTTCTTACGTTCCAAGGTGCACATAATCCGCCGAATGATAAAGTTACACTTACTTTGGAAGATCATTTAGATCATGTAAAGATAAAGAAAGTGGAGCGAGAAAAGAATGTTTCTGGTGCTATTGCAGAAAAGGTTTGTGAACGCGAAAAAGAAAAAATAAAAGCTCACTCTAATGATTCAGAGTAATAACCCATGACATTTAGTAAAGAAAGGTAATGAGCGATGGACATACTTTTAGCGATTTTACCGGCTCTATTTTGGGGAAGTATTGTGCTATTTAACGTGAAACTGGGCGGAGGACCGTATAGTCAAACGCTCGGTACAACGTTTGGTGCACTTATTTTCTCGATTGTTGTTTATATTTTTATGAAGCCAGTATTAACTCCTACTGTTATTGGAGTTGGAATTGTATCAGGTTTATTTTGGGCACTTGGACAGGCGAATCAATTAAAAAGTATTGATTTAATGGGCGTTTCGAGAACAATGCCTATTTCGACAGGACTGCAATTAGTTGCGACGACTTTATTTGGAGTCATCGTATTTCATGAGTGGTCCACGACAATATCAGTCGTCCTTGGCGTTTTGGCACTCGTTTGTATTATTATCGGTGTTATTTTAACATCACTTCAAAGTGAGGAAGAAAAGAGTGCAGAGCAAGCGGGAAATTTTAAAAGAGGTATTATCATTTTATTGATTTCAACAGTCGGTTATTTAGTTTACGTAGTAGTAATTAGACTATTTAATGTAGATGGTTGGTCAGCTTTATTGCCACAAGCAGTTGGTATGGTGTTAGGAGGCATTTTGCTTACGTTCAAACATCATCCATTTAATAAATATGCGATAAGAAATATTATTCCAGGATTAATTTGGGCAGCTGGAAACATGTTTTTATTCATTTCACAGCCGCGTGTTGGAGTGGCAACAAGTTTCTCGCTATCACAAATGGGAATTATTATTTCAACGCTTGGCGGGATTCTTATATTAGGTGAAAAGAAAACGAAACGCCAATTAATGGGGATTGTTGCCGGTATCGTTTTTATTATTGCAGCTGGAATTATGTTAGGTGTTGCAAAAAGTTAAAGGGGGTATTGAAATGTATAGTGATTTAGCAGGGAAAGTTGTTGTTATTACAGGATCGGCAACTGGTCTTGGAAGAGCGATGGGAGTAAGGTTTGCTAAGGAGAAAGCGAAAGTAGTAATTAACTATCGCTCACGAGAGTCAGAAGCGCATGATGTATTAGAAGAAATTAAAAAAGTAGGCGGAGAAGCGATTGCTGTAAAAGGAGATGTCACGAATGAATCTGATGTTGTGAATCTCATTCAATCTGCTGTGAAAGAGTTTGGTACACTTGACGTTATGATTAATAATGCAGGGATAGAAAATGCGGTACCATCGCATGAAATGCCGCTAGAAGATTGGAATAAAGTAATCAATACAAATTTAACAGGTGCTTTTTTAGGAAGCCGTGAAGCGATTAAATATTTTGTAGAACATGATATTAAAGGGTCTGTCATTAATATGTCGAGTGTTCATGAGAAAATTCCGTGGCCGCTATTTGTGCATTATGCGGCCAGTAAGGGTGGTATTAAACTGATGACAGAAACGTTAGCGTTAGAATATGCACCAAAAGGTATTCGAGTAAATAATATTGGACCAGGTGCAATAAATACACCAATTAATGCAGAGAAGTTTGCTGATCCTAAAAAACGTGCTGATGTGGAAAGCATGATACCGATGGGCTACATCGGAAAACCGGAAGAAATTGCAGCCGTTGCAACGTGGCTCGCTTCCTCAGAGGCAAGTTACGTAACTGGAATTACGTTATTTGCAGATGGTGGAATGACGTTATATCCATCGTTCCAAGCAGGACGTGGGTAATAGAAAAGGACAAAGAGTTTTAGCTCTTTGTCCTTTTTTCTGCAAAAAAAAATAGCGGTCGGCTATTTTAAATTTAATGATTAATTGTATCTTGAAGATATTCTGTTGCTTGATGTTCAGAAACATTTTGCACGAGTGCAACTTCGCTAATCATCATTTTTCGGGCATTATCTAGCATTTGTTTTTCGCTCGCATTTAAAGCTCTCTCTTTATTGCGGCGAAGTAAATCACGAACAACTTCTGCACTATCTTGCAGATTGCCGTTTTTCATTTTTTCCATATTCATTGTATATCTTTGTTTCCAGGAAAGTGATGTATCTGATTCCCCGTTTTGAAATTCAAGAAGTATATCATCTAACGTACCTTTATCTACGATATAACGAATACCTGATTTTTGTAATTGATCCATAGGAAGCATTACTTGCATATCTTTACTAATGATACGTATCACACAATATTGACGTATTGTTCCTAATATTTCTTTCTCTTCAATGGCTTCGATGACTCCTGCGCCGTTCATTGGATAAACGATTTTATCACCAATTTGAAACAAATCATCCACCTCCATATGTGGTAACCATCTTTAACGATAACACAAGTGAATAAAAATGTCAAATTTTATATAATACCATAATAATTATATTCGAGTCAATAAGTAAAAACTCTTTTTTTATATATATTTTTTTGCTCTTACTTATCTATGATTTTTTTAGAAAAATAGTACAGGTGAAGAAAGAAGGCATATCCACTTATTTTTAAGCATAAAATGTAAAATCGCTAATACAATATACCTAAATCCGTTCTTTGCAAAGGAGGGAGAGAAGGTGGGGCGCACAATAAAAATTGATATTACAAATAAAGTTGTAGCTAAATTTAGACCAGATTGTTTGGAATTATATACGAGTAAATTTATGATAGGTAAGTTTTATGTCTATACTGAAGGTAAACAATATGTGTTAGAAGACGGATATATATATGAAGACGGAAAATTTTATCGCATCATAGATACGCACCGTGGCAATAATCAAGCGGCGGAGGGCTGCGATCTAGGATGGTGTTAACATGATTCGTGTGAAAGTGTTTGACGAAAGTCACGAAAAAGACTTAGAAGACGCTGTAAATGTGTTTTTGAAAAAGATTGATGATAGTAACTTTGTAGATATTAAGTATCAAGTTGGTGTTTCCATTAACGATGATGAGAACCAAATTTATTGTTTTTCAGCAATGATCGTTTATAAAGCATAAAAAAGAGCTGGGTGAGCCAGCTCTTTTTTATGCTTTATGTTGGGACAACATGTGTCGGTAATACGTTCATAATAGATTGGGGTGTACCTAATTTCTTTGTCGTTAAAAGAGGCTCCTCTGTTTCATGGTTTTGGGCATCTGTACACATACCAAGGTGATAACGATCACCTAAAAATGGATCAATATAAAAACCGTTTTTGAATACTTTATCATTCGGATGTTTTTCATGATGAATATCAGAGCAGTTAATGCAATAGAACATAGCTTTCATCCCCTTTTTATTTTTGTTTGAAAAAAGTGAGTCGGTAGTCATTTCGCTCCTAAGGAAATGTTGAGGAGAAGAAAAATAACTACCTACTCAAATGGTGGGCATATTCCTTCTGATTTTTCATATCTCGCGTAGTGTCCCCGAGGGAAGGAGGAGAGACGAAATACGCATGATATACGTAAGGCTCTTCTTTCAAGATGAATGATGGAGTTTCATGTTGAGAGAAGTTTTTATTTTTTGTTGCCTTTGTGAGTATCTTATGAAGGAATGCTGAGAGGTTGTTTGTCCTGTTGAAAAAATGTTGAGAATTTCTCAATAGTAAAAAAGAATTAGCGTTGACATGAAACTAAAAGGTGTTATATTATCTAAATGTAACCAAAAGGTGTTATATTTGAGCGCCGAATAAAGGAGAATGAAAATGGAACAACAAAATACATTAAATGATATTAAACAAACAATCGTTTTCAACGCGTCTATTCAAAAAGTATGGAATGTAGTATCAACTGCAGATGGGATCGCATCATGGTTTATGCCAAATGATTTCGCATTAGAGGTAGGACATGAATTTCATGTGCAATCACCATTTGGGCCATCACCATGTAAAGTGTTAGAAATTGATGAACCAAACCATCTATCTTTCTCATGGGATACAGATGGCTGGGTCGTTTCGTTTAATCTGAAAGACCTAGGAGATAATAAAACAGAATTTACGTTAATTCACGGCGGCTGGAAACATCCTGATGAAATTCTTCCGAAAGCGAATGCGAAGAGCTCTATTATTCGCGATAGAATGAGCGGAGGCTGGGTAGCGATTGTAAATGAAAAACTGAAAAAGGTTGTCGAAGGCTAAGTGTCCTCATCAGCAGCGAAATATGATGTATTTCAAGCAATTGCTGACCCAACCCGCCGAGAAGTAATACGGTTATTAAGTGATAAAGAGTTACCGATTTCCAAAATAACGGATCATTTTCCGATGAGTCGTACTGCGGTTGTAAAGCACCTTCATATTCTTTCAGAAGCGAATTTAGTAAGCGGAAGAAAGAGTGGAAGAGAGAAGATATATCGCTTGCATCCAGAACCACTAGAGGAATTACAACAGTGGCTCTCGTATTATGAGCGTTTTTGGGATAATAAATTGTCCATGCTGAAACATATTGTGGAGAATGAAGAATAAAAAGAGGATGACCCAAATGGTCATCCTTTTTATTATTGCTCATTTGTTTGTGTAGCTGGCTTTAATAAAAGCCAAGCGATAATTAGTGTAAATACTGCTAATACGAAAGTACTCATATAAATGACGTGAACACTTGATGCTAATGCTTCTTGCGATTCGGTTACTACGTTTGCTGTAGTTCCTCCGTGCCCGCCACCAGATACAAGATCAAGGTTTTTAATGCCACGTGCGTGAATCATCGTATTGAAGATTGTTCCAAAGATTGCAGCACCTAATGTTTGACTAAATGTATTAATAAATGTGTTTAGACCAACGGCTGTTCCGCGTGTATGAGCTGGTACAGCTGCTTGAATTGTTACCATGTAAATCGGTGTCACAAGCCCCATTCCCAAGCCGAATAATCCGACTGCTACATAAATAAGGAACGATGGTGAATGTGTTGATAATGTAAATAATAAGAACGTAGCGACTGATAAAATGCTAGCTCCAAGTAAAATGATTTGTTTCGTTTTTAATTTGCCTACTAAGTTACCAGAGAACATTGCACCGAATGTCCACATAACAGGAATTGGCATTAAAATGAGTCCGGCTTCTGTCGCGTTTTTTCCTAATACACCTTGGCTCCAGATTGGAAGGTATACTGTAATACTAATAATCATGGCACCGGCAATGAGAGTTAGTATGTTTATCGTAGATAATGTACGGTTAGAGAAAAGTGCTAGCGGAATTAATGGTTCCGGAGATTTTTTCTCGATGAATAAGAAAATAATGAATGAAACGACGGCGAAGATTAATAGGCCGATAATTGTTATGTCTCCCCAGTTTTGCTTACTGCTACCTGTTAATAATGCGTATAGTAAAGCGATTGTGCTTAATGAAAAGACTGTAGCCCCAAGATAATCGATATGTTGCTTAGATGATTTAATAGATTCTTTGTAATAAATGGCGATCATTAAGCAAGCGATAATTCCGAATGGAACGTTTAAGAAGAAAATATAACGCCAAGAAAGAGAATCAACTAAAAATCCGCCGACTAACGGCCCGATAACACCAGATACACCCCAAACGGCACTCATCCAGCCTTGTGCTTTCGCGCGGTCTTTCGCTTCGCTATATAAGTCTCCAATAATCGTCATTGTGATCGGCATAACAGCACCAGCACCAATACCTTGAAGAGCGCGGAAGAAAATTAATTGTTCCATCGATGTAACGACTCCGCAAAGTGCAGAACCGACTAAAAAGATTGTAGCTCCGATAAGTAAAACTTTTTTACGGCCGAATAAATCAGCGAGCTTTCCGTATATTGGAGTCGAAACAGCTGTTGCAAGCATATAAATTGCATATACCCAACTAACAAGTTCGAAGCCTGACAAATCACTCGTTATACGAGGGATTGCTGTACTAACAATCGTTCCTTCTACCGCAGAAAGAAACGTCATTAGCATTAAAGACATCATGACTTTTTTTCTCATATGTTTTCCCCTTACCCTTTTTCAAATATTCAACAATATAAAATATAAAGGTACTAAGGTATATAAAGCAACAAAAAAGCAATGGGAAGTTAAGGGGAGGGGATATTTGTCGTGAAATCACCGATATAACTTCATGTACCTATAAAAAAAGAAACAGGAATCCCTGTTTCTTTTTTTAATATTGCATTTTCGCGTTTTCTCCAGCCGTTGTTCCGGCAATTCTACCAGTAACGAGAGCGGATGTAATGTTATAGCCGCCAGTATAACCGTGAATATCAAGAACTTCTCCGCAGAAATATACGCCGTTCGTGAATTTAGAAGACATTTCTTTCGGATTAATTTCTTTCACGGATACACCGCCGCCAGTCACGAATGCTTTTTCAATTGACTGCGTACCATTTACATTCACAGTAAATTCTTTAAAGTCTTTCACAAGTGCACAAATTTTCTCGTGAGAAACTTGTCCAGCTTGTTCACTACCGTCAATTTCATTTTTTTCTAATAAGAATAGGAAGTAACGCTCAGGTACATAACCTTTTAAAACGTTTTTAATCCCTTTTTTCGGATCTTCTTTCATTTGTTTCAGCATGCGTTGGAATAGTTGCTCACTATTTTCCTCTGGCAATGCATCGATGCTCATTTGAATCGTATTCGTTTTAAACTTTTTCAGTGCTTTCACGACGAATTGGCTACAACGAAGAGCGGCGGGACCAGATAGGCCGAAATGAGTGAAGAGCATGTCCATTTTGTGAGAAATGATAGCTTTTCCTTTCGGGTTTAATACACTTAAGTTTACATCGCGTAAAGCAAGACCTTGTAAGGAGCGATCACGAATAAATGGTTCGTTTGAAAGGATCGGTACTTCTGTTGGGAATAATTCTGTAATAGTATGTCCAGCCTTTTCAGCCCAAGCATATCCATCTCCAGTAGAACCAGTTTGAGGAACAGACTTTCCACCAACAGCGATAACGACGTGATTCGTTTCTAACACTTCGCCAGTTTGCAGTACGACTGCTTTCGTTTGACCATTCTCATATTCAATCGTTTCGACAGGTGTATTCGTACGGATTTTAACACCTAAGTCTCTTAATCGTGTTAAAAGTGCATCTACTACTGATTGTGCTTTATTTGATACAGGGAACATGCGACCATGATCCTCTTCTTTCAGTTTTACACCGAGATTTTCGAAGAATGTAATAATATCTTCATTATTGAAAATAGAAAAAGCGCTGTATAAGAAGCGGCCATTTCCTGGTATATGTTTAACGATTTCATCAAGTGGTAGACGGTTCGTTACGTTACAGCGGCCACCACCAGAAATCGCAAGTTTACGTCCTAGTTTATTTCCTTTATCAAGAAGTAAGACATTTGCGCCTTCTTCTGCAGCACCGATTGCAGCCATTAGCCCGGAAGGCCCGCCGCCGATGACAATAACATCATAATGCATAATATATCGACCTCATTTTCTACATTTCCTGCCTAAAAGAATAGCATGTTTTCCCTTAAAAGAAAAATAGAGTGAAGTACTGCTTAAGGAGAGAATTGTGGTACAATACAAAAGTTAGAGTTCAGCACTATCCTGCTATTTGTGGGCCATAAGACGAAAACCTTATGATGTAAGAGAAATAAAAAGGGATTTGATAGCCCGTAAATGCTCGAATAGTTCAACTAATAATCAGTGGGGAAGAACACCAACACTGATTAAAGTTTCACTTTATGTAGATGTAGGAGGATTTTTGTATGTCCGATTCGAAATTTCTGCGCGGAACGCTTATTGTTACGTTAGGGACATTTTTAGTAAAGTTCTTAGGCATGATTTACGTCTTTCCGTTTCATGCATTAGTAGGTACAGAAGGCGGAACGCTCTATACATATGGATACATTCCATATACGATCTTTTTAAGTATTGCAACGGCAGGGGTACCACTTGCTGTTTCCAAATTTGTTTCCAAATATAATGCGCTTGGCGATTATAAAACGAGCCGGAGAATGTTCCGCTCGGGAATGGTTATGATGATAGTAACTGGAGTTCTTTCGTTCCTAGTTCTATATATGTCGGCGCCATTGTTTGCAGAAGCAATGCTTGGTAAACAAAGTATACACAGTAATGTAGAAGAAGTTACGACGATTATTCGTCTTGTAAGTTTTGCACTTATTGTTGTACCAGCAGCGAGTTTAATTCGTGGTTATTTCCAAGGTCACCAATCTATGGGACCGACTACTGTTTCGCAAATTATTGAACAAATTATTCGTATCGTCTTTTTATTAGCGGGTAGTTTTATCGTTATTAAAGTACTTGGCGGTACAGTTGCAACAGCAGTTGGGGTAGCAACATTTGCTGCATTCGTTTCAGCAGTTGGAGCACTCGGCGTATTAATTTGGTACTGGTTAAAACGTAAAAAACATTTGGATCAATATTTAATTGAACAAACTGTACCAGAATCGACAGTGAGTACTGTTCAGTTATTTAAAGAATTATTTGCATATGCGATTCCTTACGTTGTAATTGGGTTAACAATTCCTTTATATCAACAAATTGATACATTGACATTTAACTCAATTATGCAAGCGATTGGCCAAGGTGGTATCGCAGAGCGAGCACTTGGTATTTTCACAATGTGGACGCATAAATTAATTATGATTCCTGTATCACTTGCGACAGCGTTTAGTTTAACGCTTGTACCAGCGATTACAAAATCATTTACTGAAAAACAATACCGTTATTTAAAGTTACAAATTACACAAACATTCCAGGCAAATATGTTCTTAACATTGCCAGCAGTTGTCGGTATTTCAACACTTGCATATCCAATCTATACTGCGTTCTATGACTCAGATCCATTAGGTGGACAAGTGTTAATGTGGTATGCACCGGTTGCGTTGTTATTCGCTTTATTTACAGTAACAGCAGCAATTCTGCAAGGGATTAACCAACAAAAACATGCGATTGTCGCGCTTATTATGGGTGTTATTTTGAAATTTGTATGTAACGTAATCTTTATTCGTTATTTCGGTACAGTTGGAGCAATTTTAGCAACAGCAGTCGGATTCTTAGCTTCCGTATGGTATACGAATAGACAAATCAAAAAACATGTACACTATTCATTTGGTGTTGTATATAAGAGAACATTCCAAATTGCAGTATTAACACTTGTAATGGTCGTTGCTGTAAAGTTATCACAATGGATTCTATCCTTCATGATTTCGCCTGATGGACGAATGGGTGCTCTTATTACAGTTGTGATTTGTGCAGGTATTGGTGGTCTTGTGTACGGATTGTTAGCGATTCGCACAGGAGTACTGGAAAGAGTATTTGGCGGAGAAGCGTTAGAGAAAATCCAACGTAAACTTGGCAATAGATTCAAAATAAAGTTGAAATCAAAAGGGGCGTAATTACGTCCCCTTTTCTATGATAAACAAAGAAGGTGAAAAGCGTGAGATTAGATAAATTATTAGCGAATATGGGATATGGAAGTAGAAAAGAAGTAAAGAAATTATTGAAAGACGGCGTTGTGAAAATTGATGGAACGCCAGTGAAAGATGCAAAGGTTCATGTAAATGTAGAAGAACAAGAAGTTATGATTCACGGTGAAGTTGTGGAATATAAAGAGTTTGTTTACTTAATGATGCATAAACCACAAGGCGTTATTTCAGCGACAGAAGATGATAATCATGAAACAGTAATAGATTTATTAGAGTTAGAAGATGCAATCTTTGATCCGTTCCCAGTTGGAAGACTTGATATTGATACGGAAGGTTTCTTATTGATAACGAATGACGGGAAGTTATCACATCAATTGTTATCTCCGAAAAAGCATGTGCCGAAAAAATATTATGCACACGTTGCAGGAGTCGTAACAGAAGAGGATGTAAAAGAGTTTGCTAAAGGTGTTATTTTAGATGATGGCTATGAAACAAAGCCAGGTGCACTTACAATATTAAAAAGCGATGAGATTTCTGAAATCGAGCTTGTCATTACAGAAGGAAAGTTCCATCAAGTAAAGCGTATGTTTGAAGCGGTAGGGAAAAAAGTAGTCTACCTAAAGAGAACAGAGATGGGACCGTTAGTATTAGATGCAGAGTTAGAACTTGGAGAATACCGAGAGCTATCAGATGAAGAAGTAGAAATGTTAAAAACATATCAAGTAGATACTGAGAAATAGTGCTGTTTTTCGGCGCAGAAAAGACCCCTTTCTAATGAGTTAGAAAGGGGTATGTATTTATTTACATACAATTATTTTTTCATTATGAGGTCATTCTCACTTTCTTTCCTGTTGTTGTCCACTTACCGCGGCAAGGGCTATACACGAGTTCATTAAACTGCAACACATTTAGATCACGTTGTATCGTTCGCGGTGTGATCCCGAACTCATCTACAAGGTCTTTCGTCGTTACCGTTCCGTTTTCATTGATGTACATATAAATTGATTTAATGCGTGTTAGCATACGAGTAGTTGTAGGTTTCAAGAGAAAACCACTCCTCTACTAGTTTTTTTGACCCCATTCAGGAAAGAAGGTCGTTACTACCATTGTACTCTACATGATAAAATTCATGCTTTAATCTACTTAAATTTTACAAAAGTTTAACAAATATTCATATAGAAAAATATTGGTAGTTGACATTGTATATATGGTCAGTCAACTAACACATAAAATTCTACGTAAAACGCCAAATTCCTGCAAATTTTTTTGAAAAAATAAAAGAAAAACTAATGGGAAATATCTGAAATATTACAATTGTTCGGTATTTAAGTTTCGTGTATAGCATAAGAGATTTCGGTTTGTTATGATGAAAGAAACAATATAGTGAAGGATGGATGCGTGATGTCAGCAATTAATTGGACAGAAGAGGTTGCAAAACGAAAAGAAGATTTAATTCGTGATACACAACAATTTTTACAAATTAAAAGTGTATGGGAAGAAGAATCGGCGAAAGAGGGCGCACCATTTGGTGAAGGCGTAGAAAAAGCGTTATCTTTCATGTTACATAAAGGAGAAGCTGAAGGTTTTACTTCTAAAAATTTAGAAGGATATGCAGGTCATCTTGAAATGGGACAAGGAGAAGAATTAGTAGGTATTCTTTGTCACGTTGACGTTGTACCAGAAGGAGATGGCTGGACGACTCCTGCATATAGTGCAGATATTCGCGACGGAAAGATTTTTGCACGTGGTGCAATTGACGATAAAGGCCCAACGATGGCAGCTTATTATGCGATGAAAATTGTGAAAGAATTAGGTTTACCTCTTTCAAAACGAGTTCGTATGATTTTAGGAACAGATGAGGAAAGTAATTGGAAATGTGTAGATCACTATTTTAAAAACGAAGAAATGCCAACAATCGGTTTTGCGCCAGACGCGGATTTTCCAATTATTAATGCAGAAAAAGGAATTTCTGATATACAAGTTGTGCAGAGTGGTAGTGAAGAGAAGAAAGGTACATATGAACTTGTTTCATTTGAATCAGGTCGCCGTTTAAATATGGTTCCTGATTTTGCAGAAGCGATTATTACAGGAGAAGATGTAAATGCACTTACAGTAGCATATGAAGAGTATTTACAAACTGCTAAAAAAATAGGTGAAGCAATTGTAGAAGGTAATACGGTGACGTTGCAAATTAAAGGGATTTCAGCTCACGGATCTACTCCAGAGAAGGGCGAGAATGCAGGTTTATTACTAGCAAACTTCTTAACGAAAGTCGCTCTTGATGGAAAAGGAGCTTCGTTTGCAACATTTGCAACAGAGACATTTACTGGTGATATTTATGGTGAAAAGGCTACTATCGCCTATAAAGATGAAGTTAGCGGTCCGTTAACAGTGAATGTTGGTCGTCTTTCTTATACGAAAGAGACTGGTGGTAATTTAGGATTAAATGTACGTTATCCAGTTACGACTAACTTTGAAGAGATGATTACAAAGTTAAAAGAATACGTTGGTACTCATGGATTTGAAGTAGCGGATTATTCAAACTCTCGTCCGCATCACGTTGATAAAGACCACGTATTAATTCGTACGTTGCAGCGCGTATACGAAGAACAAACAGGTGAAAAAGCAGAACTATTAGCGATTGGCGGCGGTACTTACGCTCGTTCATTGGAAGCTGGCGTTGCGTTTGGTCCGTTGTTCCCTGGAAAAGAAGAACTTGCGCATCAAAAAGACGAGTACATTGAAATTGAAGACTTATTAAAAGCGACAGCAATTTACGCGCAAGCAATTCATGAATTAGCGAAGTAATAGATATATATAAATAATAAAAGGCCGTCCCGATACATATTTTGGGACGGTTTTCTGTTACGTATCGTTTGTTGGTAAGGCGATATTCCTTGTCGAAATATCGATATAATTTCATTTCGTATTGCAATCTTAACTTGGTTAGACTGTTAGGGAAATTTGATTCTTTTTCATTGAATGAGATAAGAAAGAAAAGCAACAATAGAAAGAAGGAGAAGATGTACATGGAGCCACATTATTTTGTCGCAATCACTTTACCAAATCATATAAAAGAAGTGCTTTCTAACTATAAAGAGGAAATGCAGGAGGGATTACCATTTCGTTCATGGGTACATAAAGAAGACTATCATATTACCCTTTCATTTTTAGGGAGTGCGACAGAGGAACAATTAGAGGGAATAAAGAATGGATTACAAATACTTACAGAAAAAAAGGAACTATCGTTCACATTACAAGGGTTTTCAACGTTTGGTATGGAAGATAGGCCACGTATTTTTTGGTCGAAGGTAAGTGAGAATCAAGATTTGTTCCAGTTACAAAAGCAAGTACACGCTATTTGTGAAGGGAATGGATTTTCTTTAGAAACGCGCCCGTATCATCCGCATATTACTGTAGCTCGTAAATGGGTAGGAGAAGGTAAATTTGATTTAGAACATATAAAGGAAGTGCCTGAAATATCATTTCAAGCGGATACAATTACTTTATACGAATCTCACGTGAAGGAGACACCGAAGTATAAAGCGATTGCTGAAATAAAATTACAAAAATAGAATGTATGAAAACGTTTTTTATACAGGTGAATATACTATAAAGAATAATGTGTTACTGTATAGAGCTTTGCTGATAAGAAAAGCCTTATCATTTGCAGCTCGTTTCATTTAACTTTAAGAATGATGGTGATTTTTTTATGTTGAAAGTAAAACGTCCATTTGATGCCTATTTAGATGAAATGAATAAAATTACAATTTTGCTCCCACATGCGTATGGAACAAGTCGGACATTTCGTTTGCAAGAAGGAAGTAACGTGAAAGATTTACCGATTGCTCATACAATTGCGCTTCCGGATGCAACGAAGTATGAGTGCTTTATAGAAGAGCCGCTAGATGTGGGGAAGTATTATACAGTACGAGATGAACGGAATGAAGAAACAGATTTACAAATAGGTGCTGTCATAAGAACAGCTATTTTCGATGAAAAGTATTATTACGAAGGTACCGATTTAGGGGCTGTGTATCAAAAAGAAGCAACGACATTTAAAGTGTGGGCTCCAACTGCGAGGCTTGCGAAAGTAAGGATTTATAAAAGTGATAAAGAATATACCGATCATGAAATGTACAGAGGAGAAAATGGAGTTTGGACTCATACATTACAAGGCGATTTAGCTGGAGCAAAGTATACATTTCTTGTTTGTATTAATTTAATATGGAATGAAGCGGTGGACCCTTACGTAAAGTCAGTGACTGTAAATGGGAAGTACGGCGTTGTTATCGATTTAGAAAAGACAAATGTAACAAAGGGGGAGCAATTACCACCATTACAGGCAATGACAGATGCCATATTGTATGAACTGCATATTCGCGATGCTACTATTCATCAGGGCAGCGGAGTGAGTAAAAAAGGAACATATAAGGGGCTAATGGAAGAAGGAACAACAGGGCGAAATGGGACGTTAACAGGCTTGTCTCATATAAAAGATTTGGGTGTTACACATGTTGAATTATTACCTTTATATTGTTTCGGTGGTGTAGATGAGGCGAATCCTTCCTCTGCATATAATTGGGGTTACAATCCATTATATTACAATGCACCAACGGGATATTATGCTACAGACCTCTCTGATCCGTATAACAGGATAGTAGAGTGTAAACAGTTGATCGAAACATTTCATGAGCATGGCATTAGGGTGATTGTAGATGTTGTATATAATCATGTGTATGAAAGAGAGCTATCATCATTTGAAAAGCTTGTCCCAGGATATTATTTTCGTCATGGTGAAGATGGCATGCCTTCTAATGGGACGGGAGTCGGGAATGATATAGCATCTGAACGAAAAATGATGAGGAAATTCATTGTAGAGTCTATTTTATATTGGCTTATTGAGTACAATGTTGATGGATTCCGATTCGATTTAATGGGAATTTTAGATGTTGATACAATGAACATAATAGAAAAAGAAGTGCGAAATATAAAACGAGATGCATTGTTATTAGGAGAAGGGTGGGATCTACAAACACCACTTCCTCTAGAGGAAAAAGCAACGTTAAATAATGCAAAGAAAATGCCGTATATTGCGCAATTTAATGATCAATTTCGTGATGGAATAAAAGGGAGTACCTTTCATATAAATAAACGTGGTTTTGCATTTGGTGGGCATGTAGACTGTAATCATTTGCAGTATATAGCATCAGGAAGCCTTTTAAGTAGGAAAGAAACAGGTTTGTTTTTAGAGCCTGTGCAAAGTATTAACTATGTAGAATGTCATGACAATATGACGATGTGGGATAAACTAATGCGTAGTAATGAAGAGCCAGAAGAGATTTTGAAAAAACGTCACCTTCTAGCGAGCGCAATGGTGATTCTTTCGCAAGGTATTCCTTTCTTACATGCGGGGCAAGAGTTTTATCGTACGAAGCAAGGAAATGAAAATAGTTATAATGCAAATGATGAAATTAATCAATTAGATTGGGATCAAAAAGAGAACGAGATAGAGACCGTTAACTATATAAAAGGTTTAATTGCGATTCGTAAAGAGCACGGAGCATTCCGATTACAAAACGCAGATCTTATAAAAAAGCACATGACTTTTTTGCAAACCTCTCCAGAAGTACTTGCATATCACCTAGTGCATGCAGAATCGTTTGGACCGTGGAAAGAGATTGTGGTTTTATTTAATAGCGGTTTAGAAGCTAAAACGGTGCAACTTCCGAAAGAAGAAACGTGGCATGTGTTAGTAAACGAAAAGCAAGCAAAAATAGAGCCAATTTCTTCATTTAGAGGAAAGGAACTTCAGCTGGCTCCAATTAGCACGTATATATTGACGATAATGTGACAAATCGCTACTTGACGATGAGAATGTAATAAATGTAGAATTGACAAAGGTGACGATTTTGATAAGTTGTCATTCTATGACTGGTTTTGTAAAATAAAATAGAGAGTTTTTGGCTTATGCCAAGTTTTCTTTTCATTTACAGTAAAATATATGAATCCACAACATGTGTAGAAATGTTGCGGTTTTTCTTTTCATAACTATAAAAGATAAGGATTTGTTAACGGGTAATGAATATGGAATGGTTGGAACAATTATTAGGAAAAGAGTGGAGTCTTGTACCGGCTGGTGGAGTAACGGGCGATGCATATATTGCGCAAAACGGACAACAGAAGTTATTTTTAAAGCGGAATACATCGCCCTTTTTAGCGGTATTGTCAGCAGAAGGAATTGTTCCAAAATTACTTTGGACAAGAAGGGTAACGAACGGTGATGTAATTTCTGCTCAAAAATGGCTTCCGGGACAGAAGCTAGAGCCAGAGGATATGAAACTAGAACGTGTTGCAAAACTTTTGAAGAAAATACACTCCTCTAAAGCACTTGTACAGATGATTCAAAGACTTGGGAAGCAGCCGCTTCACGCACAAGAGTTATTACAACAACTGCAACTTGTTTTAAGAGGAGATATAAGGGATGATGAAGCAATTCAGCAAGGCCTTCAATATTTAATGGATTCATTAAAAGATATTGAACACAATGAATTCGTTGTATGCCATTGTGATGTGAACCATAACAACTGGCTATTGTCGGATGAAGATGAGCTGTTTTTAATTGATTGGGATGGAGCTGTAATTGCTGACCCAGCTCTAGACCTCGGTATGTTATTATATTGGTACATTCCGCGCCACGAATGGAGCGAGTGGCTCGAATATTATGATATTGAAATGGATGAATTGCTGCTTAGGCGTATGAGGTGGTATGTAATAGCACAAACGATTTTGTCTATTCAATGGCACACAACAAAAAAGCAGCAAGCAGAAGCTGAATATTGGCATCAATATTTACAGCAACTACTTGCTTCAGAGTAATACTTAAGAAAAATTGTCCATTCCAGCAATCCACTGAGTAAGTTGTTCTTGATTATTGGAAATGTGGTTGTCCAAATTAGAGGAAGATTTACCCGATTGACTATAAGAATATACATCGTTTAGCATTGCTTTAGCGTCACTACTTATACTATCGTTTGCGAGTAACGATTGAATGAGACGCTCTAATTGCTCGCATTCAGAAACTGTCCCGCAACAATCACTTTGGTGATTGACTAAAATATCTTTCAGCACTTCTAATTGATGTTGTTGATTAATTGGCATGAACGGATCATCCTTTCGATTGTTTTTCTCTTCCTAGAAATATAAGAGAAAAAGCTGTTTCGTCATGGAATGTTTAATGCTGTATGTAGTTTTTATCAAAATGGTACATCTTATACTTGAAAGAAACGGACCGAGTGCTCGTACGTACTTGGTTTTTTGTTTGGTAGATTGATTAAAACAGAAAGAAGGAATTATTCCTTTAAAATAGCTATGTAAAGAGAGGGAGACATCTATGCGTTTAAGACATAAACCATATGCAATGGATCGAATTAATGAGTATTCACATATCGTAATTGGAAACCCAGAGGAGCGCGCTGGTAACTGGAAAGAAGTATTTGGAAATGAACAACCAATTCATATTGAAGTAGGTACAGGTCGTGGCCGCTTTATGTATGATATGGCAAAAGCAAATCCGCATATTAATTATATTGGAATTGAAAAATTCACAAGTGTTGTTGTAGATGCACTTGATAAATTAATTGAAGAAGAATTACCGAACTTAAAGTTAATTAATAAAGATGCTGAAGATTTAAAAGTTTTCTTTGCAAAAGGTGAGATTGATCGCGTTTATTTAAACTTCTCAGATCCATGGCCAAAGACACGTCATACGAAGCGTCGTTTAACGTATAAAACGTTTTTACGTAATTATGAAGAAGTGTTAGTAGAAGGCGGAGAAATTCATTTCAAAACAGATAACCAAGGTTTATTTGAATACTCTCTAATGAGTATGGCTGAGTATGGTATGTTATTAACTTACCTTAGCCTAGACCTTCATAATAGTGATTATGAAGGTAATATCATGACTGAATACGAAGAGAAGTTCTCTAGTAAAGGTCATCGTATTTACCGAGTGGAAGCGAAATATCGTACAGAACCTATGCAGTAATGCATAGGTTTTTTGTAGCTAAAATAATCGGAATTTTGTGTTAATATTAATTAAAAAGGGGGATGCGTAATGGAACAGTTACAAATTGGCGATATAAAAGTGACGTGGCTAAAAGGTGGGAACACACATTTAGACGGGGGAGCAATGTTTGGAGTTGTGCCGAAAGTACTTTGGTCACGTAAGTATAAACATAATGATACAAATCATATTTATTTACGAACAGATCCGTTACTTTTGCAAACGAAAGACGGGAATATGCTCATTGATTCGGGAATAGGAAACGGTAAATTGAATGAGAAGATGAAGCGAAATCAAGGTGTAACAGAAGAATCATCGGTTTATGAATCATTAGAAAAACTAGGATTAACGCCTGAAGATATCCACTACGTTTTAATGACGCACCTTCATTTTGATCATGCATCTGGTTTAACAAAACGGAAAGATGATGGCCTTGTACCAGCTTTTCCGAATGCGAAAATTTACGTAAGCGAAACAGAATGGAATGAAATGAGGAACCCAAATATTAGATCACGTAATACATATTGGAAGGAAAATTGGGAGCCAATTGTAGATCAAGTTATTACGTTCCAACAAGAAATAGAAATTACAGATGAAATAAAAATGGTGCATACAGGCGGTCATAGTGATGGACATGCAGTTATTGCTTTAGAAAGCAAAGGTGAAACGATGCTTCATTTAGCAGATCTATTGCCGACGCACGCCCATCAAAATGTACTATGGGTAATGGCATACGATGATTATCCAATGACATCGATTGAAAATAAGCAAAAGTGGATGAAGTACGGCGCTGAAAACGATGCTTGGTTTACGTTTTATCATGACGCATATTACCGTGCCGTAAAGTGGAATGAGGAAGGGCATATCGTAGAAAAAATAGAGCGGAAAACGAGTATAGAAGCATAAACAGAGGAGGGTGTTCTAGCAGTCTGTTGGGGCAGCCTTTTTATTATTGGCTTTTTTGGTCGATAAATCGATATATTTCAAAAAACGCCGATATAATTTCAATTACTATCCATAATTAAAAAATAAGAGGTTCACCTAATGGGAACCCTCTTTTTTATGCTGCTATAACCTCTAAAACAGTACCTGTTTTAGCATCAACTAAAAATTCAAATCGTTCTTGTATATCATCTAACATCGTTGTAAGACCGCCGCGATAAACTTCATATGCGACATCATATTTTTCAAATGTCTCTGGAACCATATGTACCCAAGAGCCAGTAATTTCACCTTTATGACTTAATGCTTGTTTCACCATTTTCAATGCTTTTTCTGAAGAAATATGGGATTGTTCTTGGACTTTGTTTGCAACAAGATAACCAGCTGCAAATCCAACGCCAAGACCTGCTACTAAACCTTTCCAGCTCATATATTCACCTCAATTCTATAAAATAAAAATAGTGTACCAATAATAATTATAAAGCAAATACAGCTAAAAAAGAAGAAACTAGAAACATTTCGAAAATTTCGTTACAATAAAAGAGGTATTCTACTAAGGTTTGAAAGAAGGGGACTTCGTGAATAAAGAGACATTACAATTATTTCGTACGTTAACAGAATTACAAGGTGCATCAGGTTTCGAACATGATGTACGCCGTTTTATGAAGCAAGAATTAAGCAAATATGCGGATGAAATTGTGCAAGACGGTTTAGGTAGCGTATTTGGTCTGAAAAAAGGGGACGAAACTGGCCCACGTGTTCTTGTAGCAGGTCATATGGATGAAGTAGGTTTCATGGTTACGCAAATTACGAAAAACGGGATGCTTCGTTTTCAAACGTTAGGCGGCTGGTGGAGCCAAGTTCTATTAGCACAACGTGTACAAGTTATGACGAAGAATGGTCCTGTTATTGGGGTTGTTGGTTCTATTCCTCCTCATTTATTAAGTGACGCGCAACGTGCAAAACCGATGGATATAAAAAATATGTTAATTGATATAGGTGCAGACAGCTATGAAGATGCGATTGAAATTGGTATAAAACCAGGACAACAAATCGTGCCAATCTGCCCGTTTACGCCGATGGCAAACGAAAAGAAAATTATGGCGAAAGCTTGGGACAACCGTTACGGATGTGGCCTTGCAATCGAATTACTAAAAGAATTAAAAGACGAAACATTACCAAACACATTATACTCTGGCGCGACTGTACAAGAAGAAGTTGGTCTTCGCGGTGCGCAAACAGCTGCAAATATGATTCAACCAGACATTTTCTATGCGCTTGATGCAAGCCCAGCGAACGATGCGTCTGGTGATAAAACGCAGTTCGGTCAATTAGGAAAAGGTGCTCTTCTTCGTATTTACGACCGTACGATGGTAACACATAGAGGAATGCGCGAATTTATTTTAGATACAGCAGAAACACACAACATTCCGTACCAATACTTTATTTCACAAGGTGGTACAGATGCGGGCCGTGTACATACAAGTAACTCAGGTATCCCATCAGCAGTAATTGGTGTTTGCGCACGCTACATTCATACACATGCTTCTATTTTACATGTTGATGATTATGCGGCAGCGAAAGAGTTAATTACGAAGCTTGTAAGAGCAACGGATAAAACGACGTTAGAGACAATTAAGAATAACGCGTAGAGAGGAAGAAGGGCTGAAGAGCCTTTCTTTTTTTGGCTTGAATAGATGATCCATCCATGTGTGGTGGCGGTCAGTGCCTAATTGGTGCTCGAATGGTGTATTAAGACACTGGGTAGGAAGGCTGTTTTGTGTTCGAGGTCGGCAATGGTGAGGAAATCCAACTTCTTTTTTAGATTGGATAGATGCGCCGGTGATGTATGGTAGTGATTGATGTTTAATTTAAGTAGGGCGAAATGATGAATGTATATAAAGGTGAATGAAATGAAAGTAGTAGTTGGATCGAAGAATAAAACGAAAGTTGGAGCTGTGGAGAAGGTGTGGAATGATGCTATAATTACATCTCTTTCTGTTCCTTCAGGAGTAGCAAACCAGCCGTTTTCAGATGAAGAGACGATGCAAGGAGCGGTTAATAGAGCGAAGCGAGCGCTGCAAGAAGGAGAAGCTCAAATTGGTATTGGGCTAGAAGGCGGCGTAATGAAAACGGAGCACGGTTTATTTATGTGTAACTGGGGCGCGTTAGCAACAAGTGACGGTAAAACATTCGTTGCTGGCGGGGCGCGTATTAAGTTACCAGACGATTTTTTAGCACCTCTTGAAGATGGCAAAGAGTTAAGTGAAGTGATGGAAGAGTTTGTGCAGAGAAAAGATATTCGTAGTCACGAAGGTGCAATCGGTATTTTTACAGATGATTATGTCGACCGTACGGAATTATTTGTACACGTTGTTAAGTTACTTGTTGGGCAATATAAGTATGACGAAAAGCAAGCATAAACCTTGCACCATGCGCGATGTATGGTAGTATAAAAGAAAGATTATAACATGAAAAAATGCACTCGTTAGAGGAGGAAATATAGATGAAATCATTAGAAAGCATGGAGCAATTCCAACAATTGAAAAATGAAGAGAATGTAGTCTTTATGTTCTCAGCAGAATGGTGCCCTGACTGCCGTTTTGTAGATCCATTTATGCCAGAAGTAGAAGAGAAATATAGTGATTTCTCATTTTACTATGTAGATCGTGATGAGTTTATTGATCTATGCGTAAAATTAGACGTATTTGGCATTCCGAGCTTTGTAGCGTACAATAAAGGTGAAGAAACAGGTCGCTATGTAAACAAAGACCGTAAAACACAAGAACAAATCGAAGAGTTCATTGAAGGTTTAAAATAAGGCAATTTGCCAATTGAATTGTAAAACAACCTCTACCTTCGCGGGGGAGGTTATTTTTTTGGAAGGGAGGAAAAAGAGATGAAGATGACAAGTAAAAAGATGAAAGACGAGTTAATGAAGAAATTATCTCGCCCGGAATGGGACTTTCAGTATGATAGCGAGAAAGAAGTTCTACGTATAGAACAGAAAGACTCGAAAAAAGGTATTAACGTATCGCTTCCAGGAGTTGTGGCAAAATGGGAAGTGAATAAAGAAAAAGCAATTGAAGAGGTTGCTTATTACGTACAAGAAGCGTTAATTGCGATGCATAAAGAAGAAAATAGCGCGGCGAAAATTTTACCTGTTATTCGCTCTACTTCTTTCCCGAAACAAGCAGAAGAAGGAAATCCGTTTATTATGACGGATCATACGGCGGAAACACGTATTTACTACGCGTTAGATTCGAATAAAACGTATCGATTAATTGATGAACGTCTATTACAAAAATTAGGACTGACAGAGCAACAAGTGCGTGAAATGGCATTATTCAACGCTCGCTCATTAGGTTATGAATTTAAACAAGACACAGTAGCAGGGAATACATTCTACTTTTTAAACACAAATGATGGGTATGATGCGACTCGTATTTTAAATGAATCGTTACTACAATCGATGCGTGAAAAAATTTCTGGTGATATGGTTGTTGCTGTTCCTCACCAAGATGTATTAATTATTGCTGATATCGTCAACGAAATCGGTTATGATATTATTGCACAAATGACAATGAAATTTTTTGCCGAAGGGCATGTTCCGATTACATCACTTTCATTCGTATATGAAGATGGGGACTTTGAACCAATCTTTATTTTAGCGAAAAATCGGAAGAAGACAGATGGAAAAGAGAAAGGATGAACGAAGTGAACGTTTTTTACAACCTTGAAGGAATTGGTGACACTCTAATTGTTGCCTTACAAGATATTACTTTAGAGAACCGTACTTTTGATCGCAAAGGAGATGTTGCACGCGTATACGATCGTGAAAGCAACGACACAGCAGGATTCAACATCTTTAATGCATCTTCTTACTTAGAAGTAAAAGAAACAGGTAACTTAACGTTAACGAAAGAGCTTGTAGAACAAATCAACGGAATTTTAGCGAAGAACGGCTTTGAAGAAACAGTAGAAGCAGATCTTTCTCCGAAATTTGTTGTAGGCTATGTAGCTGAAAAAGAGAAGCATCCAAATGCTGATAAGTTAAACATTTGTAAAGTAGAAATCGGTACAGAAACATTACAAATCGTATGTGGCGCACCGAACGTTGATGCGGGACAAAAAGTTGTCGTTGCAAAAATTGGCGCTGTAATGCCAAGCGGTATGTTAATTAAACCAGCTGAACTTCGTGGAGTTCCTTCTTCAGGAATGATTTGCTCAGCACGTGAATTAGAGCTTCCAGATGCTCCACAAGAAAAAGGTATTCTTGTATTAGAAGATAGCTTTGAAGTTGGACAAGAGTTCAAATTTTAATTGATGTAAAAAAGAGAGGTTGTCCTTTTGGACAGCCTCTCTTTTCTATTGAATCGTTAATATATTGCGAGTTGTAATAGATATATGTAGAAAATCGTTCATATTTATAAGGATGTCACCTTTTTTCTTAAAATCTATATTGTATTTTATAAACAAACTAGTTAAAATTTAGAAAAATAGAAGGGGATAGACGTATGAAACAACAACTAAAAATTGCAGAACTTCTGAAACGAATTGAAACTTCAAAACAACAAGATATCGAGTTAGGCTCCTATGAAATATATTTGTTTAGTGAAAATGAATTAGAAAAAGGACAAATCGGTTATCGATATGATAAACATAAAAAACCATTAATAAGTGAAGAACATGGAAAATGGAAAGAAGAATGGATTGTTATCGGATATGAAACAGATATGGGGGATCCGATTTTCGTAAATGTAGTTGATGATGCTTATCTCGTTTATACAGCGGAGCGTGGAACTGAAACGTGGCAACCCGTTCATATTGGAAATATGGATGAGATTATAAAACAATTATAAGAAAAACTTTGAGACCGGTGCAAAGTGATGGGAGAAAAATATGAAGTATATAAAAATAATGAGTATGATTGCATTCATTGGCATATATATGGGCGGTTGTTCGCAAGAAGAGCCGAAAAAAGAAGTAACATCTTCTATGCAGGAAACAAACAAAGATAACAAGGACGACGCACCGGTAGAAAAGCAGCAAGCAGAACAAGAAAAGAAAGAAGAACCGCAAGCAGTTCAAACAACTGAGCAAGTGGAGCATAAGCAGGAGGAAGTGCCTACCGAGGAAAAGAAAGAGGAAGCTACGCCAGTGCAGCCAACTGAGCAACCGCTGCAAAATAATGAACAAAAAGTAGAGAGTAATGAAAAGCAAGAAAAGTTTCTTGTCATTATTGATCCGGGGCATCAACAAAAAGCAAATTTAAATTTAGAGCCGATTGGGCCAGGAGCAGCGACGCAAAAATATAAAGTGACAGATGGTACAACTGGTGTTGTGACGAAAAAAAGAGAGGCTGTTCTCGTATTAGAAATGGCTTTCCTATTAAAAGAAAAGTTAGAAGCTAAGGGAATACAAGTATTAATGACGAGAACGTCACAAGATGTGGATATAAGTAATAAAGAACGCGCGACATTTGCGAATGATCATAAGGCGAATTTGTTTTTACGTCTTCATGCAGATGGTTCTGAAAATCCGAATCAAAGTGGATTTGCTGTATTAACACCGGCAGAAGGAAGTCCGTACACGAAAGAGATTTATGCTGAAAGTCTTCAAATCTCTCAAACGATTGTAAATAAAATGAGAGAGAATCAGCAGGTGAAAGTGAATGGAATTAAATTCAGGGATGATCTTTCTGGATTTAATTGGTCCAAAGTACCTGGTGTACTATTAGAACTTGGGTTTATGTCCAACCCTGAAGAAGATAAAAAATTATCTGACTCGCAGTATGTAAATTCTTTATTGCAAAGTGTAACGGATAGTGTAGAGGAATATCGGAAGAGTAAAGCTTAAACGCAGTCTTATATGTAAGGGTGCGTTTTTCTATATGAAAATACTCGTAAATTAGAATGTTATGGATAAATATGACATGCTTAATTTTACCTGCACTTTTTGCCGAATGCTGATACAATAAAGGATGTTACTATTTAGTAGAAAGAGTGGTAAGCATGTTAGATTGGATGAAAAAGCTGTTTAACAAAGAGGAAGAACAAACAGCGATGAATAAAGAAGTACCGGAGCAAGTTGAAAGTCAGCCGAAAATTCCTCGTGTAAACCACTACACTGAAGCAAGAGAAGCACAAATGGCAAGTAGGAATGCAGGTAAATGCCGTTTTCCATTAGTACCGGATAATGGGTTCGATGAAGAGGATGTTATAGAAACAGGGTATTTTGAAGAACAACCTGTTCAAGCTGTAACATATGAAGAGCAGCCTATTCAAAGAGGAATCAAAGTGGAAAGAAGTAGACGACAGTATGTGGAGAAGGTAGTTTCTACATATGAAGAGCCGGAAATGCAATATGAACCGGAGCGAGAGCCTGTCGTAAAGAAAGCATCTGTACCTACGCAAGAAAGTAACCGTAGACCATTTCGTCCAACAGAAATGATTTCGCCAATTTACGGATATAATCGTCCTTCAGTAGAGAAAAAGGTAGAAAAGCAGGAGGAAGAAAAGGAAAGAGAAGACCTTGAAATATCTGTAGAGGGCAAATCAGTCGTTGATGCATGGTTAGAGAAAAAAGGATATGCATTATCTGATTTCTCAGAAGGACAAGCAACGAATTCTTCCAGTCATGAAGGAGTTGATCAGCAAGATCAACAAAATAAAAAGGAAGAAAAGTCAGTTGTCGATCAATGGCTAGAGAAAAACGGTTATGAAATTGAACGCCAAGAACCTATAGTAGAAGAAAAAGAAGTGGTTCAAGAAATTAGTGCACCGCAGGAAGTTCCAGCGGCTGAATTACTTCACGAAACAATTGCTGAGAGCATGGAAGATGCTAAACAAGAAAGTGATGTAGTGGCCCGAAACATTCTACAAGAGGAATCAGTAGATTCTAAAGTAGAGCACGAGGATACAATATTAACAGAAGAAATTAAACGTAATACAGAAATAGAACAACCTACTATTGAAGTAGAAGAGCAATCTCCAGAAGAATCAGTGATTGTTAAAGCAGAAGAGAAACTGGAAGAAACAATCATTGTGGAAATACCAGAAGAAATGGAAGTAATTGCAGAAACGGAAGAGCAAGAAGAAGTGGAAGTAGTTGCAGAAGCGGAAGTACCAGAAGAAGTGGAAGTAATTGCAGAAACAGAAGCGCCAGAAGAAATAGAAGTAATTGCAGAAGCAGAAGAGTTAGAAGAAGTGGAAGTAATTGCGGAAACAGAAGAGCGGGAAGAAGTAGAAGTAATTGCAGAAACAGAAGTGCCAGAAGAAGCGGAAGTAATTGCAGAAACGGAAGAGCAAGAAGAAGTGGAAGT
>NZ_JAQFNK010000034.1:0-39143 GCF_027710505.1 Bacillus cereus group sp. TH152-1LC | reverse complement strand
GCTCAAGGTGCTACTGGTGCTCAAGGACCGGCTGGCGCTCAAGGTGCTACTGGTGCTCAAGGACCAGCGGGTGCTCAAGGACCAGCGGGTGCTCAAGGTGCTACTGGTGCTCAAGGACCGGCTGGCGCTCAAGGTGCTACTGGTGCTCAAGGACCAGCGGGTGCTCAAGGTGCTACTGGTGCTCAAGGACCGGCTGGCGCTCAAGGTGCTACTGGTGCTCAAGGACCAGCGGGTGCTCAAGGTGCTACTGGTGCTCAAGGACCAGCGGGTGCTCAAGGTGCTACTGGTGCTCAAGGACCAGCCGGCGCTCAAGGTGCTACTGGTGCTCAAGGACCGGCTGGCGCTCAAGGACCAGCCGGTGCTCAAGGTGCTACTGGTGCTCAAGGACCAGCCGGCGCTCAAGGTGCTACTGGTGCTCAAGGACCAGCGGGTGCTCAAGGTGCTACTGGTGCTCAAGGACCGGCGGGTGCAACAGGCGCTACTGGTGCTCAAGGTGCTACCGGCGCAACAGGACCAGCGGGTACTCCAATTCCTGTAACTATCGCTGCAATTGGAAACTCCAATGCTCAAACTATATCACCTGGAATGAATATCCAATTCAATCAAGTTTTTGAAATAAATAATATTAATTTTAATGACACTACAGATACTTTAACAGTTTTAGAAACAGGCGTATATGATATTAGTTTCTCAGCGTCTACAACTTTCCCAGGATCTTCACCATTTGGATTCGGTATTTCATTCAATGGTCAACCACCTACTCGTAATTTCTCAACTAATGTTATCGGTAGTGCTGTTTCGTTCTCTACAATCGTTACTTTACAAGCTGGTACAACGATTTCTATACAGCCTACAGCAAACACTATTTCTATTCCTAACACAGGTGATACAACTGCAACACTATCAGTATTCCGAATTTACTAATTTTCACTAAATAAGCATATTTATAATAATATGTATCGTTTTACCGTGCATTAAATCTCTCTTTATATAGAAAGGAGCACTTATTTGGGAGGATAAGTGCTCCTTCTTTACGTTTCTTTACCTCAAATTTACTCTACCTTAATCCTCATTCTGTATGATAAATATTGAAGTCAAAGATATGAAAGAGGGATGAAAATGAGAGTTATGTCACTAATACGCATTTGGTTTGCTCTTATGGTATGCATTATTTTATGTGTAGGATTTTTTTTAACTCTAAAATATTCCACTATTTCAAAAGCAGAGAGAAAAACTGTTCCATACAAACTTTTGTATACAAAACAAAGCAACATCCCTTATTCCAATGCAACAAATAATGAAAAGAAAGTTATAAAGGGAATGCTTATTACGAAAGCTTCTAGTTCCGAAGCGTTACTTCAAATTGCTGAAACGATTAAAGATCAGTATACAAATAAAAAAATCGATGAAATTACACTTTCTATCCACAATGAAAATAATGGTAATTACGAAGAAGAATTACCTTACGAACCTATTAGCAAAGGAAAAATAATCGTCACATACGATTCTCAATCCTTTGGCAGTACGAACATTATACTTAACGAGTAGTAACTAGTAAGGAGAAGGGATAATTTCAACCGTTTAAAGTTTCATTATGTTTTTCATACAAAAAAGAGGCGAATTTTGTTATTCGCCTCTTTCTTTTACCAAAATGAAGGAATCCATTCTTTCACTTTATCAATCCACTCTTGTTGCTCTTTTTTTCTTTGTTGTTCCTCTTCTTTCCTTCTCTTCTCTTCTTCTTTTCTCCGTTTTTCCTCTTCTATTGTATTCAATTGTTTTTTATACTCAGCCTCAGATATGAGCGATAACTGGAATGCTTTTTGAGCTGGATTGGCATTCGCCTTTTTCATAATATCCCGGAACATTGTTGTCGTAATTTGACTGCCCCCTGGAACATAATGATCGCTATCTGTTTTATCATACCCTACCCAAATCGCACCTACTAAATCTGGTGTGTATCCAACAAACCATGAATCCTTTGCCCCGCTGCTTGGTCCATTTACAATTTGAGTCGTTCCTGTCTTACCTGCCGTATCAACATTATTAACTTTCGCCTTTTCGCCCGTTCCCTTTTCGACAACGCCTTTTAATAAGTATGTCATCTTTTGAGAAATTTTCTCGCTTGTCACTCGTGTCTCTTTCTTATACCACTTTCCAATCGTTTCACCTTCAGCATTTTGTATCTCTCTAATCGCATGAGCTTCCACTTGGACACCGTCATTTGCAAACGTACTATACGCTTGAGCCATTACAAATGGAGATGTCCCCACATGCATCCCGCCTAAAGCGATTGGATACGTACGATCTTCTGGCACTAATGGAATACCAAAACGCTCTAAAGATTTCAATCCTTTATCCAACCCAATTTGCTCTAATAACCAAACAGCTGAAACATTGTACGACTTTGCCACAGCTTCATACATCGTCACATCACCGTGAAAAGTATGATCGCTATTTTGTGGTTTATATTCTTTAATATTAAATGGTTCATCTTTTAATATATCGTATACTTCATACCCTTGCTCTAACGCTGGTACATATACAGCTAAGGGTTTTAACGTTGAGCCAGGTTGTCTTTTTAACTGGGTTGCATGATTAAACTGTAAAAACTGATACGGCCCTCTGCCCCCAACTAAAGCTGGTACGCCACCTGTTTTTGGGTTCATAAGAACTACACCCGTTTGCATAAGTTGGTCTGAGCCACTATCTTTGAAATAGCTATCATTATTCACAACGTCTTCTACAGCTTGTTGTTTTTTCGGATCAAGCTCTGTATAAATACGATAACCACCCGCTAAAATTTCATTTTGTGTTAATTCGTACTTGTCCATCGCTTCTCTAACAATATAATCTACATATTGAGAGTATTTCCCCTTGTATTTATCATCCACACCACGTTTTAACACAAGACCGCTCTCTTTTTCTTTATTATACTGTTCATCAGAAATATATCCTTGCTCTTTCATTAAACTTAAGACGACATTACGTCGTTCGATAGACTTATTAAAGTTTTTATAAGGTGAATAGGCAGACGGTGCTTTAATCAATCCAGCAATCGTTGCAGCTTCTGAAGCTGTTAAATCTTTTACATCTTTATCAAAATAAGATTTAGCTGCCCTTTTTATACCCCAAGCACCTTCACCAAAATAAATTTGGTTCATATACATTTCAATAATTTCATCTTTCGTATACGTACGCTCTATTTTTTTTGTTAAAAAATATTCCTTTATTTTTCGAGAGTATGTGCGGTCTTGGGTCAGAAATACATTTTTCGCAAGTTGTTGCGTAATTGTGCTTCCCCCTGCTACAACTTCTCCTGCTGTAATATTTTTAAAAACTGCACTTATAATTCCACTATAGTAAATACCGTGATGGTTAAAAAATTCCTTATCTTCTACTGCAACAATTGCCTGAACCATAATGTCAGGAATATCTTTCCTTTTAACACCTTCTGTTTTAGAGGAAGCTAATTTAGTCGCAACTTCATTATTTGCATCATAAATTAAGGTCGGTTGCGGAACAGCTTGTTTTAATTCAGATATGTCTTGAATGGAAATTATTATATTTATAGCAATAAATAGAGTAGCAAGTAAACTTCCTAATATAATTAATGAATTCCGAAGTTTCTTCCTCTTATTGAACCACTCCTGCATTTTTTTTAAGTGAGTGTTCTTCAATTTCATTCGTTCACTTCCTTCGTTTGTTTACACTCTTCTTTTCAAAAGGAAGAATATACCTCCTTTTAAATTTATTATAATAACGTAGTCTTTCCTGTAGTGTAAAGCTTTTCTTTCACATTCATACTTTTTACAAGAAAAGGACATTCTACAAGTAAGATATTCAATATTGATTATTAATATTATTAATACAACAATGAGAGTTATGTTAAGTTTTTGTAAACTTTTCGATAAAATGTTTTAAAAAACGACAGTTTTTTGTTAGAATTGACTAGCCAATATATTTTACATATATTACTTTTGTGGGGGTAACTAATAATGGTATTTAAATCAAAAAAAGATAAATTTTCTGAAATGTTAATGAATGTTTCCGAAAATTTAAAAGAAGGCGCGCAGTTTTTCGTGGAGTATAAAATTAAAAATGCTAGCGATTTAAAAGAGTTTTCTATGCGCATGAAAGAGTATGAGTCAAAAGGTGACTCATTTATTCACGAAATCATTATGGAGCTAAACAAAGCGTTTATTACTCCAATTGAACGTGAGGACATCCTACAACTTGCAATGAGTATGGATGATGTATTAGACGGATTAGATCATAGTGCTGGTCTATTCGAAATGTATTCTATTACAGAAGCTGATGAATACATGATTAAATTCGTTGAAGCAATTAATCAATGTGCGATTGAGATTGCAAATTCTGTTGAACTACTTTCTAAAAAGAAGTTAGTCGACATTCGTACGAACGCGATTAAGATTAAGGATTATGAATCACAATGTGATGATATTCGCCGTCATGCGATTAAGCACTTATTCTCTCGTGAGAAAGATCCGATTAAAATTATTCAATACAAAGAGATTTACGAAGAGCTTGAAGAAGTAGCGGATAGCTGCCAAAGCGTTGCAAACGTATTAGAAACAATTATTATGAAGAACGCGTAAGGAGTTTGATCATGGATACACTCTTGTTACTGACCGTTTTAGTAGTCATTTGCGCTTTAGCTTTTGACTTTATTAATGGATTTCACGATACAGCAAACGCTATTGCAACGGCTGTTTCAACGAAAGCTCTAAAGCCTAGACATGCAATTATTATGGCAGCTATTATGAATTTTTTAGGTGCGATGACATTTACAGGTGTAGCAAAAACGATTACAAAAGATATCGTTGATCCATTTGCCTTGCAAAATGGTTCTCTTGTAATTTTAGCTGCTTTACTTGCGGCAATAGCATGGAATTTGATCACTTGGTACTACGGTATTCCAAGTAGTTCTTCGCATGCAATCATTGGCTCAATCGCAGGTGCAGCTATCGCTGCGGCCGGTATTAGCTCATTAAACCTTAAAGGGTTCATAAAAATTCTTGAAGCTTTAATCATTTCACCGATTATCGCTTTTGTTATTGGTTATATCGTATACAGTATATTTAAAGTAGTCTTTAAAAACTTCAATTTAACGAAGACGAACAAAAATTTCCGTATATTCCAGATTTTCACTGCTGCATTACAAGCTTACACACACGGTACGAATGATGCGCAAAAAGCAATGGGAATCATTACAATGGCTCTTATGGCTAATAGCTATCATACTTCTAGCGACATTCCGTTCTGGGTACAATTATCTTGTGCGATTGCAATGGGCCTTGGTACTTCTGTCGGTGGATGGAAAATTATTAAAACTGTCGGTGGACAAATTATGAAAATTCGTCCTGTAAATGGTGTAGCTGCCGATTTATCATCATCTCTTGTTATTTTCGGGGCAACATTCATTCACTTACCAGTTAGTACGACGCACGTTATCTCTTCTTCTATTTTAGGGGTTGGTGCTTCTCATCGTGTGAAAGGTGTAAAATGGGGAACTGCAAAACGCATGTTAATTACTTGGGTTATCACACTTCCTATTTCAGCTTCTTTAGCTGCTTTATTTTACTCTTTATTACACTTAATCTTTTAATCAAAAGTCGTCTTCCTTATTTTTCTAGGAAGACGACTTTTTTGTGAACAAACCTTTTTCTCATGAAAAAGCGTGTATAATAATTGGTGGATAAGTTATATAGAGGAGTTGGCAATTTTGGAATACATCATGTTACTTTTCATCGGGCTAATCGCCGGGACAGTCGGGAGTCTAGTCGGGCTTGGTGGCGGAATTATTATTGTTCCGTTATTAATCGGATTACACAGTCTATCACCACAACTTGCAGTAGGAACTTCAATGGTAACAGTCGTTTTTACAGGACTATCTTCCACCCTTACTTATATGAAGCATAAACGAGTGGATTACAAAAGTGGACTTATTTTATTTATCGGGAGTGGCCCTGGTGGTATCATCGGCTCGTGGGCAAACAAATTTTTAAACCAAGATACATTTTCTTTATATTTTGGGATTTTCCTTATTTTTGTCTCCATTCTTCTTATGTTACGAGACAAATTAAACCCTCTTTCTTTATCAAATATGACGGTAATTAAACGTTCTTTTACAGATAACGAAGGAAACACTGTACACTATCAATTCCCACCACTTCTCGCTATCTTTATCGCCTTTATAGTTGGTTTTATATCTGGGTTATTTGGAATTGGTGGCGGTGCCTTACTTGTTCCAGCAATGATGCTACTTTTTGCATTCCCAGCACATATCGCTGTAGCAACTTCGATGTTTATCGTATTTCTATCAGCAATTGTAAGTTCTGCAACTCACATCTCCCTTGGAAATGTCAGCTGGATTTACGCATTAATTCTTATTCCTGGTGCATGGATTGGCGGAAAAATCGGGGCTTATATCAATACAAAATTAAGTGGTAAAGCCGTAATTAATTTATTACGTATCACATTAATTATTCTCGGGACTAGATTAATTATTACTTCTTTTTTATGACGTGTTCTTTTTAGAATACGTTTTTTCTTATACACATGAATATAAAAATCCTCCTAAGAGAACAAATAAAATTAAACAAACACATAATAGCATATAATTTGAAATATGTACTTTCTTCAAGTTGACCACTCCTATAACTGCGACTGTTATCTTTATGATAGCGAAAAAATAGTTTACTTGCAGTTACAAAGTGCTAACAATGCAAAATCATTTATTACAAATTTTATCCTTATATTTCATTTCTTTGTATATTCTATCGGTTTAATAAAAAAAGATGTCATATTGACATCTTTTTTAATGAAGAAGTGACCATCCCATAAAATCCTCATGTACTTGGCACGCCCTCTTATCGTTTCGATCATATAATTCAGCATAACTATCTGTTTCTTCATCATAAGCCATCGTATAAATAATTTGGCCGTCTACTTCAACGGATAATACGACTCCACCTTTCATCTCTTCTACATGAATGATAGCATTCGCCGGAATTCTCATATCCGTCATTTTTATCGCATCTAACAATATACTAAACCCCCTACAGCGTATTCATTGCTAGTACTATTACACACTAAATAGTATACTACTGTAATAGCATACATTTCGTCAATGAAATTGCTGTTTAAATAGCATATTGTCTTTATACATATACGCTACAATAAAAGAAATAGAAATGTTTAAATGGGGGGCTAACATTGATTCTACACAAAGGAGATGTACTATTCCGTCAAGGCGAGGACGGTCCTTTATATTTTATAAAAACAGGCTTATTAAAAGTAGTAAGGATCGAAGAAGATGGAACGCCATTTTTATTCAACATTATTGTTCCAGGTGAAACGATACCTCACCATTCTTTAATTTCACCGAAGGAGTATCACGGTACAGCAATCGCTTTAATGAAAACAGAAGTTGAACCTATCATTAGTAGTGAATGGTACGATCAACTTCAGGCAAATCCCGCTTCGTACGCAAATATCGCTATGCAATTACAATCAAAATTAAGAATGATGCAGCAGCGTATCGATCAATTAACAACCGTCTCTCCGAAAGAACGTCTTCATCGTTTACAAGAATGGTTCACACTATATTTAGGTGACATTCCTATATATGAAATATTGACGCAAACTGAAATTGGCCAACTGATTGGTATACGCCGTGAAACGGTAAATCGACTATTACGAGAACAAATAAAAAACGAGGTAAAATAATACCTCGTTTTTCGCTTATTCAAATCCATCTTATTGTAAGCTTGCTGCTGGACCGAAAAATTCATAATGAATATGCTCTTGTTTCACACCTAAATCAGTTAGTGCAGCATTTATATGTTTCATAAATGGTACAGGACCACAGAAATAAAATTCTGCTTCCGTTGTCGGGATAATAGTCTGTAACCATTCAGATTCAATGAAACCTTCTTTATCAAAGTTCTTCATTTCCAAATCTTTTTCAGTTGGTGCAGAATAACAAGTGTACGCTTTAACTTGTTCGTATTCATTATCTACTGCCTCAACGTGTTCTTTCATTGCATGTGTATTACTATTTATCGCTGCATGAACAAAACATACATTACGTGTTGAGTCTCGTTCAATTAACGTATTTAGCATACTCATCATCGGAGTAATACCTACTCCACCACTAATTAGTACAACTGGTAAAGTTGAATCCATATTTAACACGAAATCTCCTGCTGGTGCACTTACTGGTAACATATCGCCTTCTTGTACATGATCATGTAAGTAGTTAGATACTTTACCATCCGGTGTATCTACACCTTTTTCTTTCTTTACACTAATACGATAATATTCTTTTCCAGGAGCATCTGATAAGCTATATTGACGATTATGTGTATATGTTTCACCTTCGATATTTATTTGAATCGTTACATATTGTCCTGGGATGAATGCAGAAACTTTCCCGCCATCTTCAGGTTTTAAATAAAATGACGTAATAACATCGCTTTCCTTTACTTTTTTAACAACTACAAAGTTACGGAAATCTTTCCATCCACCTTCTTTATGTGCCGCTTCTTCATACATCTCTGCTTCAATGCTAATGAATGCATCAGCAATGACACCATAAGCTTCTCCCCATGCATTTAAAACTTCATCAGGTGCACCTGCAACCTCTTTAATTGCGCGTAGTAAACATGTACCTACAATCGGGTAATGCTCCGCTTTAATACCTAAACTTCTATGCTTATGACCAATTTGTTTTACAACTGGAATAATAGCTTCTAAATTATCAATGTACGTTGCAGCTGCATAAACAGCATTTGCTAGCGCTTGTTGTTGTCTTCCCTTTTTCTGATTTGTATGATTGAAAATATTCAATAACTCCGGATGTTCCGAAAATAAAATTTCATAAAATCTCGTTGTAATTTCAACGCCTTTTTCTTGTAATAATGGTACTGTTGACTTTACGATTTCAATTGTTTTTGCACTTAACATTGTATCCCACTCCTCTATTTCCTTAACTGTTTTTAGTTTAACTGAATTGTATAGTACATATTGTGATTTTAATCACTATTCACACGGTGTTTTTGTGAAAAATATATGAACATTGCACTTACAAAAGAAAATAAGCCAACTAGAATGCTAGCTAGCTTATTATTATTTGGACTGTATCGCTTGTTCAATTACCCTTATATCTTTCCCATCTCCAAACTCTGTATACCCCCAGATATTCGTTTCACCTCTATATTTATTTACGATAATATCCAGGTCATGGTATACACGATGCGCATAAACTACATACTCAATATTTTGAAGTTCCACACCTTTTTTTGCAATTTCATAGCTTCTATTTACATCACGTTTTATTTTTTCATTCTTTATTTCTGTATGTATATTTTTTAAAGACGATTCTTGTTGTTGAAACCATTGTTTCAATTGGTTCCAGTCCCCTTCTGTATAATTCTCTGCTTTACCATAATTTAAGAAATTATTATAACTTTCATGTGTCATACGAATAAAATCCAGTACTTTTGTCTCTTCTTGTACATCTTCTATTTGAGCTATCGTATTTACCTCAGCAGGCTTATTCGCATAATGTAACAGCACTTTCATAAGACTATAACTCGCAATGATCATCACGATAATAATCCCGAATACACGTAACAATTTCTTCATATACAGAACCCCTTCTCTACTAGAGATATTACAATGTAGTACTATACTTGTAACATTCTCTCGTAGAAATCTAATTCCTGTATAAATTCTTCCTATCATTTCGACAATATTTTTCTATACATTCCTCGTTGGCAAATGTTCTTGTAAAACCATATACCCTTCATAAGCTGCGTAACCGAGTATAGCCATTAATCCGATATAACAAGCAAATACCGTCCATTTCGTTTTCGTATCCACTTTGTAATAATTTTCCTGTTGCCTCTTTTCTGCATCCCATTCCTGTAATTTTCTTTCTGATATTTCAAATGCTTCTCTTATATGAATTGTATGCGTTTCTTTTTCATCTTCATACGGAACGTAATCAAGCGGCTCATACTTCGGTAAAAGATACTCTAACACTTCAATCTTTTGAAATTCTCCTGTTTTTAATTCTTTCTCTCTTTCTTTATGCCTTAATACATTTATTTCATGTTGCATCATATATATATTTCGATGTACTGCACCCGTTTCTTTTAATTCCTCTTCCAGCCTTGCAACATATTCTTTCATTCCATCAATTCTATATCCTAATTCCTTAATCGGCTCATCTCGCTTTATTACTCTATATAATTCCATACAGCCGATAATAACAATAAATCCTCCTAAAATACTTTTAAAGTAAATGGAATAACCGAGCAATACAATAAGACCCGCTCCCCAAATCTTTGTACTTACAACTGAGATAATTCGTCCACCATCTAATGGAGAAACTGGAATCAAGTTAAAGAAGTTAATCATACTTCCAAGCAAAATAATTAATGCCCAAAATGGCTCTTTCGTTATTATATAAAGTGGAATTGCAGGCAAAAATGACAACAAGCCGAAAAGAGGTCCCATATAGGCGATATAAGCTTCATCTTTTGCATTTTTCGGCATCTCTTTCATCCCAATAAGAGCACCCATAAATGGAATAAATATTGCTGGTGATGTTGGTATACCTTTTCTTTTCGCAGCCCATAAATGGCCCATTTCATGAATAAACAACAAATAAATGAGCGCTACTCCAAATTTCCACCCATATATAACTGCGTATGCACCAAGTGATAGAAACATACTAAATACCGTTGAAAACTTTGCTAATTTAAAAATTGCAAATACCCACTTTAACTTAGAAAGTAAAAATAAACCTATGGCAACAATAATTCCCCATAATCCTTTTTTATTATTTTTCATATTCCTCTCCTTTATCTCTCATTAATGAATCATATTTATTCATTAACGCCGGTTCTTTCTCTATTATGACATATTTTTTTCTATTGTTAGAAATAATGTTTATATAATCCATTTTTAGCCAAAAATATAAATAAAAGGAGGTGTATACGAATGAATTTACAATCTCTCATAATAGGCGCGCTATCGTTTTTAGCTTCAACTCTTATTTTTTATACCGTTAGCTACGTATTATTATTAGATTTGTTGCCAAATCACATATTTATTGCTTTTATCATCCTTTCCGCTCTTATGATTTCTTTTCTTATTACGCGAAAATCAATGAATGAGCCCTCTGCAAAAGCAAAGTAATAGAGAGGGGTTTTTCCCCTCTCTATTATCATTTCCTAGGAAAGTCCATATAAACTTTACAAATTACATTCATCCCGATCCTCCAGGGCTAATTAAAGTTTCTTTTTATCTTTGTAAATTCATTTTTTCACCATACTCTTTAACAATTTGAATGATATTTTGAAAAACACCTATTTTTTCTTTTTTACTATTTAATATTTTTAAATCATAATTTTCATAATATGTTTCTAATGCCTTTAATTGTGATTCTGAAGCGTCTTTTACCTGCACAGTAGCATGCAATTCATACTGTTTATACCCTTCCTTTACCTTTTCCCCTAAAAATTTTTCACTCTCTTTTTCTCCAATTAATTTTTGAACTTTTTCTGGGAAGATGACTTGTAAATAATATTCTTGTTCCTTCTCTAACTTGTTGTATAGTGATTGTGAAATCGTATACCGTACCGTATAATTCACTTTTTGATCACCTGCTTTAATATGAAACGCGGTAATCTGCAAATCTTTTTTTGTTACTTCCGTTAAAGGACCTGCCTGCATCTCATCTTCTTTTTGTTCTGAAACATTTGGAAATATAGCTAAAAGCTTTTCCGTATCTTTTTTATTCAGCATGTACATAGCGTTCTTATATTGTAGCCATCCTCGTCTATCTTCTCCTCTTAGCCATGCATAATAGGTTTCTTTTTTTCCACCTCTACTAATTTGTATTTCATATTCCGGCTCACCAAAACTACCTGTTACGTCTTGTTTTTCCGCTTTATCTATAATGTCTATTACTAACTTAGCTTCTGATCCCTGTAACTTTTTCTCTTTATCTTTTTTTTGTATAACGGTTACCCCTACTGTTTCTTTCACTTCATCCACCGTCTCTTCTACTTTTTTTGTTTCTTTTTTTTGCTCAACTTGACCACAAGATGCTAGTAACATAACAAACAACAACAATACATATTTCCTTTTCAACTTAATCCTCCTTTTACAATAAGAAATCCTTATACTCATCATATAAAAAACAAAAACATGACACACTATAAAATGCGCTATAATAAGCATTGAAAGGAGGTCTTTTTCATGTCCATTAATTTTCACGATGCAAATAATAAATACACATACGCACAGCGAAACGCCCATATTTCTTGGGGTGAAATGATAAAGAGTATTACAAACATACAAAACAAGCAAATAATCGATATCGGCTGTGGTGGCGGTATTTATACGAAAGAACTCGCCCTTATGGGAGCAAAAAGTGTTCTTGGGCTTGATTTTTCAAAAGAAATATTACAGGCTGCAAAAGAAAATTGTAACGGTTTTCCAAACATTTCTTTCATTCACGGTGATGCACATAGCGTCCCATATCCTAATGAAACATTCGACATTGTTATTTCGCGCGCAGTTATTCATCATTTACAAGACATTCCTACATTTCTACGTGAAGCTTCTCGCATATTAAAGAAAAACGGTGTGCTCATTGTACAAGACCGCACCATTGAAGATTGTACAATTCCAGGAAGCCCCGAACACATTCGTGGATATTTCTTCTCCATCTTTCCAAACCTTATTGAAATAGAAGCAAAAAGAAGACCAAAAACCACCACGATACAACAAGAATTACAAAAATATTTTCTTCACGTGTTCCCCACTCAAACACAATGGGAAGTACGCAAAATACATGATTCTGTAGAAGCATTGTTACAAGATTTATCACCTCGAACAGGTCGATCCATTCTATACGAATTAACAGATTATGAACTTTCTCAACTTCTACAACAGGTCCAGACCGCCTTACAAAACACCTCTCCTATCATTGAAAGAGATCGGTGGACAATTTGGAGTGCCATGAAATTGTAAGGAAGGAAGCCTCACAAAATAATGTGAGGCTTCCTTCTTTCATAATCTACTTTTGCAACACTCTTGATATCCTCCACTTCTGGCCTGTGCACTTCCACACTTCGGACATACTAAATATCTAGACTGATTTGTCAACAAACTACCTTTTTGAAAGAGTAAAACTTCTGCTTGTTTAAACGAACGCGAATAATATAACCACATAAAACCAATTATAGCAATAATGCCAAATAATACTCCCATCGCAAGCATTTCAGTCACCTCTTTTGGTTTGTTCTTTCCAGCAAGTGGATTGTTGTATTATTCTCTGCAAATTCAAACAATACCTTCTTTACTCCTATAAATATCAACTTTCTCTATAAATTTTACAATTCTCCAGAAAATTTTACTCCCATTTTACAATCCACCATTCCCTTCACATCAACGAATATCACATTCAATATTCCCGTATATAAATATGCCTTTCAAAAAAATATATTGACTTTCAAAAAAAAACATGCAACAATACTGTCAGAATACTTGAATAAAAATTCATTGACGAGAAAGAGTACGTTATAGGACTGTCCCCCAGAGAGTTGGCGAATTGCTGAAAGCCAACGTTCAGTGCGTAGCCGAAAATCATCTCCGAGAAGTAGAACCGAATGTTGCAGTAAGTTCTTACCGGCTGTCCCCCGTTACAAGGAACACGTATCATGTTGTACGTTGTAAAGCCGTATACATATAGACTCATTTCTACATGTATAAATTAGGGTGGTATCGCGGGTAAATATAACTCGTCCCTTTCTTTAGGGACGAGTTTTTTGTGTTCTTACAAATGAATTTAAAAAGGAGGAAAAACAATGAACACTGTATCAAAAAAACATATTTTTTTCACGGGTCTTATGCTATTTTCTTTATTTTTTGGGGCAGGTAATTTAATTTTCCCTCCCATGCTTGGACAAAATGCAGGTGAAAATTTTTGGCCGGCAATGATTGGATTTTTACTAACAGGAGTCGGTTTACCCTTATTAACTGTTATTGCAATTTCTTTATCAGGAAACGGTATGCAACAACTCGCAAGTCATGTTCACCCATTATTCGGAATTTTCTTTACTGTAGTTGTATACATCGCAATCGGTCCTTCTATGGGAATTCCACGTGTTGCGAATGTCGCTTATGAAATGGGCGTTAGTTCCTTTTTACCAGAAACAATTCGCTCTAGTAACCTAGCACTATTTTTATACACGGTCGTCTTCTTCGCTATCGTATTTTGGCTTAGTTTAAATCCATCCAAACTTGTCGATCGCATCGGAAATATATTAACACCTATTTTATTACTCTCTATTTTCTTATTATTTGTTAAAAGTGTATTTACACCACTCGGGCAATCAGGACCTGCAATGCAAGAGTATCAAACTTCTCCAATCTTCAAAGGCTTTATGGAAGGATACTTAACAATGGATACCATTTCTGCGCTTGCATTTGGAATTATCGTTGTAAATGCCATTCGCTCCAAAGTTGTAAAGGATCGTAAATCCATTGCTATCGCAACAGCGAAAGCAGGACTTATCGCCGCTACTGGTCTCGTACTTGTATATGGTGCACTTGGCTGGCTCGGTGCAACTAGCGTCTCTCTCGGATATGCAAAAAATGGAGGACAATTACTTACTGTTATCGTACAACAATTATTCGGTCCATACGGTTTGCTTCTATTATCTCTTATCGTTACACTCGCTTGTTTAACGACATGTGTTGGACTTGTATCTGCATGTAGTCAGTATTTCTCAACTTTATTGACTAGATTTTCATACAAAACGTTCGCGAGCATCATTTGTGCATTAGGCTTATTAGTTGCCAACTTAGGATTAACAAAAATTATCGCCATCTCTGTTCCAATTCTACTTGTTGTATATCCAATTGCAATTGTACTTGTTCTACTATCATTACTTCATAAATATTTCGGTGGATATCGCTCTGTTTATGTAGGTGCTTTAATTGGAGCAGCATTTGTAAGCGTATTTGATGGATTAAAACAAGGTGGTATTTCAGTTTCATTTATCACTCCATATTTTGAATTTATCCCTTTATATAAGGAAGGAATCGGCTGGCTCATACCAGCAGTAGCCGGAACTCTTATCGGCCTTATAATCGCTAAGTTAAGCGGTGCGAAAAAAGTGCCCTTACTAACCGAATCTCATGAAGTAAAAGCATCCTAAAAAAACTCCCTTTCGGGAGTTTTTTTACATTTGAAAAGCAGTATGGTTAAAACTGCTTATTTTATAAGCTTTCGTATAATAGTCGATATTTGTATCCACTGTTTCTACTTTGACAACATCGTAGCAATCTTCTTGTTTCACTAAAAATAAATAGTACTCTTCTGTCGCCTCAACAATTGCAATTTTATCTGTTTCCACATTATATTGTTCACAAAGCGCTTGCAATGCGTTCACATAATCCCCTAATTTTTTAGACTTATCCATGCCAAATATAGTTTGAACTAACATATACATTCTCCCCTTTGTATGTACTGTTAACAATTTAATGATAACGCTTACATTTATTAACGTCAATAAAAAGATTTGGCACAAACTAATAAACAGTGGGGATAACACCCACTGCTTATTAGTTTCAACTTATCATTTCGTCAATTGATGTCTAAACGCATAAATAACCGCCTGCGTACGATCACTTACATTTAATTTATTTAATATATTACTTACATGTGTCTTTACCGTTTTAAGCGCAATAAATAGCTCATCCGCAATCTCTTGATTACTTTTTCCCTCTGCAATTAATAACAAAATTTCAGACTCTCTTTCTGTTAGCTCCTCATGCAAAGGTTGTTCTTTCTTCTGACGCATGCGAGACATCATTTTACCAGTAACTTTTGGCTCTAATACCGTTTCTCCATCATAAGTAGCTCGTACAGCGTCTGCTATATCACTCGCTCTTGATGTTTTTAATAAATAACTAGTCGCTCCTGCCTCAATAACAGGATACAATTTCTCATCATCTAAAAAGCTCGTTACGACTACAATTTTCGCTTCTGGCCATTCCTGAATAATAGCACGTGTTGCTTCAACCCCATCCATCTCGTCCATGACAAGATCCATCAAAATAATATCCGGCCTTAATTGCAAAGCTAACTCTGAACCTTTTCTTCCATTTTCAGCTTCTCCAACTACTTCAATATCTGGCTGCGTTGATAAATATGCTGATACACCCATTCGAACCATTTCATGATCATCAACTAATAATACTTTTATCATGACTCTCCCCCTCTCTCAATCATAATCGGTACTTTCACTTCTATTTGTGTACCTTTATTTGGAAAACTAAGTACTTTTAATGTACCACCAATTTCATGAACTCGCTCTTGCATTGATCTTAAACCATAAGAACCAGCCTTATTAACCCCTACTTTAAAACCGACACCATCATCAATAATTTTCAATATTGCATATTGCTCAATTTTGCGTAGACGTACTTCCGTTTTCTTTGCCTTCGCATGCCGTAAAGTATTGGACAGCGCCTCTTGTACAATACGGAATAAATGATCTTCTACACCCTTTTTTAATTGAATTGGTTCAATTAACCATTCAATTTTCATATGTTGCTTTCTAGACAGTTCTGTTAATAATTCTTCTATACCCTCTGTTAGTTTCTTACCCTCTAACTGCACTGGGCGTAGATGAAGAAGCAATGCTCTCATTTCTGACTGTGCATTTACAACCATATTTTCAACAAGCTGCAACTGCTTTTTCGTCATTTCTGGAATTTCAGCTACTTGTTCATTAATAGCCGACATCATCATCGACATTGCAAAAAGCTGCTGACTTACAGAATCATGCAGCTCCCTCGCTAATCGATGCCTTTCCTGGGAAATCGCTTCTTGTCTCATCTCTTCATTCCAATGAGCTCGTTCATTCGTTACTTTTTGAAAGAGTCCAGCTTGCTCCTCTAATCGACGAGCCAAAACGATTACTTTTCGTTCCACTTCATGAAATTCATCATCTGCAGTAAACGAAACATCGCTCGGAAAATTCCCTCGCTCTACCTCAAATAGAAACGTATTTAATCCTTGTATACGCTGCTCTATATAGTAACCGATTGCATATCCTACAATTCCCCCGATAAGTAAACTTGTAGTCATAATAAACAAGCCAATTGGAACAGAAGCGATGGATTCCTTCCATAATAAATCATACACTTGTTGCTCGCTTTTCCATACATATACAATTGTACAAATAAGTGCGATACTCACAGAGGACAACATAGAATAACGAATATACATCCACGAAATATTTTTTTGTTTTTTCATTATACTTTCCTCACTTCCGTATCGCCTACGACAAGCGAAGAAATAATTTTAATACGACGAGGAGCCTCTTTATACTGCTCTGTTCTAAATGTAACATTGCGGTTAAATCCTGTTTCTTCATGACCTGGCAAGAGCACACGTCCGACGATAACAGAATGATTTAAAGACAGTTCTATATCATATGGCACATATAAACGGATATTACCAACGACACCGCGAATAACAATTACCGTCTCCCCTTCTGGGATCATAGCAGTTGTTAAATCTATTTCCACATCACAAGCACCATATTGAACATTAATATCCTCAAGTTCATAAATATGATCCATCATTCGTATATTCCCTACAAACATATTTTTTAAATACGGTTCTGTACGATATATTTGCTTCTCTTCGTCTATAATCCCTTTTTCTTTAATTTCAACCTTCATTGCTTTTTGCTGATGTCCTTGTTGAATCAGTTGATAACCAATTAAAGCTAAACAAGCAAATACGACAAGAACAAATGCTGCTGAAGAAAATAAGAAGAATAAAAATACGATACCACCAACAAATAAAAATACATTTCCCCGTACGTAACGATTCTTTTTACGATAATGCCTTCCAAACATAAGCATAATAAATGCAAAAATGAGACCACCTGGTTCAAAATGTCCAAGTATCATATCAAGAAAAAGACCGAATCCAAATATGATGAGGAGCATCCCCATTAATTGTGTTTTTGAAAAATGCTTCTTCATTTCAGCTCCCCCCCTTCTTTTCACATATACATAGAAGAAAAGGCATTGCTTTCCAACACCTTTTCTCCTATCACTATATCATAAGCCTGTTTTATAATATACTACTATTATTTTGTTAACTCTTTCGTTAACGATACATCATTCTTTTCTTTCATTTCACGCTCAAGCTTTGCAATCTTCATATCAAATGTGTCACGTTCATGCTCCTCATTCATACGAGTTTCTAAGTCACGAATATGATCTTCAATTTCTTCAAAGCGTAAGAACGGATTATTTTCATCCATTTTATGCATCGCTGTATTCATACGACGATTCGCATGTGCCATATTTTCACGTGCCATTAGTTCCATGCGCTTTGCGTGCATTTCTTTTAATTTGTTTTTCATTTCAGAAAGACGACGCTCTAACTCATCGATTTGCTCTACAACACCTGCATACATTTCTTCTAATCGAGTTACTTGCCCTTCATAATAAGCTACTTCTTCTAATGCACGTTCGTGTAACTGTAATTCGCCTGCTTCTTGAGCGATAATAGCCTGTTTTGATCTTTTATTAACGAAATAACGTGCTTGCTCAAGCTCACGGGCAAAATTAGATTTTAATGTTTTATGACGCTGAATTAACTTCTCAATTTTTGTTGTTTCACGCTCACTATCGCGTAAATATTGGTTTAACATAGCGATTGGATTTTTTCTTTCTTTCTCATCTAACACATTATGAAAATCTGCTAAAATTGCATCGCGTACACGTCCGAATAAAGATTGTTTCATTATAATCTTCCTCTCTTCTACTTTATAAATTTGATTTGATTTTTATTAATTTTTTATTAGTTTTTCATTAACTTGTTCCACTCATCTTCAAAGTTGCTATATGGTTTAGAACTTTCTGGTGCAGAATCAACAACTACATTTTTTTCTTTTTTCCACTCACGGTATCCGTAGTATAAAACTACTAATGCTGCGATACCGATTAGTGCTGGGGAATGAGAAAGGGCGATGGACAAGCCGATCAAACCAACAATACCCCAAGCTAACTTTCCAAAAAATGATTGTGCTCGCACAAATGATTTATAGCTCCAGTACACAACTCCTGCTCCAATTGCGAACCCTATAATACCAGCAAGACTGCCAAGAGCAATTAAAGCTAAAATACCAGCCGCGATAAACGCTAGAAATTGTTTCATCTTGTGCTTGCCTCCCTTCGATTTGATACTCTTATCTTAACTATTTTTTCTTTTTTCCATAACGAGCTTAAGAACCGTTTTTAACTCAGACTTAAGACTGAGTCGCATTCAGCCTTTTGTAAAAACTACAATTGGATAGGATGTTTCACTCTTTTATTGCACATAAAAAGCCGTACAGAGAATATTCTCTGTACGGCTTTCATTACTATGCCTAAACTTCATTTTTCATTATGCTGTTTTATGATATTCTTTCTTTCCCGCCACTTTAGAAAACCTCGGGAAACCAATTAATATAGAAATGATTCCACATACTCCAACTAAAATTGGATAAAACGCATATGGTAACAATTCAATCGGAGATAACGCCGCAAAGCCTGCTGCTGTTAACATTTGAGCACCATACGGGATTAACCCTTGCACACAGCATGAGAAAAGATCTAATACACTCGCTGATTTACGAGGATCAATTTCATACTGATCTGCAATGTTTTTCGCAAGCGGACCTGTAAAGATAATAGAAATCGTATTATTCGCTGTACACATATTCGTCATACTTACTAAGCCAGCGATACCGAACTCCGCTCCTTTTTTCGAACGAATGTTACGCGTTAAAATATTCATTAAATATTGAATGCCACCATTATATTGAATCAGTTCGACCATACCGCCAATTAAAATAGCAAGTAATACTAACTCCATCATACCGCCCATTCCAGTTGTTACACTTTTAAAGAAACTCTCTAACGTGTAACTTCCATCTAAAAGACCAATAACGCCGGATAGTACAGTTCCACCAGTTAACACAATAAGCACATTCCAACCAAGTAACGCTGTTATAAGTACCCCTGCATACGGTAAAATCTTTATCCAATCAAAGCTATGCGCTTTAATCTGCGTGTCGCTTCCTAAAGTAACGATTACTAATAATATTATTGTAATAATAGCCGCTGGTAATACAATTAAAAAGTTCGTTTTAAACTTATCTTTCATTTCTGTTCCTTGCGAACGTACAGCTGCGATTGTTGTATCTGAAATGAATGATAAATTATCACCAAACATCGCTCCGCCAACAACTGTCGCCATCGTAAGTGCAATGGAGATATCAGTTTGTCCACTAATACCTACAGCTATTGGTGCTAATGCAGCTATTGTTCCCATTGAAGTTCCCATCGCTAATGAAATAAATGCCCCTATAACAAAAATTCCTGCTACGATAAATCCTTGCGGTAAAACGGATAACGCCAAGTTAACTGTAGAATCAACGCCGCCCATCCCTTTTGCTGTTTCAGAAAATGCTCCTGCAAGCACAAAAATTAGAACCATAATCATAATATCTGGGTTCCCTGCACCTTTAGCAAATCGTTCTACTTTTACATTAAAGCTTTCTTTACGATTCATTGCTAAAGCGACCCCTACAGCAATTGAAATTGCTACAAGTATCGGCAATTTATAGAAATCACCTGTAATAATTCCAGAACCAATAAATAGCGCCAAAAATATCCCAAGTGGTAATAAAGCCAAACCATTTCCTCTCGTTTCTTTCAAAGTACCATCTCTCCCTAGTTTCAACCTTTTTCTAATGAATAACAAAAGACCTCTTCCAATGAGAAGAGGTCTTATACATCTATAAGAAACGCTCTTCTCATCTTTCAAGCATATGCTTGCTGGATTTGGCACAGCACTCTGAAATCGAGTCCGCTGCCGAGGCATCGTAGGGCCAGTCCCTCCGCCTCTCTTTATAAGAAGGTTTCATATTTATTTTTTAATAATAATTTCTTCCCTAACTTTACTCGCTTACAAAACAAAAGTCAATTATTTTTTGTATAGTTTTTTTGGTAATTATGCAAAAATTTGAATACAATAATCATTTTAACTTTTTGATTTCTTCTTCTAATATTGAAATCCAATAAAATTCACTATTTTTTATTGCAGCTATTATCCATTTCGTAGTGTACCAAGCTAACTCATACTCTTCTTTTGTAACATCGCCACTTTTATTAGCATCCTCTAACTCATCTTCATCCAATATATACATTTTACCATTCGGTAATAACACTACATCTAAATATAAATCATCAAAATACGGCAAACCACGGTCGTCTATTTCATATTCTTTCGCCACATCAATATAATATTGCACTAATTTTTTCTGATCATCTAACATAGCTGTAATCGCAAAATTTTTCCCGTCTATGAAATATTGAATCCACGTATATTGATTCCCTGCAATACGAAGTTCTTTCCCATCATATTCTTTACAACTAGGTTCTCTCACCTTTTTTATTTCCAGTATTCCTAGCATTCCCTCTTCTATTTGCTTAACTGTATAATCTTTCTCTATTAGTCGCTTCCACGAAGAACCGTCACCATATTTACGTTTCATTACGTCCGCTTCCCTTCTATATAGAAAAGCCCTCACATATTATGTGAGAGCTTTTTCAAATTATAATTAAGCCGCTTGCTTATTAGAAATCTCTTCCAAATAGGCCTGTCCTTTTTCAGCGTCATACTGACCTTCCCACTTAGACATAACTACAGCTGCTAAAGAGTTACCTACAACGTTAACTGCTGTACGAGCCATATCTAAAATACGGTCAATACCAGCGATGAAGGCTAAACCTTCAGCTGGAATACCTACTGTACCAAGTGTTGCTAATAATACAACGAACGATACGCCCGGTACACCCGCAATACCTTTTGATGTAACCATTAATACAAGTAATAATGTAATTTGTTGAGAAATAGATAAGTCAATACCGTACATTTGTGCTAAGAAAATAGCCGCAATTGCTTGATATAAAGTTGATCCATCTAAGTTAAATGAATAACCTGTCGGAATAACGAAAGATGTAATTGCTTTCGGACAACCGAACTTCTCCATTTTCTCCATGATTTTCGGTAAAACTGTTTCTGAACTCGCTGTAGAGTATGCTAAGATCAGTTCGTCTTTTAAAATCTTGAAGAATTGGAAAATGTTAATTCCAAATATTTTCGCCGTAAGTCCTAAGACAACTACAACGAAAAAGATCATTGCTCCATAGACGACAATTAGTAATTTACCTAATGGAATTAATGACGCAAGACCAAATGTAGAAACTGTAACACCGATTAGTGCAAATACACCAAATGGTGCGAATTTCATAACCTGGTTCGTCACGTAAAACATTGCATCAGCTACACCTTGGAAAAATTGAAGAACCGGTCTTCCTCTTTCACCAATTGCTGCTACACCTAAACCAAATAATACAGAGAAGAAGATAATAGCAAGCATATCTCCGTCAGCTAATGACTTCATAATGTTCGTTGGAACAATATTTACAAATGTATCTGCAAATGAATGACTTTGTACCTGCTCTGTCGTATGTGTATATTTCGAAATATCTGTCTTTGTTAGCTGGTCCATATTTACGCCTTTTCCTGGTTGGAAAATATTCGCTATTAATAGACCAACAACAATTGCAAGTGTTGTAATAATTTCAAAATAAATAATTGTTTTCCCGCCTAGTCGACCTAGTTTTTTAACATCGCCAACACCAGCAACCCCAACAACAATACTTGCTACAACAATCGGTACAACGATCATTTTAATTAATCGGATAAAAATATCACCAATTGGTTGTAAGTAACTCACCACTGCCGGATTGCCAAAGAAAATCGCCCCAACTGCAATACCTAGCGCAAGACCAATTAATATTTGCCATGCAAGTCCTATTCTTTTCATACTTGTTGTAACCCCCTCTTCGATGTGTCACTCTACCTCTCATTCTATATCTATAAAACTTGAAATTAAGAGTATTACATATTATTCGACAATTCACTACATTTTGTCCCTGTTAAAAATCATAAATCAAAATTTAAAATCTGACAACAAAATAAGTTTGCCCGAACACAAATAATTTTCTTGACAAAAATAAATCCCATGTCAGAAAACCTCACATGAGAACGATTCCTTATCAGTGTTTTATTGGATTCCTATCTACCATTTTGCTGTATAAAACAAATATACTTTTCCTTTATTTCACAAATAAATCCAAAAAATACATCCTTATTGCACGAATAAAAAAGTGCATCCAACATGACAATTATCATTAAAAAATGATAAATTCCGACAAAACTTAGCAATTTTATAAAATTTCCTTTACATTATGATTACAACGATAGACACTCTTCTTCTTATGATATATAACATTCATAGGGAAAGGAGCCAGACAACCATGAAAAAGAAATTTGCAGCGTTTAGTGTTTTAGCAGCAGGAACGATTTTTGTTTCTCCGCTACTTTCACCCGTATATGCTGAAACGAATCAAGATAAATTATCTAATATTCAATCTGAATTAGAAGGAAAACAAAACGACTTACAAAATAAATCAGCTGAGAAAGACCAAATAGAAAAAGAAATTCAAGAATTACAAAAGAAAATTGACGATTTAACTACTTCTATTAATAAAAACGAAGCTGAATTAAACGATACAAAAAAAGAAATTAGTAAAACACAACAAGTAATTGCTGAAAAAAAGAAACATATAGAGCAATTACAAACAAACATAGATACGCGTCAGGAAGTTATTAAGCAACGTTTACAATCCATGCAAGAAAAACCTCGTACAAATATTATTACAGAGGTAATAACAACTTCTACAAACATCGCTGATCTTGTTGATAACATGTACTCTGTAAGCTTAATTTTAAACAACGATACTGATATTGTGAAAAAACAAACAACTGATCAAAATGCTGTGACGAAAGAAAAAGAGGCTGTTGAGAAAAAAGAGCAGCAACTAAAAGAAGCTGAACAGAAATTAGTTCAAAAACAACAAGAGTTGCAAACGAATCAACAACAACAGCAAACATTTATTAGCGATCTACATACGAAAGTAGCAAAAGTAGATTCAGAGATTGAAGGATTAGAAGAATCCAAAGGCATTTTAGAAAATCAGCGTCAAGCCGTTCAAAAGGCAATTGAAGAAGAAAAACGTGCGGAAGAGGCACGTAAGGCAGAGGAAGCTCGTAAACAAGCTGCTACATCTGCTCAAACAGCTCAAGCAGCTCCAACACCACACGATACAAATATTGGCGGCTTTATTAAGCCAGCAGCTGGATCAAAAACTTCTGGATTTGGCGCACGTTCTTTAGATAACCATAAAGGAATCGATATTGCCGCTTCAGGAACTGTTCCAATTATAGCCGCTGCAGATGGCGTCGTTATTCGCTCAGAATTATCATCTAGTTACGGAAATGTTGTGTACTTATCTCACCGTATAAACGGAAAAACATACACAACAGTATACGCTCATATGAGTAGCCGTTCTGTATCAAATGGACAAACTGTAAAACAAGGCACTCAACTTGGTTTTATGGGGAACACTGGCCAATCATACGGACAACATTTACACTTCGAACTTCACCTTGGAGAATGGAATGTCGGCAAAACAAATGCAGTTGATCCATCTCCTTATATCGGATTATAAAAAAACTCGGTACACACCGAGTTTTTTCTTTACCCTTCACAAACTATAGGCATTCCACATAGACTACAACTAAATGCCTATAGTTTACGGGGTGAATCATATGAATACACAATTACAACAAAAAATAGAAGAAGCTAGAGAAACTTTCATCGGCCGGTTATTTACATTTGGCGGCTCAGCATTATTTTTAATCGGATCATTTATTGCAGTCATCACAGCCTATAAAGCGTATAGTCGTTTATTATGCAAACATTTTAAATACGCCTATCGCATTTAAAAATACAATAATTACAGTTACCGGAATAACATAACGAAGCAAGAAGAACCAAATATTAAATAATGTTTTCCCTTTCGTTTCCGTAACTTCTAATTCTTTCATTAACATTTCTTTACTCATTTTATTCGGTACGAATAGCGAGATGGCTAGTACGCCAAGCGGCAGTAATACATTACTTACCGCAAAATCGACGAAATCAAAGAATGTCTTACCAAATATTTTCACATCACTCATAATTCCAAACGATAATGCTGACGGGATTCCAACTGCAAAAATAAGAATACCAATTAATAATGATGCTGACGGACGCTTTTTCTCATTATCTTTCGCAACAGATGCTACTACAATTTCAAGCATAGAAATCGCAGATGTTAACGTTGCAAAGAAGAATAAAACTAAAAACATAATGAAGAAAAATTGTCCAAATGGTATTTTCGCAAATACTGCTGGAAGGACGATAAACAGTAGTCCTGGACCTTCAGTCGGCTTAACGCCCAATGCGAAAATCGCTGGAAAAATTGCTAATCCTGCAAGCACTGTAATAAAAACAGTTAAACTTACAATAGATGTTGCTGATTTCGCTAAATGTTCTTCTTTCTTCAAATAGGAACTATACGTGACCATTACTGAGGCACCTACTGTTAGCGAGAAGAACGATTGTCCCATCGCGTATAAAATCGTATCTGCTGTCAGCTTTGAAAAATCTGGTTTTAAGAAGAACTCTACCCCAGCAAAAGCACCATCAAGTGTTAAAGCACGAACTATAATCGCAATAAACAAAATAAATAATAGCGGCATCATATACTTACTTGCTTTTTCTATCCCTTTCTCGACACCTTTACTTACAACAAAAATAGTGCAAAGCATGAAGATAAATTGGGCTCCAATCGCGCTTACTGGATTTGAAATCGTTTCACCAAATAATTGTCCGTAATCAACAACACCATTCCAAAAGCTTCCTGTAACACTATAGTATAAGTACAGTAAAATCCATCCACCTACAACACTATAAAATGATAGTACACTAAAACAAGTAACAACTCCCATACGACCAATCCAAGGATATAACTTACTCTTTGGCACCAATACTTTATATGCTGTAACTGCCTCTTTTTGTGTGCTACGTCCAATAACAAATTCAGCTAAAAGAAGCGGCATACCTATAAATAAAGTTAATAGTAAAAATACAAGGAAGAATGCGCCTCCCCCACCATTACCTGCAACATATGGAAATTTCCATATGGCACCAAGACCTACTGCGGCTCCGGCTGCTGCGAGTACAAAGCCTATTTTCGACGTCCATTGCTGTGTTTCTTTCATCATAAATTCTCCTTTTCTGAATATTTAAACTTTTGTTAATTATACACTTTCATTTCATACTCGCACACCTCCTTTAGAAAATAAAAAAGTCCCCTACACGCAAATATGCATGTAGAGGACGATATATGTAATGTAAATACCGTGGTACCACCTCAATTGGATTGATAAATCCCACTTGTTCAAGTACAGGAAAAATTCCGATACTCTATCCTTTTAACGGCGGAACCCGGGTTGCCTACTACAATGTTCAACATACCTCTCGCAAGCCCATTCTGTATATTTTATCGTACCGGGCTCACACCTTACCCCAGCTCTCTGACCGTATCAAATATACATACTCTTCTTGCTCATCGATTTCATTTATTGAAGTTACTTGTGATTATAAATTATATTTTTATAGTTGTAAAGTGCAATTTATTCATTATCCTATATGAACTCTTTTCTCTAATTCTTGTAAAAACAATTCTCTTTTTTGTTCATTTTGAACATATATCGACTTTAATACTTCTTGCAACAATATATTTCTCTGCTTTTTCTCTATTTGTAATTCTTTCACTTTAATTCTAACTTCGTATAAAAAATCAAGATATGATTCATACGCCTCATCATATTTATTTGCGATATCATCACGAATTTTTTTTGCCAGTTTCGGACTCGCTCCTCCAGTAGAAACAGCCACATTCAGTAATCCACGATGAATCGCCGCCGGAAAATGAACATTCCCACTTTCCGGATTCGTAATAACATTTACTAATTGATTCTCTGCACTATCCTCAGCAACTTGTTCATTTAATACAGCATCACCACTCGCTGCAACAACTAAAAAAGCACCTTGAATATCACTTTTTTCATACTCCCTTTGATACCAACGAATTTGCTTTTCTTCCACTAGTTTCACTAAATTCGCATCCAATTCAGGACTTATCACAATTATATCCGCACCTTGTTTTAGTAAAGGAATAATTTTGAATCCCGCGACTTTTCCTCCACCAATGACAACAACACGTTTCTTCTCAACTCGCACTGTAAGTGGATACATATTGATCCCCCTTCAATAATTTCTTCGTTTTCTGAATTAACATATATTGAAACGCTTCATTCTTTCCTAAATACGGACTTATTTTTATCTTATCCGACTCATATTGGCGTACTTCTTTTTCAATATGTTTCATAAGTAAACCGGTAAATAACAAATAAGGCAGCACAACGATATTCTTTTCTTTTCGTTCTACAACTTTCTTTAACTTCTCCTCAAATTTTGGCTCGGCAGCTGCTAAATAGCAAACCTCTACTTTTTTAATTTTCTCTTCCATTTGAAATAAAGAAGCGATCCAGTTTATATCTTTTAATACTTCAGGATCGCTACTCCCTCTTGCAACGAGAAGTAACGTCACCTCATTCGTCTCTTCCTGTTCGATACCACTTCCGTTATACACTGATTTAACGAGTGTTTCTGATACACCAAACGGATTACCGTAGGTCACTTTAACACTTGAAAATTGATTATTTAACTTTTCTAATTCAAACGGGATATCTTTTTTCACGTGACCTGCCGCTAATAGAAAAACCGGAATAACAATAATCTCTGTAGCACCACGACTCACACATGTACGGAACCCTTCATCAATCGTTGGACTCGCTAACTCTAAAAAACAAACTTCTTGAATACTTGCCTCTACACGGTTCATGCATGACGTAATAAACGTAATCGCTTCTTCTTTAGCGGCTTTCAAACGACTTCCATGACATATATATAAGATGGCTTTCATTTTATAACACTCCGCTTACTTGATACGTACTTTCCGTCTGTTTCTCAAACCAATGGATCTTTTCCCTAAAACGGACCACTTCTCCAATTACAATCATACTCGGATTTTGAATTTGTTCTTTTTTCGCAACATCTACAATTGTCCCTAACGTCCCGATAACTGTGCGCTGCATAGAAGTCGTTCCCCTCTCAATAATAGCAGCAGGCGTACTTGTATCTTTTCCATGTTTAACCAGCTGTTCACATATGTAGGGTAAATTACTAACCCCCATATATACAGCTAAGGTCTCTACACCTTTCGCTAAATGTTCCCACTTCACTTCCTCTTCAGCATCTTCTTTCCTATGCCCCGTCACAATAGCAAAACTTGCACTCGCATCACGATGTGTCACTGGAATGCCAGCATAAGCAGGAGCAGCTATTCCAGCTGAAATACCAGGAACAATTTCAAACGGTACACCTTGCTTCGCTAACGCTTCAGCTTCTTCTCCCCCTCTACCAAATACAAATGGATCCCCGCCCTTTAGCCTCGTTACAACTTTTCCTTTTTTCGCGTATTTAATAAGAAATGTGTTAATTGTCTCTTGCTTCATCGTGTGATAATTTGGTAGCTTTCCACAATAAATTAAATCCGCTTCAGGCTTTGCATATGAAAGCAACTCTTTATTTACGAGACGGTCGTATAAAATAACGTCTGCTTTCTCAATACATTTCAATCCTTTCACAGTAATTAAATCTGGATCACCAGGACCTGCTCCAACGATATAAACCTTCCCCATCATCTCTCCTCATTTCTACTATTAAAGTGAAACTTCCATCCTTATATACGAATGGAAGTTTTCATCATTTCCTATTACCTGTTCCCTACTCATGAATAACAAATGCCGCACCTTTTCGAATCTTCTTTTTTTCAAATAGAGAAATTTCCTTTACTTCTGGCAGCGGTAAAAAATACTTTTCAAGCTCCATCTCCGCGAGCTTAAATGCCTGTTCTTCACTTTGAGCAACGACAACAATCGGAACAATACTATTCACTAACACGGCTTCAAATCGATATAAATCCATATTGTCCCTCCTAAGACGCTAGTACTTCTTCTAACACGGTATTTAACGCTATTTGTAGTGTGTCTACACCGATACGACCAACAAAATCATAAAACGTTTCAGCTGGTAATTTATTCTCTTTGAAATAACTTATAAATGATGCAAGTACATCAGGCAGATCCTCGCCATCTATTTTCCCTTTTAACTTTTGATTGTAAGCACCGCCATCTAACAACGTTCCACCTACGTATATTTCAAATGCTTCAACAATCCCTTTTTCCTTCGTTTTCATTTTCACCCCTTGTAATCCAATGTCAGCAATTTGACGTTGACCACATGAATTCGGGCATCCCACCATATGAATACGAACTGGAACATCAAGTGCAATTTGTGTATCTAAGTATTCAGCGATTTTTCGTAATCTTTCTTTCGTTTCTACTAATGCAAGATTGCAATATTCAATACCAGTACAAGAAACCGCATGACCAATAAACGATTTCGGACTTGCTGATATTGCATCAAACAACGGCTCATTTAGTAAACCCGTTACATTTTCTGGCGGAATATTCGGAATAATGAAGTTTTGCGAGTTACATGTGCGAATTTGCCCATTTCCATACTGCTTAGCAATTCTCGCAATCTCAAACATTTCTTCTGCATGTAGACGTCCTACCGGTACATTAAAACCTACATATTTAAGCCCATCTTGTTTTTGATCTTGAACGCCATAAAAGTATCCCGCATTCCAGCCTTTTAGAGCACTTTCACCTTTACTTTGCAATGGTCCTGTATACTCTATTAGTTTCTCTTTAAATTTCTCTGCTCCCCAGTCTGCAACAAGAAATTTCAAACGAGCTAAATGACGTTTTTCACGGTATCCAAAATCACGGAATATTGTAGCAATCGCAATCGCTACCGTCTTCACTTCTTCTGGTAAAACAAATACATCTAATTCATCAGCTAAATATGGACGAGCTGATAATCCACCGCCTACTTTTATATGAAAACCAACTTTTTTCTCACCATCTATTTCTTTCGTAGCAGGTGTAAATGCAACACAGTTAATCTCTGCGTTTGCTGAATTATAAATATTAGAACTAATAGACATTTTAAATTTACGTGGTAAGTTAGAAAACTCCTCATTATGTTGGAAATAGTCATATACCTCTTTCACAATACCAGTTGTATCAAACAGCTCATTTGCATCAATGCCAGCAAGTGGATTCCCTGTAATATTACGCGTTATATCACCACAAGCCCCAGCTGAAGATAACCCAACTCTTGCTAATCTTTTAAAAATATCTGGCATTTGATGGATTTCTAACCAATGAAACTGAATCGCCTGTCTTGTCGTAATATCTATTACGTCACGCCCATAATCCTCAGCGATAGAAGCAAGCACTTCTGCCTGCGTGTTCGTAATAATCCCTGAAGGAATATTTACACGCATCATAAAATAACCAGCTTCTTTCGGTCTTTGTAAATACAACCCTGCCCATTTGAATGCGTCCCACTCTTCTTTCGGAATAGATTCGAAGCCATTCTCTGCATAATAAGGAATATCATTAAAGATTTCCAATCCATCTTTTTTTAATTTATTTTTCTCAGTCTGATTTAATTTTTCATTGTTAGCCCATACTTTTTCATAACTCATTTTTTATCCCCCTATATAAAACTACGCTCTTGTAAGTACTTCACGATTTGTTCTGCACATTCTTCAATAGAATACTTGTGCGTTTCTACAATTAATTCCGGTTTCTCTGGTTCTTCATACGGTGAATCAACACCAGTAAACTCTTTAATATCACCTTGTCTCGCTTTTTTATAAAGCCCTTTCGGATCACGCTTCTCGCACTCTTCAATTGGGCACTTTACAAACACTTCTATAAACTCATCTGCAGCTAATAAATCCCTCACTTGTTTTCGGTCTACTCGAAATGGTGAAATAAACGCTGTAAGAACAACAGTACCTTGATCTACAAATAGCTTCGCCACTTCGCCAATCCGTCTTATATTTTCCATACGATCACTTTCAGAAAAACCTAAGTCTTTATTTAAACCGTGGCGTATATTATCCCCATCTAGTACATAGTTTCCAATCTTCTTTTCAAATAGTTTACGAGCAACCGCGTTCGCTACCGTAGATTTACCTGAAGCTGATAGACCAGTAAACCAAACTACAAAACTATGATGCCCATTTCTTACTCTTCTCTCATCTTTTGAAACAGATGCTGTATGCCAAGTAATATTTGTATCCATCTCATTCTCTCCTTATTCTGTTACTACTTCTTTTTTCAAACCTTTAATTAGTACTTCTACTACTTCTTTACGACTAAATGTACTTGGCGGAACCTCACCATTTCTTAATAGCTCTCTTACTTTCGTACCCGATAAAATAACATGATCTTCTTTGCTGTGCGGGCATGTTTTCGTCGAAGCCATCGCTTCACATTTCGTGCAGTAAAAACTATGTTCAAAAAATAACGGTGTAATTCCTAACTCTTCCACTGTAAAGTTTGTAAAAATTTCTTGCGCTTCATAAGTACCGTAATAATCTCCTACCCCTGCATGATCGCGTCCTACAATAAAGTGAGTACATCCAAAATTCTTTCTAACTAATGCATGGAATATCGCTTCCCTCGGTCCTGCGTAACGCATCGCTGCAGGAAATACACCTAAAAAGACACGATCTTTCGGATAATAGTTTTGAAGTAATACTTCATAACTTTCCATCCTTACATCAGCAGGAATATCATCCGACTTCGTTTCCCCAACGAGTGGATTTAAAAAGAGGCCATCTACAATTTCAAGAGCAGATTTTTGAATATACTCATGAGCACGATGTACCGGGTTTCTCGTTTGAAATCCGACTACTGTTTTCCAACCACGTTTTTTAAATTCTTCCCTCGTTTCAATTGGATCTAAATGATAAGAAGGGAACTGATTATTTTCAAATCGTTTTGTAAGAATAATAGCTCCACCGACATAAACGTTCGGTCGTTCATATAATTTTTTCACTCCTGGATGAGCATCATCCGTCGTTTTATATACAAGTAATGCTTCTTTCTCTTTATCAGGTACAAAAATATCTTCTATTTGAATGACACCATATACATTTCCACTATTAACAAGCTTTACTTCTTCTCCAGCTTTTAGATTTTCTGCCACTTCTTCTGTTACCGGCAATGTAATCGGTATACTCCATACGCTACCACTTGCTAAGCGAAGCGTTTCTACGACCGAATCATAGTCTTTCTTTCCTAAAAAACCAGTAAGCGGGCTATATCCCCCTGTCGCTAATAACTCCAAATCACTTAACGCAATGTTATCTAGTTGAATTTCTTTTCTAATTTGTGATACGTCGTATGTCTCGTCTATACGGTTTACTAATTCGTTTCTTGTACTCATTTTCTATTTCCTCTCTTAGCTTTATTTTCAAATTCATCTTATTGGTAATGCAGACCACATTCTGTTTTCACTTTCCCAGACCATCTACCATCTCTCGAATCGCCACCCTCACCTACAGGTAACGTACACTTCTCACACCCAATACTTGGATATCCAATATCATGCAGCGGGTTATACGGCAAGCTATGTTTGTATACATACCGCCACACTTCTTTCCACGTCCAATGAATGAGTGGACAAACTTTAATAGATTGAAAACGATGATCTTGATTTATAAACTTTGTATGCTTACGCGTTTCTGATTGTTCCCTCCTTAAGCCCGATATCCACGCTTTTTCCGCTGCTAATGATTTTTCTAACGGTAAAATTTTTCTAATTTTACAACAAAGGTTCGGATTACTTTCCCATAATTTCTCACCATGCAACTTCGCTTGTTCATCAAGTGTAAGTTCCGGCTGTTTTTCTATAATATTTAATGAAGGAAATCGTTCCCGCACTTTTTGAATTAATTCATACGTTTCGCGAAAATGAACATTTGTATCTAAAAATACAACTTTAGCAGATGGATTTACTTGGTTTATAAGGTGCAGCAGTACCATCCCTTCCACTCCAAAGCTACATGCGTATACAATTTCACTTTCATATTCTTTATAAGCCCAACGTAATACAGATAACGCGCCTTTTGTTTCATCTTCTTCTGAAAATGAAATGTTACTTTCTTCCCACGTTTCATACGTCAACATGTTCTTTCCCCCTGTAAAAGCAAAAAGACGGTTTTAACCTAATCAAAATAGGTTAAAACCGCCTCTAGTTTTTCTAGTCAGCGCTTTTTACTTTAAACGTACCTTTTCACTTTTCTCCAATTGAATGACCTTTCCATCTTGCACAACAATTGTAATTGAACCATATTTCATATCAGCAAGCATCGCTTCAATTTTCTCAGACACTTCCTCAAAATGTTCCCGTACGCTCACGCGAACAGCCCCCCCTTTTTATTCATAAAAAAAATCTTTCCCATTTCGAAAAGACTGTTCGGTAATATATTTTACCTTATCTTTCAAAATGGATTCCATTTTGCTGGATTTAGCACCTTGCTTTCTATAAGCAGGTTGCCGAGCTTCGTCGGGCCAGTTCCTTCCGCTTCTCTTGATAAGCTTTGTATTTGTATTTTATCACAATTCTGATTTTTTTCAATCCTAGTTTTCCGATATATTTTATTTATTTTATTTTTATAAAAAAGGAATTGCCCATCCGAACAACTCCTTTTCCCCATTTACACAAGTTCTTTAATACGTATGCGATCGTTCCCAATAATATTTTCATATGTTTCGCGCTCTACAACAATTTGTGATGTGCCGCCTTTCGCGAAGACGACAGCTGGTCTACGAATCCGATTATAATTATTTGCCATGGAGTACCCGTATGCCCCTGTACAAGAAATTGCTAGTAAATCGGCAGAAGCAACTTTCGGTAGAGTAATATCCCAAATTAACATATCTCCACTCTCACAACACTTCCCAGCAATCGAAACAACTTCCTCGTTCTCATCATTTCCTCGATTCGCTAACATCGCTTCATAACGAGCGTTATATAAAGCAGGTCTTAAATTATCAGTCATCCCCCCATCCACTGATACATATTTCCGAATACCAGGAATGTCTTTCACAGATCCAACTGTATAAATTGTCGTTCCAGCATCACCTACAATACTACGGCCTGGTTCAACCCATATTTCTGGTAAGGGATAATTACATACGGTAAATTGTTCCCTCACTGCACTTGTTACAGCTCGCACATATGTCTCAAGAGTTAATGGTGTATCTGACTCTGTGTAGCGTATTCCGAATCCTCCGCCCACATTTAATACTTTTACTACATAGTTCGCGCGCTCTCTCACTTCTTCTAAAAATTGATGAAGAACTTCAATCGCTCGAACAAATCCAGCCGTTTCAAATATTTGCGATCCGATATGTGAATGAATTCCTAACACATCATAATTTGATTTTTGTAAAGCAAGCTCAATCGCTTGCATCGCTTGACCATTTGAAACTCCAAACCCAAATTTCGAATCATCTTGACCTGTTGTAATATATTCATGTGTGTGCGCCTCTACTCCAGGCGTTACACGGATTAATATGTTCACAAATTTCCCATGTTGCACTGCTAAATCATGCAAAATTTCTAACTCTAAGAAATTATCGACAACAAAACAACCAATATTCGCCTGAAGTGCCATCACAATCTCTTCTTCTGTTTTATTATTGCCGTGAAAATGAATACGAGATGCTGGGAATCCCGCTTGAAGCGCAGTATATAATTCCCCTCCAGAAACAACATCTAATGACATATTCTCTTCACGAGCTACTCGGCACATCTCCATGCACAAGAACGCCTTGCTTGCATATGCTACTTGATAAGAGAACCCACTTTCTTTAAAAGCACGATGAAACGCGCGGCACTTTCCTCGAATAGACTCTTCATCGTATACATAAAGTGGTGTTCCATATTGTTTTGCGAGCTGCGTCGTATCGCACCCTCCAATTTCTAAGTGTCCTTGCCCATTGATTCGGCTTGTGCCGTGTAAATACATTTGAATTCCTCCCTTATTTCCTCTAAAACTCATAACCCCAATCTTCTATTCATTGCAGCACGCTTTTAGATAGACAAAAAACGCGCGGAACAATGTTCACACGCGTTTCTTATTAGGAAAAATATATATTGAAAAAATAAACGAGTTGTTATCTCCTCAAAATAAGAAACCGCATCAACATCTCCAAATAGCTCTCCATAAAATAATCTTATGACAGTACTACATTTATTCAATGCAGTCCCAATATATGAATAAGATGGTTATTCTTATATTTCGGCAATAGTCCCTTTCAACCTATGATCACAGATTCCATTAAATCTCCCATAGCTTACTCTTTCCTATTGCGGCCTCTACCTTTGAGAGTAGATGAGGTAAGTCTATTTAATTTTCAAACATCTGATTGTTGCTATTAACAATACCAAAGGACCATTTTATTTGTCAAACAATTTTTTATATTGTTTTTTTACAGTTTAATTTCGTATCATTTGGTAAGCGCTTTACTAAAATCTTTGTCACTTCCCATTCGCCTTCTTCATTATTAAAAGTAATTGTTACTTTTTCAAATGGCGGAACAATTTTCCCACCAACCTGTTCATATTTCGTCACTTCAATAACCGCTTGAAATAAATATGTACCGCTATACACTTTTTTTAAACTAATAATTTTAGGACATTGATAAGGCTTTAAGCTCCCATATTGTTTTTCAATAGCTTTATTTATTTTCGGAAACAAAACAGAATAAAAGGCATCTTCCATAAGAGGTGCATCATATTGGGCTACCGACACAGTCGGTGAAGCAAAAAGTATAACACTACTGCATACTATAAAATATAATAATTTTCGCATGATAACCTCCGTATTGTTACACGATTCTTTCTGCACACGATAATAATCATACATAGAAACTCCGTTTTATTGTCTCCTACTGCCCTTTTTCTACTCAATTATTATAAAAAAGCCCACAACTCTCTTTTATTTTCGTATAATGATACTCATAGTATAATAAACATAATAATAAAGGACTGTTCGTATATATAAAATGAGGTGCTAATCAAACCAGCTCACAAGAACGGTCATGCTTTTTAGGAGAGGAGTATATTATGCTACAACGTCTGTTTCCAAAACTGCGATTTGCACTCGTTGCAGTCGTTTTATTATGGATAAAAACATATATTGTGTACAAGCTAGCGTTTGATATTAAAATTGATAATTTCTTTGAAGAATTTATGCTTTTTATTAATCCACTAGCTGCGTTACTTTTATTTTTCGGTTTTGCTTTATTTGCATCTAAACACCGAAACCGCATTATAGTTGGAATCAGTTTTATACTGTCTTTTATTTTATTTGGAAATGCAATGTTTTATGGGTTTTATAACGATTTCGTTACGTTCCCAGTTTTATTCCAAACAAATAATATGGCTGATTTAGGGACGAGTATTAAAGAACTCTTTACGTACAAAACATTACTTTTATTTGCAGATGCGATTATTTTAATGTTTCTTTCACGTAAATTCCCGGCATTTTGTGACAAGACGCCGCTTTCTCGCTCTGAGAAGCGAACTTTCTTTAGCGGTGTAACAGCTTTATTAGCACTACAAATTGTTGTTTCCGTTATTTATAAGCCACAAATGTTCTCACGCTCATTTGATCGTCAAACAGTCGTGAAAAATTTAGGTTTATACACATATCATCTATTTGATATTACACTTCAATCTAAATCTTCAGCTGAACGTGTATTTGCAAGTGGAGACGGGTTTTCTGAAATTAAAAACTATACAGACTCAAAAGATAAGCAAGTCGATAAAAACTTATTTGGAGCTGCAAAAGGTAAAAATGTTATTTTGATTTCCATGGAATCTACACAAAGTTTTGTTATTAATAAAAAAATAAATGGAAAAGAAATTACACCATTTTTAAATGAATTTATTAAAGATAGTTTTTATTTCGATAACTTCTATCATCAAACGGGACAAGGTAAAACTTCTGATGCTGAATTTATCGTTGAAAATTCACTTTATCCGTTAGACCGCGGTTCTGTATTCTTTACTCACGCAACAAATGAATATACAGCTACACCAGAACAATTAAAGAAATACGGATATTCTTCTGCTGTCTTCCATTCAAACGATAAAACGTTTTGGAATCGTGATGTAATGTATCCTGCACTCGGATATGATCGTTACTTTAATTTAAATGATTACGTAGGCACAGAACAAATGTCTGTCGGCTGGGGATTAAAAGATAAAGAGTTCTTTGAACAATCGATTCCAAAGCTAAAATCTTTACCACAACCGTTCTATACAAAATTTATCACTTTAACAAACCATTTTCCATTTCTTCTAAATCCAGAAGATCAATATGTTGATGAGTTTAATTCAGAAAGTGGTGTTGTAAACCGCTACTTCCCAACCGTTCGTTACACGGATGAAGCTCTTAAATTATTTATTAAACAGTTAAAAGATGAAGGACTGTATGATAATTCTGTTATTGTCATTTATGGAGATCATTACGGCATTTCAGAAAACCATAATGCAGCTATGGCCCAGTTCCTTGGGAAAAACGCTATTACACCGTTTGATTCTATGCAATTACAACGCGTCCCTCTCATTATTCATGTACCTGGCCAAGAAGGAAAAGTCATTTCTAAAGTATCTGGTCAAATTGATATTAAACCAACGCTACTTCATTTACTTGGTATTAAAACAAATCAATCCATTGAATTTGGAACTGACTTATTTATTAAAGAAAAAGATCCACTTATGGTAATGCGTGATGGTAGCTTCGTTTCGGAAGATTATGTGTATACAAAAAACATGTGCTATAAACGAAATACAGGTGAAGAAGCTGACATTTCATTATGCCAACCTAATATTGAAAAAGCAAAAACTGAATTGAAACTCTCCGATAAACTCATTTATGGAGATTTATTACGTTTCGATCCTAACAATCGTTATAAAACTGGAACAATGACAACGAAATTTGAGTAGTACTAGAAGCAACTTTATAAAAGTTGCTTCTTTTTTTACTTATTTTTCAAATCATTCTTCTATGAAATCTTTCACAAATTGGGAATTTCTTTCGTATGAGGAAGAAATTTATGGTATGATAAAATAAGTAAAATTTCATACACTAATTAAGAATTTATTACAGAAAGCAAGGGATCAGATTTTGTATAGAGCAGCTATTCCAAACTTATTTACGCTCGGAAATTTATATAGTGGATTCTTGTCAATCGGCTATGCATCTTTAGGATATTATAAATCAGCTGCTATTTTAGTACTTATCGGGATGATGTTAGATAGTCTTGATGGGCGTGTTGCTCGTTTATTACGCGTTGATTCACAAATGGGAAAAGAGCTTGACTCACTTGCGGATGTCGTGACATTTGGTGCAGCACCTGCTGTTCTTATGTATTACACATCTTTCTCCAATTACGGAATCATCGGACTATACATAGCGGGACTATTCCCTCTTTTCGGAGCATATCGTTTAGCGCGATTTAATGTAACACCATCTTCTACTTCAATGAAATATTTCACTGGGGTACCGATTACAGCAGCGGGAGGGCTTGTTGCTTTCTTAACATTATTTTCACATATCATTCCAAAAATCGTTCTTATTACAGTCTTTGTAACGTTCGCATTTTTAATGGTGAGCCGCATTCGTATCCCAAGTTTAAAAGATGTACCACTTCCACGATATAGCATCATTATTACACTATTTTTAGTTGGAAGCATTATCACAATGTACCAAACAGGGATCGGTAACTTTTCTGTTTTCTTATTCATTGCTATTCCACTATATATTTTGTATATGCTATCTCAATTTCTTAGACAAAGACCATCTAAAAGAGCAAATAAAGAAAAATAAGAAACCTTCCGATTTCGGAAGGTTTCTTTTTCTTACGATTAGTCAATCTGTATTTTTAGATTTTTAATACATTGGTTCTCACAAAATATAAGTATTCATTTGCG
>NZ_JAQFNK010000033.1:0-41932 GCF_027710505.1 Bacillus cereus group sp. TH152-1LC | reverse complement strand
TTTCAAAAAGGTCACCCTCCTACAACTAATGTATCATACATCAATTGTATTATACATGAATATGATTTTTTCACAAGCTTAACGTAAGCCAATATTACAACATGGACGAGATATTTCTTCTTGTTAAAATGGTATAAGTGGATTGTTTTCTACAAATGGCAGAACATCAATTATGTATCAGGGGTCTTTATGGGGTACCGCTCATCGCAATCAATCTAAGAAAATAAAACTACTCCAAAAACGGAATTTTGTGATAACTCGTAACAAAAAACTCATAATTTTTTGGTGGAGTTCTAAATTCTTAAGTTGATGGGCATGGGGCACCATATCAAAAAAGAAAATTGTAAGTTTAGACACATTTTAGATACAAAATAACCGATTCCTTATACGTTAAGGGACCGGTTATTTATTTTCCTACTTTTTTTAGGGAGGTTTTTCTTGTAATGGTCTTAAATGATTAATTTAAGGTTATAAACTTAAATCATAAATAAAATATACAGTAAAAACTATATAAGAAATGAATGTAACGAAAACAAGAAAACATATAAACTGAGCATTAGATACATATTGTTCTATTCTTTTTTTCATTTTAATTAGTATTATTTTTCAGATGTGAAGTATCAATTTGAATTTCACCTTTCCAAGATCCAATTACTTTTCCAATTCTATTTATATTTACATCTAAAGTAAGGGGCTGTTTAAAATCGTCTTTTCCTCCAGTAACTATAACAAATGTAGCAACACCCTCGGGTTTATCATTATCACGAATGCCTACATCATTTAATTTTTTACCTGCTACCATAAGTTCAAAAGGAAGACGGTCATCTGAATCATGGATAAATGATAGTCTCCCTTCATGTTTAATCTCAGGGTTTTCCTCTTGTTGCCCATTAATTTTACCATCACTTTCGAGCTCTAATCCTGATGTATCAAATTCAAATGGCACTAAACTTCCGTCAGCTTTTTCCATTCTATAATGAACTGATATACGCGAATCTGCGATATATAATTCTTTGAAATGTACAGTAATACCTTGATCTGTAATTTTTTCATCAATAGGAATATATTTACCATTCTTCATCATATCTTGTGTGACACCATTTTCATCTTGTATTCCTTCATTTACAACTTTATCATTTGTAATTGCATCAGAAAAATATGAAGCAACATTTGTAGCCGCTACTTGTACTTGTGGAATCATTGCTGTTGTGAAAAGTGATGCTGCAGCTACTGCTGTATACATGAAACGTTTTGATTTTTTACCCATGTTTGTAAAGAGTCCCTTCTTCTGTTGTTTTTTGTGATTTATATTAGAAACATTGTCTAGTTTGGAACGACTTTCAAATGTTTTCCATGCTTGTTCTATATCAATTTTGATTTCTTGTGGTGAATTTGCAGATTCTTCATCTAGCATTACGCTTTCCCATTGATTTAATTTGCTGATTTCTACTAATAAATCTTGGCATGCTTCACATGTATCTAGGTGCTTTGTGAATCCCTTTCTTATATCATGAGAAAGTTCTCCATCAATATATGTTTGAATAAATCCGATATCATAACATTTCATTTGTTATGCCTCCTCCATTTGTTTATAAATCTTGCGAAATTTCATTTTGGCTCGGACCAATAATGTTCCAATAGAAGATATTTCAATTTGAAGTATTTCTGCAATTTCTTTATATTGAAAACCAGAGAATTTCATTAGTAAAAGGGTTCGTTCTCGATCATTCATTTTATTTAGTATCGTTTGTACCTTTGTAATTTCCTCTTTTCTTATCCAATCATCGTCTAATGATGAAACATTTTGTACTTCATGGTATTGTATTTCTTTATCAATCTTCGCTTGTTGCCTTTTTTCAGATCGCAAATGGTTATAAGCTACATAAGTAGAAGATTTAATCAACCATCCAGGTATGTTTTCAATTACTTTCCAGTCGCTACGATATAATTGTAAAAATACTTCTTGTGCTAACTCTTCAGCGATAGATTGATCTTTAACAATCCATATAATCTGTTTCACAGCATCAGCATAGTACTGCTTAAATAAATCTTCAAAAGGCATATCAGAAGCATGACTTTCTTCATTTTCTATGGTTAACATGTTAGTTTAAACCTCACTTTCAATTTGATGCCTGTACTATAGAGAAACCAGAAAAACGGATTTTGTGACAGTTTTTTTGGTTATTTTTTTATTATGTACTAAAAAAGCATTCATCTGATTAAAAGATAAATGCCAAAAGGGAAATGAAAACATAAAACTATAACTCTTGCAGTAGTTTTCTATTAATGGGGTACCGCCACATCGCTATCAAGCTAAAAAAATTGGTACCCTCAAAGCGAAAATACATATTAAATCCCCATATATAACTATCTTATATTAATTACACAACACATTTTATTATAATATAAATATATCGTGTTTAAGGAGGGTTCAAATTGGTTAAAAACTTACCTTTACTAATAGTGATTTTAATACTAGGTGTAAGTTCTTCCACATTAAGTACGAACGGATACTTATCTCCAGTTATAGAATGGTCTTTAATGATTATAAGTATCATTTTAAACATTATTGCAGTGATAGGTTTATCACTACACGTCCTTGTATATAAACCTATGAAAGGATTTGATAAAAATTTAAAAGAGACCTTCAAATAAAATAATTATATTTGAGGTAACACCACATCCATCAACTTTAGAATATTAACTACGCCTAATTACCAAAAAACGTTATTCTTTCTAAATAAGCTAGATTAGAAAGAATAACGTTTTTTATGAATCACATAATTCAAGATAAATTACAAACATTTGACAAAGAATTATAACGAGATATTACACCTGCATTTTCAAAAAACTTGCAAGAAAACTCGAATTCTACAAGTGTTTTTGAAATATTTGCAACAGAACCCTTTTTTATAAGTCAACTTCATTTCTTCCTATGCTATATACGATTATCATGCCAAAAGTTTAACGAAAAATGCTCATCTTCATGATATGCTTCAAATTCATAACCTTTTGCTTTTAACCCTTCTATTATTGCTGGTATCGCTGCAATAGATTGTGGATGAATATCATGCATTAAAATAATCTCTTTGGATTTTGTTGCACCTGTAATTACACTTTCAGCAATTTTTTCCGCAGCAGCATCCACTGGCATGTTACCATATCTCCAGTCTGAAGTATCTATCGTCCAATCCCAAACTCTTAAACCACTTTCTACAACCTTATTACGAAGTGCTTCATTTAATCCAGGAGAAGAACCATATGGAGGGCGTGTTAGTTTTGGCGATTCACCAATAATATTTGCTATTAACCCCTGGTCTTCTTTCATTTCATTGACATACTCGCCATTTGTATATAACTTCTTGGAATTGTGTGTCATACTATGCATACCTACATAGTGCCCTTCTGCTTTTTCACGTTTTACTAAATCCGGATACTGCTTTACATTTGCACCAATTAAGAAAAAAGTTGCTTTCGTATCATTTTGTTTTAATATATTTAATAATTCAGCTGTATATTTTCCTGGACCATCATCAAATGTAAGATAAGCAATTTTCCTCACTTGACCATTAAATTGATCTGGTACAGCCTTATTCATCTTCACCTTCGATTGTTCACCTGCAAGATGTACTGCATTCACTTGGCTGGCTACTGCTCTAGCCGGTGAAGTAATTGATTGAAACATAAAATACCCAATTGCGATTGCAATAATAGCCACTATTGTGACTATTATTCTTTTTACATCTAATACATTTCCCATTCTATAAAATTCCTTTCTTTAATAGCATTTCTCTATAATACTTCTATTCATATTTAAATATATTCAATTTTTCCGTTCCTACAAGTACATATTAATAAACTATATGAAAATACTATTCCTGTAAATAATGAACATGAAGAACAAAGCGTTGAAAAAATTATCAGTACGGTGGGAAGTCCCCATATTTTTGTTAACCTAGAGGAAGAAAGTAACTGACCAGAAACTTCATGGATGTTTACTCCTACTGCAGCAAGTTATTGGGGAATAAAAGATAAAGAAGAAATCATGATTCCGACAGAACAATATGATGGCATTGTTTGGTTAGAAAAGACGATGCCTTCTGTACTGAAGTAAATACAAAAGCATCCTTACAATATAAGGATGCTTTTACTTATATTTTTATACATTCTTTTTCTATGAATACATTTTTGTATATATGCGTTTTAAATAGTGATTTCTAATAATAAGGAAGTAAATAATTTGAATACAAATAAAGCTTATTAATACAACAATTGAACTTTGAATAACGGACATTTCTTTACTTACTGTTTGTCCTAATTGATGAAACGTTAGAAATGCAAAACTACTATGAACCATAGCCACTATAATCGGTAAGAAAAATAGTAGCATCATTTGTCTTGTCACGATTTGCTTTAACTCACTTTGGCTTAATCCTAATTTTGAAATCATTTGATATTGCTCTTGATCACGTTCTAAATCAGTAAATAGACGGAAATATAAAAAGCTTAGCGTAAATACGAAAAATACAATACCCACCATTACACTTGAGATAGAAAGTAATCCGTTTTGTTGTTTCAATTCAAGCCATCTTAAATACAAAGATGAAAACATATAATAATCATCTTGATTCTTACCAATAATCTTCATAAGTTTAGTAGAAACTGCATTCGTTTCAGACCAATTTCCAACGATAAAACCATATATGGTGTAATCTCGGAGTACGTTTTCTTGTTGAGCATTTTGGACCTTATTATAAACAGCATCAGAGACAATAACAGGCTTTTCTATTAACGATAATTCTGGGATATAAATTGTTTTTTGCACAGAAAGTGGAACCTCTATTTGACCATGTATTATTTCAAGAGTTTTTATATCCCCCGCACTTTTCTCGTTCTTATTTAGTCGTACAGCAATGCTATCATTTTCATTTGTTAATTTCTCTATTTCATACCCTAATTGTTTTGCATATTCATTATACATAGATAGATTAATTAACGCCAATCCGTTTAGTGTCCTTTTAAATTCTATTGCAACAAGTTTATAAGAAAATCCATATTCTTTTAATTGCTTCTTTATCTCTTCAATATGGGCTTTTTCTTGTATATTCCCCTTATCCGATCGATACGTAAATGCATATGGGGTCTCATGTTTTGCTAGTTCTGGATTTCCAATAGCTGTACAAACTCCAATTGCTGTAAAAGAAACAGCAGATATAATTGTAACGATAAAGAATGTTCTCGCATTATCTTTCATTCGATACATCAATTCTGAAATAACAAGAAGATTGGTTCTTTTAAAGAATGTAGTTTCTCTATTTTTTAAAGTATATAACACATATACACACAATTGATTAAAGAAAAAATAGGTTCCAAAAACAATTAATAAGACACCTACCCCTACAAGTAGTAATAATTGATCTAAATCCATGTAATTCACTGCAACAATACTGTGGTGAACACAGGAGTAACCTGCCCCAAATAAAATAAGTACCAACATGGATATCCAGACGGAAACTTTCGGCTCAGCTTTTGGTTTTTCCTCTGATTTTATGAGTTCTACAAGCTCATTTATTTTCATCATTTTCGATGTAAATAATGAAATAAGTAGAAATAGAACAAAAAAGGAGATAGCTGTTATTCCCATAGCCTTTAATGGAAAGTAAAATGCTAACCTATGCCCTACTCCCAATAAGGACCCAGTAACTAGTAAAAACAATTTAGAAATAACCATCCCAAGCCCAATTCCTACCAGTATAGAAGGGATTCCAATCAACATGTTTTCGAAAAAAATTAATTGATGAAGCTGCCGATGAGACATTCCATGTAACATTAATAATCCAAACTCTTTTTTTCTATTTTTTAAAAAGGCACTAACTGAATAGAAAATAAATAAGAATGAAAAGACAAAGATTAAGTAATATGATAGTTGAAATCCTATCTTCCCAAACGTACTCATTATAGTGCTTACATGAGTCAGTTCGCCTTGTAGGTTTGGATGAAAGACAAGTAAACCATAAGTGAAGAAAATCATTACTGCAAATGTGCTACTAAAAAAATGCCCAAGATATATTCGTTTATTCCGTATAACATTATTAAATGCGAGCTGTCGAAATGTCATTTTTATTACCTCCTAACCTAGAAAGACTGTCCACAATATTTTTATAAAATAGTGCGCGATCACCGCTGCAGCAAACTTCATTGTATAACTGTCCATCTTTAATAAATATAATGCGATCACAGTAACTAGCAGCAACTGGATCATGCGTTACTAACATCATTGTTGCCTTTTCTTCTTTATTTAATAGTGTTAATATCTCCATTACATCTTGAGAGGATTTAGAGTCTAAGTTCCCTGTCGGTTCATCGGCAAGAACTAATTTAGGAGAGTGAATGAGTGCACGGGCTATCGCTGTTCGCTGCGCTTGTCCTCCTGATATTTCATATGTTCGTTTATTTAAAATTTCGTTAATACCTAATTTTTCAGAAATAGATTCTACTCGTTTATTTATTCTTTTCACATTCATACCCTCTAATACAAGCGGAAGAACCATATTCTCCTTTACTGTTAATGTATGCAGCAGGTTAAAAGATTGAAAGACGAACCCTAATTCCTGTCTGCGAAATAAAGCCAAATCATTGACTGAAAGCTGATACGGATTTTTACTATTAATGAATACACTACCTGATGTTGGCGAGTCAATAGTAGATATCATATTCAATAACGTTGTTTTTCCACTACCCGACGGTCCCATAACCCCAACAAATTCTCCCTCTGTTATGGTTAAATTAATATTTGAAAGTGCTGTATGTGAAACATTTCCGGTGTATTCTTTTCTAAGTTCTTTTACTTCTACTATTTTCATATGAGAAATTCCCTCCAATTTTATCGACAAGAATGAGATTTGATAACTAATGCCCGCCAACATTTTGACTTATTTAAAATACGAGTAATGTACTACTCATTAATAATTTTTTCAGTTTTTCTTATTTAAGCTGTCATACTTGTTCGAATGTATTAGGCACTAAAATAACTTGTTATCGTACCTCAGGATTTTTAAGCATGTTTCTGTTTTTCATTGTAATAGTAAGGTTGCCGTTCTCATATTGAATTACCTTTCATTTTTCTTACACACTTGCAATGTTTCTGAAAATACAATTTATTAAGCCTGCAAGTATGGTTCTTTTTTGTAAAAAAAGCAAAAAGAGACTTTCATATACAAGTTAATTTTCCGAAATAAATAACTATATCGTTTTTGATTACAATTCATTGTTATTCTTTACTGATTAACCTGTTCTTCCTCATCTAAAAATGGAACAAATGCATTACTTAGAATGTCTATTACGTGTATTCCTAAAAATAGTAGTCCAAATTTAATACCATTTATTTCATTGGAAACATATTTTTGTATTTTACAAAAATATGAAAGGACATATTGTTTTGAAAAGTAAAAGGATGTAAAAAAGGTGGGTATTTGAAGACTACGTTTAGGGATTAGCAGTTTACTATTTTTACGAGTAAATCATTGCAGGTAGAGAAAAAACACCTTAAATAGTTACTTATCACTTCTTAAAACGTTTTAGAAGTGCTGTAAACTGTAAGATTTCAGCTGTAGAAGCACGGCTACCCTATACTCTCTTTAATTACATCGGTATTTAGAATACCTAGACAAAATCCATATATTCTTGAAAGAGGTTGAAAATTAATGTTCATTTTAGACAAGTTTTTTACCATTTCACATTACAAAAAGATTGTACCTGTAGCATTGCTTTCATGTGTAACACTTATAGGCTGTTCCAATAGTAATACGCAATCTGAATTACCTAAACAAACGAAACAAACGGATCAAATCAAACAAAAAAATACAGATAACCATTCTTTTGCAAAACTTGAAAAAGAATATAATGCTAAGCTTGGTATTTATGCACTGGACACAGGTACGAATCAAACCGTTTCTTACCATGCAAATGATCGTTTTGCATTTGCCTCTACATCTAAATCATTAGCAGCGGGAGTTCTTTTACGTCAGAACTCAATAGAAGCTCTTGATGAAAGGATTACGTATAAGCGAGAAGACTTTTCTAATTATAATCCAATTACTGAAAAGCATTTGGATACAGGAATGACGTTAAAAGAACTTGCAGATGCTTCTGTTCGATATAGTGACAGTACGGCACATAATTTAATTCTTAAAAAGTTAGGTGGTCCATCCGCATTTGAAAAAATATTGAGGGAAATTGGTGATACTGTTACTAATTCCGAGAGATTTGAACCTGAATTAAATGAAGTAAATCCAGGAGAAACACATGATACAAGTACACCAGAAGCAATCGCTAAGACGCTTCAATCTTTTACATTAGGAACTGTACTACCATCTGAGAAACGTGAACTATTAGTAGATTGGATGAAGAGAAACACAACTGGGGATAAATTAATTCGTGCAGGCGTACCAAAAGGATGGGAAGTTGCTGATAAAACAGGTGCAGGATCTTATGGGACAAGGAATGATATTGCAATTATTTGGCCACCAAATAAAAAGCCAATTGTTCTTGCAATACTTTCTAATCATGATAAAGAGGATGCTGAATACGATGATAAATTTATTGCAGAAGCAACCAAAATAGTCTTAGATACTTTAAAAGCTACGAATAAATAATAATCGATTATTGGAGAGTGTAATATAAACCGTGTAAATAACCTACTATCCTAGATAGAGGGCTGCTTCACGGTTTTTCCTTTTTTAAAATTACTATAAGGGAGTGGTTACACTTATTGTTAGATAGAAAAGAGATCCAAAATCCGTAAATTTAGTTCAATCAATTTTAAAAGCTTATCAATCGGAAACTGTTGAAGATATGTAAGAGGCTTTGAAAGACGTTGTTGGATCTATGTTTGAGGCAATGGTTCAAGGAGAAATGAATCACCTTCTTGGTTTAGATTTAAACTCAAAAAGTGAAAAGAACAGGAAAATCGTCGTAATGGATATCCACACTTTGGATACCTAAAGTGCCACAAACCTTGCGGTTATTTAGTAGCACTCCGTATCCAACCTCACTTTCATCCCATACCTAAAGGCGATGGGCTTTTTCGTTGGAGAAGGGCTGTAAAAGAACCCAAAAACAAATGGAATGGCAGCCATATTCCCCAATTGGTCAATGGTATTGAATCAACTTATAGTTAACATTAAAATTGCCAAACTTATTAAAAAACACAGTATTTATCTACCGTGATTTAAATCCGTCGTTTGTTCGATAAGATACTTTGATATATCTGTGTTGGTGCCATTTCGCAAGAGGAATTCCACTAAATCTTGTTTTTGAAGAACAGGATTAATAACAGTTACATCTAACTGACTCAGAATCTGAACGATGCCATGATGTGAAACACTCTTGATTGTTTCAAAAACTTGCACAGTTTTTTGACAATTCAAATTTTCTCTATTTTTCTTCCATCGCAGTATTGTGACGCTTTTTATGTATTTTGAGAAGTATTGGCCATTTGATGTTACAAAAACTGTTATTCTTCCATTTCTATAGAAAAAGTTGGGGATGCCCCCAACTTTCTAATACATCTATTGTCTTAATAATCCAGTGGATGTGACCTGATATATTCTTTTCTTACCTATATATTCCTGTTTTCCATTCTCAAGATTCGTTAAAGTCGCTCGAGTTTTTTCCTTTACTGCTTCCCCTTCTATATGAGTAAATTCTATATAATCTCCCACTTTTATAGGTACTGTTTGGGTTTCAGCATTTTGTTGTCTATTTCCCATGATTTCCTTATTATACATAACGCTACCGGATGAGCCTTGGACCTTAATACTTGCATATGTACTATTGAAGTAAGAATGCGGTACACCAGCTTCTAATTTGATTTTCAGCTCTTCTGCTGTTTTATTATAATCTACTTTTGCAATTTCTCGATCACTATATCCTTTTAATGACCATGCAAATTGTTTTCCATCTAGAATTGTTGTCTCTGGCATTTTTTCAACTTTCTTTAATCCCTCTTTACTAACCAGATACCTTGCTGTCTTTCCAATAGTCTCATTTTTGTTATTTTGAAGATTCGTTAATGTTGCGCGTGTCTTTTCCTTTACTGCGTCTCCTTCTATATGAGTTAATTCAATGTAATCCCCCACTTTTACAGACACAGTTTGGCTTTCGGTATTTTGTTGTCTATTCCCCACGATTTCCTTATTGTATAATACGCTACCAGATGCGTTTTGGACCTTAATACTTGCATATGTGCTATTGAAGTAAGAATGCGGTACACCAGCTTCTAATTTGATTTTCAACTCTTCTGCTGTTTTATTATAATCTACTTTTGCAATTTCTCGATCACTATATCCCTTTAGGGACCATGCAAATTGGGTCCCTACTAAAATATCAGAATTTCCATTTGTAATTCCTACTTTTTTCTCTACAGTTCGATCAAATATGTCTGTTAATGTAATTTTAGCAAAAGCCGTTTGAGGCAATTGCATAGTTTGACTTACCTCAGTTTGGTAGGACTTAATATTATCAATTACTTTCAAAGGTTGCCCCATTAACTTTTCATTGTCATAGATTTCAATTTTCCCTTTAAATTGTGGAGTACTTTGTTCTTTCAATTGCCAAGAAACATTTAATTTCTGATCTTCAAAGCGAATATTTTGAAGATCAAAATCTAAAATTCCCATTTCTGGTTGACTAGGCTGATTTACATTGAAATTTTTTCCAGAACCAATAGTTGATTGAGTATTTCCTCCTGCCTTAACCCAGAGATATTCTGAAGTTGCACCTCCATCGTATTGATAGGACGTATCATGTTGCCCAGAGATACGCTGATTATTCCAAGAATTCCATTGTTTATCTGAAACTTTTCTGCTGTATCCATTTTTAAGGCGTGCTTCTCTTACATCTTGCCCATTACCAGCCCAATCCTCTTGAAACATCGATAGACCATAGTTAAATGCAACATTCGCAACTGGATGATCCATAATAGCAACTAACTTCCATTGATTTAATTTATTATCTTTTATCCATTGGCCAAACTTTGTATGGCCATCTTCTTGCCAAGAACGTAGAGTCATTCGGTACCATTCACTATCTTTCCAATTATAAGTTGTTTGTACCTTCAGACCTGTTCCTTCTCCACCAAATCTACTGGCTTCTGAAGTCGGCGATAAATATTCAGCTTTTATTGCTTGGTTTGATGCTATTGGATCCCAAAGCGCAAAATGAAGAGTACGTTTACCGGTTTGATCAAAGCCACTTTGTTGTTGGAAGCCAGCATAACCACCACCCTCTCCCCCCTGATTCCAGTTATGCACAGCCCAATACGTATAAGGTGCTGTTTGGACTGGTGACCAGTCTACGCTAATGATATCTGAAGCAGCAGTATTTTGTGGTGTTACATAAACCGATGGAGCATGAGATCGGATTGCTGCCTCTGTACTAGAAATTGGTGCTCCATACATTGACATCATGGTGCAAGCCGCAGTAATTATAACAATCTTTTTTAGTCTTCTATTTGTTTTTTCTTTAAACATAACTTCCTATCTCCTTTTAAATTATTTTAGTTACATTGAATAATAATGATGTACATACTATTAAACAAATTATGTAAAAAAATAACATTAGCTATAATACCTAGTTATGTTTAATGTTTTTTTCACTACTATTACTAATTAAATTATAGTATTTAGTAAGAATATCGTATGATTTGTGACTAAATGTTGGCTAAAAACATTATAAAAATTCATAAATATATAGTCTTAGATTTTTATGCTGAAAGACTCCTTTAATATTTCATTATTTTTCAATAGATTTATTCCCTTAATTACTCACGCTATTAACTATAAATTTATTTACGGAAATAACATTATGTAAACATACATCGTGATAATTAGATAAAATAGCTTATCAATTTGCACGTGTCTTTTTAATAGATTAAAAGAGCCCACAAGAAACGTAGACTCCTTTAATTACCTAAACATTAAATATTGCAGCCGACCAAAAATTAACATTAAATTCTTCTGTTAGCTTATTTAATATTTAATGAAGTAGATAATGTATTCCAAGGTGCATTTGTAGATGTGTTTTGATATTTGAATTGTCCATTTTGTTGTCCCGAAGCATCCCATTTATATTCCCATCCATCAACTGTTCTATCACCATTAATATCAATCATCTTAGAATCTACTTTTTTTAGTTTTTGACCACTCATTTGAGCAATCGGATTTCTACCATATCCCATTTCATTTGTATAAATGTATAAATAGCTTCCTCCATGATCTTTAACTGTACTAAAATTGTTTGGACCGATAAATTCAACTCCGCCTAATTGAGATTCAACTTTTACTACATTTAATGACGTTAATGGTGGTGCAGGTGCCGCAGATACATCTGTCGCTATGCCAACTGTTGCTCCCACTACTAATGACGAAACCCCTAGGATTATTCTTTTTAGCATTCAATCATCCCCTTTATATTAAATACAAATTGATTCTATCATACTAATTTCATACATTTCGTTCCCTGTGAAAGAGTTAACAAAAAGTACCTATTTACATATGAAATTGTGCATATTCATTGCATTTACCATTAATCCTACTACAGCATAATTGGTTCTCTACCTTGATTGACTATCAATACTTGGACTCGTTTCAAGATGGCTTTTGTAAGAGCTAATAAATGGTGCGTAGTTCGGTTATTTAACAAGTAAAAAATAAAATTGCAAATCCAACTCTATTTAAGCCGGCTTTTTCTCTAGCATTATAAGCAAGATCCCCCACTTGCATCAATTAACTCACCAGTTATCCAACGGCTGTCTGATGAAGAAAGAAAACCTACAATATCAGCTATATCATTAGGCTCTCCCCACCTATTAAAAGTCGATAAACCTGCAGCATATTTTTGGCCATCTTTATTACCTAATGTCTCAGCGTTCATTTCTGTATTAATTATACCCGGGAGAATTGCATTCACTGTAATACCACGAGCACCAAGTTGTTGTGCTAAAGTATGAGTGAGTGTATTAATTGCCCCCTTAGATATACTGTAGGCAAAAACACTTGGGGTGGCTACACGTGTAACAAATGATGAAATATTGATTATGCGTCCTCCATCTTTTAAACGTGGCAAAGCCTTTTGAATAATGAAAAATGGAGCCTTAACATTAATATTCATAACCTCATCAAAAGACTCCTCTGTAGATTCCTCTAACGTTAAAATCTGCCCAATTCCAGCATTGTTTACAAGAATATCAAATGTAGTATTACCTATATGTTTTTGAAGAGATTGATCCATCATTAAATACAAGTTATTAATGCCGTTTAAAGTACTTAAATCTGCACTGATTGCAAATGCGGCACCGCCATCTTGTTTAATTTTATCCACTATACTTTCTGCTTCTTCTTTTCTTTTACTATAGTGAACTACAACTAACGCACCAGCCTGTGCCAAATGTAAGGCAATACTTCGTCCTATTCCCCTACTAGCCCCTGTTACTAATGCAACTTTCCCCTTCAATTTATTCATCTCATCATCCCCTTGTTTAAAATTCTACTTAGTTATATCACAGGATACTCTTTGAAATGTTGCTCTCTAATTTGGTTTCCTTAAAGGACCAAGATTGTATTGATACTAAACAGCTAATTTTCTTTTTATGCTATAGTGCACCCATATCCGTTAAGCTAGGAAAAGTGAATACCACCAACAAAGAAAAGTATTATTTTTAGATTGTAGTACCTGAAAAATATCTAGTTTCTAAACCTTGGTTAAGTAGCCTCGATGAGCAATTATACAAAACCAATAATGAAAAAAGGATCTGATATGAATATCAAATCCTTTTTTACTATGTATAATTATTTCACCGCTTCTCTTAATTCTTTTTCAGCTTTAAATGCCGGTGTTTTAGAATCAGCAATTCACATTTCTGCAACATTATTATATAGGGTTTTAAAGATACCAACAGGTATTTTAACTATTAATAGATTCACTTTATTAGTAAGTATCTTAGGTATTCTCATTCTAACTGATTACCTTATTTTTATGTATCGTAGCCCGAAAACTACAAAAATTGAAAAGTCTCGTTTAATTGCTTACATACCATTATTTATAGCTACTACAATGTTTTGGGCCATTCAAGAACAAGGAGCTATCATTTTAGCTTCATATGCTGATCAGCGTACTCAATTAAAATTGGACGGGATTGAACTTCAATCTTCATGGTTTCAATCATTAAACCCCATTTATATTGTTTTGTTAGCACTTTGCTTGGTTATGGATAAAGCTTAATTCACGTCAACCAAGTACGGCTAATAAATTTGCTATTGGTTTATTATTTGCTGGTTTATCCTTCTTAGTTATGATTATTCCTGCATATATCCATGGTACAGAATCCCTTGTAAGCCCTATGTGGTTAGCGATTAGCTTCCTGTTAGTAGTAATTGGGGAACTTTGTTTATCACCTGTAGGTTTATCAATTACAACCAAATTAGCACCAGCTGCCTTCTCTGCTTACACAATGAGTTTGTGGTTCTTAACTAGTGCAGCTGCACTAGCTATAAATGCTCAACTAGTTCGATTATATAATCCTGAAACAGAAATTATTTATTTCGGTGCAATTGGTGGCCTTTCAATCATTTTAAGTGTAATTTTATATTTTATGGCCCCAAAGATCCAAGTTTTAATGAGAGGCATAAAATAAAAAAACTGTGCTAAAAACTTGTTATAATGCAGGTTTTTATGCACAGTTTTTTTGAATGACTATTTAGATTTTTCTATATGTAACATTCCAAAATATTTATCGTTTAAATTAACCCCCGCATAATGTAAAATTAATTCCACTTTTCAGTGCTCCGTCCTATCGAAATGCATGCTTTTCATGCTTTATATTCTACTAGCAATGTATTTTTGTATTTAATCGTCGATTATAGTTTGTAAAATGCGAACATTTTTTTACCGAGCCGATTTTTACGCCTTCCTTGTAAATAGTGTTGAATATCTAAATGCTTACTTCTTTTTGTGTTTTGATTTTTCTTCAACAGGAATCTGCATATTCATAATTATCTGTCCCTCTGAATAAAACAGATTCAATTCATGTAAATCTGTTTCAATTACATTACATGTTCTAAACTGTAAACCATTTCTCTCTATATAGTCTGTAATATTTGTATATATTTGATGTCGTACTTCATCCATATGTTCTTCTGTACATACGTAATCAACACAAAGATAATTACCTGCAGGTATACTAAGAATATCAACATGCTCTATCTCTGTATCATTCAAAACAGGATAATAAACTGATAGTCCCAGATCATCATTGAATAAATTCTTAATAGGACACATTGTTATAAATTGTTCTTGAAAAAATTCACCTTGCTTAAAAATAGAACGAAATTTATCAAAAAAGGATTTTACACTATTAAAATCTTCTCCTTTGATGTGATAATATTTTCTTTCCTCAAAATAGACACTCTGAATTTCATTGAAGTTTTTACTTCTATTTTGTAGGAGATCGAGGAGCCTAGTAATTTTCTTTTGCATTTCCATATATCGATAAATTTCAGTTTCAATTTCACCTTTTTTGTTCTGTAAGATATTTATATTGTTTATTGTTTTTCTCTTATTTATTACTAAATCAATTTCTTCAATTGAAAAACCTATATCTTTACAAAAGAAGATTTGGCTAATTCTCTGTAGTTCTTCATCTCCATAAAGCCTATACTTATTTTTACCTACCTTTGGCTGAACTAATCCTTTTTCTTCATAGAATCGAAGTGTTTCTTTCGTTGTATTAAAAATCTTAATTACATCACTTTTAGTTAACTTATAGCTATCCATCTAATTATATTGCCTCCTATTAAGGAATAATATTTATACTATAAACTATGTGGTTACTTCATAGTCAATAAATAAAAAGAAATTCTTTTCACACCAAAAATGGTCGTTTAAGGAACCCTCCTAACTCGCAGTAAACTTAAGTTTTTCAACTTAGAAAATCCTTAGCGTACGAAATTCGCGTTATGTTGGTAGGACCCTATGCCCATCAAGCTAAGGTTATATACGTTTAATTTCAGGTGAGATTGTTTCTATTTTTAAATTTACAGTAAGAATTTTCAAATTATTTATATTAAATTTTTAGAAAACAGAAAAAAGGTCTAGTTTAATTGATTTTTATTTAATCTTAGCTTGATAGTGATGGGGTCCTGCCACATCGCTATCAAGCTAGTGAAAAAAACACCTCAAAAACAGTAAAATTGATATTTCTGGGTAAAAATGTACAAAAATCTTATTTGGGGTCGTAAAAAACTTTTTAAGTTGATGGATGTGGGGTTCTACATTTTATGCCGCACTAAAACAATCTTCAATAATCAAAATTAGGTTACATAGTTTTTTCTTTTATCATCTCAACAAATCTCTGTAAAGCAGCAGAAAAAAATACATCCTTTCTCATAATATAATAAGTTGGTACTTTAGAATATTTCTCAGGTGAATCAGTCATGGTTAAAGATTGCTCATGGTCTTTCAAAATTGATTTGACCATGACAGCAATGCCCATTCTAGCCTTCACACAACTATTAATTGCTTCAATTGTACCGAATTCTATCACTCGCTTTGGATAAATGCCTGCTTCTTTTAATCACTTATCTACTCTATTTCGAAAGAAACAGCCTCTACTATAATTAACATTGAATGAGCTTAGCTTAATAGTGATGTGGCCGTACCCCCTGGTACTCTCCTAATACGTTAGAACTTTTTTATAAAAGGTTGTAACGTCCTACGTTTTTGACCATTCTGTACAACGATAACTTTGGTTTATTAATTTCACTTGTAATCTGGTAGCCTAACCTCTGATACAATTTAATAGCAAGTTGGTTCTCTTTCTTTACTGTCAGAGAGCATTTGGCGAAGCCTTGCAGGGAAGCCTGTTCCTCGGCAAACTCAAGTAGTCTGGTACCTATCCCCAATCCACGACTTTCGGGCAATAAAGCGATTGTTCCGATGTGAAACTCGTCATCTTCTCCCTCCTTCAAGGTAATCATGGAATAAAGCAGTTTGATATTCCGAATGTTATAAACAACAAAATCCAACTTTCGGGATGAAAGCAGCTGTTTAAAAGTGGGCCAGGCAAGACGATTTAAAACGGGTACAGGATAGCAAGTAATCATCCCTAAAGTTTTCCCGTCCATTTGAGCTTCATAAGCGTATTGATGACTGAAACGGTTGTTCTCCTGCCGCCATAGCTTACAAAAAGTCCCTTCAACTGTGTTCTTCTCCTCAGATCCTGCAAGTGCAAATGCCATGTATTCTAATGCCATTACATTTAGCTGGGCACCGACCATGGATTGATAAACAGCCTTTACAATAGAGATTTTATTCATTTCCCAGTACTCCTTTTCGCTTTCTATATTATTGCTGTTAATTATCATGGATTTGTATCATTTCACTTCCCTCTCGACTCATCCTTAGCTTTGAAACCATAATAAAATGTATTTAAAACAAGCTCTGCAGCAGATTTTTTAGCCACATTTCCTTCATGTACCTGTTCCCAAGTATGGAAAAGCAGAGCATAAAGCGTATTCAAAATCCATTCGCTGCTAACTGTTTGCTGAAAGTAACCTTTTTGTTGTAACAGCTCAATAACGCGTCGTAAGGGTTCCCTCAGCTTCTCTTCGGCTTCACCTAATTCTTTGTTGTTAAATACAGATGCATCATGACCTAGAAAATAGATTTTGTCACCTAAAGGGATTAACGCTTCAATGAGTTCTGGGATATAGTTTTCGCTTCTATCCTCATTCAGTGGAATCTGGTTTACGGTATCACTTACCAATTGTATAGCTCGATGGCCCAAGAATAGCATCAATTTCTCTCTGCTTTCGACGTAGCGATGGAGTGTCGCAATGCCAATTTCCGCATATTCCGCAATTTCATTCATTGAAGCTGTAGGATTTTCAACAAGCAATATAGTAGCCGAATCAAGAATTGCGTTAAATCTCGCTTCCTTTAACGTTGATAAGTCTTTCTTCATCGTCAATCTCTCCCTTTTTCTATATAAAGTCGTCATTTTTTGATAGATAAATATATCATTTGATATAATGATATACAATCTCAAACAAAGTGTCCAGCTGGTGAATGTAGCTTTTCCAAAAGAAATATATTACTGAAACTGATAGTACTTTGAATGTTTCATTATTTAGATGACGATGAAGAAATTAATTTTTTGATGTAATAAATACAAAAGCCAAAGAAAATGGTACAAGTCGCTTTCTTAGTAGAGAAAATAATCACTTTAGCTGAGTATTTCAAGCTATTTTTCACTAATATGGTTATCCTTCTTTCCAATTTTCCAGCATTTTTTCATGACGAATTAATAATTACCGTAATTTTTCTGCTTACATTGAATCCGTTTGTACTTCATTTAATTACTGAATATTTTTTAATGAAGTTACTTTCTGCATCAAGTTATCGGTTTACTTTAAAATTAACTTCCGGGTATTTGCTCATAAGCCTTTTAAGGTTTGAGCCGTCATCCTTCTGCTTTACATACTGGTCAAAAAATGCCAGGCTGAATTCGTTAATAATGCGATGAACTTCCTTTGGATTTTCACCTGGGCCCTGCAACAGTGGGGAGAACAAATGTAAATCAGTGAAGCTTGTATGATCTGTATGAGGAATGACCATTGACATACCACCGCCAGCTAGCCCACGCCCATATCGCTCCGTCACTTTATCGGGATCTGCTTCATCAGGCTCTACGGCACTCATGAGCAGAAATGGTTTTCCAATCCCACTTTCAGGTAAAATTTCCCCATACAAAGCGCCATCCATATTGATAGCTGCTTTGACGCGAGAATCTTTTGTAAGTATTTGTGCTGTGGTAGCTCCACCGTAAGAGTGCCCAAACATTCCAATTCGTGTGGTATCAAGCCTTCCTGTAAAGAAACCGGTCTCATCGTTTTGGTTAAGTTTCTCTATCTGATTAAGCACAAAGGTGACATCTTCCTCCCATAATTTTATGTGGCTATCCCCTGCGTCATCAGTTAAATTGAAGGGCTGTACGTAAGCAACTCGACCATCTGGAAAGACGGTAGCTGCAGTATCAAAGGTATGATCGATACTTAGAACAATATAGCCTTGACTAGCCAACTCCTCAACTTCAAACGTGTTTTGATTACGAAAACCATTAAAACCATGAGAGAAAAGTAATATAGGATAATGATTCTCTGAGTTTGAGAGTTGTAAATCCATAAACGAATGAGATTTTACCAATTCTAAGTGGCTGAATGCAAATGCAGGAATGGACAATGTTTTTTCCAATCCCTTAGAGAGTTCATTTATGTTACGAATATAAGGTTCTTGATCCCCCTTGCTTTTTTCAGCTGCAGGATACCAAATTTGCACCATCAGTTCGCGTCGATCAGATGGATTTTGCGAATATGCTTCATTTCTTTGATGATCAACCCAATGATATAGCTTCGTACCGACCCTATGTGGGCCAGTTGGTTCTTCAAATGAAAATACTGGCATAAGTAAGGGTAGCGCAACTGCTACAGACAAATAGATGCACAACAACAAAGTTTTAACTATGAATATACCCCGGCTTCTAAAGCCCTTTTTCCGCCCAGCTAATAGATAGCATAAAATCAAGATAACTGGGGATGCATATGCCGGAATCATCTGCCATCTAAAACCTTCTACCAATAGCTGAACTGTAACCATTACAACAGCAACCAAAGTAGCTAATTTAGACCACTTTTTCGTTTCTCTGCCTACTAACAGTATCCAACTCAATAGACTAAAATTCACAACTATCAAAACGACTTCCCAGAAATTCATTGGCCTATCTCCTTTGAATGCATTTTACTTCTAATTAAAGAGGTAATTTTCAATCTGAGCAAAAACAGATGAAACACCTATATAGTTGCACCAATTATGCTTAATAATCGTTTCATATACTCCTTCTTCAAATTAAAAACTTAAAATGCCCAGCTACCTTTACGGAAAATTGGCTCTACAGTTCCATCTGGTAAAATACCATCGATGTCCATCTCACTGCTGCCAATCATAAAGTCCTCATGTGTTACTGAAATATTTGCACCTAATGTTTCGAGTTGATCGTTTTCTAAATCCCTTCCATCCTCTAAACAAGTTGGATAAGCTTTACCAATCGCTAAATGGTTCGATGCATTTTCATCAAACAATGTATTAAAATATAAAATCCCCGATGCTGAAATTGGCGATTCATGTGGTACAAGTGCTATCTCACCTAAATAGCAAGAGCCTTCATCCACATTAATAAGCCCCTGTAATAAATCATGTCCTATCTGTGCTTCAGCTTTAATAATTTTTCCTTCTTCAAATGTCAGTTTAAAGCCGTCGATAATATTCCCTTGATAGACTAATGGTTTTGTATTGCTTACATAGCCATTGACACCTTGTTTCATCGGTAACGTATAAACCTCTTCCGTCGGCATATTAGCCATAAAGATAGTATCTTCTGGCGTTTTACCACCTCCAGTAATCCATTTATGCTCTGGTGCTAATGCAATTGTTAAATCAGTGCCTGGTGCTGTATAGTGAAGCTTCGCATATTTTTTATTGTTCAGTAGGACCGCACGAGATTCTAGATTTGTTACATGTTCACGCCATTTTTCAATAGCATTGTCTTCACCGATACGAACAGTTTTAAAAATAGCCTCCCATAATGCTGCTACTTGCTCCTCAGCTGCTAAATTCGGGAACACCTTCGATGCCCACTTTGATGAGGGAACTGCTACCATCGACCAAGCTATTAAATCCTTCATTACGGCGTTGCGATTGTTTCCTAGAGCAGCTCCTGATACCTTTTGATAGGTGGCTAGACGATCAGCTGAAATACCTGCAAATTTATCAGGGTCTGTAGCATCTATTATTAATAATGCACCTTTACGTTCAATCAGCTCATCATTCATTTTGACTATCCATTCTGGGAAATGATTAAATTCCTCATCTGAGGCATGATCAAAGTAAGCACGATCCATTTCCTCATCAGAAAAATTAACATGAACACGCCCTGCTCCAGTCTTATAGGCCTCTTTCACAACTAAACGGACGAAATCCAATGCATCCACTGATGTATTGACTAATAAGTATTGCCCTGGTTGAATATTGACACCAATTTTCACCGTAAGTTCCGCATATGCTTGTAATTTTTCTTCAAAAGTCATATTATTTACCTCGCTTTTGTCCAATAATTTTTGAATTCCCCTCACTAGGCTTGCCTTCATACCATACTTTCTGAACAGTTTTTTCAGGATTTTCTCTTATCTATTTTTACGTTTTTCATCAAGATACGATAACAACTAATAGATTTTTCAATTCATTATTTATCTCTTGAAATTAATGTAGTTACTATACGAGAATATATTTCAATGAGTTTCGATGTTTTTACCAAATAATCCAATACAAGGGTATCAAACACTACATTAATTTATAGCGTTCTTTATTCTATAAGCTCACTCATTTCTTCCCAATCTTTTCAATGCTGCTGCACCTAAAGGCTTTCCATCAATGTGGCGTTTAACAATCTCAATCACTCCTTTCTCTGTACAAAGTCATTTTTGATAGATAAATCTATCATTTGATATAAATATAAATCATTCGAAGTGAATTATCAAGCTGTCACACTTATATTTTCAAATTTATGGTAGAAATATATATGAAAATGGATTCTATCAGAGGGAGTGGTAACTGAAAGATCTTTATGCACACATGAATATGAAATTACTGCTAAATATTAATGAGCCAATGTACTCTTAACTGGGTAAAAATCAGCTTTTTTGTCAAAATTTTCTCACATATATTTTCGTTAAAATGTGGGCGGTAGTGGACAGGGGTACTACGGGAGCGTGGAAAGGACACTGGATAGGAAAATTTGACTTGGATATTGATGGGTATCATATGGTAACTTATTAATTCATCAAATAATTTACTGATATTTCAAAAAACATAGCGTAAAATACGTTATTCTCCTCATGATAAGGTAAACAAATACCTCAAACGAGAAAATTGATCTCTTCAAATTGAAAATATATAAAATTCCTTTTTGGGGGTTTTATATATTTTTTTAGTTGATGACGATGTGATGAGACCCATAAAGAAAAGACACCCTAAGGTGCCTTCCTCCGACTTGAACCACTTTAATTTAATAATATGTATTGGACATTAAGTAAACACGTCCTATAAAACAGAATCATTTATTTTCAACAGATTGTTAGTGTACAAATACAAGAGAATCGAGATCGTTTGTTTGGCTAGATTAAAGCAACGCCACACCACACCTATATGGTTGAGATGTGTTACACCTTCTAATCGGAGAATCAGCTTTATAGAACGTATCCACAATTTATATTTTACTACATGTAATTTTTACAAATATGTATAATTACATAAAATTCACGAGAAAATGAGAGTATACTTTGATATTGTGTAATAAAGATAAGGCCCACCTACGGAAATAGGTGGTTTTTTTGTTGGGCATTACTATCTCATTGCACAAAAGGGAATTTGCATTAAAATAATATCATATTCTTTGAGTTCTTATATTGAGAAAAAAGACACTCTTATGAGTGCCCCTTTTTTTAGTAACCGAATCCGCCGCCCCAACAAACTACATCCTATAATGATTAACGGGATGAATAGAACAATCAGTAAATCAAATCCGTCACCTAACTGTCTACGCTTAAAGACTAAAGTTACCTTTAGCCCCCCAAGACTCACTACGAGCGAATGACTAGTTCTTACTCGACGGGAATACCACCCGTTATATGATACGACCTAGGACCGGCCGCACACCTGCCTCGTTAGTTAATATGAAAATGAAACCCAATGTCGTTCAAGCGAAAGTATAATCTTGGTTTGGAAATATACAACTGTTTGGACATAAAAAAGACCATCGAAATGATGGTCTTGCAGACTGTAGACAAATGCATAAAATAACGAATGAACCTTTCTCTGAACACTTACTTTACTTCTTTTATAAATAGTCTAACGTTTTCAGCGATTTCTTTGAATTTGGTATGGTGTAAATAATGTGATCCATCCATAGTTACTACTTTTCCATGTACCGAGTCTTTGATCTGCCCTTCATGCAGAGGTATCCATCCTGCTACATCTTCATTATTCGCTTGTACAAAGAGCAGAAGTGGAAGATATTTAGGGAAGATTAAACCTTGAGCCCCTTTAAAATTAGACGAAATATGGTCCATCTCATTCAAGGTTGTGTCATTATACATGTTTTTATTCGAAATCATTTTCATTTGCTCTACGGTTTTTTCATCAAATGCCAGTCCAGCATAGGGGTCAGCACTAATTTTCATAGCCAATCTTAAGAGACCTGATTTTTTGAGATATGCAAACGTTTTTAATGGGAAATTGATATCCATACCCGGTTGTGTTGCAACACTGCTATCGATTCCGACAAATGCAGTCACCTCGTTTGGATATTTGTTCACATAATCAATTCCATAAATACCTGTAATGGAGTGGCCCATGAGCATGTATCTGTTAATATTAAGCTGCTGTAGAGCTTCATGAACTTCACTTACCATATTCTCCGTGATTCGCTCTTTTACAGTTTCATCACTTAATCCATAACCGAAAGGTTCTACCGCAACAACTTTGTAAAATGGAGATAATTCATCGATAAGAAGCTTAAAATCAAGCCCTGGAGTAGCTGTTCCATAACCAGGCAGGAGCACGATCGTTTCCTCGCCCTCACCTTGAATTAACACATTCATGTTTTTCCCGTCTACAGATACGTGCTGCCCGTAGGGCACTATTCGTTTTTGCTCCGAATGACTACTCATCACATTTACGATATAAACAATACCTAAAAAAAGTACAATGGCTAGAACGATTGCTCCTATGATTTTAAGTAAGATGTTTCGCACTTTCTTTATTTTCATTCCACTCAGCGTTTTCTTTTCCTCTTGTTGTGTCACTGTCATCTTCTCCTGTCCTGATCTGTTTGCCTTCCTTCATGTGCCTGTAATGAAAACTTAACCAATGAAGATGTACTCGCCATGACGACAATATGAACTGAATATGAACTGCCAAAAAAAATGCTACGGCTCTATATACAAGTAAGCTTGCATATGAATCGTAGCATAGAGAATGAACCTAACTAATCTGTTGGTGTAGTGATTGGCAAGGTGACAATGAAGGTCGTTCCTTGACCAAGTTCACTTTTCACTCGGATGTCACCTTGATGAAGCGACACGATCTGTTTAACGATAGCGAGTCCCATACCACTTCCGTCATACTTACGACTATGGGAACGATCGACCTAAAAAAAACGCTCGAATATACGCTTCTGGTCGTCAAGGTGAATACCAATACCAGTGTCGGATATTAGGATTGTGACGTTTTTGATATCTTGTTTGATACTTACGTTAATCACGCCGGTATCCTCGGAAAATTTGATGCTATTTCTGAGGATATTCGTCCATACCTGATTTAACAGGTCATGATCAGCCGTTACTTTAACTGTCTGTAAATCAAGCTCGAAATGTATATCGCGAGCAGACCATTGTGGCTGGAGCGCCACGATTATTCGTCGGATTTGTTCATCGAGGCTGAGCGTGACGAGCCGCAGTTGCTTTGACTGCGATTCAAGAAAACTCAGCTTTAGCAGGTTATCGCTCATTTTGGACATCCTTTTCGCTTCAGCGATGATAATATCAAGATAACGGCTTCGTTCGTATTCTGAAAGGTCAACTTGCTTAAGCACTAGGGCATAACCGGATATCGAAGTGAGCGGAGACTGAACCTCGTGCGACACGTTCGTTACGAATTCCCTGCGCATCTGCTCAAGTTGCTGCAGATCGTGCATCATTTCTTCGAAGCTGCGAGCCAAAGTACCCAGCTCACTCGTTTGCTTAATATTCAACTTGACGTTGAAATCTCCAGATGCTATCCGCCTGGTCGCTTTTGTCAGCTTTTTTATCGGTCTTACCAGGAATACAGAGGCAACTAGAATCAATATGCTTCCTGCAATCAACGAACATGTTGCAAAGACCAATGCCCACTTTGTGACAAAAGAGGCTGAAGGAGGGGCGAGCGCTTCCAAAAATATCGCTTTCGTTCCCATTTCCGTTTTCAACGGCAACCCTAAGAGGACCGTGGCAATACCATTAGGAGTCTCCTGAACAACACCTCCATCTAATACTTTCTTTAGTTGCTCCATCGTCACAGTCGCAGGTTTGTGTCCGTGAAGTTTACCGTAAGACTTGAACTGACCCGTTGCTTCGTAAATTCGAATATAATAAGAATCGAGCTGCTTCATTTCACTTACGAACAAGTCCGCTTCACGCAACGGAAAGGTCTTGTAAATCCGGACGATGTCTTGGCCAAAGTTACGTGAGTTGATTTGAGCGTTTTCGTTCAATTTATCTTCGAATATCCAAGTTGACACCAAAAAAGAAATAATCGTGCCCCCGATGATGGAGACTAAAAATGTCAGGACAACACGTATATATAAGGATCTGATCATTCATAAACCTCAAGCCGATACCCAAGCCCGCGCACCGTTTCGATCCGAAAATCGGGTGTTGTCGCGAACCGTTCACGCAGCCGTTTAATATGTACGTCTACCGTTCGATCATCTCCGGTGTAATCGATACCCCAAATCTGATCGATCAACTGCACGCGCGTATAGACTTGTCCGGGTGTTCCAGCGAGCTTATACAGCAATTCGAACTCCTTTAGTGGCAACGTAAGCGACTCCGTCCCTTTCATCACCTTATAGGTCTGTCGATCAAGGATGACGTTCCCTAAATGGATTGTCTGCGTGGAGCCAATCTTGTATCGTTTGAGTAGTGCCCTAACACGAACCGTCAACTCTAACGGATCGAATGGTTTGGTTAAATAATCGTCCGTCCCAAGTTCGAAACCTTTCACTTTCTCCCATGTTTCTCCTCTTGCAGTCAGCATAAGTAAAGGTAGATCAGGATTGGCTCTTCGGAGCTCCTTGCTTAACGTCCAACCATCCATAATCGGCATCATAATGTCAAGTACGACAAGATCGACATTCGTTGAGATGTAGACAGCTAATGCTTCCTTGCCATCCGCTGCTTCAGCTGTTGCGAATCCGTCGTTGCGTAGAAATAAACAGACGAGTTCGCGAATGTTCGCATCGTCGTCAGCAACTAGTATAGTAGGCATCGGTTCCCTCTTTTCTCTGTTTTCCACCGCATTATTTCAAGCAATTATTATACTATAAATTAACACGTATGTTGATTAACCAAAGTAATACAGTTTCTTGATTTATCGACCTGTAGAATTCAAGTGTTTCTTTCAAACCAATTTGCCACTCAATTGACAAGGCTTCACAAAGAAACAGGCGTGTGAAACCTACAAATGACAAGTATTTATTTTTTCTTTTGGCCTTGTGCACGAAGAAATTTCAGCAAAGCATAGGCAATTATAGCTGTGAATAACTGATTGAACAACGCATTGGATGTTGTGCCAAACAATACGGAAACGTTCAAATTCAGCTAAATCCAGCGGAAAAATGATTCAATTTCCCAGCGCTATTTGTACATGCGGCGATTCCTTCGGACAGATAGATTGGTAGAACGCACATTCCCCAAACTACTCCAGTAATTACACCATCTGAAATAACACGTCCCATACCCACTAATTATTTTTCGTCAAATGCGTAAATGACGTGTCAACTTTGATTGCACATTCGTTCCAAATCATTACTTGTTAATTTAAGTTAACTATGGTCCTCCTCATGAATTTTATTCATGCCTTCATTATATTTCTTCGTTTTATTTAATGCCATTACCAACATACAATAAGTGCATGCTCTATTATATGACCCTTGACAAGGGATATATTTTTTATGGACGGATAAAGTGAAATGCAAAAAATTTTAGTTACAGGTGCTGCAGGTAAGATTGGCCAAGATGTTACAAGATTCCTAGATAAGCAAGGAAATTACCAGTTACGGCTAGCAGATATTAACTTATCTGCTTTAGAAACTTTTAAAGATATAAATCATGAAATCATATATTTAGATATTTTTGATTTAGCTGCTTGTCAAGAATTTACGAAAAGGATAGATATAGTTATACACTTGGCAGGTAATCCTTCGCCAAATGCTGATTTTTATGGCTCCTTATTAGAAAATCATATAAAGGGAACCTATAATATTTTTAGAGCTGCTAGTGATAATAATGTATCCAAAGTGATAGTCGCTTCCAGTACTCAAACAATTGAAGACTATCCTTTGGATTATCAACCACATGCTTATTCACCCACGAGGCCCAAAAATATGTACGGGATAAGTAAGTGTTTTGCAGAGGCTGTTGCTTCTTATTTTGCTTATGAAGAAGGGTTACAAAGTCTTGCTATTCGTATAGGTGCATATGATGATTATAATCCATATGGTAAACCACTAACAGCTAGAGATATGAGTGCATACTTAAGCCCAGAAGATTTTATGGACCTTCTTTTAAAGTCGATGACGGCAAAGAACTTACCTCCATTTTCAATTTTACATGGTGTATCTAACAACAGGTTTAAACGAATTGATATTGAAGGAACAAGAAAGTTAGTTGGTTATAGCACAAGTTCTGATGCTTTTGTACTAAGTGGTATTAAGTTCTTTGATTCTTGATAAAGGCATATCTAGAAAAGAGATTATATTATTGTTATTTAGCTTTTATTTGTTCTATTTTCAATAGCTTCAGTTTCTATAATCATAATATTATAATTTTATCAGATAGGACACACTATTCTTCTGTCTCATTTGTGGAACAACTCTATCGTCACCACTAGTTCCACAGATGTTCTTTTCCTTTTCAACATAATGGGGGAGCACCATCAAAACGCGAATTTCGTACGCTAAGCAAAATTTCATAAGAAAAAGCCGATTTCCAGTACTCTAAGAGAATAATTGGCTTCTTACTGTTAAGTTGTTTGTAGTGATTGTAGGGAGTCTAATGATGCAATTTCTTTTATACTAAATCGGTATTTTCCTAGAATATTAATGTGTTCCCATTCTGATGGAGAAATATATTTCAATAATTCTTCATTAAGATGGGAATTAAATAATTCAACTTTCGCACCTATAAAATAAGCTGGGAGATTTAGCAATATTGAATTTAGAGTCTATCAATTGTGTACTGTACAACTTGAGTAAGATGAAAAACACCTCGATCCTTAGTATAGTGAGATTACCTAGAAATCACTACCACAGAAGAGGTGCCTTAACTACAATAGCTCAAAATAACCAATATCATCAACTACCAAAAGAACTTAATTCTATTTTTTCCGAGCTTGAAATGAAGATTCCGCTAAGGATGCAGTCTATCGCTTCTTATAAACGGTGCAAATGTTCAATTGGCACCCTTTCCTGCTGCTGTTTAGTATGAATGCGATTAAAAAAGTAACTCGACTTACGAAAAAAACACTCCAAAGTGTTGATTGTGCTTATCATCGTAACTGCAGTAAAAAAGTTGAATTGCTAGCACACTATTTTGACACCTTGGTTAACTATTCCACCTTTGAAGTATTTCCTGTTTTTAATCAATGAGTAAGGGGCAAAATTTAAAGTATCTGGTGGCACTATTTGTACTTCTTTCTGTAATCTCTACTCATCGAATAAATTTAGAGCTATCACTCATGCCTTCAGTTGAACACCCCGATGACTGAACTAAGATAAGTTATGGATGAAGCGCCCGTGCCATCGCATCAAAATAATTCTGACTGGCACGCTGACTCACTTCGGCTTCAGGCACAAGTACTTCAAAGCAATGGAAGCAGCCGGGGTAGAGATGAAATTCAACATCTACTCCTGCTTGTGCAAGTCGTGTTACATATTCCATAATTTCATCTCGGAATAAATCGAGTTGACCTACACATGTATAAGTTGGTGGTAGTCCTGCTAAGTTGTCTGCTCTCGAAGGTACGGCATAGGGAGATTGTTCGTTAGTATCGTTCTTCTTTCCCAAGTACATATTCCAAGCCGTTAAATTGTTTGATCTATTCCATGTTGCATTTTCTTCTATAATCTCATAGCTTGATGGTGTTACGTTGTGGCTATCAAGCATCGGATACAGCGGCATCTGAAAAATAATAGATGGACCTCCTTTATCACGAGCCATTAATGCAAGCGCTGCTGTTAGCCCACCACCTCCACTTGCGCCGGCGATCGCAACTCGATTTACATCAATTCCAAGCGAGTCTGCCTCATTTGTCATCCAAACCAAGCCTGCATAACAATCTTCAATAGCCGCTGGATAAGGATTTTCGGGCGCAAGTCGATAATTGACAGACACAACAACGCATTCAGCAGTCTGAACAAAGCGTTCACACAAAACATCGTCCATATCAGGGTGGCCCATTACGTATCCACCACCGTGAATCCACAGCATAGCTGGAAGTTTATCAAGATTTTTCTCAACGGGTTCATAAATTTTAACTAACATCTCGCCGGCTGCGCCAGGAATCATTCGCTTGGTCATGTATACAAGCTCTGATTTTTCCAAATGTGGATTCGACAAGAGACTTCGACTCGCCTCCAAATCCCCCTCTAATTGAAAGCCTGGAAATTGTGAGAAAGCCTGTTTTAATTCTGGTAATACTCGACTGTCAATTTTCATATAAATTCCTCCAATTAAATAATGAAACTTGATGCAATCCTTATGGAATAATTAACGGAATAGATGTGTCTCCTGTTCTCCTTCAGCTTCCCATTTGGCAATTTCCTCTCTTACACGAGGGGCAACTTCTGTTCCAAGCAATTCTATGGCACGCGTGACTTGATCATGTGGCATGGTACTTAATGGTACATACATCATAAAGCGTGTAATCCCTACATGCTTACGAAGATGGATGATTTTTTCGGCGACTGTATCTGGATCACCAACATACAACGCCCCTTCAAAACTTCGTGCAGTATCAAAGCTGGAACGATCATAATAAGGCCACCCCCGCTCTTTACCAAGTTTATTCATGCCTGCCTGAGTGGAAGGGAAAAATGTATCTGCTGCCAATTCCGTATTCTCTCCAACAAATCCAATCGAATGAGACCCCACCTGAAGTTTTGATACATCATGACCAGCGTGAGCCGCCGCTTTCTTATATAGTTGTACAATTCGTGCAAAGTGCATTGGGCTACCACCAATAATCGCCAGCATAAGTGGTAATCCCAGAAAACCGGCACGGATAGCAGATTCCTGATTCCCACCGCTACCAACCCATATCGGTAAAGAATGTTGAACAGGTCTTGGATACACACCTAAATTATTGATTGCCGGTCGATGTCTGCCTTCCCAAGTCACTTTTTCGGACTGACGTATTTTGAGCAGTAGGTCCAAATGTTCTTCAAACAGTTCATCATAGTCCTTCAATTCATAACCAAACAGTGGAAAAGATTCGATAAAGGAACCACGCCCCGCCATAATCTCTGCACGTCCATTTGAAATGCCATCCAGTGTAGAGAAATCCTGAAAAACACGCACAGGATCAGCTGAAGAAAGCACGGTTACTGCACTCGCAAGCCGTATCTTTTTCGTTTGTGGTGCCGCCGCTGATAGAACCATCGCTGGAGAGGATGCTGCATAATCCTCCCTATGGTGCTCACCAACACCAAACACATCAAGTCCTACTTGATCAGCAAGAACGATTTCTTCAACAACTTCACGCAATCGCTGTGCGTGACTTATCACTTCACCACTATGTACATCTGGTTTCGTTTCTACAAAAGACGTAATACCTATTTCCATTTGTTATCTCTCCTAGTCCAATTAGATTTTAAGTCAAAAAAATTAATCATTTCCTTTATGGAAGTAACGTGTTTCTCATATTGGCTAACACACGTTTATTTCATAAAATCTTAACTCGTCTGGTCATAGCCCAAAAAAGAAGAGCGAAAGCACTGACAGAGGCTCCGAGTAAGGAAACCCCTCCCCAGCCAAAGTGTGCGTATATTTGAGTCGACGCAATTGAACCACCAGCACTGCCGATAGAATAAAACACCATATATCCAGCAGTAAGTCGACTCCATGCTTCTGTATGCAATGGAAGGATCATGGTTTGATTCGTGACATGTATTGCCTGTACGGCCAAATCAAGTAGAACTATCCCTATTACTAATGCGATTAACGACTGCTCTATATAACTGATGAACAACCATGAAATCAATAATAGAGCTAAAGCAATGCCTGTCGTTCGTTGTCCGTAACCTTGATCGGCCAATTTCCCTGCCCGTGCCGCAGCTAAGGCTCCAGCCACACCTACAAGACCAAATGCGCCAATTGCACTATGAGATAGAGCAATTGGCGGTGTACTAAGTGGCAGTACTAGTGAAGTCCACAAAATGCTGAAATCAGCAAAAATCAGCATGGCTAGAACAGAGCGAACGCGTAACGTTCGTTCTTGAATAAACAAAGCAAGCACCGATCTAATCAACTGAGGGTAAGATAGCGATTTTACCTCGCGCTCAACATTGGGCAACATCTTTATAAACATAAAAACCATCAAAAGCATGAGCGCAGCAGAAAATAGATATACAGAACGCCATCCCGCAACATCTGTTAATATACCCGCAAAAGTACGCGCAAGAAGTATGCCACTAACAATCTCCCACTTGTTACAATGCCAACGAAACGTCCTCTTTCTGTAGGGGAAGCGATGGTCGCTGCAAACGCCACGAGAGTCTGTGTCACAACTGCAAGCAGACCCACCAAAGCCATACCTGCAAAAAGTACTATGCTGGAGGAAGCAGTACCAACTATAACCAGAGCTGTTGTAGATAATAGCATCTGACCGACAATTAGACGTCGCTGGTTTAGCAAATCTCCAAGTGGTACGAGTAGCAGTAAGCCCACTCCATAAAAAATTTGTGTAACGGTAATAACAACACCAATAATGGAATGGTTAATACCAAACTCATTAGATAGTTGATCAAGCAACGGCTGTGCAAAGTAAATATCGGCAACAGACATTCCACAGGCAGCCGCAAACAATAATGCCAAAGCGTGAGACATGGATGGCTGTTGATTCAAATTAGGTTTTGTTATGGAAGATTTATGACTTATCTTAGTGTAGAGTGGATCATCTTCTATATTTGTCTCTGTTTTGAACATACCTTGACCTCCAATCACATTAGATTTTTAACCATAACATACCGTTCAGTACAATATGATTATTGGTAAATATAACTTAGTCTTATTCATGATGTCAACGATTTTTTTGCACTAAAATTTATGTTGTATTAACTGAATGGAGCTTGATTTGACATGAAGAATGGCTAATTATATAATAATTACATACTGTTTGGTAATAAAAAAACCAATTGTAATTACCTACACACCTATCCTAAAACAATTAATAAAATCAAAGTTTGAAGAGGAGAATTCTTAATGGCAAGAACCCGTGAATTTGATGAGGATCAAGTTTTAGATGCAGCAATGCAGTTATTTTGGGAGAAGGGATATGAGGCTACCTCATTAAGTGATCTTACTTCTAGAATGGGCATTCAACGCCCTAGTATTTATTCGGCTTTTGGAGATAAGAAAGAATTGTTTGAAGCCGCACTTCGCAGGTATACAATGTCTCGGGCATCTGATATACGAAACAGGCTTCAAAGTCACTCCTCTGTAAAAGAGGCATTTTCTATTTTCTTTGCCGATGTCGTCAATGAAGAATACACAGGGGATCTTAGTAAAGGTTGTTTTTGTATCAATACAATGGTTGAACTAGCACCTCATGATGAGAGATTTGAAATTTTGACCAGAGAACATCAAATGTACCTCGCCGTCATTTTTCAGGAGACGATCGAACGAGGAATCCAATCAGGTGAGCTGGAAGTCAACACAGATGCAAAGTCTTTGGCACAGGCAATGATTGTATCGTTAATCGGTCTAACGGTTATGATGAAATCTCGCCCCCAACGTTCATTTGTCGACAATGTAATAGCAGCGACGCTCACATTACTTAAGTGACATAATTGTATTTAAAAGTACGAAAACCATACCTTTATAGGGGTAACGTCAAATCTCCATCAAATCAAAATCTCATACCACCTCCAGAACGGAAATTTTATGCATGTTGTTCGTATTTATTGTTTGGGGATAAATCGTTCTTTAAGCTTGATGGCGATATGTTGGGCCCTTATATAAAAAAACCACAGTTCACACCAAAACTGTGGTTTTTTTATATAAGGAATTACATGAATCATAAATCACTGTCTAAATTGTACTCCTCATTTATCAATATCTGTATCTAGTTTTCAACTTCGTAACAGAGCTAAGTTTAATTTCTTACAGAATGAAACCAAGGCAATTGTTTAACACATGTATCGCCATAACATATGCAAGGGATCTTTTAGAAATCAGATAAGCAATAGTAAGTATCACCGCGCCTGGTAAATAAATGGCATAATCCGAAAGCTGGTTCGTATGAAGGAATGTAAAGATTAGAATCGAAATGATAGATGCAATAGCAGTACCAATATAATGTGAAAAGCGATTTATTAAAATATGACGAAACACAATTTCTTCAAGTATTGGACCCAGAATACCAAATACAAGCAATGTAAATATAATAGGTACCTCCGCACCTGCTTCAAGGAGCTGTTCTTGGTTCTCTGGCTGACCAGTTGCTAGAAAATGCATAATAGAATTTTCAATAATTACCATAAGTAAAACCACCATAGGAATACTTACTATTTTCAAAATTGTTTTCTCTTTAAAATATACAAAACTCTCAATAATTTCGTTCTTAAATAAAATTATTCCAACAATAGCAGGTACAGTAAAACCAATGGCACCAAGAGCAAATTCTGATTCAACTAAATTGGTGTTAGTTAAAAGTGATATGCCAAATAATATGAACAAACCCATTTGAAATGGTAAGAACAGTGTTAAAATTACTAGCATAATAAGTTCTTTTTTATTCATTTTTATAAAGTTCATTTTATTATCCTCCTAATTAAATTACCTACAATCTTTGATTTTTCTTTCCGCATAAAGTTCTCCTTCTAAATATATTCATATAAACAAACGAACCGAACAGTCCGGTCCGGAGTCTAATGATACTATAAGTTTCTAGTTTTTTAAACCCTTTTTACAAATGATTAACAAAATAGAAAAAAGCAAATATATTTATAACTCAGTTTCTTATTTACAATCAAATTTCAGTACTCATTAATTATTTCTTTTATAGAATGAAGTAATCAGGCTTTTACCCACAGGAACTGCGAGAGGTAATATTATATAAGAAGTGAAAGTGGGAGTAGTTCAAACACTTTAGCTAAACATATTGATAAAGATTATATATAATACTCATATGTCTATGCACTAAAATTAACTATATATTTTTACATCTTCTACGATTTTAGGTAAAATTAGTTGTATAATATGACTGAATTAACCAATTGGTCATATTATAATTGACAGAAAATTCATTCGAATAATGCAGATAATATAATTTAATTAACCTCAAACTGTATTGTTTTAGGTTCCTATAAGATAGGGAATGATAAAATATTTTTACTTTAAACTTATTTTTACTTACAATAAAAATTCAAGAAAAATCATAGTAAAAATCACCTTAAATATTAAGTTCGTTTTATTAGGAGGGCCACAAAGCATGACTAAAGTTGATAAGGTAAAAGAAAAGATTATTGAAACATCTTTATATTTATTTAATACTAATGGGATAACTTACACATCCATCCAGGATATAATGACAGCTACTGAACTATCTAAAGGAGCTATTTATCGTAGATTCAAAAATAAAGAAGAAATTGTCCTTGCTGCCTACGACAAAAGTGGTGAGATTATGTGGGGGCATTTTCATAAAGCAATGGAAAATAAAAAGACAGCAATCGATAAAATCCTTGCCATTTTCCTTATATATCAAGATGCAGCTAATAATCCCCCTATTGCTGGAGGCTGTCCATTGCTTAATAGCGCAATTGAAAGTACTGGAGTATTTCCAGAATTACAAAAAGCAGCAGCAAAGGGTTATGATGATACAGTAATGTTAATGGCTTCTCTCATAAAAGAAGGAATAGAGAAACAAGAACTTAAAGAAGATATGGACATTATATCGCTCGCTTCTTTTCTTGCATCTTCAATGGAGGGCGCTATTATGGCAAGTCGAGTATCGAACGATAATATACACCATCAGTATTTTATTGAACAAATAAAACATCATCTTCTCACTTATTCTAGATAAGTGAGAACTTGCATTGCTTTTATTCCATTTTTAATAGCCTTAAATTGAATACACCCCTCTCATAAAAAGTATTTTCTGTTTATGAGAGGGGTGTATTCATATATTTATATAAAAACTGACTTATCGCTAGTAAGTAGGAATTTCATTTATCATTGTATATTCTGCACATACCTCTCCTTGTTATCCTACCCTTAAAATAAAAAATGACATTCCTTCCGTAACATTAAAAAAGATCTTCAAATTTTTAGATACTCCTACTGTCGGCGTTCAAAAGCAAGACGTACAGCAAGACCGGTTAATACACTTGCCATAAGCCAACGCTGTACTCGCAGCCACGTTGGGCGTGTGCCAAACCATGTAGCCATTTTACTTGCTGTAAACACAATTAGAAGGTTGACTATAAAACTAACAGTAATTTGCGTAAGGCCTAAAACTGCACCTTGTATAAGCAACGATCCCTTCTCAGGATCTTCAAATTGAGGTAACAGTGACACATACAAAATAGCAATCTTTGGATTTAGCAGGTTAGTCATAAGTCCCATTAGAAATAATTTCCGTGGTGGCTCATTAGAAATAGTACGAGGTTCCATAATAGAAGTAGCACCCGGTTTTATCGAATTCCAGGCGAGCCAAAGTAAATACGCAGCACCTGCCCACTTGACCGCTTCGTAGACAGCAGGTACTGCAAGGAATAAAACTGTAAGTCCGAACATAGTTGCGATTATATAAATTACAAATCCGAGCATAATGCCCAAGAGAGAAATAAATCCCGCCATACGTCCTTGCGTAATGGAACGAGAGATAAGATAAATCATATTAGGCCCAGGTGAACAAACCATGCTAAGTGAAACAATTGCAAATGCTAACAAAGTACTAAAGCTGACCATAACCCTTCCCCCTTCATGTTACATAAAACTTCCTATTGTAAATCTTATCATGACTGAGGAAAGAAAAGATCAATTAAGTTAAGCTTTAAAAGTACCCTATCCATATTGACACTACAGCAACTACTAACAAAGCAAAACAAATTGTGATATTTCGAACCTACTTTTGTACATCCTCAAAATACCGCTCTATAAATAAAGCGTAAATATAAACCATAAGAAGTAGAACAACGAAAGTAAAGGACCCCCATTTATCGTTAAATTTTTCATTGGTATATGTGCTTACATGAAGGAATAGAAAAACAAACGCTATTATGAATAGCTCAAATATCCTTTTTTTATTCACCCCGCCACCACCTTACAATAATTCCCTTTTATTCCATTTTAACAGAACATAATGTGTAGCAGTATATGAATATTATATTCATGTCAAAAAGGCTAACAATTCAAAATTGTTAGCCTCTACTTTCCATATTCGTACCTTTTATCACTTTACTTCCTAACAACTGGGATCCACATTTCACCAAATACTAAGCCGTCACTTTGCCCCATCTCAACTGTTGTATTTGGCCCACCAACATAAGCAAAGTCCGTTGCTTCTCGTAAAGCTTGACCGAAGGCGATACCAGTAAGCTTATTACTTAGCTCTTCAGCCGTTTTGTCTTCCCCTTTCACTACTAAGTATTCTCCCTTCGGAAACTGGATCACTCTAGATTCTTCTTCTATTTGTGCTTCTGTCATGACACCAGCATAATACATCATCTTGTTATTCACTGCTTCGCTCACAGAAAAAATGTATTCGTTTGTAGCTAGAGCTTTTAAAGTGTCCAACCTTCCATCTTCTTTAACAGCTGACCAAAAGTCTTCCTTTTCTTTATTGATTCCAGCAAAGTCTGTATAGTCACTCTTAATTTCAGTTCCAATACCTAACACAATAAAGCTATCTTTTTCTTCTATCGTATAATTTTTCATATTCAATACCTTCCTTTTTTTAAAATGAATCAAACGATTTATCTTTTCATCTGATGAGTTTATAATAACTTTAAATCATGTCAAAAAATGATACTGTTTAGGAGACTCCAATGAAAAAAGTTGAACGGATTAATACAATTATGCGGTATATCAACAATCGCTCCCACTTTACAATTAATGAAATCATACGAGAATTTAACATATCACGATCGACAGCTATTAGAGATATTAGAGAAATTGAAGCTATGGGCATGCCACTTGTCGCTGAAGTTGGGAGAACTGGTGGCTATTTTGTCATGCATAATTCTATCCTGCCCGTTGTTCGCTTTACTGATAACGAAGTCAAAGCTCTTTTTATTGCCTTTATGGCTACAAGAAACCAACAACTTCCCTATTTAAAAAGTCGCCAATCTTTAGCCGAAAAACTACTAGGTCTCATTTCAGAAACCCAGCAAGATGACCTTGTTCTTTTAAATCAACTTTTTCTTTTTGAAGGGACTAACCCTCATAATCCCGATCTACTGGAGCTTTCTGACCTCCCACACCCTATGTTAGAAAAACTCATCCAAATCCTTCTTTCGGATAGACATTTATTGATTACCGTCAAAGAAGAAGAAATCAAGTCTTATCCAATTTATCTATTACACCTTTATCAAGAAAAAAGCCATTGGATCATTGAAGGATTTGACTTAAAAGAAGAAAAGAAGCTGATTTTTCCTGTCGATGACCTCATCAATATTGAACCATACACGACGAAAAAAAGGTTAAGTAAAAAAAAGATTTTAGAAAAACTAAGTAGGAAGGACGAAGTAATTAATCTTGTACTTGAACTTGGGCCGAAAGCGATTGCCCAGTTCAAAAAATACCACCCTTTCAAAGTTTCAATATCTTACACAAATCCTTACCAATCTACAGCCATTTTAAAAATATTTATCGATGTTAATAATTCCGATGAAGTGACAGGGATAGCAAATTGGCTGCTTTTCCTAGGAAAGGATATTACGATCAGGAAAATGCCTGAAGAAGTATTAAACGATTTACAAGAGCGACTATCCTTATATTGCCCTTGAGCGATAATCCGTTAAATCAAAAATATTGAGTTTAATTCGTTAACAGTTGCCCATATTTTTTACCGTGAGAGCACAATACATAATAAAAGCACGGAAAACCTCCCGTGCTTTTTCAAATATATATGATTTCGAGTGACTTAATTCACTTATCCTAACTGACGTTTAAATGCTTTACTAGCGAAAAAATAAGAGATGATCATGATGCCTACGCACCAAGCGAGTGCAATCCATATATCGTTGCCAACAGTACCTTCATATAAAAGGGCACGAATCGCATTCACGATTGAAGTTACAGGCTGATTCTCAGCAAACGCACGAACAATTTTAGGCATCGTTTCAGTAGGTACGAAGGCTGAACTAATAAATGGAAGAAAAATTAGCGGGTACGAGTAAGCTGTCGCCCCTTCCATAGACTTCGCTTTCAGCCCTGGAATGATAGCTAGCCATGTGAGTGCTAACGTAAACATCCCCAGTATTCCAGCTACTGCAAGCCAATCTAGCATATTAGCACTTGAACGGAAACCCATTAAGAGTGCAACAAGAATAACCACCACGATAGTAAGCACATTAGCAACAAGAGAGGTTAAAACGTGAGCCCACAATATCGATGAGCGCTTAATAGGCATCGTAATGAAACGTGCCATCAGCCCACTCTTTACATCCGTAAATAATCGTACAGAAGTGTAAGCTACACCGGATGCGATAGCCATTAGCAAAATTCCCGGCAATAAATAATTAACGTAGTTATCCGTTCCTGTCTTTATTGCACCGCCACACGTAGACAAATAATAGCATCATCATAATCGGTGTAATCGCTACTGTAATAATTGTATCTGGACTTCGCATAATATTGCGCATTAAGCGCCCTAGTAATACCCCTGTTTTGCTTTTCATTTACATCTCCTCCTTTTTACCGATAATCGCAAGGAAAATTTCTTCCAATGTTGGCTGCTTCTCGATATACTCTACTTTTGCTGGCGGGAACATCTCTTTCAGTTCAGTAAGAGTACCCGTCGTGATAATTTTTCCGCCATGCAAAATAGCGATACGGTCAGCCAGTTGTTCAGCTTCCTCCAAGTACTGAGTTGTGAGCAAGATCGTTGTACCGCTGCCGGCAAGTTCCTTGACTGTCCACACTTCGATCCGTGCTTCCGGATCAAGTCCAGTCGTTGGTTCGTCAAGAAAAATAACTGCTGGCGCCCCGATCAAACTCATCGCGATATCAAGCCGGCGCTTCATCCCGCCTGAATACTGATCTGCCCTTTGGTTGGCCGCATCTGTCAGGCTAAATCTTGCAAGTAAATTGTCAGCGACTTGGGCGGGACTAGAAACACCACGTAACTTGGCGATCATTATCAAGTTTTCCCTCCCAGTAAGCATGCCGTCTAAAGCTGCGAACTGTCCTGTCAAACTGATGCTTTGACGAACATGATCTGATTGACGCTGGACGTCAAAACCGCAAATACTTACTTCACCATCATCTTGTTTCATTAACGTCGAAAGGATATTGACTGTTGTCGTCTTTCCCGCTCCATTTGAACCTAGCAGCGCGAAAATTTCACCACGCTGCACCTCAAAATCCACTCCCTTTAAGACTTCTTTATCTTTAAAAGATTTTTTTAACCCTTTTACAGAAATCACTGCGTTGCTCATACTTTTTCCCCCTTATTAAAATAGGTTACCTACAACCTCTATTTAGTATCACTGATAATCTGTACTACTTAGTAGTGGTGTGAAAATAGAACTGAATAGCGATGGCGGCAATCCACATTTGTAACCAGCTAATCAATCGGTATTACTAATTGCATTTATTTTTTTCTCAATTTCTTCATAATACTTTCATTCAAATCTTCACGATACTTAGAGACATACGTTTTAGCGTTTGCCACTAGTTCGTCAGCAAATGATGCTACGTCCTCCCCAGTAATATCAAGCACTTGTCTGCCTTCCGCTGCACCAGCTTCAAACAAATCGATTAATTCATACTGTATGTGTAGCATATCCATCCCGTTTCCTGCTGAGAAATTCCACATGTAGTTTTGAATTTTCTTAAACACAAACTGATAGTCTTCCGGTAGTGCTGCAACACGTGCCATCATCATTTTGTATTCTTTTTTATCACCAATTAATTTTTTAAACATTTCCAACATCTTATTTTCCTCCTTTTTTATAAAGCAGAACAAGAAACTCTCCAATTATGGGCCGAAACATTTTATATTATGAAGCTAGTTTGACTTCAAGACGTTAATTTTTGAAGATACAAAATCCCATTTTTTCCAAAACAATTCAAGCTCCTGACGGCCATCCTCATTTAATGAATAAAACTTACGAGGCGGTCCCATATCTGATGGTTTCTTTTCAATATTCACAAGCTTTTTCTTTTCTAATCGTACGAGGATAGTATAAACCGTCCCTTCTACAACTTCAGTAAACCCAAGATCATTCAGGTGGCGGGTAATCTCATAGCCATACGTTTCTCGGCGGCTAATGATTTCCAGCACACACCCTTCCAGTGAACCTTTCAGCATTTCAGTTAAATTTTCCATATCCTGATCCTCCTTTACCCCCTATTCTGTCTGACTTATATTCAGTATCACAGAGTACTAAGGCGAATTTTTACTGAATAGTTTTTGAGTGAAATTACACTATTCAGTATTACTTATTACAACTACATTGTACGACTAAGTAGCTGTGAATGTCAACTGATTTTCAAAATTTTTCTAAAATCCGCTATTACCTATCGTTTACTGAAAATATTTTGAGAAACAACGCTACTCAGTATCACCTACTACTTCTACATTGTATGACTGAGTAGTTGTAAATGTCAACTCGATTTTTATATTTTTCTAAAATCAACTATTACCTACCCCTCTAAGAAAAGAAAATACCCCAAAACAAATATTCTACATTTTTGTTTTGGGATGCTATAGACTAGCTCTTCTTCTTAATAAGACAAATCATCCTTTTATTACGATAACATCATTTCCATATCTTCCGCTGCATTTGTAATCAATTTCAAACCGAATGTTTCTTGTAATACATCAAGCACGCCAGGTGAAATAAATTCAGGCGCCTTTGGACCGATGCGAATATCTTGAATGCCAAGACTAAATAGTCCAAGTAAAATCGCAACCGCTTTTTGTTCAAACCATGATAGGACAATACTAACTGGCAATTCGTTCACTTCGCATTCAAATGCATCTGCTAAAGCGGCTGCTATTTTCACTGTAGAAATTGAATTATTGCATTGCCCTAAGTCAATGTAACGTGGAATCTCTGTACCAGGTACAACACCGTAATCCACATCATTAAAGCGGAACTTCCCGCAAGAAGTCGTTAAAATAACTGTTTCTGGCGGCAGTGACGTTGCTAATTCACGATAATATTCTCCGCCTTTTCCCGGGGCATCACAACCTGCGATAACAAAGAAACGCTTAATCTTCCCTTCTTTTACTGCCTCAATAATTTCCGGAGCTAATGATAATACTGTATTTTAATCCACCATCAGATATTAGACGTTAAAAAGTTAAAAACGTTTATACAACAAGCCTTGCATTTCATCTACAATTTTTCTTTATCGATAAAAAACGTTTTTGAAAGCAAAATATGTGGGCAAAATGTGGGCGGAAATAACCAATACAACAAAAGAGCACAGCGTGTATATATCGTGCGCCAACACTTTATATACCGTCCACCTGACACAACCAGGTAAACACTTGCTATACTCTCATGAGTTATTTTACATCATGTAGGGTCTATTAAGCAACGTTTACCAAATTG
>NZ_JAQFNK010000032.1:0-42442 GCF_027710505.1 Bacillus cereus group sp. TH152-1LC | reverse complement strand
TCTGGTTTTACATGAATTTCCGGTTTCTCCGTAACTTCTGGCTTCTCTAGCTCTTTCGGCTCTTCTGTCACCTTTGGTTCTTCCGGTTTTTCTTCTTTGATTTCTTCTGTTGTTTCTTCTTTAGTTTGTTCTTCTTCTGGTGTTACCCAAATTTCCGGTTTTTCTGTTACTTCTGGATTCTCAAGCTCTTTCGGTTCTTCTGTTACCTTTGGTGTTTCCGGGTTAGTTGGAGCTTCCAGTGCTTCTATCGATTCTTCTTTACCTTGTTCTTCTACTTCTGTTGCTTCATGTATCTTTATATTTGTAATATCATATCCGTTAACTTTCGATTGATATCCTGATACTGGTCGTTCTTTTACTTCATACATATGAACTTTTCCTTCATTATCAACTGCTGGTAACTTTCCAAACTCATATTTCCAGCCATTTGCTTCCGTAACTTCTTTCGTTGCAATGACCTTGCCGTTTTGTAGTAAATCTACTTTAATCGTTTTTGGGCGATCATTTACTTTATCGCCTTCCCACGTTTTCGTTCCTGCAACAGATGTAGTTTTTAACTTATTTGAAATCATAAGTTTAATTCCGTTTACAGCATCCTGCTTAATTGTAAAAGGAATTTTTGCTTTCGGATCAAACTCTACGTAATTCGGCGCAGCGATTTCTTGTACATAGTAATTACCTGGAGCAAGGTTTGGTGCTTCAACTATTCCGTCTTGGTTTGTTGTATAAGAATCACCAACTTGCTGACCTGACTCTGTAAATAATTTAAAAGAAACACCTGGAATCACTTTACCTTCGTTGCCTTCAATATGCTTTACAATTTGCAGCGTTCCTTTTGTAGGTAAATCCCCTTCCGCTTCGCCACCGAATGATATATTTTTAACCTTTACGCTATTCGATTCAGAAGTAGGCTTCTCATATAAAATTTGATAATCAAGTTTATAGTCATTTTGTAAAAATTCTAATTTCTTTCCACTCTCAGTTATAGTTGATGTATAAGCAACGGTAAATGAATTAGCGCTCCCCATATGTCTATAAACTACGACTTCAAATGAGTTATCACTAGTAAACTTAATATATCCATAACCTCGCTGTTGAAATTGCTCAAGAGACAAATATTCTCTATTATTAATCGTTATATAGAAACTACCTGTATTAAGCGTTTGTCCTTCTTGTAACGTATCTTTCAAAACGATATTGTCATGTAAATGTTGTTTCTTTAAATTAATATTTAAAAACCAACGTACTTCATTACTTTTGTCTGGCTGAATATCACCAGATTTATAGAAAAAGATTCCCGGTTCTTTACCATCCCCTTTCGGATGAGTAATGCTAACCGTTTGTTTCTCTAAATTTGTTCCTAAATTCGTTTGTACATCTTTCGTTTTTCCTGCTTCTACATTCGTACCTTGAACAGTGAAATTAAAGCTCCCTCTAATATTCTCAAGCTTCTCTACTGTATCATTAAATGTACAAACTACATTATTCCCATTAATTTGGCACGTACCAAAAACACGCCCTGACTCATCCTTTAACGCAATTGTGCCACTAAAACCCTTTAATTCTGGTGGAAGTGCTAACGTTAATGTATCCCCGGACTTCATCTTTTTCCCAGGTTTTTCACTAAAATCTACACGTATGCTAGTCTGTTCCCCATAATTTAATTTTGTTTTTTCAATCGCAAAACTATCAACAAATCCTGCTGTGTTTAATTCTTGAGCATGCCCTATGATAGGCATAAAAATTTGTCCAATAAGAACAGTAAAAATAAAACAAATTACAGATATTCTTTTTAAATATGTACTCATAAAACCTCCAATATTAATTGTTAAACTTTTTAACCGTGAAATCCATTCCACCCAAAATACCCCTTAAACTAAGGGGATACAGACTAAAGATTATTTGCAGCATCAAACCATCGTTAGTTCTACAACATAAAGTAATAAACGATACAATTCATTCACTACATTGTGTTCATTCCTACTTTTTTCGGGCAGCCAACAATAAATACTATTCCTAATAAAAATACATTACAAGACTGTTCATTTACATATTAATTTGTTACTATATTCATGCTGCCAAAATATACTAAATGACCATTTTATTCATAGAGTCATCTGATGACTGACTTTCTTTATCTTTCATCGATAATTCTCCTCTAATACCTTTATTCCACTCTTACTACATTTATTATTTTAACATTTATACAATCCACCTAAAAAGTTCACAAAACCCTTATTTAAAGCGTTTTTCATACATTTATAAACAAAATACAATCTCCTAAAAAATATTTTTATATAATAATAAAAGAGAGTTTACATAGAAAATACATACCATTTTTTCAATCGTTTTCAAAAAAATAAAGCTATCTTTTCTTACGAAAAAAGATAGCTTTATTTGTATAGACGACTGCTCTACTCCCTATTGTTTTGCGCCTTTTAACGACTCTCTCAGGACAAATTTTTGTAATTTTCCACTCGCATTACGAGGCAGTTCATCCACAAATAAATAATGACGCGGGCGTTTATAATCTGCTAATTCATCACTTTCTTTACAATATATTTCCAAGTCTTCTTCTGTAATTGCTTCATCTTTCTTTACAACGACAGCCACAACACGTTCTCCCCATAATTCATCTGGTTCACCAAGCACCGCAACATCTAATACACCAGGATGACTATGAAGGAAATCTTCAATTTCACGTGGATAAATATTAACGCCTCCGCTAATCACCATATCATCCACACGATCTGCGACGAATAAATAGCCATCTTTATCGAAATAACCTAAATCACCAGAATGATACCATCCTTTATACATCGATTTTGCATTTGCTTCTTCTCGGTTATGATAACCAGCCATCATAGTTGGGCCGCGCAAAATAATCTCCCCAACTTCATAAGGAGGTAATACATCATCTGGCTCTGCTGGTGCGTCATCGCTTGGTTTTACAATGCGGATTTCATGACTAAAGCATGGTGTTCCCGCTGAACCTGCTTTCGTAATTTGATCTTCTTCTACGAGAAACGCAACAACTGGCCCCATTTCTGTCATTCCGTAAATTTGGACAAGATCAATATAAAGACGTTCTTTACATTCCTTCACTAGCGCTGGAGCCATCGCTGCTCCTCCATAAATACCAATCTTCATCGAAGTTAAATCATACTGCGTTAAATCTTTTTGCAGTAACATATTCCACATCGTCGGTGCTGCAAAAAACGTCGTAATCTTCTCTTCTTGAATCGTATGTAATACTCTATCCGTATCAAAGTGATGTAAAATCACATTCTTTCCACCAACTTGAATACGCGGAATGATTCCAGCGTTTAACTCGCCACAATGATATAAAGGCGCAACTACAAGTCCGGTACTATCTCTGTTATATTTTATGAAATACGTGCAAATCATACTATGCTCAGTCATTTCACGATGGCGATGTAGTACGCCTTTCGGATGACCAGTCGTACCGCTTGTATATAACATAGAACAATAATCCATTTCATCGACTTCAATATTTACTTTTTCAGCTGATGCTTCATTTACTTTTTCATGGTAAGAACTCGCATAGGAAGGTGTATCGTCTTCTACATACCAAAAAGACGAATTTGGAAAATCTCGTTCAATAATAGCAACAGTTGATTCAACTGCTTTTTCAAATACTACTACTTTCGAGGCTGCATCTTGGAGGATATACGATAATTCTTTTGCTTTTAAACGGAAGTTAATCGGGTTAAAGATTGCCCCAATTTTCGCACAGGCTAAGTAAACGTTTACAAATTCGCGGCAATTATATAAGTAAACAGATACAGTATCTCCCTTTCTTACACCTTCTTCCAACAGAGCTTGCGCCGTTTTATTTATTTGCTCATCCCACTGTTTATATGTCCAGCGAATATTTTTTTCCGGCTCTACTAACGCCTCTTTATTCGGATACTTACCAACCGCTAAATCAAATATTCTCCCTATCGTCATGTACATGCCAATAATTTCCCCCTTTTCTCTTTCATAAATCTATCATTTCGTCCATAAGTAGACATTGTCCTCCAATGATTTGACTAATTTTTCTGATTATTATCGACATAGTTTTACAAACAGTTCCGTTTATCGGTAAATGAAATTATACCGGCGGTTTGTCGAATATATCGACTTACCGACAAAACTGACATGATAAAGCGCAACTTTAATCACCACTCAGGCATTTACAGGCAGACCAACTTCCACAAATAGCGGAATAAAAAAGAGGCTATTCCAAATCGGAACAACCTCTTTCTTCTTATACAAATAGCTCTTCTAAAATTTTCAGTTTATCTTCTGTATATTTTACGAAGCCATCGTTATATGATTTTGGATCTTTCGGATTTGCAAAGTGCGTAATTGCACCTGTCTTCGGATGAACAAATTTACTTGATGCACCACAGCCAAGTCCGATAATCGATTGAACTTCTTCCATAATAACAATGTTATAAATACTTTCTTGCGTCGGCATTGCATAACCAACGTTCTCTAAGTTACCTAAAATATTCTTTTGACGATATAGGTAATATGGTACGTAATTATGCTTTTGCGTCCACTCTTCTGCTTCGTGCATCATCGCTGTAATTTCTTCGCGACCAGCTACTTTATATTTACGTTTGTTTTGCGTCATTTCAGAAGCACGTTTAAATGATAACGTATGAACTGTTAACGATTCTGGCATTAACTTTTCTGTCTCATCTAACGTGTGCTTGAAGATATCTAGCCCTTCACCAGGAAGACCAATAATTAAGTCCATATTAATATTGTTCATTCCCATTTCACGAGCTAAGTGATACTTCTCAATTGTTTCTTCTACAGTATGATGACGCCCAATTGCTTTTAGTGTCTCTTGATGGTATGACTGTGGATTAATACTAATACGGTCAATATTCCATTTATTTAACACTTCTAGCTTAGCTGGCGTAATTGTATCAGGGCGACCTGCCTCTACTGTTACTTCACGCACATTTTTCACATCTGGGAACGCTTCATACATTTCTTCATACAGCATATCCATCTCTTCTGCTGTAATACTTGTTGGTGTACCGCCGCCGTAATAAATCGTCGTAACTGTTACACCTTTTTCTTTTAAAAACTTACCAATTTCACGAACTTCATAATGTAAACCACCTAAGAACGAATCAACAGATCCTTGGCGTCCGTTAATTGCATAAGCCGGGAATGTACAATATGCACATTTTGTTGGGCAGAATGGAATACCGATATAAATACTTACTTCCTCTTTCAAACGGTATAAATCCGGAACTACCGCTAATTGGCAATCCACAATACGCTGAAGAAGTTCAATTTTCTCTTCATGAATTAAATAGCTTTCACGAAGTTCTTGATGCGCTTCTTCTTTTGACATACCACTTTGAAGCATTTTATGAAGAAGTTTTGTCGGACGAACTCCTGTTAAAATGCCCCAGCTTTGTTCAAGACCAGTTAACTGCTGAAGAACAGAAAGATATACATAAGAAACAACGTGCTTTACTTGCTTCATACGCTCTTTTTCATCTGTGAAAGCAGATAAATCTTTTGCGAATGTTTCTTCATACACATTTCCAGTAGCAACATCTGTTAAACGAGCAGATGCTTTCACATTCTCTTCAATGTGTATATCAACGATAAGATTTGCTTCCTCTTGTTCAAATCCAATCGTACTATCTTCAAAAAATAAGCCGCCAATATTTTGCAGCGGACGTAAAAAACGATCATCTTGTAACGTTTTAATTGAAATTAACAACATTATCACCTTTTCATTTGCAAACTCTCTTTAGTTTACTTGAAGGGCGTTTGTAGGTCAATACAGAAGGTTTTACCTTATTTCTATATCCTATTTAAAACAAACTGAATATTGGTTTTTCACGAACTTTTCTTAGTTCTATAGACATTGTAATATACTCTTGTTACAATCTAGAACGTATTAGTACTTGCTACTAATTTAAATATATCTAAAGGAGGACTATTAACACGACATAGATACTATAACGTGTTAAAAAACAACTATGAAAAAAAGGTTTTACAACATTTTGGCACTAACTTTGGCATTACAAACATTTGTAGCACCTACCCTTTCATTCGCAGAAAATATAGAGAATACTGCGGAATTGTCTATTGATGAACAAGCTTTAAAAAGCATTGAAGAACATGCAAAACAGCATAGACATGACGAAGAAAACAACCTTGAAATCTCGGGTGAATATCTTCTCCACTTATCAACAAAACTTCCACTATACGATGCAAACGACTTAAAAACCAAAACAAATATTGAAATTACTGAACCAGTAGTAAAAGCAACGAAGAAAAAAGGTAATACATATTATATACAAACTACATTTGGTTCTGGCTGGGTTAATAAGGAAAGTAATAGTTTAGAAGTACAAGAGATTCATAAACTCTCGGATCAAAAACTAATTGTAACAGAAGAAACATCAGTATATTCTTTCCCTTTCCAATCGTTTAAAGAAGAAACAACATTACAGCCACAAACAGTAGCTCCTACTGAACAAGCTGGGAATTGGTTTAAAATTCAAATGAACGGAACTGAAAAATGGATTTATGCACCTTCAGCTACATTTGAAGGTACGAAAGCATCATTATTTGAAAAAACAAGTTCTATCGAAAAGAGAAGCGCAACTTTCTTCAAAACACCATCTAATTTGCCTACAAATAACGTTTATGGTGTTACATTTAAAGAAATGATTGTCCCAAAAGGGAATGAAAACATTCGTCCCGGCTACGCAATGGAACCGAAATACATTACAATTCATGAAACTGCTAATACGAGTAAAGGTGCTAACGCGTTAAATCATGCAAAGTACTTAGATAGTCAAGCACGCGGGAAAACTGATCGTTCAGCATCTTGGCATTTTACAGTAGATGACAAAGAAATTTATCAACATCTACCAATAAATGAAGTTGGTTGGCATGCTGGAAATAAGACTGGAAACTATGAATCTATCGGAATTGAAATTGCTGTGAATAGTGATGGAAATTATACGAAAGCGGTAGAAAATGCCCGGAAATTAGCTGCTTATTTAATGAACGAATTAAACATATCTCTAGATCACGTTCAAAAGCATCAATTTTGGAGCGGAAAAAACTGCCCTGCATTTATGATTCAACGCGGACAATGGGATGCTTTCTTAAAGGGCACGAACGCTTACTATAATGAAAATCGTAAAGAAGTTATTCCGCCGCCAGAAGTCCCTCATGAAAAAGACGATATTACAGGTGGATGGTATGAACAAGACATTCGTCAGTTAGCAACTAGAAAAATCATGTTCGGTGATGGAAATGGTTCTTACTGGCCAAACCGCCTCGTAACACGAGCTGAATTTGCAAATTTAATGTCGAGAGCTTTAAAATTACCGGCTGGAAACGCTACATTTACAGATTTAAATGAAGCGCATCCATCTTTAATAGACGGAATTAACCGTGCCGCTAGCGCAGGTATCATTAGTGGTCGCGGAAATAATAAATTTGATCCAACCGCTACAATCACACGTGATGAAGCTGTTATTATGATTGACCGTGCATTAGCATATAACTCAATTTATAGAAAAGAAATGAAATTACCATTCATTGACCAAGATTTAGCATACGATAAGAAGGCATTACAAAATGTTTACGCATACGGAATCGTAAAAGGGAACGAGCGTAATGAATTCGTACCAAAAGGCACAGCAACACGTGCTGAATCAGCCGCATTTTTAAATCGAATGCTTAAAGTTATTGAAGCTTAAATAAAAAAACTAAAAGGCATAAGAGATAACATTTCTCTTATGCCTTTTATAATACTATTAACTATTTTTAATCATAAATCTAAGACGTATTCCTAATAAAACAAGAGCAAAACCAATGAATGGTAGATAATTCATATCATGTCCGGTGGCTGGAAGACGTTGCGCATGAGATGCATCTTGTCCTTTTTCTGGTAAGGTAGGTTGTTCTTTATCTACGTTTACCATTCCTTCACCTGGTTTTTCTGTTTCTTCACCCGGTTTCTCTGTCTCTTCGCCTGGCTTTTCTGTTCCTTCACCCGGTTTTTCTGTTCCTTCACCTGGCTTTTCTGTTTCTCCACCTGGCTTTTCTGTTTCTCCACCTGGTTTTTCTGTTCCTTCACCTGGTTTTTCTGTTTCTCCACCTGGTTTTTCTGTTCCTTCACCCGGTTTCTCTGTCTCTTCGCCTGGCTTTTCTGTTTCTCCACCCGGTTTTTCTGTTTCTCCACCCGGTTTTTCTGTTTCTTCACCTGGCTTCTCTGGACCTTTGCTTGTTTCTTTTTCATTTGTAATTTGAAGTTTTACTACTTCAATTTCTTGATTAGAAATCGTAAATTCAATTTCCTTATCAGATAAACTGTATCCTTCCGGTGCCTGAACTTCTTTTAAAATATAATCTCCTGGCTCTAGTTCTTTCGAAGTTGCTTTACCATTTTCATCTGATGTTAATGCGTCTATTTTTGTTCCATCTTTCAAAATTTCAAACACTGCGCCCGCTAATTTTTTATCTTTATCATTAGCATCTACCTTTATAATTTCTATTTGACCTGTAATTTTTTCTTTCACTTTTTCATTTAATACTTCTTGCTTCATTACTGTATTTGCAACAACATTTACTTCTACCGTCACTTCTAACGCTTTATAACCTTCCGGCGCTTTCGTTTCTTCTAACGTATACTTTCCTGGCACTAAGTTTTCGAATTGTACTACACCGGCTTTATTCGTTGTTTTCGCTTCTCCAACTACTTGACCATTTTCATTTTTCAGCTTAAATTCTGCACCTTCTAGAACTTTTCCACTCTCTGCATCCTTTTTGATTACTTGTAAGCTTCCTAGTTCTTTTGCGTTTTCTACTTGTACTTGTACTACTTTGTTTGCTTCCACAACGACTTCAATTTCTTCTTTTAATAATGTATATCCTTGTGGTGCTTTCGTTTCTTTTAATGTGTATGTTCCTGGCTCTAATTTCTGAGAGATTACTTTACCTGTTTTATCTGTTCGTAACGTCTCTACTTTTTTACCATCTTTGTACACTTCAAATTCTGCGTCTGATAATACTTTCGCTTTATCTTCTGCATCCACTTTTACGATTTCAAATTGACCTGTAGCTTTTTCAACAATTTTTTTATTCAACACATCTACAGTCACTGTTTTATTAGCAGCTACATCAACATGAACTAAACTAGATGATAGCTCGTAACCTTTTGGTGCTTCAACTTCTTTTAATGTATATGTTCCAACTGGAAGTTGTTTTGATAAAGCTTCACCTTTACCATCTGTAATAATTGTTTCGACAACGTTCCCATCTTTATCTATAACATCAAATTTTGCACCTGGTAAAAGTTGACCAGATTCACTATCTTTTTTCAATAATTTAAATTGACCATTTTCTACTTTTTTCGTATTCTTCATAACAAATTCAATTATGTTTGTATTATCAATTGTTACTTTTACTGGTGTATCAACTTTTATATATCCTTCTGGTGCACTAATTTCTTTTACAAAATAATCACCAAACGGTAAGTCTTTAACTTCTGCAATACCATCTTCGTTTGTTGTAACAGTAGCCACAACATGATTCTCTTTGTCTATAACATCAAATTTTGCGTCTTTTAAAACAATGTTTTCATCGTTTTCATCAACCTTTTTAATTTGTAAATTTCCTTTTTCTACAGCCGGCTTTTTCCACTTCGGCCAATTAAATTTAAAGTTATGAACCTCAAATCCATCTCTTTGGTGTAATCCACCAACAAAGGCTTGTCCGTTAATAGAGCCACCCTTTGTCTCTACAACTGCATTAGGCGCAAATACACTACCTACTACACCATATCCTTTAGTTGTTATCTTTTTAGCATTAGGGAACACCCAAATGACTTTACTAGCTAACTCAGTAAAAAAGGAATTAGGGTCATATGCTTGAGAGGTATTAACTAATGTGAACCCGCCCTTATCTGTCGTATCATACAGGATTGCACCGCCACCAAAATTAACTTCTTCTGCATCTGAATGAATAACAATAAAATCTTTGTTATTTACATTTGGAAGATAAACATCCTTTACATTGAATGGTTCTTGCCCTTCTAATCCTGAAGAGACGTAAATATTAGAATTATTTACATCTTCACCGATCCCAAAGGTCATACCCGATTTTGGTTTATCAGTGTGTAATTGGCCCGCATCCTCAATTACACTATCAACATCTTTTCTAAACTCTTTAAATTTAGTATCAATCTCCGCTTGCTCTTTATAAGAGATACGGTCATACGATGATTTCATTGCACCTTCTGGGTCACCATCTTTTGTCATTGCCACTGTTCCATCTTGGATAATTACTTGTCCTGTTCCCGCTTTCGTAAATTGACCACCTAGTAATAATGACGGATATCCTTCATCTACCCATGTCGCTCCAGCTAAATTATTCGCTCCCGTTGCAGCCGCTAAGACTGTATAACTTGATGCATTCATATTTTTTTGAACAGCCATCGCACCCTCAATATCCGCACTCGTTGCACTATGATCTCCAAAAATGATTGCATTGTAATAAGATACATCACCTAAACCTTTTAATTCTGTTGTAGCTGCCTCTGCTTTATACGGTAAATGGATTAAAAAATTCATACATACTAATAACACAACTATAAAACTACTACTTAATTTTTTTATTTTTTGATTAAATGATTTCCTCAAAAAATTCATTCCCCCTTTTATAATTCCTAAATTTACGAAATAAAGTACATTCCATATGTACCAATCCTTACTCACATTAACTTAAAATAATCCATTTAAATAAAACAAAGACACTCTACAACTAATTAGTAAAATTACTACAATTCATTTTTGAAATAATACGTGAACGAAATTATCATGCGGAAATTTTTTTACGTATGGGAGTTAAATAAAATTAACCTAGAGAATATTTCATGTGGTGTAACTTCGTCGGCAACATCATTCACTCTACAACAGTTTCCCAGAGTATTCAAGTGAATTGTATAGATTTCATACACAATTCACAATCTAGAACGTTTTCATTCATTTTAATTAGTTCAACAAAAAACGTAGCCAAAAAGCTACGTTTTTCTTTCATCATTTCGGTGTATTTTTATGATTCTTCAAAAACGGAAGCGGGAATTGCTTACGGAAATGTTCTTTAATCATATACTCTACACCGTTCTCACTATTTGAACGTGTAATCCAGTCTGCTGCTTGCTTTAATTCTACAGGCGAGTTCCCCATCGCCACACCAAGCCCCACATTTTCAATTACCTCTAAATCTTCCATACTATCTCCAATCGCAACCATTTCGTTTAGCGAAATATTTAAATGCTCTCCAAGCAATTGTAATCCACGTAGTTTTGATACATTTTGCAGCAAGATTTCTATTCGTTTTGAGTCGCACTCAACATACTCTATATCTTGGAATGCTTTTCGTAATGTATTTAATCCTCGTTCTTTTTCACCTTTACTTTGGAAAATAACATCAATTTTCGGAGCCGCTACCGGATGATCACGAAGCGCATCACCTAACGAGTCTACAAACTGAACTGGATAAAATAACGGATCTGCGCTTGATAATACAGTACGCGCAATTAAGTTTGGTGTATTTCTCTCACGATTTCCGATTGAAAATCGTTCATGAGAAATGCGGACGTTACAATCGAAGTGCTCTAACACTTGCACAATGTTAAACGTCTTCTCTTCCGATAATCTTCTTTGAACGTACGGCTTATCTAACGTCGCTGAAACGAAAGCACCGCCATGTGTCACTAATATAGAATCTAATTTTAACGCCTTTGCTACCTTATAAGCGGATTGAAAATTACGGCTCGTAAATAATGTAACGTATACATCTTTTCTTTTCACAAATTCAATCGTTTCTCGTAATCCTTTTGCAATTTTTCCGTTGTTGTATAGTAGTGTCCCATCTATATTAAGAGCTAGTAAGCGATAAATCATGTCGCACTCCCCCTCTTCGCTGTTGTACTCTATCCATAATTTATGAAATAAATGTAGCAAATAGAACGAGTTAGAATTACTACTGAAAATTTGGTTTACTATATACATATACACTCAGCAAAGGAGATAGTACAATGCAAGCACCTCCTTCCTTTTATGAAGGCGATACGTTAGAAGTCGCAAAGAAATTACTCGGACAAAAACTTGTACATATTGTAGACGGAATAACACGAAGCGGAATCATTGTAGAAGTAGAAGCATATAAAGGTCCCAATGATAAGGCCGCACATAGTTACGGCGGGAGACGAACAGACCGTACAGAAGTCATGTTTGGCGCACCAGGACATGCTTACGTATATTTAATTTACGGTATGTATCATTGTTTTAACGTCATTACAGCGCCAGTTGGCACCCCGCAAGGCGTTCTCATTCGAGCCCTTGAGCCAGTAGATGGAATAGAAGAAATAAAATTAGCGCGCTACAACAAAACAGACGTTACAAAAGCGCAGTATAAAAATTTAACGAATGGCCCTGGCAAACTATGCCGTGCACTCGGAATTACTTTAGAAGAACGAGGTGTATCCTTACAAAGCGACACATTACATATTGAACTCGTCCCAGAAGAAGAACACATGTCATCACAATATAAAATAACAGCAGGACCTCGTATTAACATCGACTATGCAGAAGAAGCTGTACATTATCCGTGGCGTTTTTATTATGAGGGGCATCCGTTTGTTTCAAAAAAATAAAGTGAAACTTTAATCAGTGGGTTTTTTTTCATCCCCCACTGATTATTAGTTGAACCAATCGGACTTTTATGGGCAGTTGATCCCCCGCCTAAATTCTTTGCTTTCGCTGAATTTTGAGGTGGGGGTCTTACTGCCCATTAAAGCGGGATAAACGATATTAACGACACGGCAAATAAAAGAAGACTGTTCCACAATGGAACAGTCTCTCCCTTTTACTCCGCACCTTCCGCAGTCGCAATATTATCCTCTAAGTTTTCTCTTGATAATTCAGCCATCATAAAGTCAGCTGTTTCTGGAAGTGCTAAATGCATATGTGCTTTTTGACAAATTTGGATCGTACAGTTTTCTACAACATAGTCGAAAACATGTCCGCCTCCGCTTCTTTCATCATCAATATAATGTAAGTGGAAACCAGCTACACCAATACCTTGCGCGTAATCTGGTGTCCAAAATCCAGCAAGCGTACCTTCTGTATGTTTAAATGAAAAAATCGGCTGAGATTTCGTCACTTCAACAAGTGGTGTATACGGTTTTTCTTGTCTTGGAACAGTTCTCGTTCTTACTTCACGGAACGTACCATCCATTCGAATCGCGTAAAATAAGTTTTTACTCGGCATCAATTCATGTAATAATGCCTCAACTTCTTCACGATTCATCGGACGCTCTACCGTATAACTCATTTCTTTTTCAAAAAACGTTACCGTCGCAAATGGCGTTGTTTCTTCTGGCTCTACTTTTTCCGCTGAACCGTCCGAACGTAAATGATAAAATTCATTATCAAATGCTATCATTTCACCATCTAATTGATCAAATGTGCCGATGCCGAAATCACCATGTTTTTTCAAATCTTCAAAGCTAATTACACCATCATATATACCATCTAATAGCGCAAGCATTGTAGATGTTTGATATACTTCATTACTCATTTTCGTTTTTTTTGCATCAATATCAATTAATTGCGCAATAGTCATCTCAAATCTGCCTCCATTAGTTTAATTGGTTTGGTAATAATTTTTCGCTTAATTTAATGTTGTCGCGATAGTCAATTGGAATATCAATAATGACAGGACCATCTGCTGCTAATGCTTCTTTTAATACCCCTTCTAATTCATCAGGCGTGTTAACACGAAGACCTAACGCTCCGAAACTTTCCGCATATTTCACAAGATCAACATCACCAAACTCTGTAGCTGATGTTCTACCGTATTTCATCATTTGTTGGAATGCAACCATATCATATGTGCCGTCTCTCCAAACAAGATGGACGATTGGAGAATTTAAACGTACCGCCGTTTCTAACTCCATCGCTGAGAATAAGAAACCACCGTCACCTGATACGGAAACTACTTTTTTATCTGGTTCTACTAAAGTAGCTGCGATTGCCCAAGGAAGTGCAACACCTAACGTTTGCATACCGTTACTAAATAATAATCTACGTGGTTCATAAGAACGGAAACATCTCGCCATCCAAATAGAATGGGAACCGATGTCACATGTCACAGTTGTATCGTCACTAATTAAAGAACGAAGTGTACGAATCACTTGAAGTGGATGCGTAACACCTTCTGAAGCACGGTTCGGAACTTCTGCTTGTTCTGATAATTTCGCGCGTAATCGTTCTAATACCGCTTCTGATTTCGTACTTAATACAAGTTTCGGTAATTTCTCCGCGATGCTATTTACCGTTAAGGCAATATCACCAATTAATTCACGCTCTGGTTGGTAATCATGGTCGATATCTGCTTGATGATCATCAAGATGAATAATCGTTCTGTCTCCAAGCTTATTCCAGAATTTCGGATCATACTCAATTGGGTCATAACCGATTGAAATAACAAGATCTGCTTCTTCTAGTAAAATATCACCTGGTTGGTTACGGAATAATCCAACGCGGCCGAAGAAATGATCTTCTAACTCACGTGAAATAGCACCAGCTGCTTGATATGTTTCAACGACAGGAAGTTCTGTATCCGCAATTAATTCACGAACGGCTTTCGTCACTTCATTTGTGCTCGCTCTCATACCGAGTAAAATAACTGGTAATTTCGCTGCTTTTATTTTTTCTACTACATATGTAATTTCATGTGTGGGAGCGATTCCAAGCTGTGGCTTAGAAAGCGCACCGATAGATTCTACAGTCGTTTCCGCAGTCATAACGTCTTGCGGAAGACTTACTAAAGTAGCTCCTGGATTTGTGGAAGTCGCACTTCGGAATGCATTACTTAATGCTTCTGGTACATTATCAGGATGTTCTACTTCTACGCTATATTTTGTGATTGGTTCGAATAGTGCAGCATTATCCATAGATTGGTGTGTACGTTTTAATCGATCTGTACGCGGAACTGCACCAGCTAAAGCAACAACGGGATCACTCTCCGCATTCGCAGTAACAAGACCTGTCGCTAAATTTGATGTCCCTGGTCCTGAAGTTACAAGACATACGCCCGGTTTCCCTGTTAATCTACCAATAGCAGCTGCCATAAATGCTGCATTTTGCTCATGACGACAAACAATTAACTCTGGTCCTCTTTCTTGCAGTACATCAAATACAGAGTCAATCTTCGCTCCTGGAATACCGAAAACATGTGTAACACCTTGTTTAATTAAACAATCAACAACAAGATCTGCTCCTTTTGTTTTTGTCTTCACGTCGTTTGCTTTTACACCTGTACTCAAACTGATCATCCCTTTATTTCATAATGTGTGTAATAAAGATTTTTAATTTCACCTGGTTAATTAATGTGGTGAAGTATTGTTTATCATTATAGTACAAATGCATTATTTTTTCCAAGAATATGAATTTGACAGTATTTTGACAAATAATAAGGAATCCGCTTACAACCCTTTATTTATCCTAAAATAATATTTTTATAACTCATCTAAAAATGCCCGAAAAACTCCCATCACATCACAGTATTAAAAACATTACAGTACCTTGCAAAGAACACTAGCAAATGATATATTTGTAAATATTGGAATACCCATTAATTGGAACACATTTTATAACTCGCATCCCCCTTTTCAAAAGACAAGATTCTCATCTGTAATTCATCATTTTATAAAGGAAAGTGATTGTTATGAACAAAAGTGAATTTTTGGAACAACTTAGTTCCTCCCTGCGGAATATGCCCAATGTAGAAAAGAAAGATATTATTTCAGAGTACGAAACTCATTTTATCAGTGGTAAACAAGATGGGAAATGCGAAGAAGAAATTGCTAGAAAACTAGGAAACCCTAAAACGATCGCGAAAGAACTTACTGTTTCCTATGCAATAAGCAACGCTGATAATAAACGAAGCTTTAAAAATATGATAACTGCACTATTTTCTGTTATGAGCTTAAGTGTTTTAAACTTTGCCTTTATCATTATCGCCTTTTTCGTACTACTCTTTTTATTACCGATTCTTCTAGCACTTATCATTGCCACTCCGTTATTAATCATCTCACCTATTTTATTAATAGGACTAGGATTTTTTAAAGGGTTTCATCAAATCAGTTATTCGGATGTTTATAATGTGTTCATCGCTTTTTGCAGCGGTTTATTAATATCCGTCATATCTTACCAAATGGTAAAACATCTATACGCAACTTTAGTTAAGTACTTGAAATGGAATATAGCTATTTTACAAAGAAACTAATGAATGTAAAAGGAGATTAAAATGAAAAAGTATACTTTATATCTACTCATGTTACTGACAATTTTATTGCTACCAGCTTGTTCAAACAGTGTACAACCTAAGGAAGAAAACGATGTACAATCTATTAAAGATGTAACGATTAAAATTCCAGAAACGATATTCACTTCCTCAAAAAAGAATGAAACGATTAATGAAGATGAAATGAAACAAAATATAAAAACGTATTTAGATTATAGCGGAGAGTTATACGAAAACATCGTCCCACTTTCGTCAGCCATGTCTGACGAGAATGTCACGGAATCCGACCGCGAGAAATTACAACAACTTGTAGATTTAGCAAAACAAAACGATGCGAATTTCCATGATTTTATTAGTAACAATACGATCCCTGATGATTACAAACAGCCTTCGAAGGAAATGTATGAATTCATTTCAGCATCTACGGCACTTTCAGTAGAACTAGAGCAAGAATTAGACAAAATCGCGCAAGATGGCAACTTATTCAAAACTGATTTTTCTTTTACAAAACGATTTGAGAAAGTGAATGGTAGGAAGCAAAAAGAAATTGAAAAGTTTTTGAAGGAGAAGAATATTGAGACTGAGTATTTCCACAAATAACAAACAGAAAAGACGCCCCTATAACAGGGGCGTCTTCCACTATTACGCTTGTTGTTGCGCGTTATATAATTCTTCAAGTGGCTGCATGATAATTTTGTTAACGTCAGTGATAACGATGTTTAGGCGTTGTTCAGTTTCCATTAACTTTGTGATTTTAGCGTCTTGTTGAATGCGAGCTACAACTTCTTGTGCTTTTTGGTTATCTTCCTCAGTGATTTCTTGACCTTGCATCATTTTTTGTTGTAGGCCAAGTTGCATTGTGCGGAACTCATCGAATAAGTTCTTTGAAGCTGCGTCACCTTGAACTGCTGCGTAGCTTGCTTTTAATGTTTGGAAATCTTCGTTTTCAGCGATTGCTTTTTGTAATTCATATGCAACATCATGAATGTTTTTTGTCATTTTATTTTTCCTCCTTTAGAAGGCTAGCGCTTTTCACTCACACTGCCTTTTAAGTGCATTTACATACGCACCTCTACTTACCATATCAAACTATGCAAGAGATGTGAAGAAATTTCACTTTTATTTCTATGTACTCATCTTATTATTTAAGAAACAACAATAACAGTCCTTGCACGAGTCCAATCATCCCGCCTAATAAGGCACCTAAATACGTAATCATTTTTAGTTCATTTTTTGTAATGGATAGCACTAAATCTTCTAGTCTCTCTGTTGAGAATGTGGATACTTCTTGCTGCACAATTTCCGCAAGATGGAGATTGTTTAATATACTCGCTACGTTTTCTGTCCCCCACTTTAAGCCTTTCGTTACTGCACTTGGGACTACCTTTTCCATGATTGTTTCTCGAACTGGCTCACATACTTGCTGCACAGATTGGTTTAAAAACTTACTCACTGTTTCCTCCACTTTAACCGCTGACAATATAGAGCTTACAATTATTTCTTTGTCTACAAACGTTTCTACTTCTTTTACATCTCTTCCTTTTAACTTCTCCCACTCTTTTTGCAGTACATCAGTTAAAAGTTGCTTTGTGCCATCTTGCCCTAAAAACTTAATAACTTCTGGCTGCACACGATCCACTACACTTACATTCCCTAAAAACATTCCGACTAAGTTAAGCAGCGTTCCCCTAGAAGCAAAGAAATCATCAATCATTTTTGAAAGACGTGCTTTCCCTTCTTCACTTTCAAAAAAATTAATTCCTCGATCTAAAATAAACGCCGAAACATTTGGAATCGCATTCTCTATTTTTTCATGAACAGAATGAGGTAAAGCCTGTTCCCATGTATATGTATAGTACTCTTCTAAAAATGCCTGAATTTTTTCTGTAATCACATGTTCGATTTTCTCGGTTGCTTCTTTTTCTACATGCGCTACGTTCCATTTCTCTAACATTTGTCGCAGTGATTGTTCATTCGTCATTACTTTATCCACTTCTACTTGCATCCATTGAATTAAGCCTTTTTGAAACTCTTCATTTGTTAGCTTCTTTCCGATTCCTTCTGGCGTTAACAAATGCTCGACAACCATTTTTCCTAATTGAACAGCAAGCTCATCGCGGCGCTTCGGAATTAATCCTGGTGTAAATGGAACTTGAAACTTCCCAATATAAATAGGGCGATGCGGACGAAATAACATTTTTATCGCTAAATGATTTGTGAATCCCCCAATAATTGCTCCGAGCCCTGTCGTCGTTAACATACTTAACCATATATTCATTACAATCAACCTTTCGCTTCTCCAAAACTATAGCATATCATCATACGGACAAAAGTATAATGGTATAAAAACGTATTTGCAATATATAGCTTCGCCTATTGTGCCAACATTTTGTTAGTAAAGGAGTGATTTCGTTGGTTCTCGGTATTTTAACTTCTCACCCTCATTATGAGCAAACGTATTACACCGAAATCGCTAAACGCGCTCGGCTTTATCATAATGTCGTTGCCCAGTTTACGCCATTTGGTATTAATCCTAAAACAGATCTTGTCTCTGGTCTGATTTATGATACGGATACAGGAAAATGGAAAGAGCAAACATTCCCTATTCCTTCTTATATATACGATCGTTCTTCTTTTAACGAGGACACAGACTTCGAAAAAGCAAAGTCAATTATTCACTCATTACACAACCGTCCTACCACTACCTTTTTAAATAACACACTCATTGACTTAAGCGAACTACATGATGTATTTCTCACAAATAAAAAATTATCTCCTTATATACCAAAATTTGAAATAGCAACAATCCAAAACATTTTCAAACTGTTATTAAAAACAAAAGATATTATTATACGTCCTACCCATACACATTCCAATGAAAGTCTGTACCGGGTCGCTTACAAAAACAAAACGTTTCATATCGATACGATAAATGATGACTATCATACTTCTACTCCAATCAAGCGAACAGATGAATTTATATCTTGGTACAAATCTAATATACGATCAGCACGTTACATCACCCACACTATGCTGCAGCCACCTAATCAATTAACATACCCACTCCATATTCGAACCATTTTGCAAAAAAATAAAGAACAGAAGTGGAATGCTATTGGCCAATTTATACAAAAAAGCTCATTTCCGAATCAACTTTTACTTTCGGCAACAGATGATTCCTCGCTGCATTCATTTTCAAAAGTTAAATACGTACTATCTAGTACCGGTGTACAATTATTACAAGACGCTTTACACGATATTATAAATGAAGTGTTCCAAACATTAGATCAATCTTATTCTTCGTTATTCGAGCTAGAGCTTTCCACCATTATGGATCAAAAGGGGGCCATTTGGCTTATGTATGTCAACACGATTCCCCCGTACGAACATTACATTCGTCATAGCGATGCATTAGCCGAAAAAATATATCACGGACCACTAAAGTTTAGCCGCTTCACACCATAATGAAAGGGGGTAAACCCATTTTGAAAGAGCACATATATACGTTAAATATTTCAGATGAGCATCCAAATAGTATTACTTTACCTTATATTTTTTCCATTACACCACCGATTACATCCCTTTCCTTCGGCGTACGCCATGTTGCAAGTGAAGAGGTAAAAATTCATTATTCCTTTACTCGTGAAATCATTATCGGACAACAAATTGCAGAGAAGCTTTTGCTTCCTCATTCCACTACTATCCATGCATTCACGCAAAATGAGACTATTGTTTTCGGACCATTAATCGGGATTTTCACAACTGGTTTTAACGATGACTCTTCTAACCCTTTAGGAAACCGTTCAACTTCTCTTGGTGAGTTACTAACGCCGCCATTCACCTTGCGACCATTTGTATTCGTTTTTGGTGTGCAACATATAGACTGGGAAGATGAAACAATTGAAGGGTATTTCTTTCAAGAAGGGCAATGGATTAAGAAAAAAGTCCCTTTACCGAATGTCATTTACGACCGATTACCAAATCGGAAAGCTGAAAATTATAAACCGATCGTAAGAGCAAAAAGAAAATTAGAGCATGACTATGCTATTCCGTGGTTTAATCCAGGATTTTTTAATAAATGGGAAGTGCATCAACTTCTTATGAAAGATGAATCCATTATGCCATTCTTACCAAACACAGAAACATTTCAAAACTTCGAACAAGTAGAACGATTTCTCGGTACGTATAAATCGATTTACATGAAACCCATTCACGGCAGCTTCGGTAGAAATATTCATCAACTATTTTATTCTCAAGCAGAGAATTGCTACTACTGTCGTTATCGCGAAAATGAAGAAAACAAACTAAGAAAGTATCAATCATTAGAAACGCTTCTGAACCATGTATTAAAAGGACATGATTTAAAAAAGTTTATCGTACAACAAGGTATTTCCTTACTTCGCTTCGATGGGCAACCGGTTGATTTCCGCATTCATACAAATAAAAATCATTTCGGTCAATGGATTGTCAGTGCAATCGTTGCAAAAATTGCTGGCAAAGGTAGTTTAACAACACATGTAAATAGCGGTGGTGATACAAAATTACTGCAAGAGCTTTTTCCTGATTCAACGAAACAAGTTCAAATTGAAAATAAATTAAAACATACAGCCTTACAAATCAGTTACGCGCTCGATGAACAAGTAACCGGAAATATTGGAGAAATTGGTTTTGATATCGGTTTAGACACGCAGGAAAACCCGTGGCTCTTTGAAGCAAACTCTAAACCTGGGCGGACTGTATTCCAAGATGAAAAGTTAAAAGAACAAAGTGAACTGACGCGCCAATTATTTTACGAATATGCCATCTACTTAACTGAACATTCTTTGCGCGATGCAAAAGAAAAAATGTCTCAAATAAAATCCGGAACTCCATCAAACACCGAACATATCCCTTCCCCTATGATTCACTCACAAATACGAAAACAAAAACTTCCACCTCATTCATAAGGTGGAAGTTTTCTATTTACACAAGTTTCACTACAACTTCTGTTTCCACGTTACACATCCCGCAATAAAAAACATGATTGCAGTATTCTTGTGAATTACTATGTGTTAAACCATCTACTGCACTTAATAATTCTTGATCCATATACGCACTATAATCGTCTATGTAATCTACAGTTTTCCCATAATCTTGGAGTATACCTTCGCAATTTTGACAAGAATATGTTTGTAATTCTAATGCGTTGCAAAGCGGGCAAATTCCCATCACGATTCCTCCATACGTTATCATTTACAAGTTGATTGAAGAGAGCATCTAGCCGTGCATAGGAGCGTTCTATCCTACCCCTACTCAAAATAGAACTATACATGTAGTAAGTCATAAATAAGAAGTGAATGATTTGCCCCCAACTAGCGGGATAAAAAAACATATTTCAAATCGCTCTTAGTTTAGCCTTCTTTCTAAAAAATACAACGATTACTCTTATTTCATAATTTACGAAACCACTAAGATTTTTTTACAAAATTTACAAATTATTATTTCGTATATCTTTCTAGGTAACATCCATACTATGAGTACAAACTTAATTACCGATGGATTAGCGCCAAACGGGGCGATAATCTGGTTCAAATCCAGCTAGTCCAACCAAAAAAAATTTTTATAACTCTAAGGAGGATATATTCCTATGGCAAACCAAAGTTCTTACAATCAATTAGTAGTACCAGGTGCAACAGCAGCAATCGATCAAATGAAGTACGAAATCGCTCAAGAATTTGGTGTACAATTAGGAGCAGATTCTACGGCTCGCGCTAACGGTTCAGTTGGTGGAGAAATTACAAAACGTCTAGTTGCAATGGCTGAGCAAAGCCTTGGCGGATTCCAAAAATAAATATATATGGCAAAAAGGTCTCAAGGCATATGCCTTGAGACCTTCCTTAGTTTATCCCGCTTTAATGGGCAGTAAGACCCCCACCTCAAAATTCAGCGAAAGCGAAGAAGTTAGGCGGGGAATCAACTGCCCATAAAAGTCCGATTGGTGAGGGCTGATAATCAGTGGGGGATGAAGAAAACCCCCACTGATTAAAGTTTCACTTTATTGCAACATTTGTAAAAACTTCTTCGTGCGTTCTTCTTTTGGATTTGTAAATACATCTTCTGGTGTACCTTGTTCGACAACGACACCGCCATCCATGAAAATAACGCGGTTCGCAATTTGATGTGCAAAGCGCATTTCGTGCGTTACAATCACCATCGTCATGCCTTCTTTCGCAAGTTCTTTCATTACTTTCAGAACTTCTTGAACGAGTTCAGGATCGAGTGCTGACGTTGGCTCATCAAATAGTAACACTTCCGGCTCCATCGCAAGCGCGCGAGCAATTCCAACGCGCTGTTGTTGTCCGCCTGATAATTGGAACGGATATAAGTCTACTTTATCCGCAAGACCAACTTTTTCAAGGAAATAGTTTGCTTTCTTCTTCGCATCTTCTTTCCCCATCTTTTTCACTGTAACGAGCCCTTCCATGACATTTTGAAGTGCTGTTAAATGCGGAAATAGATTATGGTGTTGGAATACCATACCTGTTTGTGTACGAAGGTTAACAATATCTTTCTTCGATACTTTTTGAGAGAAGTCGAGCTCTTTATTACCGACACGAATACTACCAGCATTCGGCGTTTCTAGCACGTTGAGACAACGTAAGAATGTCGTTTTACCAGATCCAGATGGTCCGATAATAACAACAACTTCTCCCTTCTCAACTGATAAATCTATATGCTTTAGTACGGTATTATCTCCGAAACTTTTTTGTAAATGTTGAATTGAAATCATAAAAACAAAAACTCCTTTTATGAAAGGGTTATTTTAGAGTGTAACGTTCTGAACGTTTTTCTAATATTTGTTGCACGATAGATAATAAGAAGCAAATTGCCCAATAAATTAGACCTGCTTCGAAATAAACAATTAAAAACTCGTAGTTCATTGCCGCAATTTCCTGCGCTTTTCGGAACATTTCTGTTACTAAAATTAACGATGCTAATGAAGTATCCTTCACTAAACTAATAAATGTATTCGAAAGCGGCGGAATGGATACGCGTGTCGCTTGCGGTAAAATAACTCGTTTTAGCGCTTGCGGATACGTCATTCCAATTGTATAAGCTGCTTCCCACTGCCCTTTCGGAATGGAAAGAATTGAAGCACGAATAATTTCAGATGCATACGCACCGACATTTAATGAAAATCCAATAACTGCTGCTGTATATGGCTCAACTTCAATATTAAGAGTTGGAAGACCATAGAAAATAATAAATAACTGTACAAGAAGTGGCGTTCCGCGAATGATAGATACATAGATACGAGCAATCCATTGTAAAATACGACTACCTGAAATACGTGCAAGCGCCGTTAACGTCGCAAGTATAATCCCGATAATAAATGTAATAAGCGTTAATGGAATTGTCGTAAACACAGCTTCCTTCAGCATAGGCATGAAGGAAGACTGCATAATATCTATCCAAGTAGACAATCGATCTGAAACCAACGCACTACTTAGATACATTTTCACCGAACCATTTTTTCGCTATTTTGTCATACGTACCGTCTTTTTTCATATCTTCTAACGCTTTATTTACTTCTTGTACTAGCTTGTCGCTACCTTTACGGAATAAGAATCCACTTTGTGACGCTTCTTTTTCTGTATCTACAATTTTAATTTTTGCATCTTTTTTCGTTTCTAAGTAGTTTAACACTGATAATTTATCATTAATTGTGAAATCAACGCGGCCAGTGTTTAATAATTCTGCTGCTTGGCTAAAGCCTTCTACATTCGTAATTTCTGCGCCATTTTTCTTAGCAATATCTGCATAGTTACTTGTTAAAGATTGTGCTGCTTTTAATCCTTTTACATCAGCAAAAGTAGCAGGTTTATCTTTATCTTTTGCAATAACTAATACCGCTGAAGATGAAACGTATGGGCTAGAGAAATCATATTTCTTTTGGCGATCTTCACGAATACCAACTTCATTTGCAACCATGTCGAAACGTTTTGCATCTAGACCAGCAAGTAAGCTATCCCATTGTGTTTCTTTAAACACAGGTTTTACCCCTAAACGTTTTGAAACTTCTTCTGCTAATTCAACATCAAATCCAGTTAATTTATTGCTTGAATCGTGGAATGTGAACGGTGGATATGTACCTTCTGTTCCAATTACAAGTTCACCACTTTGTTTTATCTTTTGTAACGCATCTTGACTAGCTGTATCTTTTTTCTCTTCTTTACCGCAGCCCGCTACAATCCCGATCGCTAATGTAGTTACTGCAAGTACTGAAAATAATTTTTTCATGATGGTAATCCTCCAAGTATTCTGATAGGAATTTAAAAACTATATTGATTGTATGCAATCTTGAACAATTTTTCAATGAAAATGTTCTTATTTAGTTTATCCCTTTTCTTCATAATCAAACAAAAGGGGAAAATAACGCTACATACAAAAAATAAGTAACATTTTTTAATATAGCATTTATAAAGAAAAAGGTAAAACAATACTTCTTATTTAACTACCCTGATTCACTAAAAAAAGAACTTGTGAAAATCACAAGTTCTCCTCCACACCTATTAAGCGCTCTGGTTTCCTTCCATTTGCGTTTTGTACATATCGTAATAACGCCCGCGCTTTTTCATGAGCTCATCATGAGAGCCTTTTTCTAAAATCGTTCCTCTATCAAGCACAATAATTTGATCTGCGCTTTTAATTGTTGAAAGTCGGTGAGCAATAATAAATGTCGTTCTCCCTTTTTTCACAACTTCTAGCGCTTGTTGAATCATCGCTTCTGTCTCTGTATCAATACTAGATGTCGCTTCATCTAAAATTAAAATGGCTGGATCAAAAGCAAGTGCCCTAGCAAACGATATAAGCTGACGTTCTCCGGTTGAAAGTGTACTTCCTTTCTCCGTAATTTCTTCATTTATATTGTTCGCAAATCTTTCAGCACCAACATCACGTAATGCTTTTACGATGCGTTCTTTTGAAATTTTTTCGTTCTCTAAGCTAACATTAGATGCTACTGTCCCACTAAATAAAAACGGATCTTGCAGTACGATTCCCATATGTTCACGAGTTGCTTGTTTCGGCATCTCTTTTACATCGTGACCGTCAATCGTAAGCTTCCCTTTTTCAAACTCATAAAACTGAAAGAGTACATTCATAATGGAACTTTTTCCTGATCCAGTATGACCGACAAGCGCTACTGTCTCGCCTTGTTTCGCTTCAAAAGAAATATTTTTTAACACTTCATCTTTTCCATTATAAGAAAACGACACATTATCAAACTTCACATTTCCTTGTAAGCGAGGCATACGCTCCTCTTCTACCGTTTCCCCTTTTTCCTCTAACAATTCAAAAACACGTTCTGATGCAACGCGCGATTGTTCTAAGTTAGCGAGTTGATTTACCATATTTGTAATCGGTGAGAACAATCGTGTTAAATAATCAACAAACGCATACAGTATCCCTAGCGAAATGACGCCTGAAGCACTTAATGAAGCTCCACCGAAATACCAAATCACACCTGTGAAAGCGATATTTCTTAATACAGACACTAAGTTATGCGAAGTTGCTGCATTTAAATTCAAAATTTTATTTTGATACTTAAAATAATCACCATTTAATTCTTCAAACTCTTTTTTCGTTTCACGCTCTTGACGGAACGCTTGGATAATTGGCATTCCTTGAATGGATTCATTCACTGTTCCGTTAATATCAGATAAACGCGAACGCATTTTATGATTGTATACAGACGCGTACTTTCTATAAAGAATTGCCCAAACGATTAAAATCGGGATGATAAGTAAACATAACGTCGCCAATTTTACATCGAGTAAAAATAGCGCAGCGAATATCCCGATAATATAAATGATACTAGAAACGAATGTCGCAAGCACCGTTACGTATAAATCCCGAATAGCTTCCGTATCATTCGTGACACGCGATACAATTTTCCCTGCTGGTAAATGATCGAAATACCGAATTGGCAACGTTTGAATATGAGAAAAGACATCTTCCCTCATAATTTGAATAATTTTGTTCGCTGCCTTCTGTAAGAAAAATTGCTTTCCGTATGCAAATAATGAAACGACTACTAATAAAGCGAAATACCCACCACCAAGTAATAATAGACGGTTTATTTCTGGTTTATAAAACGCAAACACTTCTTCTTTCGTTAATGCTTTCGCTTTATACACTTGCACCGCCTTACCATTTTGAACGGTAATCATATCACCTTTTACAGTACGTGATCCTTCAGCATTCACTTTATTCGGCACAAAGTAATATTGAAAACCGACTTGCATCACGCGTACTTCTTTTCCTTTTTTCTCACCTTGTTCAAAGCGATCACTTCGCTTATAAAAGGTACCATTATACAAAACAGCCTCTTCACTCTTTTCTGTTTCATACCAAGGTTTCTCTATTCCAACGATATGATCGTCAATCATCGTTTTCGCGACGAAAGGACCAGCAAGCTCTGCGATGACAAAAATAAATAACATTAGCATCGCTGCAAAAATCGTCCCTTTCACTTTCATCGCATATTGAAACAATCGTTTTGAAACGCTCATATTTTCACCCCACTATCCGCACTTTCACTTTCATTTTCTCCTTGTTGTCTTTCAAACTGCTCAGCATACCAGCCCCCGCTTTTAATAAGCTGATCATGCGTACCCTCTTCCATTACTCCACCTTCATCCATAACGAGAATCCAATCTGCATGTTGTACGGCTGATAAACGGTGCGTCGTAATAATCGTCGTCTTTCCGCTTCTTTCTGTTCTTATATTTTCAATAATCGCTGCTTCCGTACGAGCATCCACAGCTGATAACGAATCGTCCAAAATTAAAATTTCTGGATTTTGAATCACAGCTCGCGCAATCGAGATCCTTTGTTTTTGCCCTCCCGATAAAGAAACACCCTTCTCTCCAACGAGCGTTTCTAACCCTTCTGGTAAAAACTCTAAATCCTTTGTAAACGCCGCAATTTCAATCGCTTTCTCGAGTTCTTCTTCCGTCGCTTCTCGGTTCCCGAATAAAATATTTTCCCTCGCTGTTTTTGAGAACAAAATATGTTCCTGAGGTACATACCCAATCCACCCGAGTACATTTTCATTCGTTATGTTATCTAACGTCACATCAGAGACTGCAATATCCCCATCTCCAAGTGGATATTGACGAAGAAGCTGACGTACAAGTGTCGTTTTTCCACTTCCTGTTTTTCCAACAACCCCAAGCGTTTCCCCTTGTTTTAATGTAAATGAAACCTTTTTTAAATTTGTTTCAGTTGATGAAGGATATGAAAAGGTAACGTCATCAAACTGAATATAATCCGGCTCTTGTACAAGCTTTGGATTTTTCGGATCCTTTACATCTGGTTCATACGCTAACGTTTCATTCACACGGTCTAATGATGCATTTCCTCGTTGCATAACATTGATTAATTCGCCAATTGCAAACATCGGCCAAATCATCATCCCTAAATACACGTTAAATGAAACGAGTTCACCAAGCGTCACCTTTGATTGAAATACAAGATACGCGCCATACACTAAACCGATTAAATAACTAAGACCAACAAGCATTTTTACAGTTGGCTGGAATAATGCATCGATTCTAGCTACCTTCATATTTTTTTCGTAGACGTCATCTCCTAAATGATGAAATCTTTCCTGATCTGCATTCTCTTGTACGTATGCACGAATAACGCGCACGCCAGCGATCGATTCTAATACTTTATCGTTCATATCACCGAACGCATCTTGCGCAACTGTAAATCTTTCATGCAATTTCTTTCCATATATATTCATCGCATACGCCATAATCGGAAGCGGTATAAGTGCCGCAAATGTAAGCTCCCAACTAATTGTAAATCCCATCATAAAGACAATCGTCAGCATATATAAACTCGAATCCACGAGCGTTAATATACCGAAACCAGCTGTCATAGCGATTGCTTTTAAATCATTTGTCGCTCGCGCCATTAAATCACCAGTACGATTCTTTTGATAAAACGTCGGTGTCATTTTAAGTAAATGCCCCATAAATTTAGAGCGCATCGTCTTCTCCAGTACGAATGCCCCTCCAAACAATTGATGTTGCCACACAAAAGTGAGACCGTATCCAACGATCGTAACCCCTATTAAAATAAGAATAGATTGCATAATTGCTTCATTCGATAACGTTCCTGTTTTTATGTTATCAATCGTAACCCCTAACACTTTCGGGGGAATAACTTCAACTATATTTACAATTAAAAGAGCTCCAATGGCGATACTATATCTCTTCCAATGCTCTTTAAAAAACCATTTTAACTTTAGTAATACTGATAACAATGTAACCTCTCCCTTCTCGTGCTCGTTTCCCTCTCATTTCTTTATCCACTATCCAGACCCATCACATTTACATTTCGTAACCCATACAATCTCATCACATTTTTCCACCTTCCAAAGTTTTATATAGTAACATGGAAAACAAAAAAAAGCATACCGCCGCTTGACGATATGCACAGGAATGCATAAAAGCGTACGTTACGATATACGCAACGCACGCTTTTTATAAGACAAAGATGCCCTATATAGCCGTACGGGTTGCGTAATGATATGAATGTTTTCTGCCATTTAACAGAGCTAAGCCCATTACATTTACGATTACAATCATTACGCACACCCCCTTCATTTATTTTCCATTTATAATCTTACAACTTTATTGAGTATTCTGTCAATTGTTTTTTTACACACCGAATAAAAATATACGCTACATCATTTTGAAATAAGGGAATGTTCTGTAAGAAAGGGCATACAAAATAAAAAAAGAATAAGAAATCGTTTTCACAAACATTTCATTTGAAAAATGTTATCAAACACCCTACAATCACCTTATACTCACTCTTACAAGTTGCTATTTTAGGAGGACTAATCATGACAACTAGCAATACGTACAAATTTTATTTAAACGGAGAATGGAGAGAAAGCTCTTCAGGAGAAACAATCGAAATTCCATCTCCATACTTACACGAAGTAATTGGACAAGTGCAAGCAATTACTCGCGGAGAAGTAGATGAAGCAATTGCATCTGCAAAAGAAGCTCAAAAATCATGGGCAGAAGCTTCTCTACAAGATCGCGCAAAATATTTATATAAATGGGCTGATGAGCTCGTAAATATGCAAGATGAAATTGCCGATATCATTATGAAAGAAGTCGGTAAAGGATATAAAGATGCGAAGAAAGAAGTTGTTCGTACAGCTGATTTCATTCGTTACACAATTGAAGAAGCTCTTCATATGCACGGAGAAAGCATGATGGGCGATAGCTTCCCTGGTGGAACGAAATCTAAACTTGCGATCATCCAACGCGCACCACTTGGTGTTGTATTAGCAATCGCACCATTTAACTACCCAGTAAACTTATCTGCTGCAAAACTTGCACCAGCATTAATTATGGGTAACGCTGTTATTTTCAAACCAGCGACTCAAGGTGCAATTAGCGGTATTAAAATGGTTGAAGCGCTTCATAAAGCTGGCCTTCCAAAAGGTCTTGTAAACGTAGCGACAGGACGCGGTTCTGTAATTGGTGACTACTTAGTAGAACACGAAGGCATCAATATGGTATCGTTCACAGGTGGTACAAACACAGGTAAACATTTAGCGAAAAAAGCTGCGATGATTCCACTTGTATTAGAACTTGGTGGTAAAGACCCTGGTATCGTTCGTGAAGATGCTGACTTACAAGATGCTGCAAACCATATCGTAAGCGGTGCATTCTCTTACTCTGGTCAACGTTGTACAGCTATTAAACGTGTACTTGTACACGAAAACGTAGCAGACGAGCTTGTTAGCTTATTAAAAGCGCAAGTAGCTGAACTATCAGTTGGATCTCCAGAACAAGATAGCACAATCGTTCCATTAATCGACGACAAGTCTGCTGACTTCGTTCAAGGTTTAGTTGACGACGCTGTAGAAAAAGGTGCAACAATTGTTATCGGTAACAAACGTGAGCGTAACTTAATTTACCCAACATTAATCGACCACGTAACAGAAGAAATGAAAGTTGCTTGGGAAGAGCCATTTGGCCCAATCCTTCCAATCATCCGTGTTTCTTCAGATGAGCAAGCAATTGAAATTGCTAACAAATCAGAGTTCGGCTTACAAGCAAGTGTCTTCACAAAAGACATTAACAAAGCATTTGCAATTGCTAACAAAATCGAAACTGGTTCTGTTCAAATTAACGGACGCACAGAGCGCGGCCCTGACCACTTCCCATTCATCGGTGTAAAAGGTTCAGGTATGGGTGCACAAGGTATTCGTAAGAGCCTTGAGTCTATGACACGTGAAAAAGTAACTGTATTAAACTTTGTTTAATCTTATATGTAGAAGCTGATCTAGTTTTGGATCAGCTTCTTTTTATACAGTTTAGTTCACGAGTTGTTTTTCCATAGTTAAATTCACACATTCTACAGCAATTTGATACCCTAGCCATTGCTCAGCAATATGTTCAAATGATGAAACAGAACCTGTTGTAAAAAATCGATGCTTCAGATTCAGATTGTCAGACAAAATTCCTTTGTGTTGTAAAATTGTGCTTAACTCTATCGCTGTTTCTTCTGCCGAACTAATAATCGTTACATCTTCTCCTAATTCCTTTTTTATATAGGACTCTAAAAGTGGATAATGCGTACACCCAAGAATTAGCGTATCTATATCTTCTTCCGTTAATGGCAGTAAAGCTTGTTTCACTTGCTGCGTTACATATGCTGTATCTTCTAATTGATTTTCTACAACTGTAGCTAAAGTCGGACACGCATGACTATGCACTTCCAAATATGTATCAAGCTCGTGTAATGCTTTTTCGTACATATTAGATTGTATCGTACCTACAGTTCCAATTACCCCGATTTTTCCTTTCTTTGTCACTTTAATTGCAGCCCTTGCTCCCGGATGTATAACGCCAATAACCGGAATGGGAAGTGCTTCTTGCAAATCAGTCAATGCAGCAGCTGCACCAGTATTACATGCTACAACTAGGGCTTTTAATGGAAACTTTTTGAGGAACTCAACCATTTCAAATATGAAAGATTGTACCTCCTCTACACTTCTTGGCCCATACGGACAACGATCATTATCACCAATATAGTAAATGCTCTCTTTAGGCAATTGACGCATAATCTCACTCGCAACTGTTAATCCCCCAACCCCTGAATCTAGTACACCTATTATGGAATTTTTATTACATGCAGGCATATACTTCATCCCCTTCTCAATCTTCTAGCCCTAATAACATTTATTATATTACGAAAATTCAAATATCGCATAACAATCCCTCTCACTTTTAATCACATACTCTTCTCTATAATCTGATTATTACTATATCCATTGACGTATAAAAATTCATTTGTTACTCTTAAAGACGTTAATTTAATATTTAAATCCTCATTCGTATCTCGGTGAGGTAGAGGTTGCAGTCATTAAGAGTATCATTTCAGGAGATGTAGTGGCATTGATGAAGGAATGAGAAAGGAATGATTGCCGAAGTAAGCCCGTGTCCACCATGCACGCTTGCTGGGTCTGCATTTAATAAGTGCAGAACTGTCACAAACGAAACGTTTCGTTTGTGGAGAGCTATCGAGAGGTATGTCGTGGGTTTCTTATAAGATAGAAAGCATGTAGCGGCAAATTACGTGCTTTTTTTGTTTTGTTTGGGACTTCTCTTCTCTACTAAGAAGACATACATATCTCCTCGCTTGACTTGGTTATACTAACTTTGGAGGTATTTTCTATGCAACAAAAAAAATGGGGCTTTTGGGTACTAACAGCTTTCGTTGTCGGTAACATGGTTGGCGCTGGGATTTTCATGGTGCCAAGTACGTTGGCACAAACAGCAAGCCCTCTCGGTGTCACTTTAGCTTGGTTAACAACAGGGTTTGGTGTTTTAATGCTAGCTCTTGTTTTCGGTAATTTAGCAATTCGTCGTCCTGATTTAACGACAGGACCACAAAGTCATGCATATGCTTTATTCTCATCACCAAAAAAGAAAAAAATGGCTGGTTTCAGTATGGTATGGGGATATTGGGTTGCAAACTGGGCAAGTAACGTTGCCATTATTACGTCTTTCGCGGGATATTTATCACTCTTCTTCCCAATTATGAAAGATACGCGACTACTATTTTCAATCGGTTCTTTTAACATAGAAGTCGGAAAACTAATTACATTTACGATTTGTTCCATCTTACTTTGGGGAACTCATATTATATTAACAAACGGTGTAAGCGGAGCTGGAAAGCTAAACTTCTTAGCAACAACAACGAAAGTAACTGGATTCCTTTTATTCATCGTCGTTACGTTATTTGCATTCGAAGCTTCTAAGTTTGGACAATGGTACACACCGATGATCGATAAATCAGGTGTATCACACGGCCTACTTTCACAAGTAAACTTAGCTGCTCTTACAACGCTTTGGGCATTTATCGGAATTGAATCGGCAGTACTTTTATCAAACCGTGCTACCTCTCCTAAAACAGTAAAACGCGCAACAGTTGCAGGATTACTTATTACAGTTGCGATTTACTTAGGAATTACAATTTTAACAATGGGTGTACTTCACGTTGATAAATTACAAGCTTCTGAACGTCCATTAGCAGATGCATTAAACGCTGCAATGGGTCATGGCGGTGGGAAACTGATGGCATTACTTGCTCTTACTTCCCTATTCGGTTCTATATTAGGCTGGATTTTATTAAGCTCAGAAGTACCGTATCAAGCAGCAAAAGAAGGTTTCTTCCCTTCCTTCTTCACAAAAACAAATAAAAAAGGAAGTCCAATTTACTCATTACGATTAACAAACATTATGTCGCAAGTGTTCTTATTCTCAACATTATCAGGAACTATTGCGGAAGCTTATACATTCGTTATTACCGTATCAACACTGGCCTACCTCATTCCATATCTCGTTTCACCAATCTTCCAGTTAAAACTAGTCGCAACTGGTGAAACATATAAAAATGAAATGCGGGCAAGAATTACAGATGGTATAGTCGCAGTGATCGCACTTTGCTATGCACTATGGGTTATTAAAACCGGTGCATCCGATATAAAAACGTTCCTTCTCGGAATTGGTTTATTCGTAATTGGTTTTGCCTTCTATCCATTAATGAATCGTGATCAGAAAAAAAATAACGAAAAGGAAAACGAGCAAGTTGCATAACGCAATTTGCTCGTTTTTTCTTTTATAAAACATATATAATAGAACAAAGAGGTGAAAAACATGTCAATCGAATCACTATGGAGCAGTCGCTTCCAACAACATATGCAAAATATCATTACATACTTTGCACGTATGATTAACGGTTTACTATATAGCTTTATCTTTATTTCATGCGTTGGCGCATACTACTATGCTCAGTTTCTAAAAGCATCTCCTTCTAAAGGAATAGCTTTACTACTCATCACGATTGTACTTACATTCATTATAACGAGATGCCCGATCCGTACATTTATTCAAAAACCTGATGCTGTCTATTTGCTTGCATTAGAAGAGAAACTAACATCTTATTTTAAAAAATCTCTTCTATACAATTACATCATTCAGCTTTTCCCATTATTATTCACATTCTTGATTCTCGTTCCACTTGCCCTGCAATCATTACAAGTAACGGTACCTTTCTTATGTACAATCTTTATCGTTTTAATGATTATGAAAGCTTGGAATATATATACACATTGGATGTGGCGTGATAGTCATGAAAAAAATATATGGTTCATTATTCGTATTACTTGTAACGCCTTAATCATTTACATGCTGTTTTACTCGGCACATGTTCTTATATTAGGCGGATTGCTCTTACTACTTGCTTTCCTACTTCTATATACGAAAAAACAGCCTATAAAACGAATACCGTGGGATTACATAATTGAACAAGAAGAAAAAATGAACGTTCGTTTTTATCAATTTGCTAGCATTTTCACCGATGTTCCGCAACTGAATAAGCAAGTAAATAAAAGAAAATGGCTTACAAATTGGATTGAACCTTTATTACATAAAAAGCGAGCAACTTTCTTCTATTTACATACACTCGCATTTTTACGCGGGAATGATTATTTCGGTATATATATTCGCTTAGGAGTAATCGGTGCCTTCGCCTTATATTTTATACCAAACATATACGTAAAAGGTGCTATCGCCTACATCGTCCTATATATGATTTCGATGCAGCTACGTTCCCTGTGGAAATATTTTTCAGGAAATATTATTGTAGCATTATATCCAATTGATACTGAAAAACGAATGAATCAATTTCTTCGCTTAATCTTTATATTGCTAAGCATGCAACTCATTGTATTTTCAATTGTTATACTCATTGCTACAGTTCAATTTTTACATAGCCTTATCATTATGATTATCGGGTTACTCTGGATAAAATTTATTATTATACCAAAAACGAAGCAACGAATTTCCGCATTTTAACGAAAAAAAAATCATCTTAAAAGCCAAGGAGAAAACAAATTATCTCCTTGGCTTTTTTATTTTTCTTCCTCAAATAAGAATTATCCAAACAACTGATAGTTATGCTTTTTACATACAAAAACGATAATGCATGTTTACGTCTTAATAAAAAGGGTATGTATTAAAGTAACAGGGCAAAGAAACTGGAGGGAATGAAAAAATATGAATTAAAAGTTTCACTTTATAAAAGACATTGCTCAAGGATGATTCTGAAACCGATAATATAATGTAAGGAGCGGATTAGAATGAGTAAAAAAATTGCTATTTTAATAACGGATTATTTCGAGGACACAGAATACACAGAGCCAGTAGGAGCTTTTAATGAAAAGGGATATGAATTAACAACTATTGAAATGGACAAAGGTAAAACGGTACACGGTAAACAAGGAAAAAGTGAAGTCGTGATTGATAAAAATATTGATGATGTTTCTCCAGAGAACTTTGATGCCCTCTTCATACCAGGCGGATTTTCCCCAGATATACTTCGTGCAGATGAACGTTTTGTTCGCTTTAGCAAAGCATTTATGGATGCGAAAAAACCTGTTTTCGCTATTTGTCATGGACCTCAGCTACTCATCACTGCACAAACACTTGAAGGACGCGATGTGACTGGATATAAATCCATTGCGGTCGATTTGAAAAATGCCGGTGGACATTTTCATGACAAAAAGGTTGTCGTATGCCAAAATCAGCTAGTAACAAGTAGACAACCAGAGGATATCCCAGCGTTTATTGAAGAATCATTGCGTATATTAGGATAGTTATTATAGGTTAACCAAAATAGCTGTTTAGCTACTTTGGTTAACCTTTTGTAACACTTCTCCATCTTTAATTTTTTTGGAACAGCCTCTTTTTGCGTCCCCAAATTTCTAATCACTTTTCATAGGCAATTCTCATATAGTGAAAATGACTATATAATTCCTATCCATAAGTTAAATAATGATTTTACACATATATAAAGTGAAACTTTAATCAGCCTTCACCAATCGGACGTTAACGGACAGTAAAACTCCCACCTAACTTCTTTGCTCCAACTAAATTTTGAGGTGGGAGTTTTACTGTCCGTTAACGCAGGATAAATACAAAAGATGGGAGCCTTATTTATGAATAACAATCCACCTTCAACGCCCCCAAATCCAACAGAAACGAATAATAATGAAGTGAGCTTACAAACGTTACGCGTCATTGGGCTTATTGTACTGATTAGTGGCTACATATTAGTAGCTCTTTCTGAAGTAGGAACGCTAAAAAATCTTTTGCTACAGCCTAACACTACTCCAAATTTAGCTGAAGTTGATCCGTTCTAAAAAGAAAAACATACCCTTCTTCTTTAAAAAACGTAACAATTGATTCATTCGGCTGGGCAATTTTCGCGAAGTTATGGATACAGCCATCCCCGCATTAAATGCGGGGATGGCTGCAATTATTGAATGACTTCTTCTAAATGATTCTTCAAGTTCTCTAAATACGTATCAATTGTAGGATTCTTCACCACATCATAACAAGCAAAGCTCTTTAACGGACTCATGCCAAGAAACTTTTGCACGCGGTGTAAGTGGCTAAGCGCTGACTCTAAACTTTCCCCTTCAAAGAACTTCGTCTTATCTCCAAATGCTTTCTCCGGTGCGTTCCAAGTTGTAGAAAACATATACGCTTTCTCTTTTAATAAACCACCTGTTCCATATTCATCAGCACCTTTAAAGAACAAACCGTATTCATATACTTCATCCATATACGTTTTAAATAACCCTGGTACACTAAACCAGTAAATCGGCGTTTGATAAATTACAACATCAGCCCATAAAAACTTCTCTTGTTCTTCTTTAATACTATAACCATCTTGAATCGTTGTTGTTTTCACATGGTTCTTCTCACTTAATACCGTTACCATATAATCAACTAACGTTCTATTTAAACGTCCTTCTTTCGTACCGTATTTTTCATGTCCATTTATAATGAATATATTTTTCATCGCTTTTCTCTCCCCTATATAATTTACTCTTCAGCTATTAACCCAAGTTGTTGTTTCAGCGTAAGATTATCTTCTAAATGCCAGTCTTCCGTTATCTTTCCGTCTTCCACATGTAAAATATCAATTGCAAAAAAATTGATTTTCTTATCCTTATGAGTGCCTGTAAAAGAAAGACGAGCTGTTACTTTATCCCCAACGACTAATAAATCTTCAATCTCGCAATGTATATTAGGAACAACTTTACGAAAGTTTTGTGCCGCAAACTTTAATCCTTCCGTGCCTTGTGGTCGCCCTTTCGGCAATGTATTATCGAAAAATTTTTCAGTAACAGTCTGCGGAATAAGTTCCTCTTTACCTGTATCCCAAAATGCATAAAAACGCTGCGCTGCATGAACCATCTCTGTCGCTTCTTTTTTACTTAGTGAGGGATCAATTGTCATTGCTTTTGGCTTGGGCATTTCTTTTAATAACTGGACTTCCGTTTTTTCTTCCACGCCGCATGCTACAAGTGCAATGCAAACAACAAACAAACTAAAGAATCCAAACAACTTTTTTATTCCCATGAAAATCACCTCCTCCTCATCTTAACCCCTTTGTATTTCGTATTGCTATTGTATATGCACTAACTTCCTTTATGGAAGTAGTGATATTTTTTTCATATAGTTACCAAAAGTATAGTTTTGTGATACTATAAAGCAAATTCATTCAAAAAAATTTTATGGAGGCTAGTTCCATGAACAATATAGATCCAGTTGAATTAACGAAAGGTTTACCTGGCATACCTTGTCCTATCGCTAAAACGCTTGATGTAATTCGTACAAAATGGACGTTTTTAATCATTCGCGACCTTCTTATCGAAGGAACATTGCGCTTTAGTGATTTACAAAAATCAATGCACGGGATTAGTCCGAAAACATTATCGCTTCGACTAAAAGAACTAGAGTCTCAAGGGATTATAACGAGAAAAGTATATCCAGAAGTTCCGCCTCGTGTAGAGTACACATTAACGGATAAAGGAAAGCAATTAGAGGGGATTTTCATTGAATTAAAACGATTTGGATTAAGTTTATAAAGTGAAATTTTAATCAGTGGGGGTTTTCTTCATCCCTCACTGATTATCAGCCCTCACCAATCGGACTTTAATGGGTAGCCCGACCCCCACCTAACTTCTTTGCTTTCACTGAATTTTGAGGTGGGGGTCTTACTGCCCATTAAAGCGGGATAAAACAAAAACCCCTTACCGTCGTAAGGGGTTTTATTACTTTGCAAAACTTTCAGCTAGCTGTTTCTCTCTCCACATAAATGTAATGCCGAGACCAACTATTAAAACAACTCCTGAAAATGCATATGGATAATGAATATTCATATCAAATAATATTCCGCCCATCGCTGGACCTGCGATATTTCCTAAACTCGTATAAGTCGAGTTCATACCAGCAACGAATCCTTGCTCTTTTCCGGCTGCTTTTGATAAAAACGTCGTTAAAGCTGGACGAAGTAAATCAAATGCTAAGAAAATAAAACAAGTAACAAGAAGTACAATCCAATAATTAAAGACTACAGTTGAAACGAACGCTAATACTGCACCTACAATTAAACATATTTGAATCAGCACTTTTTCACCGAACATGTCGACCAATTTACCAAACATAAATACTTGCACAACTACCCCAAAGATGGAGCTAATCGTAATAATTGCAGCAATATCTTTCGGTGTGAACCCAAACTTATGATCAGAAAATAGACTAAACACAGTTTCATACGCTGATAATCCGAATGCGAGTACAAATACGATAATAAATGCAATTGCATACATTGGATGTAATGATTTCTTTAAATCACCAATAAAACTCGATTCTTTCGTATTAGCAGAAATCTCTGCAAGCTCTTCCTTCGTTAACGGCTCTTTCAAAATAAAAATCGAAATTACACATGCTATAAAGGCAATTGCTGCTGCAACGAAGAATGGCACACGTATACCGTATTCTGCAATAAATCCGCCAATTCCAGGCCCTATAATAAATCCAGTACTAATTGCCGCAGATAAATATCCCATCGCCTTTGGACGTTCTTGCATAGAGGTAATATCCGCAACATATGCCGTAACACCAGGCATAATAAACGCAGCACTAATTCCGCCTAACACTCGTGCTGCATAAAGCATCCACACATCTTTTCCTAATCCAAAAAGAAGTTCTGAAACACCAAAAATAAATAATCCAATGATGATCATTTTCTTCCTACCGTAAAGGTCAACCCACCGGCCTGTAATAGGTGACGTAATGAGCTGAGCCATTGCAAACACTGCAACGAGATATCCCATCGTCTTCCCTGTTAAACTCATGTCATTCATAAAGGACGGCATAACCGGAATGATTAATCCAATCCCTAAAAAAGCGATAAATATATTACTCAAAAGAATGACCAATACCATCTTTTGTTCTTTTATCGGTTTCTTCACTTTTTAACACCTCTTCCCGTAAGTTCCTCAAAAAAATAATGCCCAAGAAGCTTTTTCTTTATCCTTCTATTTGTGGGCTAATCATGAGTAGAGATGCCTCCACTCATTAGAATTTCACACTATCCTTCCACACATACATAAGCATTAGGTGAATGACTATCATTCAGTTTTCCTCAAAGATGAACCTACCTTTTCAGACAGGTTCATCTTACTATTTCTTTATATGTAGTGCATGTGTTAAAAAATCTAGTACTTCTGCCTTTTGTAGCTCGACTTGCTCTTCATCTTTATGATCATATAAATAAACTTGTTCCGCTGCTGATTCAACAAGAGCGATAAATAACTTCGCTGTTCGCTCTGCGTGAACCGAACCACGAATTTCACCAGCTTCTTTCGCCTCATTTAAAAACTCGCTTAGCCACATATAAAGAGGCTCATACACAGCTTCCCATTCTTTTATATGTTCTGTAGATGCAAGACCCGCATACATTAAAGCTTGTATTTCACGATATTCAGCTATGAAGTTAAATACCGCATCTATCACTTGCTTAACTTTACTTGAGAAAGGCGCATCGTTTTGCACTTTTTCTTTCACTGCAAGTATCATCTTTTCAACCATCACTTCTGCTATTGCAGGCATAACAGATAACTTAGAAGGAAAATATAAATAGAAAGTTCCTTGTGCAATGCCAGCTAATTTTACGATATCAGAAATCTTCGTTTTTTCAACGCCCTTTTCCTGAAACACTTCAATAGCTGCATAGACAATTTTCTCTTTTTTATTCATCATCTAAACCCTTTCAAACACGTATTGAATGACTGTCACTCATTTTATAAAATAACTAGCTGTACTGTCAATTATCGTGCACTTTTTACAATAAAAATCTCCTAACGACTTGTTAGGAGATACAATATATTTTTACGAAAGAGCCTTTAATCCTGTCACTCCGCATACAATAAGGGCCACACTAATGATACGTGCTTTACTTTTCGACTCACCAAACAGGAACATGTTTAATAAAACGGCACCTGCCGTTCCAATACCAATCCAAACCGCATACGCGACACTTACTTGTAAGAATAAGAAAGATGTATACAAGAATGCGAAGGATGTAGCAAATCCACCTATATAAATCGCGCCATTTGCTAACGTCTTATCTTTACTATACATTTTCAGACCGATCACACCAACTATTTCACTAATTGCAGCACAAAATACGAAAAACCAACCCATCTTTAAGCAGCTCCTTCCACAGTTTCTTCTTTATTATCAGCTAGCTTTAAACCGATAACGCCAGCTACAACCATCACGATAAAGAATAACTTTCCTACACTGAAACTTCCGCCAAAAAGGAATACATCCATTAAGAAAGTCCCTACCGTACCAGCTCCGGCAAAAATAGCATATACAGTTCCTGTCGCAAGATGTTCACATGCTTTAGAAAGGAAGTAAAAATCAACAGCGATAACGCCTAAAATAATAATCCAATGCCACCAAGTATCGGCCGTATTAAAACCAAACACCCAAAAAATTTCGAAGATACATGTTAATATGACATATAACCAAGCTCTATTTTTCATACCTCTCACCTCTTATGACTGACTATCAGTCATTTTTGTTTTAAAAAAATATTCCTTTACATCACTACTTATATATAAAACAACTATCATCCTCATTTACCATTATATTTGTTCCATTTCCAAGCAAATTATATCCTGTCACATAAAAATGACTGAATGTCATTCATAAATATTGTACATGAATATTTTAAGAACTGTCAATGCCGAAAGATTATTTTAAAATTTCTTTCATCCGATTTGTATATTCCCTAATAATCTGTCAATACTGCTAGTAACATAATATTTTCTCCACTCCCCCTTGGAGAGATCCCTTTAATAGAGCAGTTAGCGTTTGCTAGCTGCTCTTTTTTATTTGCCAACACACTGTGAGATTAAATCCATTTTTATCATATATATATTTTCTATTTATTTTCCAAAGAGGCTTTGTATGCAATAATTTTATTCTCCAGCATCTTTTCTGTAATGACTAAGTTTTCTCTTTGCATCTGAATAGATTTCCTATGATCTTCTAGGAGCTGTAAACGAGCTTCAGTTGTATGCTCCCCTTCTAAATATAACCTAGCGTATTCTCTTATTTTCGCTATCGGCATTTGCGTTTGTTTTAATTTCATGACAAACTGCAACCACTTTATATGTGACTCTTCATAAAGTCGATTCCCATTTGTATCGCGATTTGCAATTAATATATTTTCCTTTTCATAATAACGTAGTGTATGTGTACTCACTCCTATTAATTTAGCCACCTCGCTAATTGTGTACATACTCTCACTCCCTCCACATGCTTATCCTCATATATTTTATAGCCTTATCAAATTGATAAAAAACATTTGACTTAGAGTATACTCTAACAAATAAAATCTAACCATAATACATTTATTTGAACTTAGGGGGATTTTATATGAAATACACTGTTATTACTGGCGCTAGTTCTGGAATTGGCTATGAATCGGCTTTAGCCTTTGCATCTCGTGGAAAGAACTTAATACTTGTCGCTCGAAGACAAGAAGAATTAGACGGATTAAAATTAAAAATTAACGAAATGAATCCAGAATTAGATGTTGTTATTCGAAGAACTGATTTATCTATCACGGAGAATATTTATAAGCTTTATGAAAGCCTACAAGCCTTTCAAATTGAAACGTGGATTAACAACGCAGGGTTTGGTAATTTCGCCTCAATTGCTGAACAAAATTTAAATAAAATTGAAACGATGTTACATGTAAATATAGAAGCACTAACAATACTCTCTTCTCTTTTCGTTCGAGATTATTCAATGGTTGATGGCACACAACTTATTAACGTTTCATCAGGCGGTGGATACACCATTGTTGCTGATGCTGTTACGTATTGCGCTACGAAATTTTATGTAAGTGCATTTACAGAAGGTTTATCTCATGAATTGAAAGAACAAGGTGCAAAACTGCAAGCAAAGGTTTTAGCACCTGGTGCAACTGAAACAGAATTTGCAAAACGTTCATTTGATATTGATGAATTCCAAGTGCGCCCATAAGGGCATTTAGAAAATCTCCTTAGGCAAGAGATGGGAAGTTTACACCTAAACCAATCACC
>NZ_JAQFNK010000031.1:0-47567 GCF_027710505.1 Bacillus cereus group sp. TH152-1LC | reverse complement strand
GCTAAAGCTCAAGAAGCAGCTGAAGCTCAAGCAGAAGCTAAGGCTCAAGAGGCAGCTAAAGCTCGTGAAGCAGCTAAAGCTCAAGAAGCAGCTGAAGCTCAAGCAGAAGCTAAGGCTCAAGAGGCAGCTAAAGCTCGTGAAGCAGCTAAGGCTCAAGAAGCAGCTGAAGCTCGTGAAGCGGCTAAAGCTCGAAAACCAGCTACACAACAACCTGTTGCAAAGGAAACTGAAACAAGTGCACCATCATCTTCTCGTGAGTTACAAGTTGTAGCAACGGCTTACACAGCAGATCCACTTGAAAATGGTTATAAAGCAGGCGAGCAAGTAAAATCAGCAATGGGTCATAACTTAACAGCTAATCCAAACATGAAACTAATTGCAGTTGATCCAAGTGTCATTCCATTAGGTTCAAAAGTATGGGTTGAAGGTTACGGAGTAGCAATCGCTGGTGATACTGGTGGAGCTATTAAAGGACATAAAATCGACGTTTTAATGCCTGATAAAGGTACATCTAGTAACTGGGGACGTAAAACAGTTACAGTGAAAGTATTAAACTAGTTCGTATAAAAAAGGGTCAGTCTCATTGTTGAGACTGACCCTTTTTTTATGATTTTCACATTCTTTCTTTCTCTTGAAAGTAAGCAATATTGTCTCGAAGCCACTTCCTCTCCGCCATAAACAAGTTTCCACGTTTTTTGTACACTTTATCAAACGTCTTTAAAACTTCTTCATGACCAACAAACTTATGTAAAAAACGCAGGGCGATGACAATCTCTGATTCGTCAGTAGGCTCTACTTCATTTTTACGTCTTCTAGAAACAACTTTCGTTACACGTTCGCAAATTGGTTTAATCGCCATTTCATCTCCATATGCATAAATAGCTCGAATAGCCTCATATTTCACTATGACATTTCTATCAGCTAAACCATCAATATAAACTATTTGTAAGTCTGTTCTTCCGATTTCTGCTAAAGTCTCAATAGCTGCTGAACGAATATACGCACTATCGCAGTGTAAAAGTTTCGTTAAAGGTAGAATTGATCGCTTTGTTCCAATCTCATATAAAGTGGCACATATATTTACAATATCATCTCGATTCTCTTCCACTGTAAGTAACTTCAATAAAGCACCTTCTGCTCCCAACGATTTACACAACTTTAAAGCGATGACAGCAGAATAACGGACTCCACTATTTTTATGATATATGTAAGGAATAATTTTATGCGCATTGCTTGCTTCAGATAATTTACTTAAATCTATAAGCATGCTATTTAACACTATCCTGCTTTCTTCACTTTCTAACCGATCTATCAAATAATCCGCAATATACATCTCTTTAGTATTTATTGCAAGTTGTGTAATTAAAAAATAAAGGTTTGTTTTTATATATATTTTTCGTGCTCCCGTTACTTTCTCTTGCAAACAAGAAAAAAGCGATACATCATTTAACTGTCTTGCTTCTTCATACGCACATTGCTGAATACCTGCTTCTTCATCATCCATCCGCTTTAATAAATCAGCTATATACTCTTCCATCTCCTTCTCTCCCGTCCAAATTAAATCTATCTCTTTGCATTCTACATACGATAGACTACCATTTCAACAGAAAAAAGAGGATGCCATAGCATCCTCTCCTCTCCTACCTTTCCCTATTCCACACAAGTAAACTGTGTCCAAGCTCCTACATAATCTAGTAAGAATAACTCCTCTTCTGCAATTGTACCGACAATATTTTTCCGTTCATCTATCGGCATTTCTTTTAGAATGATTTGCAGTTCACCTTTATACTTTCCGAATGAGTTGTTACCAATTACAACTTGCCCTCTTTCCTGTAATACACTTTCGCGTACTGGGAAGTCATAGTCTTTATACTTTTTACGTACTTCTGTAGAGCGCACCATATATTCTGTTATGTCGCCGCGTCTTACGTGTAATTCTTGCAGCGTGGCTTTCTTCTCTACTTCAGTCGCTTCGTCTACAAAGTGTACCTTTAGCTGTAACATGTAACGATTTAAGTTTCCTAGTTTCTCTAACTCTTCTTCACTCGCATAAGCATTTCCGATAATCACATCATCAATAAGCCCTGTCGCCCATAAATGTTTCGCTTGTACTTCAATCGGTAAGTTACGGTGTTGTTCTAACGTACATAATCCGTCGTTAATATCCCATGGGCCAATGTCAACTGCATGTGACGTAATAAATGCTGCCGTACGAATACCGTGTTTTTTAAAGCGTTCACTACAGCGAATGAAATAATCATACGGAAGACCAGTGAACTTTTGCGGATAGAAGTTATGACAACCAATTAAAGCTGGCTTATTCGCCTGATGCGAAAGAATATTTTCTAAATATGCAATATCATTGCTTACGTTTAGTTCAATTTTTAAGCCATACGGATTATTCGTCATTTTTGCTTCTGTTAATCCGTCAAAACCTAAATCTAGACGAATACCATCTGCACCTAACTCTGCAAAGAATGATAGGTCGCTATAACTAATACCAAGTTGATCAAATACTGCCGGGGCTACATCTAAAATAACTTCCATATTATGATCTTTTGCATGATTAATAATTTCTTTAAATTCAGCTACAATCTCTTCTTTCGGTCGATTCACAGATAATAGACATGTGAATATTCTTGAAAAACCGTGTCGTGCCGCTGCCGAAATGTATGCCATATCTTGTTCTTTCGTTGAATGCTCTGGATAAAGTGAAATTCCTAATTTACGCTCCATGCTTTTGCATCTCCTTCACACGTTGTATTAATGCCATGCTCGTAAATCTATATTTTGCAGATAAACATGTTGCACATAAAATCGTTGGCACAATAATTACGTACGGTGATTGTAACCCTAACATTACATAGGCACCCATTGAACTACCGATAAATAAAATTGATACGAGTAGTAAAACTAATAAAGATTTACTTTGTACCCATTTTGAATAATGTGCAATACACTGCCCCGCTACGAATGTAATTAAGATGATAATTGCTCCGAGCATTCTGTTTTCTCCTCTCCTGCTAATTGTTGTTTCTCATACATTTTGAAGAATGGATAGTAAATAACGAATGAGATAGCAAAGTTAACAAGTACAAGTACACCAGCCATAATTGTCCAGTCCGTACTAATAATAGCTGCAATTGGTGCCAGCATCGTAAATGGCAGTTTCGCCATCATCAGCGGAATCATACCTGAAACAACTGCGAAATATGACACTGTCGTTGTCACTAACGGTGTAATAACGAATGGAATAATTAAAATTGGGTTCATTACAATTGGTGCCCCGAAAATAATCGGTTCGTTAATATTGAATAAGCCTGGCACGAATGATAATCTACCTAACTCTTTTAGGAACTTAGATTTAGAGAACATAAACATAATAACTAAAGCTAACGTTGAGCCTGATCCACCGATCCATACGAACCATTGAATAAATTGCTCTGTAAATAAGTTTGGTAATTGATGTGCATTTCCTGTAGCAGTGAATACTTCCATATTCTCAAGGATTGCTGAATCCCACATCGGACGAATGATTGGTCCTAAAATCGCTGGGCCATGTATACCGAATGACCAGAAGAACACGATTAAGAATACTGTTAATAAACCGCCGAATAAATTATTTCCTACTAATACTGATTTTAGTGGTGCGATTAAATATGTAATTGTTGTATTTACATCAAATTTTAAACCGTAACGAATACCCCAGAATAAAAGAATAACGACTAAAGTTGGAATTAATGCTGCAAACGAATTTGCAACTGCTGGTGGTACACTGTCTGGTAATTTAATCGAGATATTATGCTTAATCATAAAGTGATAAATTTCTACTGCAATTAGTGCTGTAACAATTGCTCCGAATAAAGACGTGGCACTTAATGTTCCTACTGAAATGTATCTACCTGCATCAATAACACCTGGTACAGCTTTCGTAATTTGAATTGGTTCAACTGATGCTAGTAAAAAGGCGAGTACAGATAACAATCCTGCACTTAACTGATTGAGCTGATAAAAATTCGCGAGTGAAGCTCCTACCCCAAATGCTGCGTATAACGCCATTAAACCTACTGTAAATCGGAATGGAATATCTAAAATATGGCGAAACGGTGCAATCCACTCCATATATGCATCAATTGGTAAATTTAAAAAGATAACGAAAAATGATCCGACAATCGTTAACGGCAATGTAGAAATCACTCCGTTTCGAATTGCTAATAAATGTCGTTGTCCTGCAATCTTTTGCGTTGTTGGCATAATCTTTTGTTCCATAAAACTCATAAAACTATTCATCAATACCCCTCCTCTTTCTCTTTACTACGAAAGAATGAAATAAAGTTATAACATTATAATGTTTATATTTAAAAAAATATAATTATGCTAAAACTAATTGTTCTGCTTGTTTCAATACTTTTAAACCGTCACACATGCCATAATCTCGTTGTTCTATAATTGCAACCGGTATATCGTATGAGTTCGCAAGAAACTGTACAGCTGGAAACAAATACTTCACCTGTGGTCCGATTAAAACTACATCAGCATTTTTTATTTCCAGTTTCACAAGTTCTGAATCAACTGCTTTAATTTTATAATCCTTCCCTTGTTTCTTTGCCTCTTCTTGCATTTTTCTTACAACCATACTCGTTGACATGCCCGCTGCACAACATAATAAAATGTACATCTTATACTGTCACTTTCTCTTATACTCGTTTATGAAGAGTGATAAATTCTTCAGCAAGTTCTTTCACTGTAATTGCATTCATTAAATGATCTTGTGCATGCACTAACAGTAAACTGATTTCTGCATGATTTCCTCTTGCTTCTTCTTGAATTAAGTCTGTTTGAATGCGATGAGCTGCTGAAATTTCTTCACTAGCAAGTGTCATCTTTTCACTTGCATTCTCAAAATCTCCTTGTCTTGCAAAAGCGATTGCTTCAAGCGACGCGCTTCTCGCGTTGCCACCATGTAAAATTAACGCAAATGGAGTTTGCATATCAGTCATTTGAAATTCCCCCAACCTATCTTTTTTCTATATTGTTATCTTATTATGAAAACGCATACAATTAAACATAAAAAACTTCCGTTGTGTAACGGAAGTTTTTACATACTTTTCTTATAACGATAATAATATCTCTTGAAAATCTTCAATCACTTTAGCCTGAACTAATTTCTCTATCGTATTTTGACTAGACATAATATCATATAAAAAATCATACAGCCGTTGTAAATCTTCATTATTATTGCGCTTTACACTAAATAAAATAATAACTTGTACTTTTTTATCTCCCCAGTCAACGGACTTATCCAATGTACAAAACATCAAAAATGTTTTCTCACTTAATAACTGCATCGGGTGAGGTATCGCTACTAAATTCCCAACCGCTGTCGGAGATGTATTCTCTCTTTCCATAACAGAATCATAAAAATGTTCTGGTACATAGTTTTTCTCCGCAGCTTTCTCACATAAAAACTGGATAACCTCTTCCTTCGTAGAAGCGCTATGATGTAAAAAGATTAAATCTTCCTTTATATACTGCTGCACACTAGTATTCACATGTGTAAACAACTGCTGACCGATTGACTTAATCTCTTTATCATCAAATATTGAGTTTACTTTTATAACTGGAACGGGCAAACCACTCGGTATATGAATCGTACTAATAATACAATCTATTTTATCTTTATAAAGGTCTTCCACTTTCAATTGATAATAGCCTGTAATTCCCACAATCTCTAATTTATCTCGGAACTGTGATAGAATTTTATATTTCAATAGCTGGGCGCTTCCTTGGCCGGTCGCACAAACTAATAAACATCTTTTCTTTTGATTCTCTTCCTGTAAACGGCTCATCGCTCCACCGAAGTGAATCGCAATATAACCGATTTCACTTTCCGGAATCGATTCTCCCGTATATTCACCAATTATATCTCCAACAAGAACCGCAATTTCAAAAGCATACGGATAATTTTTTTTCACTTCTGCCAATAGAGGATTTCTCGTATTTAACTTATACTTCAAACGGTTTAATAACGTTTTTAAATGAACACCAAAACCAAATAATAATTCTTCATCATAATAAAAAATAAGATTCCGTTCTTCCGCTACTTTAAAAAGAATATGTTGCATGAATGCATATAAATCTTTCCCTAATAGTTCTTCCACATTTTCATAACGATCCTTCGCTGTAACAGCAGTACTTAATAAATGCATTGTTACATATAAAACTTCTTCTTCCGGAAATGAAAGTTGTAACGCTTTCTCTAAATCCCCTAAAATCTCTTTCGCAATTGTATATTCTTTCTTTATAATAAGTTCAGCTTGCTCTTTATTTAGCCCTTTTATATAATGTTGATCTTCACAACGCTTTAATGCGATTGCAATATGAATGACTAAATTATCAATTTCTATATCTGATAAATATATCGTTCCTCCCTCGATATACTTTAATATAACCGAACGGATAAGCGGTATATGAGGTAACGATACATATGTATCACTCTGATCAAATTGCTCATGAAACGGAGTATGGTCATAACGTGGTAAACCATATTGTGATAAACAAGAACGAATATTGAACTCTTCTCCCACAATACGTATACCATAATACGGTCTCTTTTCAATTTGTAATTTATAACGACCACATATATCTGTAACATCTTTCATAATTAAATTCACAGTCGATTTACTCACATAAATCTCCTCTGCTAACTGTGAAAGCTTCACATATCCCTCTGTCATTAAAATACGTTGCAGAATGTACGCTATCCTTTCTTCATAAGAAGTTGGGATTTTTTCTGTCTGTTTTTGAAATAGACCCACACAAAACTCTTCAAACTTCTTCGTTTGTATAATTTCTAGTTCGTATCCGGTCCTCTTTGCGATTCAATTTTCGCTCCGTTTTCTTCCAATATATCATTTAATAATTTTATATCTTTTTGAATCGTCTTCGTTGATACATGTAAACGGCTCGCTAAAAAAGCTCGATTTAACATCGATTTCTCTTCTAAAAACTCCTCTAAAATAGAAACTAATCGCTGATGCACCTTTGTCATAGCTCTTCCTCTCGCAATTTATATATAAAAAGGAAAAAGCTGCTGAAGTCAGTAGTTTTTTCCTTTTTTATTTAATCTATTTCTTTAAAGTAAATCCGAATTTATCCCATGCTTGTAAATAATCTAATAAGAAAATTTCTTCTTCCACAATTCGGCCAACTACATTTGTTTTTCCTGTATTCACCATATCTTTTAAAGCAATTTGCAATTCACCTTTATATTGACCATACTGTTCGTTATCAATTAAAAGATCACCGCGTTTAATTTCGCGTGTATTATGCGGTTTGAACTCTTCTTTCTTATATTTCACACGACTTTGTGTCGAGCGAATCATATATTCAGATACATCTCCGCGATAAAAATGCGGTTCCTCTAATACAATAATTTTTTCTAATTCTGTTGTTGTATCATATAACCCTATATCAAATGTTTGTTTCTCTTTATTTAATGCACCTAGTGCTTGTAATTCTTCTTCTGATGCATAAGCATTCGCAATAATGACATCATCAATTAATTCTGTCGCAAATAAATGCTTCGCTTGTGTTGTCATCGGTAATTCACGATGCTGCTCTAACGTACATAACCCTTCTGTTACTGGCCAAGGTCCGTATGTTGCATCAAATGATGAAATAAAAGCAGCTGTTCTCATACCGTAATCTTTAAATTGTTTCGAGCATTTAATGAAATGATCGTATGATAATCCTGAATAACGATGTGGATAAAAATTATGGCAACCAATTAAATTTTCACGGTTTGGTCTATGGCTCATAATGTTATCTACATATTTCGTACCATTACTCATATTAATTTCAATTTTTAAGCCGTATGGATTGTAAGTCATAATCGATTCTTCTAAACCAGAGAAACCGACATCTAACCGAATACCGTACGCTCCTAGCTCATGGAAGAACGATAAATCATTATATGAAATACCTAATTGTGTAAAGACAGATGGACTAATATCAACTAACACTTGGAACCCTAATGCATTTGCATGAGAGATCGTTTCTTTAAACTCTTCTATAATTTTCTCTTTTTCTCCATCTACAGACAATAAGCATGTGAATACACGATTAAATCCGTATTTACTTGCTAATGTTAAATATTCCTTATCTTTCTCTACTGTTGAATGTTCTGGATAAATAGAAATACCTAATCGTCTCATATGTACACGCCTCTTTCTTCATTGTTTTGTAAACCTTTTCAAATATATGTAGTGAAAAAGTATGTATCCCCTTCTCATTCACTACTTTTGAATCCGCTTTCTTTAAAGAAAAAACAATTTCTATCATTCATAACAACTACCAGTCTATACATCTATACTTTACATCTTTTTTTCATAGTTGTGTAGCTTTTACACAAATTTGTCAGTTTTTCACCTCAAAAATTGTTATACGTTTTCAAGGCACCTTCCTTGACTGTTACATTGACCAATACATATACTCGAAAGAACAGAGATAAAGTGAAACTTTAATCAATGGGGGGTGTTCATCCCCCACTGATGATTAGTTGAACCAATCGGGCATTTACGGGCAGCCCGACTCCCGCCTAACTTCTTTGCTCCAGCCGGATTTTGAGGTGGGAGTTTTACTGCCCGTTAATAGCGGGAAAAATTTATATAGGGGATGAATATATGGGAGAGGCAATACTCGTAAAACGAGAACCGTTATGGACAAAAGAGTTTGTTGCGCTAATTCTAGCAAACTTATGTATGTTTTTAGGGTTTCAAATGTTAATTCCTACTTTACCTGTTTATGTGAAAGAAATTGGCGGCACAAGTTCCAATATCGGATTTGTTGTCGGTATGTTTACCGTTGCAGCACTTTTTGTTAGACCGCTAACTGGTAATGCCTTGCAAAAGTTCAGCAAAAAAATCATTTTAATGATTGGTACTGCTATTTGTTTACTCGCTATGGGCAGTTATCTTTTCGCTTCAACTATCTTCCTATTGCTTGCCGTTCGAATTTTACACGGAGCTGGTTTTGGTATTACAACGACTACATATGGAACTGTCGTTTCAGATTTAATTCCGCAAGCTCGCCGCGGTGAAGGAATGGGATATTTCGGTCTTTCTGGAACGATTGCGATGGCGCTCGGTCCACTTATCGGACTTTGGCTTATGCAAACATATAACTTCACAATTCTTTTTTTATGTGCACTTTCCTGTACAGTAGTTTCATTAATATTAACGAAACTACTTCAAATCAAAAAATCGCCACAACCACCACAGCAAGCATCTGGTACCTTTCTCGATGGATTTATTGAGCGCAAAGCTTTACTTCCTTCATTATTAATATTATGTATTACATTAATGTACGGAGGAATCGGGAGCTTTATTACATTATTTGCTACGGAAGTCGGCATTGCTGATATAAGCCTCTTCTTCTTATTTAATGCACTTGCGATCGCTGTCACTCGTCCGTTTTCTGGAAAGTTATACGATGCGAAAGGTCATACATTCGTTATCATTCCAGGAGTTATTATTACGTTTGTAGGTATTATTTTATTGTCGTATACAACTACCATTCCGAGTTTAATTATTGCAGCAGCATGCTACGGAAGTGGATTTGGAGCGATTCAACCTGCACTACAAGCATGGATGATTGACCGAGTAGCACCGCACCGACGAGGAGTTGCAACAGCTACATTCTTCTCAGCATTTGACCTCGGAATTGGCGCTGGCGCAATTATATTTGGATTCATTGCACATTTTACAAACTATGCAACTGTATATCGCTATTCCTCTCTACTCCTTATTGCTTTCCTGTTCATTTACATCACAAGTGTAAGGAAACAAAAGCATGGAAATAAAAATACAGAAAAAGCTGCTGGATAATTTCAGTGGCTTTTTTTATCGTATTTTTGCTGTTATAAAACTACATGCATTTTCCTACATATTTTTTAACTTTCATCAAAAAATATAAGATGAATTCGCAGACACTTTCCTTCATATTCAACCGAACAATACTATTCTAAAAAGTGTGATTTCTTTACAAAAATACGATTTGCAAAAGATAAAAACCAATTAAATCCAGCTGTTTCTTTAAAGAATTGTAAACTTTTCATCCCTTTGTAAATTTAGTGTAAATTTTACTGATAAACCGTTTACAGTGTCTCAAGGTTTAGTTAATAATTACATCGTACATGAAATTTAAGGAGTGGAATGCGTGGAATATAATGTTCAAGATATGATCTTCCAGTTCATTGGTGGATTAGGTATTTTCTTATTCGGGATTAAATACATGGGCGATGGACTGCAACAAGCAGCTGGAGATCGTCTTCGCGATATTTTAGATCGCTTTACAACAAACCCACTTATGGGTGTACTAGCAGGTATGTTAGTTACTGTATTAATCCAATCAAGTTCAGGAACAACCGCTTTAACAGTCGGACTTGTAAGTGCCGGATTTATGACATTAAGACAAGCAATCGGTGTTATTATGGGTGCGAACATCGGAACGACAGTTACTGCCTTTATTATCGGAATTAAAATCGGAGAATACGCTCTCCCAGTTATGGCAGTTGGAGCAATTTTACTATTCTTCTTTAAAAATAAAAAAGTACATTCTGTAGGTCAAGTTGTATTCGGTTTTGGTATGTTATTCTTCGGTTTAGAATTAATGAGCGCAGGTATGAAACCTCTTCGTTCTTTAGAGTCATTCCAAGAGTTAATGGTTAGCATGAGTGACAATCCAATTTTAGGAATTATTGTCGGTACAGTGTTCACTTTAATTGTACAAAGCTCAAGCGCCACAATCGGTATTTTACAAGAACTATTCGGTCAGGGCGCTATTGATTTACAAGCTTCTCTTCCTGTATTGTTCGGTGATAACATCGGTACAACAATTACAGCAGTATTAGCAGCAATCGGTACTTCTATTGCCGCAAGACGTGCAGCATTAGTTCACGTTATCTTTAATATTATCGGTACCATTATCTTTACAATTTTATTAGTACCATTTACAAGTTTAATCCAATATTTCCAAACGTCATTAAACTTAAATCCAGAAATGACAATTGCATTTGCACACGGAACATTTAACGTAACGAATACAATTATTCAGTTCCCATTCATTGCAGTATTAGCATGGATTGTAACGAAAATTATTCGTGGTGAAGATTCATCTATTAACTTCAAACCGCAACATTTAAATCCAATCTTTATTGAGCAATCTCCAGCTATCGCTTTAACTGAAGCTCAAAAAGAGGTTGTGCGTATGGCTGAATTTTCATTACACGGCTTAAAAGAAGCGAATCAATATTTAAATACACAAGACAAAAAGCATGAAAACATGGCTACTCAATTAGAAGGAGCTATTAACAATTTAGATAAAAAAATTACCGAGTATTTAGTTTTACTATCGGAAAAGCCACTTTCACCAACAGACTCTGAGAAGCATTCTGTTTTAGCAGGTGTAGTCGGAGATATTGAACGTGTCGGTGATCATGTAGAAAACCTTGTAGAACTTGTAGATTTCCAAATTTCGAACCGCGTTTCACTATCAGATGAAGCACTAGCTGAACTAAATGAAATGCTTGAATTAACGATTTCAACATTACAAGACGCAGTCGAAGCTTTAACAAACTTCGATACTGAACTAGCTCAAACTGTAATTGCGAAAGAACGTAAAATCGACCAAATGGAACGTGTTCTTCGTAAACGTCACGTACTACGTCTGAACGAACGTAGCTGTTCAGGTGATGCAAGTATCATCTTTGTTGATATGGTAAGTAACTTAGAGCGTATCGGTGATCACGCTGTGAATATCGCTGATGGTGTTTTAGGTGAACAAGGTAAAATCAATTTAAAACAATCATTATAATAAAAAAGGGACGCTAACTTAAGCGTCTCTTTTTTCATTTCATATTTACAACCGTTCTTCCTTTTAACTTTCCTTGCAATATAAGTGTAAACTTCTCATCTAACTCTTCTAATGTGCATTCTTCTGTATAAGATAGTAACTCTTTATTTTCCCATTCACTTGCTAAGAGCGTCCACACATCTCTTCTCACATCCACTGGGCATTGCACAGAATCTATCCCTAACAGGCTTATACCTCGCAAAATAAACGGATATACCGTTGTTTGTAATTCCTGGCCTGCCACATTACCGCATGTCGTTACGCAACCACCATACTTTACCATTTTTAAAGCGGTTTCTAGCATATGTCCGCCTACAGTATCGATAACCCCAGCGTATATCCCTTTTAACATTGGTCTTCCTGATTCATCATTCAATTCCGCGCGATGAATCACTTTTTTCGCTCCTAGATGTAGTAGCATCTCTTCCTCTTCCATTTTCCCTGTCGCTCCTACTACATTAAATCCTAACTTACTTAAAATACTAACAGCTACGCTCCCTACACCGCCTGTGGCACCCGTTACTAACACATCTCCCATATTAGGCGTGATGCCTGATCCAATAAGCTTATATACTGATAAAGCAGCTGTAAAACCTGCTGTCCCGTACATCATGCTTTCCTTTACTGACATTCCCTCTGGTAAAGGAATAATCCAAGATGCTGGCACGCGAATATATTCTCCGAAACCACCAGAAGTATTCATCCCTAAATCATATCCCGTTACAATGACTTGATCTCCTGCTTTAATGGTAGCATCTTCACTACTCACAACCACTCCTGCTGCATCAATGCCTGGCGTATGAGGATATGTTCTCGTAACACCTTTATTACCTGTGGCTGAAAGAGCATCTTTATAATTTAATGAAGAATAATGAACCAGTATTAATACGTCTCCCTCAGGTAAACTACTTACTTCTCTCTCTACAACGTTTCTTACAAACTGCTTACTTTCTATTTCGTTTACAACAATTGCTCGGAATGATGTATGATTCATTATGCTCTCTCCTTTATCTGTAAATTTCTTCTTTATTATATAGAAGAAATAAGTAAACCTACACATTTCTTCTTGGCTATATTTCAACAAATCTTACTTCTCTATTACTTTCTCACAATACATATTTTCATTTCTACCAAAACAACTTATACTTATTCTACATCTCAAAAATAAAATATAAAAAATCTGACTTTTTATAAATATATTGAATTTTTACGAAATGTAAATGTTTTGTAATGTTTTTTTTCGTCAAATTTCATTATAATAAGTGGATATGAGTGTCGTATTTCAATCCAAATGAAGGAGTACAAGAAATGGAGCAAAACCCATCTTTGCAAGAAAATACACGCAGTAAACCGAAAAAAGGTAAGAAAAAAACAAAAATTATTATAAGCGTTATTCTATTCTTTTTAATAATAGGTGGCGGTTATACTTGGTTTTTAGTAAATAAAGCATCTTCTGCTGTTCGAAATGCCGCACACGATTTAGCGCGCGGTGATAAATCTGATTTACGTGATAAAGCTGTAAAACCTATCGCAAATAACGTCTCTGTCTTAGTCATGGGTGTTGATGAAAGCGATGTCCGCGGGAAAGAATATGGTGAAGCTATAAGAACGGATGCACTATTACTTGCAACGTTTAATAAAGATAGCAAAACTGTAAAACTATTAAGCATTCCACGAGATACATATACTTATATTCCAGTGGAAAAGAAAAAAGATAAAATTACACACGCTCATGCATACGGTTCTACTAAAAACGGAAAAGATGGTGGACCACAAGCAAGTATTGATGCAGTTGAAAAATTAATGAATGTTCCTGTTGATTACTTTGTAAAGTTTAACTTCAAATCATTTATGAAAATTGTCGATGATTTAGGCGGGATTGAAGTCGATGTACCAGTTGAATTTACTGAACAAGATAGTAATGATACTGCTGATGCAATTCATCTGAAAAAAGGTGTTCAAAAGCTAAATAGTGAAGAAGCTCTTGCTCTTGCTAGAACGCGCCACATCGATAGTGATGCAATGCGTGGACAACGTCAACAACTCGTTATTGAAGCAATTTTAAAGAAACTAACAAGCGTTGGATCTGTAACAAAAGTTGGTAACATCATTGATGATATTAACGGACAATTCGTTACAAACTTAACATTCGATGATATGCTTTCATTCTATAAGTATGGCTCGGATTCAGAAATTGAAAAATTACAAATTCAAGGTGAAGACTGCTATATGGCAAAAGGTGACGATACATGTAGCAAATCTGCTGGCGGCGGCCGAACATATTACTACAATCCAGACAAAAAAGAATTAGCAAAAGTTACAAACGATCTTCGTGCTCACCTTGGATTACCTGCATATACAAAAACAGACTCTGATTCGAAGAAAACAAGCACAGAGAAAACAAAAGAATCTAAGTCAGAAAACTCAAGTGAACGCGAATCAAGTAACAATGAAGTGAAAAATAAAAATAGCAGTGAAGATACAGAAACATCGTCTAACGACAATGAATAAAAAGAAGCAGTTCTCTATGGAGGTAGAGAGCTGCTTCTTTTTTATTTCTTCAATACCAAAAATCAGAACTTTCTAACTATCTTTTTTAATATTTTTAAATTATAATAAATAATAGCAATCTATTCCAATTATCAGGGGGCTCATACATATGAAAGCTGCAGTAAAACATAACATCTCAGATTTTAAAGACTACTTAAAATCCAACGATATATACATGGAAGAAAATATAGATGAAAATGATGGTTCTGTTCATTTTTCAGTAGGATTAGAAACAGAAGCCGGCGCAAAAATTCAACTAATCGCTGCTTTCCAAAACGAACATCCTACTGTGGATATATACTGCTTCAATGTTGCTCACGTACCTGATGCAACATCAACAAATGATATTTTGCACGTTATCAATGAATTAAACACATCTTATCGATTTGCAAAATTCACATTAAACAAGCAAAATGCAATTGATATTTCAGCATCACTTGCGTTCTCAGAACCAAACTTTAATCCAGCACTTGTCTTTGAACATACGAGAATGCTATATAAATTAGCAAATGACGAATATAAAAACTTAATGAAAGTTATTTGGGCATAGATCAGCCTGCACCAATCAGGCGATTACTACCTTCAAATAGCGGGATAAATAAAAGGATGGGCTGCAAGCAGCACCATCCTTTTATTTCGATATCATATCAATCCACATCTTAACAGCAGTGCCTACAATCAAAATCGATAACATATATTGAAGTGCTTTTTGATTGATCCTCTTCCCAACTCGCGCTCCAAGCGGCGCAGCAAAGATACTTGCAATCGCAATAATGAGAGCTGGAATTACGACCACTTGTCCAGTTATCACTTTTCCAGTCGTAATCCCGATTGAGGAAATAAACGTAATAGCGATAGATGTTGCTATTGTTGTACGTATCGGCAATTTTAAAATAACTAACATAATCGGAACTAATAAGAAAGAACCGCCAGCACCAATAATACCTGATGCTCCGCCTACAATAAACGCTAGTAAACTTGCTAACCATTTATTGTATTTCACTTTATCACCATTATTTCGCTTCGGTACGAACATCATAATAGCAGCAATTGTTGCTAACGCGGCATAAACAACATTGACCGTGTGTTCCTCTAATACGTTAGCACCAAAACTCCCTATGAAACTTCCTACTAATATACTAGTTCCCATATACATAACTAGCGTTTTATCCATATCATTACTTTTCCGATAGGCCCATGCCCCTGCAAAAGTTGCAAAGAATACTTGCACCGCTGTAATACCACTCACTTCATGTGACGTATAGCCAGTAAATCCTAGCAATACCGGAATGTATAGGATCATCGGATAATTAATAATCGCACCGCCAATTCCAACCATTCCTGATATAAACGATCCTATAAACCCAATTATAAAAAGTAATACGACTAAACTCACCTTATATCCCCCGCCTTCTAAAAAGAAGGTGATTTAAATGAATAAGTTTACATTCCCATCTGAAGCATCTGCTAAATAAGCTCCTACTCCTGCAAACTCTACCCCTTCCATAATCTCTTCCTCTTTTAACCCTAATAAATCTACCGTCATTTGACAAGCTACAAGTTTAATCCCCTGTTCTTTCGCCAAATCCATTAAATCTGGTAAAGGCATCGCATTATGTTTTTTCATAATACCTTTAATCATCTTCGGTCCCATACCGGCAAAATTCATTTTTGATAATCCCATCTTATCCGCACCACGCGGCATCATTTTTCCAAATACTTTTTCTATGAACGTTTTCTTTACCTTCACATGTTCATCTTTCCTTAAAGCATTTAATCCCCAAAAAGTATGAAAAATAGTCACCTCTTGATCGTACGCCGCTGCACCATTTGCAATAATATAAGCAGCCATCGCTTTATCATAATCTCCGCTAAATAAAACAATTGTTGTTTTCTTCTGTTGTTCCATGTTGTTCTCCCTCCAATTACCTATAGGGGTATATTATTATTTGTAAAAAGGCTCAAATCATTTATCTCTGTAACTATACGACTTTACCTTCCCACGCTAACATACCACCTACCATATTGATTGCTCGGAAACCGTAGCTCTCTAAAAACTGAACTGCTCTTCCACTTCTTCCGCCAGAGCGACAAACAATAATATATTCTTTCTTTTTATCCAACTCATGCATTCGAAACTCTAATAATCCTAGTGGAATATTACACGCTTCTGGGATTTTCCCCTCGGCGACTTCTTCTACTTCACGTACATCTACGATATTTACTACTTCTTTACGTAACAATTTTTCTTCTAATTCTTTTGCTGTCATTTCTTTCATTTTAAATTTCCTCCTCACAAGCCATTCATCCCGCCTGAAACATTGATAACGTGCTGAAACCCTAATTTCTTTAATTCTTTTGCTGCTTGCTTACTTCTCATCCCGCTCTGACAAATAACGATTACTTCCTTATTTTTATCTAACTGATTTGCCTTACTCGCTAACTCATTTAGCGGGATATTTTGAAATCCTTTCATATGATTTCCTCTATATTCACCTACTGTGCGAACATCGATAAATTGTTTTCCTTCTTTTCCTGCTATACTCTTTAATTCTTTTCCACTTATATTTTGAACACCTTTCACCGGTAAAAAACGTGAAATAACAAGCGCTGCAGCCAGTACAATGAAAAGCGTACTTAATATTGTATTCATATAACCAACCTCTCTACATTTATAAACATGCTACGCCTTCTTAATCCAAAACTTTAGCACATCAGCTGCTTCTTCATGCTTTATGATGTCATGACCACCTTTATTTGCCCACGCTGGAATATCCTTAACTGACCCTTTATCTGTTACATGTACTTCTAACACTTCTCCAGTTTGTAAAGTATCCATCGCTTTCTTCGTTCTTACAATCGGCATCGGACATGCTAAACCTTTCGCATCTAATACTTGTTTTACATTCATCATCTATTCCTCCATTCTTTATTTTTTTATTATTCATGAACTGCACAACGGTTTGGACCAATCTCCATTTCACGCTCTTCATCCACACTCGGATGGATTTTACCCATATTCGTTTGACGAATTTCTTCGTAAGCATTCGGCTGAGGTGGTAAATTCTCCGTTACAACTTTACGAAACTCTCCCTCATCCTCAATGTTTAGTCCTGCATTATACGCAAACAAATCGTTTAACTTTGCGCTCACAACACCATTCTCATCCATTTCACTTATTTTTGAATAATGAGCTGGTAACACGATTAATTGTTGAGATAGTACTTTATATCGATCATATAAAGTTTCTCGTAAATCACTCACCCAATCTTCAGCCTTTCCAGCAAGATCTGGACGCCCGATTGAATCTACAAATAAAATATCACCTGATAATAAATAGGAATCATCTACAATAAATGATGTACTTCCAATCGTATGCCCCGGTGAGTATAATGCGTCAATTTCAATTTTAGTCCCCCCCACCGTAATAACAGATCCCTCAACAAGCGATTTATATGAGAAAACGACTTCCTCCGCATCTTTTGGCGGTAACCAATACGCACCACCTACTTTTTCAGCTAACTTACGTCCACCCGAAATATGGTCTGCATGTAAATGTGTATCCATTACATTCGTAATCGTAACGCCATGCTCTTTCGCAAACTCTTCATATGCTTCAACTGTTCTTACCGCATCAATAACTGCTGCCTCACCGTTTGAAACGACCATATAAGATAAACAGCCTTTTCCAAGACGGTTAAATTGATATATACTTCCTCCGCCCTGTACATCTCCTACTTTTAACGGCTTCACATATTCACTCCAAGCTTTCATACCGCCAGCTAAATAATAAATATTTTCTAATCCGGCCTCTGTTAATTGCTCTGCCACAAATATAGAAGACCCTTCTTTTGCACATACTACTAAAACATCTTTATCTTTAGGTAATTCACTTACAATATGATCTACACCATCTAACAAATCAAAATACGGTTTATTTATAGAAGAAATTTGTCTCCCTTCAATTTTCCAATCTTCATAATCCGTCTCATTACGAACATCTAAAATAAACAACTCTCCAAATAAAACTTTCTCTGCAACCTCTTTTGCATGTAACGAGTTAACATTCATCTAATTACTCCCATAGGTATATTTTCGTTTAAAAAATTTTACTTTTCCACATTTCCTTGCCACTCTAACATACCTGGAATGACATTTTTCACATTTAAATATCCTCGCTCTTTCAACATTTGGCAAGCTACATCACTACGGTTACCAGTTCGGCAAACAACATAAATTTGCTTCGTCTGATCTAATGCTGCACTGCCCAGTTCGCCTAATGGAACTGAAATAGCCGCTGGAATATGACCAAAAGCGAATTCCGCTGCTTCGCGAACATCTACTACAATACATTCTTCACCGTTTAATAATATATTTTGCAATTCCGCATTTGTAATTGTATGAGGATATTTCACTACTTCATTCACTTCATGCTCGTGTGCTTTTCTAACGTAATGTATCAATAGATTGCCTTCGTGTTTCGTCCCGATATATTGATGACCTACTTTACTCGCCCAACTTTGTATATCTACAGTAGACCCTTTATCTGTTGCCTGAACTTCAATCACTTGCCCTGATGTCAAACCTTCCATCGCCTTCTTCGTCTTCACAATCGGCATCGGACAAGCCAATCCTTTACAATCTAAACTCATATCCACTTTTATACTCATAGTCGATTCCTACACAATTTATATACTTATACCTGTATGGGTATATTAAAATGTTTTTGAAAATCTGTCAACACTTATGTTTGACAGATTATCGGCTTTTTACAAGTAATTGAACAGCTTCTTTAATTAACTCTTCATTTGAACCGTTACCACTTTCAAACTGTTCACGTAAACATTGCTCTAAATTTGTTCCCACAACAAGTCCAATTGTACGATCAAGTGCAGAACGAGATGCCGTTAACTGTGTAATAACCTCTCGGCAATCTTTTCCTTCTTCCATCATACGAAGTACACCACGAACTTGACCTTCAATACGTTTCAATCTATTTTTCATATCTTGATTGTATTCCACTGTAGACCACCTCCGTATTTATAACTACATTATACATTACTTTGTAACTTTGTATAATATCATATACCCTAAAGGGTATATTGTAAAGTGTTATGTTTTTTTGAACCTTTCTAACGTATAGTAAAAATGCAAAAGTCACTGATTTTATTGACCTTTGCATTTCTCAACTACACTGCATTATTATCTTATTTCTTATAAACTTTTTACAAAACTATAATCCATTTCCCCGCCTAGTGCTTCAGCCGTATCACCAGTTTCTCTAAAATCATGTGTATATATTTTTTCAAATGAACCGAAATCTACTTGCCTATAAAATTCAAAACAAGGGAATCCATCATGCTCTCCTTGAATATCAACACTACCATCCTTTTTCACACATACATGTAATAAATAATCTACAGGAGGTGCATATATATTTAACGGATTACTTGCGCTCGCACTCATTTTAAATTGCACACCATCAAGATTCCATACGATATTCTTACACACAATATGTTCAGTACTCGCTTTTCCTATTCTTTTATTCACAGAACCATCTGGATGCGTAACCCTCTCTGTCGTAATACCCGTGTTCGCATATGAAAACACTTCTTCTTTATAAAAATCAACTACTACCTCTTGCTCAACTCTAGAGCGCATAGTATTTACCGCATGTGGTGTAAATTCGCGTGAATCACCTTCGAATTGAATTATTTTTCCTGTTTCCATATCCTTCTTCGGTTCTGTCCAAGACATTGGAATAAATACGTTAGCTCTAATTTTTACGATATTAACCATATGAAACCTCCGTCGATTTTATTTATATAAATCATTATTTGTACTATACAAGATATAATCAATTTGATTGACTATATCTTGTATAGTACAATAGGTTTCACATGTAGTCAACTTAATTGACCACAATTACGGAGGTTATATACATGAATCATCAAACATTTAACGAACTAGACCTTACTTCACTTTTATCGTTATCTTTCAGTACATTAATTACTGAACTGCATGACAGATTAAATGAATTGGGCTTTGAAGATATTAGACCAGCACACGGTTTTATGTTCAAACGTATCCTTCCTAATGGAGCAACAGGTATAGAATTAGCTGATTATTTAGGAGTTTCTAAGCAAGCTGTAAGCAAAATGATAGATTCTCTTGAAAACAGTGGTTATGTGACACGCAAAAAGCATCCTACTGATAAAAGAGGCAAAATCATTATTTTAACTGAACGTGGTTTAGCCGTAATGAAAGCGAAAGAAGAAATAGTAGCTGAAATAGAGCAACGATGGATTGAAAACATAGGTGCTGAACGAATGCAAACGCTCAAAGAAGACTTAACAACATTCGTTACTAAAGAAAACACAGAGAAATTATCATCAAATATACGACCTGTTTGGTAAATAAAAACTCCAAATAAAAAAAGAACGGACATAGAATGCTATGTCCGTTCTTTTCATCACACATACTTCCGATGCACCATCTTCCCATCATAAGAAAACACAACGCCCTTACTCTCAACAATCGACTCCATATGCACCGTTCTTCCCCATAATTGATGAATATATGGCAATACTTTTTCTAAGTATTTTAAATCGAGCTCAATTCCTTCGTAACTATGTTTAATGTACAATTCTCCGTTCTTTAAGTAGTCCCCGTCTTCTACTACTAAGTACGGGAAGCCGCCATTTGTACGCATATTTACGAGCTGATCACGTACATGTTCCCATTCTTTATCTATTACTTTATATTCTTTTCCTTGGCGCTGGAATAAGTACATATCTTCTCTCATTACGAGATCTTTGTTTAAGTAGTTTCTTAAGAACGATACATCCCATTCAATTTCGCGTACTTCAAAGATTTTGTCACGACCAGATCCCGGTTTTACACCGCGTCGTTTCATTTCTTCTGTCGGATTGTTGTAACGTTCTTCAATATCTTCAAACATTTTAATACCAAGGTAGTATGGGTTAATGCTCGTTTTTGATGGCTGAACGACACCTGCATTTAATTTCGCAAATTCGATTGCTTCATCAGATGTTAAGTCCATTTCGCGAAGTATACGTTGATGCCAGTATGATGCCCAGCCTTCATTCATAATCTTCGTTTCAAGCTGCGGCCAGAAATATAGCATTTCCTCACGCATCATCGTTAATATATCTCGCTGCCAATCTTCTAGCTCACGGCTATATTCTTCAATAAAGAGAAGTAAATCTTTCTCTGGTTGCGGTGGAATTTTCTTCTTTTTACGTACATTGGAACGTTCCCTCTTTTTATTGCGATCATCTAAATTCCATAGATCATCGTATTGCGATGCCTTTTTCTTTTCTACTTCTTCTTCCAAGTCATCAATACTCCACGCAAGTTTCGGACGCATAAGCGACGGATCGATATGTTCTTGAATGGCAAGTACGGCATCCAAAAATGTTTCTACTTCTGCCTTTCCATACTTATGCTCATATGCTTTCACGCGATCAGCTGTTGCCGCCATACTCTCCACCATATCTCGTTTCGTATTAGAGAAGCGAATATTATTTTTAAAGAAATCACAGTGTGCTAAAACGTGCGCTACAATTAATTTATTTTGAATTAACGAGTTCGTATCTAATAAAAAGGCATAACATGGATCAGAGTTAATAACGAGTTCGTATATTTTACTAAGACCTAAATCGTATTGTAATTTCATTCTGAAAAACTGTTTTCCAAAACTCCAATGTGAAAACCGCGTCGGCATCCCATATGCACCAAATGTATAAATAATTTCAGCTGGACATATTTCATAACGCATCGGATAGAAATCAAGCCCAAATCCAGTCGCAATTTCCGTAATTTCCGCAATCGCATATTGCAGTGCTTTATCGTCACTTGCTCTCATTATTTTCCCTCCTTACACTTTCCCTTAAGAAAGTGTATGATGAGGAACAAGCTTTCATGAGGATTGATTGCATAATAAAAAGACATCCTCATAAAAACGAGAATGTCTCATCTATTAACCTTCAATAATCTCCATCTTCTCCATAATCGGTGTACGAGCTTTTCCTTCTGGTGCTTTATCGAAATAACCAAGGTGAAGAATTCCAATGATGCGTTGACCTCTTGTTAAACCAAGTCCTTCTATAAATAATGGATTGTAGTTTAATCCGCCTGATTTCCAAACACAACCTAATCCACGTTCCCAAGCAAGCAGTTGGAAGTTTTGCATAAATGCACATGTTGCAGCGTAATCTTCGTCACGTTGAATTTGACGTGGGTCTTCATTTATATATACAACGATTTGTGCCGGCGTGTTTAAGAAACGATCGGATAAAATTTTACCGCGTTTCGCTCTTTCTTCTTCTGTGAAAGAGTTTAATACTGCGTCTACTAATTTTTGACGGCCTTCTCCAATGTATAATTTACAATTCCATGGTTCACGGTGTTTATGATTCGGTGCCCATGTTGCGTCGTTTAATAGTTCAATTAATAACTCTTTATCTACTGCTTTATCTGTAAATGTACGAACAGAACGTCTTTCTTTAATCACATTTGCGATGGAAGTATATGTAGTCATATTTTTCTCTCCCTTATTCTTATCTATATGTATACGTTTGTTATTGATATTGATTTTCAATTTCGATTATACCTTAGTTTTTTACTATTAATCAATGTTTTATGTTGGAAAACTTCCAAAAACGACATTTTATACTGTGAATAAAAAAACTTCATTTGTTCACAAGTATTTCACATTTTATGGAAATGATATGTGTACAGTTTTCCACATTATCCATCTAGGAGGAATTTATATGTACAAAAAAATCGTAGTAAGTATGACTATGGCAGCATTATTATGTGGGATATCTACCTTCCCTGCTTCTGCTTCCGTTACCACACCAAAAGAAGTAGCATTCCATCATCATAAACTCATTTCAGAAGAAGAAATGCAGTCGCTCGAAAAAATCGGCTATAACAAACATGAAATTTGGAAAGCTGCTCATATTGCAAGCATGAGTAAAAAAGAGATAAAAGACGTTTTAGCTTACTATAAACAAAATAAATCTTGGGAGAAAACAGCAAAGCATTTCGGTGTAGATCCAAGTAAATTGAAAAAGCATCATATGAATAAAGAAACGAAAAAAGCACTACTGCAAGAATTAGCAAATATACAAAAATCTACACCAGACGGCCTAAAACAAAAAATGAAAGAATATAATATCGGATTACGTCAGCTCACGGTATTAACAATCATCTCTCAAAAAAGTAATACTCCTCTTGATGATGTACTAAAAATGAAAAAAGACGGAATGGACATTAAACAAATTGCAGAAAAACTGAATGTAAAAAAAGAAGATATACGAGCTGAAATGATTAAATTAGTGAAGTCTATTAAAGAAAAGAAAACAAATTAACATGCCAAAAAGGAAGAGATTTTCAATACTCTTCCTTTTCTTTATGAACTTTCAATTTTCAAGTATAAATTCCCGTCTTTCCCAAAAACTAACATAAGCAAATGATATATGTCGGGGGGTGCGCAAATGTTTCGTGTAACATCAAAAAAGAAAAAACAAACTGTCTGTTCTATTCCAGAATTTATCCATACTATGAAAGAATCAAGCGACTTTTCTTCTTATCACATCATAGAAGATGGGACATTATGTTTGTTTTATTATAAATCTACAGTTGAATCACTTATTATTAATCGATTCATTTTAACACCTATCAAAAAAGAGTTAGATCGCATTCAAAATATAAATGACATAGCTAATATCGTCACACTTGAGGAAATTATCACCAATCCTTCAATTGAGGATATCCGTGAAAAACTATTAGGTGGCTATGTACTTTTACAGCTGAAAATTGATTCTCAAACAACCGAATATGCGCTTATTCGTGCTAAAAGTTTAGCTTTAGGTACACGATTATATAACGATACAGAAAATGAATATAGTGTCATCGGTCCCAAAATTGGATTCGTTGAGAATATTGATACGAATATACATTTACTTCGCCGAAGCATTGTAACAGAGCAATTAATTTTCAAGGAGCTTTCCGTTGGCTCTATCTCGAAAACAAAGATTGTAGTCGCTTATATGGCGGATATTACAAATGAACAGCATGTGAATACTGCAGTACAACGCCTGCGAGATATTGACTTTGATTTTCCATTTGATGCAACTATGATTGAACAGTTTATTAGTGATAATAGTAACTCTCCCTTCCCTGTTTTGCTACCTACAGAGCGTTTAGATCGCTCCGTTTATTCATTACTGAATGGAGGAGTTGTCATTTTAACAGACGGTTCACCGTACGCATTAGCTGGACCAGCGACATTACTCGATTTCTTCGTCTCTCCAGAAGATTATTATTTACCATGGATAGCAGGCTCCTTTCTTAGATTAGTTCGTTTTTTCGGAGCAGCATTCTCTCTATTTTCATCAGCTATTTATACAGCTGTCTTAACGTATCACTATCAAATGATTCCTGCGGATTTACTTGGTCCGATTATTTATTCAAGAGCTAACGTTCCATTTCCCCCAATGTTAGAAGCTCTTTTTTTAGAAATTACAATTGAATTGTTGCGCGAGGCTGGAGCTCGTTTACCGACTAAAGTTGGGCAAACGATTGGTATTGTTGGAGGGATTGTAATTGGGCAAGCATCTGTTGAAGCTGCTTTAACGAGTACCATTTTATTAATTGCGGTTGCATTGTCTGCACTCGCTTCTTTTACAACACCGACAGTAAAAATGTCTTCTACTATCCGATTGCTGCGCTTCCCGCTCATTATTTTAGCTGGAGCGTTTGGCGGTGTCGGACTCATCGTCGGATTTGTATTTATATTAGCTCATTTAATTCGCTTAAAATCACTTGGATCGCCTTATTTATTACCCTTATATCCATTCCGCGGATTAGGTACAGCTGAAGGACTCCTTCGCCTTCCATTTAGTCAAACTGCAGGACGGGCTTCTTATCTAAGGCCGAAAAAGAAATGGCGCTATGATCCAAACAAAGCGAAAGAAAAGCACGACGGTGGGGAAAAATGAAAAATATTTTATTATGCTTTGCTATTATCGTTTTAATTTTCCAGACTGGATGTACACAGCCGAATATAGTAGACACACAGCGAATTATTCATGTAGGCGGATTTGACATAACGAAAGATAAAAAATTTCGCGGGACGATCCTTTATCCCGATTACACAAAAGGGGTCCAGTCAAAACCAGAAACGCAGTCAACTACTGCCGGCACGATTGAAACAATATCTTCACTTCTAAATGCAAAGTCACCACACACGATTGCCGTGGGACAAATGCGTGTTGCCCTGTTTGGAAAATCATTTGGTGAACGCGGCATTGGTGACATTATTAACAACCTACAACGTGATCCAAACGTTGGTCGAGACGTACAACTAGCACTTGTAGATGGTTCAACGGAGGATTTGCTCAAACATATCAAATCAAATGGGTCACTATATCTATCTGATTTACTGGAGCAAAATATAGAAACAGAGACAATTCCTCGGATGGCTTTAAATATTTTTCTATATGATTTTTATTCATCTGGCTGTGATCCATTTCTTCCTTACATTCAAGTGACAGAAGATAAGTCTGCTTCCATTAAAGGACTCGCTTTTTTAAAAAAGGATAAAGTAGCTATGTATACAGATAAAGCAGGCTCTTTCTTATTTAAATTACTCATTAATCCAACTAAAAATGGCCGTTACGAAGTCCCGATACGTCAAGGTAACCATAAAGGGTTAATTGCCACTCAAAACTTATCTGGAAATAGTGTTTGTTCCCTTTCCGACACTGGTGACATTCCGAAAGTTCACATTCGCCTGAAATTAAATGGACTTATAAAAAATGCCCCTGACTGGCTTGATTTATCAAAGAGTGAAAGTGTAACTTACGTAAAAAAACATGTAGAAAAAACACTTGAGAAACATTTAAACGAATTAATAAAACAATTCCAAGAAAAAGGAATCGACCCTATCGGTATACGAGAAGAAATTCGTAGTCACTCAAGAAAATGGAACATGAAACAAATTCAAGATATGTACCCAAACGTAGACGTTGCTGTTAAGGTAAAAATTAATATCGTACAATCTGGTATCGGAGAATAGTGAGGTGCTATCATGACTGGACAAGATAAAACACATACTGTTTCCCCTTATTTCACATTCCTTCTATTACACTCCCTTCAAATTGGGGTAGGTGTGCTAGGATACCAAAGGATTATTGCGCAATATGCTGGGTATGATTCTTGGATCTCCCTTATCGTTGCGGGCATTGCAACTCATATCGTATTATTTTGCATGCTTAAAATGTTAGAAAAAGATAATGATTTGATGAATATTCATACGACATGTTTCGGTAAATGGATTGGAACATTTTTTTCCGTATGCTTTGCCGCATATCTTCTATTATTTTGTCTTACTGTTCTTCGTACATATATTGAAGTTATTCAAGTTTGGGTCTTCCCTACAATTAAGCCATGGAAATTAACTTTATTATTTTTACTTGTAGCTTATTACGTAATTAGAGGTGGCTTTCGCTCTGTAACAGGAATATGTTTTTGGGGTGTTGTCATACCGATTTTCGTCCTATTTTTCTTAGTTTACCCAATGAAATATGCACATGTCCGTAACATTTTCCCAATTCTCACTCATTCACCTTTAGACATTTTAACTGCAGCGAAAGCATCTGCATTAGAGTTTCTCGGGTTTGAAGCGATTCTTATTTTTTATCCATTTATTAGAAAAGAAAAATCGGTAAATAAATGGGCACATGGTGGTATTGCTTTTACGACGCTTCTATACGTAATATTAGCGATTGTTTCTCTTATGTACTATAGCCAAGGACAACTACATCACACAATTTGGCCAACACTAACGATGCTAAAAATCATAAAGGTCCCTTTCATCCAAAGGTTTGAGTACATCATTATTTTCATATGGTATCTTATCATTTTACCTAATCTTTGTTTAACCATTTGGTCTTCTTGTTGCATTACGAAAAGATCGTTTCACATACCGTTTAAAATTACACTTCCATTTTTTATCGCAGCCATATTTATTTCGTCCCTATTTTTCACAAACCGTGAAAGTATCAATACATTAAATACGGTGCTATCTCAAGCTGGTTTATATATTGTATACGCTTATATACCAATTCTATTTCTATTCCATTCACTACGATGGCGCTTCAAAAATCAGTCGAAAAAATCTTCAACCGGTACACCATAATCTCTGATACAATTTGAGTAATACATTTGTAAAGGGGACAAGCGTATGAAGAAATATATATTTTCTTTACTTGCAGTACTGAGTTTAATTCTTACTGGTTGCGGAGCTACTAGTACAAACGAAAAAAAATCATCTGAATCAAAAGAAGAGCATGACCACGCATCGCATACTCAGCAAGCTGACATTCAAGAAAAAACAAAAGGAGTCGACACACTCCCTACCTTCCTAGACAAGCTTGATCCACAAATGAAAGATATCTACACTGTCGCTGGACAAAATGCAGAGCTATTAGATTGGATTCCATGTTACTGCGGTTGCGGTGAAAGTGTAGGACATAAAAATAATAAAAATTGCTTTATTCGTGAAATTAAAAAGAATGGTGAAGTTGTTTGGGATTCCCACGCGACGACTTGTGTCAATTGCCTAGAAATCGCGGTTGAATCTGCTTCGATGAAACAAAAAGGAAAATCAACGCTGGAAATTCGCAACTATATCGACAATAAATACAAAGAGGGTTACGGCAAGCCAACACCTACGCCAATGCCAAAAGCTTAAAAACGAGGAAATACCTCGTTTTTTCTTTTCATTCACTTTTTTTCTTAACAAATTCTTTCAAGTGTATTTCTCCTTGCTTTTCACACACTATATATAACTCCTCAGTAAGGAGGGTACACAGTGCAAACATATAACGACTATGATAAAGCTCTCTATTACACGTATTGCTGTAATTGGGATAAATTACTCGTTCTTATGGTTCAAACGAACGATCAATTATTTTCTAAGCGTATTGAACATTTTTTACACGCTTATCAATACAGTAAAGAACTACCAGAAGTTGATAAACAATTGCAGCTCCTATTTCAATATATTGACCATGCATCCCAAAAGTCACATATAGATGAAGTAGAGCAAATTCAAATGTAAAATATAGCGCTATTCTCTTTATGAGAATAGCGCTTTTTTAAAATGTTTATATCAATAAAAGTTTCCCCTTATAAAACTTTTATTGATAAACATATTTTTTCTTTCTTTTCTGTACCACTTTATACTATAATTTAGTATGTAACTATTATAAGAGAGGTATAAAATATGGGACGAGAAAAAAAGCAAGAATATGCTTTACTTACCGCATGGGGAGCTTCTTTTATCGCTACACTAGGAAGTCTTTATTTTTCCGAAATCATGAAATTTGAGCCTTGTGTACTTTGTTGGTATCAACGTATTTTTATGTATCCATTCGTTTTATGGCTTGGTATCGCTGTAGCAAAAAAAGATTATCGCATCGCAAGTTATTCTTTACCAATTGCAAGTATTGGTGCTTGTATTTCTTTATATCACTATGCAATTCAAAAAGTCCCAGCATTTTCAGCTGCTGGAGCAGCTTGCGGCCGTGTACCCTGCACCGGAGAATTTATAAACTGGTTTGGTTTTATTACAATCCCGTTTTTAGCACTTATCGGCTTTATTACAATCGCTGTATGTAGTTTTATTGTAATAAAAAACAAATAAGGAGATGAAACAATGAAAAAAATGCTTATATTTGGTGGTATTATTATCGCCCTGTTTGCAGCCATTTTCGCTGTCACACAAATGGAAGAAAAAAATGCTACTAGCCAAAAAATTGATAATGCTACTGATAGTAAAACAAATGGCCCTGACTACTATACAAATAAAATCTCTCTTTCAGATCTTCAAAAGAATTTAAAAGAGAAAAAAGAAGAAACAGTATACTTTTATCAAACATCTTGCGTTCATTGTCAAAAGCTATCTCCTGTCGTAGTACCAATGGCTAAAGACTTGAACGTTGATATGAAAGTTATGGATATTGAAAAAATAGATGCTCCTTGGGATGACTATAAAATTAAAGGAACTCCAACAATCATTCACTTTAAAGATGGCAAAGAAGTAAGTCGTATTAGCGGTGAACAACCGAAAGACAAATTACAAGAATGGCTCGAACAAACGAAAAAATAACGAGAAAAGGAAACTCCTTCTACACATGAAATGGGCGTAAAATCCCAAACTAATGTATAAGGAGGGGGTTTTATGCCAGAAGTAAAATGCTCTGTTTCCAATTGTTCATTTTGGGGACAAGGTAACTTTTGTCAAGCAAGTGCAATCGTTGTTCAACCAGATGCACAAGAATCTGGATCAAATGCAAATGATTCGTATACAGGCGCGGTTTTAACAAACGAGACGCTAGAAAGTTCTGTAACAACGAGTGTAGAAACTTGTTGTCATACATTTAAGCCAAAATATTAAACAAAAAAAGCATACGATTAACCGTATGCTTTTTTTTACATTCCCCTCCAAAAATCATGCATCATAAAAAAGTACAAAATAACGAGAATAACTGTCCCACATAAAGTAATGCGCCGATATATACTCTTCTCTCCTTCTCTTGCTTTCACAAATGCCCAAATAAATCCGAAGAACAATATTAAATCAACATATGGAACATAAAAAGAAAAGACGAGAAACGCATACAAATACACGATAAATAAACAGGTCGTTACTAAGAAAATTTTAAAAGCAAACTCACTTTTCATAATGTAACCGCCCCCTATCTGTACTGTATTATATTCAGCAAAATACAATAGTTGCAGTTAAACTCGAAGTAGAAATAAGCTACCGTCCTATAATACGGTAGCCATTACGGAATATTATATTTCCGTTTATATATATTACTTAAAGTCGAAGGAGGAATTTGCTCATAACGAATTTTTTCTCCTGTTTCATCCATAATATACAAATTGTTTCCTATATAATATATTCCATCTTTTCGTTTTGAATACACTGTATATCTTTCATTTGGCAATACCGTTTTCACTTTTGTCAACTGCCCATTTGGTTCTTGCCAATATATATCGGCGCGGTCTACTAACGTAAGTATGCCAATTTGGTCTTTTTCTACTTTACGACCATTCCAGCTTACAACGCGGTAACCAAGCTTATTCGCTTCATATTCAGGACTCGTATGAAAACGAGAAATGATTACTTTTGTTTGTAATTGGACTCGGTCATATAACCACTGTATATCCCTGTCATGCATGCGAATACAGCCATTCGATTCCCGGCTTCCAATCGTCCATTCCCGATTTGTTCCATGAATTGCATACTCCTTTTTATCCAGACCTAACCAACGCGTACCGAGAGGATTATTCGGTGCACCTCCAGCTATTTTTTTCCGATGGTATTCTTTATTTTTAAATTTAGTTATAATACAAAAATTACCTTCAGGCGTAGGTGTACGGTCTCTTCCAGTTGTTACGGGGAATGTCTTTGTATAATTTCCATTTTCAAAAAAAGATAATTGGTTTGTCGCAAGATTCACTAATATTAGATGATCTGTATCAGCAAAAGCACTAACCGGTAGGATGAAAAATAATAGTATGACGAAACATAATTTTTTCATCTATATCCCTCCCCTAGCGCTCACTATAATAAGTGGAATTAACTTTACTTTGCTCTTATCAATGAAAACTATCCATTTACAATAACGCCTCCATTTACATGTATCATTTGCCCGGTAACATAGGATGAATCCCCAGACGCTAAGTATACGTATGCTGGCGCTAATTCATATGGTTGACCAGGTCTTTGCATCGGAACATTGCTCCCGAACTGAGAAACTTTCTTCTCATCAAAACTCGATGGGATAAGTGGTGTCCAAATTGGTCCAGGCGCAACACCATTTACACGAATCCCTTTTTGCACTAATGATTGAGAAAGTGATCTTGTAAAAGCTACGATTGCTCCTTTCGTTGCAGAATAATCAATTAACGTTTCATTTCCTTCATATGCAACGATAGATGCCGTATTTATAATGACATCCCCTTGCTTTAAATGAGAAAGTGCTGCTTTCGTAACGTGAAAATAAGAAAAAATATTAATACGAAACGTCTTTTCTAGCTGTTCTGCTGTAATATACTCTAATCCTTGCTGCGCAACATTATTTACTAAAACATGTAAACTGCCTAGCTGCCGAACGGTCTCTTCTACAATACCTTTACAATGTTGTTCATTACTGAGATCACCTGGTAACAGCACACACTTTACACCTTCTTGTTCTACACGTTGCTTCGTCTCATTGGCATCTTCTTCCTCATCTAAATACGCAATCGCGATATTTGCCCCCTCTTTTGCAAAAGCGATGGAAACAGCTCGTCCAATTCCACTGTCTCCTCCTGTAATTAATATATTTTTTCCTTTTAACTTTTCACTTCCTTTATAATTTGGATCTTCAAACTGCGGTAGAGGATTCATTAACGATTCAATACCAGGTTGTTTATTTTGATGTTGCGCTGGCATTGTTACAAAGTTTTTTTGCTGTGGCATAGCTTCTTTCAACTCCTTTTCCTTATAATGCGCACAATAAAAACTGAAATTCACACATCGGTTTACGATTAATATTCGAATTTAAGACACAAAATATGAATTGTTATAAACTTTTTATGCAAAACTATTGCAAAATAGTTAAAAAACGAATATTATATATAACTGTTGTGAAAATTATTCGTAAACAGAAAGGATGTTTATATGTTTAACCTTTCAAAACATAAAACTTCTATTAAAACTGAAATTATGGCAGGTATTATTACCTTCTTAACAATGGCATATATCATTGTCGTAAACCCTGTCATCCTTGGGGATGCGGGAGTTCCATTTGAACAAGCATTTACAGCAACAATTATTGCTGCTGTTGTCGGAACATTATTTATGGCGATCTTTACAAACTTACCAATCGCAATTGCACCAGGTATGGGATTAAATGCTTACTTCTCTTACTCTGTTGTAAAAGCTCATGAAGGCATGACTTTCGCAATTGCATTCTCTGCTGTATTCGTAGCAGGTATGATTTTAATTTTGTTATCATTTACATCTTTCCGTACAAAATTAATGGAAGTAATTCCTGAAAACTTAAAACACGCACTGACTGCTGGTATCGGTCTTTTTATTGCCTTTATCGGTTTACGTTTAACAGGTATCGTTACAAAAAATGATGCAAACTTAGTTGGACTTGGTGATCTTCACTCTGCTCCAGTACTACTAGCATTAGCTGGACTTGGAATTACAATTGTTCTTATGTCTTTAAATGTAAATGGCGCACTATTTATCGGAATGCTATTAACTAGTATTATTGCTTACTTCACAGGACAATTAACATTCTCAAACGGCGTTACATCAATGCCTGGATTACCAGAAGGAATCATCGTTTCAAATCCAATTACTGCTGTATCTGATGTAATTAACTACGGATTATACGGCGTTGTATTTTCATTCTTCCTTGTTACATTATTCGATACAACAGGTACATTACTTGGCGTAGCTCAGCAAGGTGGATTTATGAAAGATGGGAAGCTTCCAAAAGCTGGACGAGCTCTTCTATCTGACTCATTCTCAGCAACAATTGGTTCTATGTTCGGAACAACACCATCAACAGCTTACATCGAATCATCTGCTGGTGTTGCAGCTGGTGGTCGTACTGGTTTAACAACTGTTACAGTAGCTGTTCTATTCGCACTAGCAGCATTCTTCGGACCATTAGTAAGTGCCGTTTCTGGTGTATCAGCTATTACCGCACCATCATTAATTATCGTTGGTAGTCTTATGATGGGTTCAGTTCGCCACATCGATTGGGACGCATTTGATGAAGCATTCCCAGCATTCTTAGTAATCTTAAGCATGCCACTTACATCAAGTATCTCAACGGGTATCGCACTTGGATTTATTTCATACCCACTTATGAAAATGGCAAAAGGACAATTCCGTGCTGTTCACCCGCTTGTGTATTTATTCGGAATCTTGTTCGCTTATCAATTAGTTTTCTTACCACATTAAAATCCCTCATAAAGAGGGATTTTTTTATACATAAAAAGTAGCGCATCGAAATTCGATGCGCTACTTTCCCTTTGCAACAATCAAACGAACTACTTTCAATACAAGAAGTAAAAGACCATTCACTATCGCTGCAATCCCTAAAAATACCGCTATTATCAGCTCTCCCATTCCATTATTCAATACAAACATAACAGAAGAAATGACAGCCAAAATAAACAATATTAACGTTGGTATATATTTAATAACAGGCTTCTTATATGATTTTTTTGAAAGAAGAAACGTAATTACTAATGTCATAATGATCACAAAATATACTGCAAATAAGAAAATCATAAGAAAGCCTCCACTATTCCTAAAGATAAAAGAAGTTAAAAATTATTAATAGTTTTCATTTACCTGTATTTCTTTACTATACTTTTGAATGAAAACTGATGAAATAACCATTGTCATCCCTACACTAAAACCAATAAGCTGATCTAATAGTATTTCATCATGAATGAACCAGCGCAGTAAAAATACGCCACCCAAAATAAACATCATAGTAAATCCAGTATGTCTAAGCCCTTTATATACATTTTCCATATGTATCACCTCTTCACACACTTTTATCCATATTATACCATATACCCATCAAGCAAATGTATTGTCCGCTGGCAGTATGCAGCTACCTTTTGATCATGTGTAACAACTAGTACCGTTTTTCCTTGGTTATTAATTTCTTTTAAAATACTCATAATTTTTTCTCCGTTTTCTTGATCGAGAGCACCAGTCGGTTCATCAGCAAGTATAATTTTTGTGTCTTGTGCTAAAGCCCTTGCTATCGCTGTTCTTTGCTGTTCTCCACCTGATAACTCGTAAGGATATTTGTTAATATGCCTCTCAATCCCTACCATTTCCAGCATTTCTGTTGATATTTGTATACGTTTCTTATGAGAAATTTTTCTATATATAAGCGGGAGCATTACATTTTCAATAATTGTATAATCATCTAATAGCGAAAAGTTCTGAAACACAAATCCAACTTCCTCATTTCTATACTTATGATAGTTTGCCTTTAATGTACTCGTATCCATGCCATCTAAAAAATACTTTCCAGTAGAGGGGCTATCAATTAAGCCAATAATGTTAAGCAAGGTTGATTTCCCTGAGCCAGATGGTCCCATAATGGCTATCATTTCGCCTTTTTCTATTGTAAGGTTAATATCTTTTAAAGCACTAAAATTACTCTTTCCGTATCCCTTAGCTACATTTGCGAGCTGAATCATCTATAACACCTCTTTCATATATGTATTTTTTATTTTTAGTACATTGAAATAAATGATTGCATATATAACGAGGATCATTACAATTGATAGAGCACCTATAACAATCAATGATTCTATAGAGACTTTTAACGTTCCAAAGAAAGATACTACACTATTTTCTAGCCCTTTCTGAATTTCAATTACTCCGCTATTCTCCCATTGGAAATACATAATTCCTATACATATAGATAAAATGAATAACAACATATACTCAATAACAAACGGAAGACATAGTTGAAAAGTACTTGCTCCTAATGCTGATTTAATAGAAATATTTTTACGTTCCATATAAAGCGTAGCCATTGATGTTAATAAAATAGATAGAAATGAAAAAGATAAGACTGTACCGCTTAATAATAAGGGATATGACATATTATCAATGCCCTGCTTTTCATTTTCTAACAATTTATCCGGATTTGTAACATAATACGAATACCCCTTACCTTCTGTTACCTTTAATACTTTCTTTTGAAATTCATTTATATTTATCTTCTCATTTGTTTCTATAATTAACCCATTGTATAAAAGTTCTACACTATAGAACTCTATTTCTTCTGTTCCAATTGGTAAAATCGCCATGTCATCTAATAATGTAATACGATTATCCAATATTTCACCGCTCCGGGGATATGTAAATGCTGAATTTTTTTCTAAAAAGCCAATTACTTTTAACTTCATTTTTCCAGATGGTATGATATCACCAATAGATACCTTTCCTTTATAATTAGCCCCTAATATAACAGGTCTACTATCAAATACTGATTTATGAAATTCCAATTCTTCAAAATATCTTCCTTGTGAAATTCGTATATGAAAGTATTTATTAATATCTTTATCAACAATAAGAGTCTTTATCGTTCCATTTTCTTTTTTTAAACTAAGTGAATAGTTACGGAACAAATAATTTGTTGTATTTGTTATTGGTATCATATTAGATAACCCTTGAATGAATTGTTGATAATCATCTTTCGCTTTTTCTTCGCTAAATAATGTTATATCTTGCGTCGCATAAAGTTCATAGAAATTTTTATGAGTCGATAAATTATTTGCTACTGTCATCATTTTTTGATATCCCGACAGATTACTAATAAATTCTATAGCTGAAGAAAATGCAACAATTAAAGAGATTACTATAATCAAACTTGGTAAAAACCGTTTTTTCACAGACCGTATAGAATCAAATATAAAAAACATGAAGACCTCCTACGTTCTTAAATGTTTTCCGGGATATATATTTATAATGTGCTTGATTGGAATTACAGTAACAAAAATTGTAAGAAAAATTATAAAAACAACATTACATATCAATACATATAGTGTTAACGGTTTTACTAAGTATGTCTGAAAATAAGTATGAATTGTTCCCGAAAATATTTCTAACGTAATAAAAACTAAGAACATCGCTGCTAGAGAAATAAACAAAATTTGAATATATAGTTCGCAGTAAATAGATATATTAGAAGCACCTACTGCTTTTTTTAATGAAATCTCCCTTTCTTTTTTATAAATCCAAAATAAAACCGCAGAAATGCCAGAAACAATTGCAACAAGAATGAATTTATAATAATACTTATTTGCTGGATCTATATGTGTCACATGTAGTTCCTGAAGATCTCGTTCATTCAGTATTTGAACATCTCCCGAAAGCAGTTCTTTACTCCTATCCATAAACTTTTTTATTTCGTTATGAATAGATGCTGTAGGATTAACAACTGTTAATTGTAATTGTTTACTCGCGATAATACCCTTTTTAGATATAGTAGGTAAGTTTTGAAGTGGAACATATATGCCCGCTACACCGACGTCACTGTCTTTTCTAGATATAGTTCCTATTTTTTTATATGTATCATCAAATTCATATAACTCCTCTACATTCGTTTGATCGCCAACCACCATATCGTTTACATTTTCACGATAAAAATATTGTCCTTCAGAAATATATGGCTTCCAATAATAATCATCTTTTAGGTTCACAGCTATGATCTTTGTTGCCCCTGAACTATTTAATGCTTTTAAATGCTCTACGTAAATATCACTTTTAACAAAAGTATCTTGTATGAAAGGGATTATCTCTTCCAATTCAGTTGCATTCGCTATCGGAACAGTTAAAATTTGATTCTTCTCTGGAAAACCAATTTGAAAAGCAGATATAAAGTTCAGTTTAGATTCTGTTAAAAGCGCGGCTACTGATATAGAAAGAAAAGAAATAAAAAATGCCATAAGAAGAATGACTGAAAACAGTTTGTTGTTTTTTATATTTTTAAAAGCTAAATACATGTCTCTGCTCCTTTTAGATAAGAAGGAGATGATAAACATCCCCTTCTCCTTATCCAAATATTTATAAAGACAACTGTTTAATGCTTTTTACCACTGTAATCGTAAGTTACCATTACTATCAAAAGTACCTTTGTGTGTATCTTCTTGATAGTCATTATTCTCATTAGCATAATGCTCAGAGTATAGTCCTTTTGCACCAAAGGCGTTATATGCACCATTACTCACAGTTGCGTTTAATGATCTTCCAGATTCATGGGATCCTAATTTGTCCGAAGCGCTTTCAATATATGAATTATTTCCATTTGATTTAATAAAAGAAATTGCTACTGAACAACGAGATGCATGTTGATTCGTAGTAGTTTGAGCTCTGTAAGATAGTAGGTTACCGCTTTTGTGACCGCTTAGAGTTGGATAGAATGCACTTGTTGAGATTGATGTTGCTAATATTACTAAAGTCGTAATTGAAAAAACTTTTCTTTTCATTAACAATCACCTCATAAATTTAATAGTTTAGTAGCGCTACATCATCATAATATCCTTCAAATAAATTCTCCTCAATAAGAAACCCGATGTTTTACAAACTCTTTAAACACTTAAACATTAATACATTTTTAAAAAGTAACGTATAAGTGCAATATAAAAAGGCTGCGGAGAAACTCTTCTCCACAGCCTAATCATTATTTTTGTAAAAACGACTGTAAATCTGCAAACTGTCTTTTTGCATCTTCATAGCCTTGCTCATATAAATTTTGTAGTTTTGCCGTATCTTTTTCCATACGATCTACTTGAAGTTGTACTTCTGGACGAATAACAAATAAGTTCCCAGCTTGCTCTTCTTTTTCAATGTAGTGAAGTGTTTCATTATATACTTCATAACGATGCAACATCGTATTAACAAGGTTAGGATATTTTTTATAAGCTTTCGCTGCCACCCATCCAAACTTTGATTTTTTCTTAGCATAACCATGATTTCTCGTTAAAATAACGACTGATTTCTTAAACCCATCTTCCTGCGCTTTACGAACTGGAATCGGATCAGAAATTCCTCCATCTAATAACTGCTTACCACGGTAATTTACTACAGGTGCAATAAAAGGTAATGAACTAGATGCTTGTAATAAATTTAGTGCATCATCATTCGTTCCCTCTTTTTCAAAATAAACAGACTGTCCTGTTTCACAATCTGTTGTGCCTACAAGGAAACGCTCTGGACTATTAAAGTATGTTTCAAAATCAAATGGCACATGCTTTTCTGGAATTTCATGAAAAATAAACTCCATATCAAATAACTGGCGTTTTCTCCATAAATTTTTATACGATAAATATTGTGGATGTGATGCATAATCAATATTTACTGTTTTATTTCTATTTCTTTGTCTGGAAAGATACGACGCTGCATGACAAGCACCAGCTGATACACCGATTACATATGGAAAATATAAATCTTGTTCCATAAAATATTCTAATATCCCGCCTGTATATACACCACGCATACCGCCGCCTTCTAATACTAATCCCGTATTTTCAAGCATGTTATTCTCTCCTCTTTATATATTGACTCTTTAATTATTCACTATGTTAAGTATCTGTTTCTATTATATATGAGTTTTTTTAGAAATTATATTCAAAAGGCTTGAAATGAAGGAGTTTTTTCTTCCAATTATATTTCCAAATGTTTAGAGACATCCTTTATAAACCTTTGAATAAAATCTTGCTCTTCTTTCGTATATCTATCTAACAATAACAGCCACTTTTCTTCAGCTTGTTTATGCAATTTATCATGCGCTTTATATATTTCATTTCCGCTTTCCGTTAAGCGGAAGAAAATTTCTTTTTGATTATCTAACATTTGCATCTTCTCAACGAATTGCTTTTGAAACAACTTTGTACAAATTTTAGAGATTGCGCCCTTCGTCATTCCCATTTCTGTTGTAATAGCAGTTACATTCATCAGAGTATTTTTTCCAATACACTCGATAACATGTAATTCAGATAAAGACATACCACTTATACCTGTTTCACGAAGAAACTTCTCATTTTGCCCTTTCGAATGTTCTTCTTTTTTATGCAAAAGTGTACGAATGTCCGAAAGTATTTCCACTTGTTTCATTGTATGTTCCAATCTGTTCGCCCCCTAGGTTTCCAAAGAAACAATTTAACTATATACCATTTTAAAATCATTTTTTCATATTTACAAGTGAGAAAATCATGTTAAAATAAATTTAGTTTCCTAGGAAACTAAATGACAAGGAGGTTAACATGATGAAAAAATCCAAACTACATTTCATTTTATATGTTGTCTGTATGAGTGCATTACTCGGTTCCTTCGCTCAAAATATTTACACACCTATCTTGCCTGTGATTCAAGCTTCTTTTCACACTTCTCTTTATCTTGTAAATTTAACAGTCTCCCTTTTCACATTTGTTCTTGCGATTATGCAGCTCATATATGGGCCTTTAATTGATACAAAAGGAAGAAAATCTGTCCTTATTCCTAGTTTAATCATTAGTACAATCGGTTCAATCGGATGTGCTTTTTCGCCGAACGTTTATTTATTTCTATTTTTTAGAGCTGTTCAAGCTATAGGAATAGCTGCTATACCTATAGTTGCAGCAACGATTATTGGCGATTTATTTGAAGGAAAAGAACGAGGAGAAGCAATGAGCCTTTATCAAATGTTACTTGCTCTCGCACCTGCGATTGGCCCTCTCATTGGTGGTTATCTCGGTAGTATAAATGGCCACGTATCCGTATTTCTCTTTTTATCTATACTTGCCATTCTCTTATTAATTATAAACATTTCACTACTTCCAGAAACAAAACTAACTGTAATTAAGCAACCGCACTCAAAAAAAGATTACTGGTTTATCTTAAAAAACAAAACTGGATTTTCCATTACTCTTATTGGCTTTATTCAATTTTGTATTTACTTTTGTTTCCTCGTTTTTTTACCAAGCATTTTAACAAATTCATTTCACTTAACTGCAAGTAAAATTGGTCTTATATTTGTACCGATGTCCCTTTCTATTATGTTAGGAAGTTATTGCTTCAAGCTTTTGCAAAAGCGCCTCACAACAAAACAAGCTTTATTCATTACTAGTTTCTTCAATATTATATGTGTCACTTTATTCTCTTTCACATATAACATCAATATCCCATTCATCATTATCGTTACATCTTTGTACGGTTTTAGTATGGGGATTTCTATGCCAACTCACACTACTTTATTAACGGAAGAATTCGTACAAGAACGCGCAACTGCTATCGGTATGTACAACTTTATTCGCTATCTCGGTATGGGTACAGGGCCACTTGTAGGTGGATTGCTTTTATTTAATCAAAGTTACTTTTGGATTTTCTTCCTAGGTGCAATTATGTTTCTACTCATAATCTTATATGCGATGAAAATGCTACGTTTTCATGTTGTGCAAAAAACAAAATAGAGACCTACAAATGGTCTCTATTTTAAGCTCTTTGATCCGCAACGATATGAATATCAATATACCTTGTTTGCCTCATAATCTCATTTACAATTGAACCTTTTCGTATTTCTTCCCAACGTGTTCTTGCCGATTGCCCTAGTAAAATTTGTGTTACTTGTAGTCTTTTCGCGACTTCAATAATAACATCCGCTGGCTTTCTTCCTTTTGCCTCTTCTAAAACAAAACTCGCATCAAATTGATTCGTTAGCAACTTCCACTCTTCAATTGTTTGCTTTTTCCCCGCTGAAAGGGAATCTATCTTTTCCCTTTCAACATTTAATACATACAATTCAGCGTTTAACCGATCAGCCATGCGCCATCCTCGTCTTATTAATTTCTCCGCCGTTGAGCTGTATTGTACACAAACGAGAATTTTTTCTTTCACGCCAATCGGTTCCCTAACGGTTTGGCTAATTTTCTCATCCATATCATCGGCAACTTCCCGAAGAGATAATTCTCTTAGTGCCCCTAAATTATTAAGCGTGAAGAAATTTTGTAAGCTTTGCTCTATTTTTTCTTCTTTATATATTTTCCCGTCTATTAATCTCTTCCTTAATACTTCCGGCGTTGCATCAACGAGCTGAATTTCATTTGCTTTTTGTAAAATAAAATCTGGAATACGTTCTCGCACTTTGACATTTGTAATTTGAGCTACAATATCATGAACGCTTTCTAAATGTTGAATATTAAAAGCTGATAAAACGGATATACCGGCATCTAGCAATTCCTGTACATCCATATAACGTTTCTTATTTTTAGATCCAGGAATATTACTATGCGCGAGTTCATCCACAACAACGATTTGCGGTGCACGTTTTATAATTCCTTCCACGTCTAGTTCATAAAATACTTTCCCTTTATACTCTATTTCTTTTAAAGGAACTTTTTCTAAATCAGCAATTGCTTCTTCTGTCTCTTTTCTTCCGTGCGTTTCAATTAAACCAATTACAATATCCGTACCATCCTTTTTCATCTCTCTAGCATCAAAGAGCATTTTATAACTTTTCCCTACTCCTGGAGCCGCTCCTACATATAGCTTTAACTTCCCACGGTTTTGCTGACGAATATATTCTAAATACTCTTCTGGTGTTCGCCTTTGAAAAGTGGGTTTATAGTCATCCGCATACAAAACACTCACAACCTTTCTTTCGAAACAACGCTACCTCAATCCGTTAGATTGAGGTAGCGTTGTTACTATTTCAGTAGTTTCTGTAATTCCAAATTTAACTTTAAAACGTTCACGCGATCTTCTCCAAATAAACCAAGTGCTGCACCTTCTGTTTGATCTTTAATCAACTGATCTAGCATTTCTTTCGGGATTCTCGTTAATTTTGAAATGCGCTCTACCTGTACGAAAGCCGCCTTCGGACTAATGTCAGGATCTAGCCCTGAACCTGAATTCGTCACTAAATCAATCGGCACTTCTGTAACTGGAACAGCCCGGTTTTGTTTCTTCCACTCTTCAATACTTTTCTCTACTCGTTTCACCAAATCTGGATTAGACGGTGCATAGTTATTAGACCCAGATGCTTCTGCTTTATATTCAATACTAGAAACACGTCCCTGAAAATAACGTGGATCTGTGAAATTTTGACCAATTAATTTAGAACCAATCACTTCATTTTTATCATTATATATTAGACTTCCATCCGCATTATCCTTCATTACTGCTTGTGCAATACCAGTAACAATAAGCGGGTATATAAGGCCGCACAACACTAAAAATGTAAACGTAATACGGATGATTGGTGATAGTATACTTTGTTTCTTCGCCATCTTTTTCCCCTCTTCCCTATATAAACAAGCCGACAATTATATCAATTACTTTAATTCCAATGAACGGTACAATAACCCCGCCAAGCCCATAAATAAGTAGGTTTCGGCCAAGTAGTGCATTCGAACTCATCGGTTTATATGCGATACCTTTCATCGCCAATGGAATGAGTAATGGAATAATAACTGCATTAAATATTAATGCTGATAAAATCGCTGACAGTGGTGATGTTAATCTCATAATGTTCAATGCTTCCATTTGCGGAATCGCAAGTGTAAACATCGCTGGAATGATGGCGAAATATTTCGCGATATCATTCGCAATACTAAACGTCGTTAACGCACCACGCGTCATTAACAATTGCTTACCGATTCCTACAACCTCAATAATTTTTGTCGGGTTCGAATCTAAATCAATCATATTTGCTGCTTCTTTCGCAGCTGTCGTCCCACTATTCATCGCTAATCCAACATCGGCCTGCGCTAATGCCGGAGCATCATTTGTACCATCACCCGTCATCGCTACAAGTTTCCCTTTATCTTGCTCTGCTTTAATAACTGCAATTTTATCTTCTGGTTTACACTCAGCAACGAATTCGTCTACCCCTGCTTCTTTTGCAATCGTTGCTGCTGTTAGCGGGTTATCTCCTGTACACATAACCGTTTTAATCCCCATTTGGCGCAATTGTTCAAAACGTTCACGCATACCTGGTTTTACTGTATCCTTTAAATAAATTAAACCGTAAATACGACTATCCACTGCAACGACAAGGGGTGTTCCGCCCTCTTTTGAAATGAAATCCGCTTTTTGATTTACATCTTTCGGAATCGTTCCACCTTGTGACCTAACCCACTCAATAACGGCACCGACAGCACCTTTTCTCACTTTCGTTCCGTCTTGTAAATCGACACCACTCATTCTCGTTTCTGCTTTAAATGGAACAAATTCACCTTGCTCTGCAAGTGCTCTATCATATGATAGAGATTTCGTTTTTACATATTCGATAACAGATCGGCCTTCTGGTGTTTCATCTAAAACTGAACTAATCGCAGCCCATTTTCCTACCTGCTCAATCGTTTCATTCCCTACAGGAAGCAGTGTATGTGCCATCCGGTTCCCGAAAGTAATCGTACCTGTTTTATCTAAAATAATTGTATTAATATCACCCGCAGCTTCTACTGCTTTCCCTGACATTGCTAAAACGTTAAACTTTGTCACCCGGTCCATCCCAGCAATACCAATCGCTGATAATAATCCACCGATTGTCGTTGGAATTAAACAAACTAACAATGCAACAAGTACAGCTGTATCAATTTGAAATCCTAAATAGTTCGTAAAAATCGGTAACGTCACAACAACGATTAAGAAAATAAGCGTTAAACTCGTTAATACTGTATTTAAAGCAATCTCATTCGGCGTTTTTTGACGAGCAGCTCCTTCTACTAACGAAATCATTTTATCAATAAATGATTCACCAGGATTACTCGTAATGACAATTGTAATCTCATCACTGACGACCATCGTTCCACCTGTTACGGAACAAAAATCACCGCCCGCTTCTTTTATAACAGGAGCTGATTCCCCTGTAATCGCAGATTCATCAACAGACGCTAACCCTTTTATGACTTCTCCATCACTTGGAATCATTTCTCCTTGTTTTACAATAACAACGTCACCTTTTCTCAGATCAGTTGCTGAAATTTGAACAATGTCCCCATTTTCTTTTACAACATTTGCAAACACATCTTTCTTCGATTGTTTTAAAGAATCGGCTTGCGCTTTCCCACGTCCTTCCGCTAACGCTTCTGCAAAGTTAGCAAATAAAACTGTGAATAAGAGAATGAGAGAAACTGTTATATTAAACCATCCTGGTACACTACTAGAATGACTTGGAAGAAAAGATAAAATGAACGTAATGATAAATCCAATTTCTACAACAAACATAATCGGATTCTTTATCATGACTTTCGGATTCAATTTCGCAAAAGATTGTTTCATCGCATGTTTCACGATATCACGATCCATCGTTTTCGCTTGTCTAACTTCATCTTCTACAGCATGTATTTGTGACTCATTTACTCTTTTTTCTTTTACTACTACCGGTCTCATCATTTACCCTCCATTACTTCAATGTAAGAAATTCTGCAATTGGGCCGAGTACTAACATTGGGAAGAATGTTAATGCACCGACAATTACAATTGTTCCGATGAAAATGCCGCCAAATAAACTATTATCCGTACGGAACGTTCCGACTGTTTCTGGCACAACCGTCTTCTCTTTCAATGAAGCTGCAACAGCTAGCATCGTAATTAAACTGAAATAGCGGCCTAAAAACATAACTAAACCAGTTGTAATATTCCAAAACGGTGTATTATCCGCTAATCCTTCAAATCCAGATCCGTTATTCGCAGCTGACGATGTATATTCATATACCACTTGCGTCAAACCGTGGAAACCGGAATGAGAAATAACATCCGTTCCTAAACTTGTTGAAAGAGCTAATGCTGAAAATCCTAAAATAAGCAGTGGATGAAATAGTATGGTTACCGCAATTAATTTCATTTCCTTACCTTCAATTTTTTTCCCTAAAAACTCTGGTGTCCGTCCAACCATCAATCCAGATATAAAGACTGCGATAATCGCATACATAATAATGTTCACAAAGCCAGCTCCAACGCCGCCGTATACTGTATTTAACATCATATTTACGAGTGGTACTAACCCGCCAATTGGTGTTAACGTATCATGCATCGTATTAACGGCTCCTGTTTCAGCAGCTGTCGTTACCGTTGCGTATAGTGAAGAAAATACTGTTCCAAATCGTACCTCTTTTCCTTCTGTACTTCCTTGTACATGCTCGATACCCATTCCATTTAACGCTGGATTCCCATGTAATTCAGATGTCGTAATCGTTATAAACCCTAGTAAAAACACCATGAATAGTGAAACGAAAAGGATGCGGCCTTGTTTTTTATTTCCTACCATTCGTCCGTACGTAAACGGAAGTGCTGTTGGTAATAACATCATAAGCATCATTTGCAAAATATTACTCATTTGTCCTGGATTTTCGAAAGGATGTGTAGAGTTTGCTCCGAAAAATCCACCGCCATTATTTCCAAGTTCCTTAATGGAAACGAATGATGCAACAGGCCCGCGTAATATACTTTGCTTCGCCCCATCAATCGTTTGTGCCGTAACGGCACCGTCTAACGTTTGTGGTACACCAAGTGCGACAAAGATTAGTGCCGCAATAAATGCAATAGGAAGAAATACTCTCGTTAAAGCTCTCGTAAAATCAACGAAAAAGTTACCGAGTTCTTTTCCAGCAAGCCCTCTTATAAACGCCATTACAAGTGCTAACGTCGTTGCCGGTGCTGCAAACATTAAAAATGTAATTCCGATTAATTGTGATAAATAAGATAAACCATTTTCACCGCTATAATGCTGTAAGTTTGTATCAGCCATAAAACTAATCGCTGTATTAAAAGCGAGCGTAGGCTCCATTCCTTCAATGTGTGCTGGATTTAATGGCAATACTCCTTGTAGCCTGAAAATGAAATATACGACAACAATCATAAATCCATTTAATAAAACTAATGATAGTGCGTACTGTTTCCACGTTTGATTGTATTCTTTTACACCCGTAATTTTAAAAATAAGTTTTTCAAAAGGCCCGAATATTTTATCTAGCTTTTTACTCCCTTGAAAGGCTTTCTCTAAATAAATTCCCGTTGGCTTTGCCACAAGAATAAACAACAGCATTGTAATAACAACTGCGACCCAGATCATAATGAATGACTCCCCCTAATTAAAACTTTTCCGGATTTAATAATGCATACACTAAGTACACCGTAATTGCTCCAACAATAACCGATAAGGCAATCGTCATGATTGCTTCCCTTCTTTCACAACTTTATCTGACCAACTTGCAAGACTTGCCATCGATGCGACTAATACAACAAAAATCCCGATCATTACAATATCTAACATAGCCATCCCTCTCTTTTGTAAAAATTTACCATTAATTAATCGAAAAAAGAACACTAAGCTCTACTTAGTGTTCGAAATGAACAACACAAAGTAAACCTCCTCTCTAAACGCTTACGAGGTTAGCTGTCGGATTCGGGCCTAAAGAGTAGCCCTACTTTCAAAACTGAAAGATTCACCCCAAGTGACGATGCACAAAATTGGTTCCCCCGCTCCATTTCTGGAACTCAGCGATTTTAGGTTTTTTTGGAAATTTTATGAATGATTTATGAGAGTAAATATACTCCTCTATATTTAACTTGTAAAGAGGCAAATTACTGAAAATAAGAAAATATCCATCTATTTAAACGCTTACATTGAGTATTATTAATATTATTTCATCTGTTTTCTCGTCTTTTCTTTTTTTTTCATAGAAATGATCTTTTAAATACGAAATAAAAAGAGCGAATGACATGAAGTGCATAGCTTGTTGCACTTCGCATTCGCTCTTTTTTCAATCACTATTTATTCCCCTCGTAAAAAAGTACGTAAATTTCTCCCGCGAATATAAACTTGTGACAATTCTGCATGTAGCTGCTCATATTCAATAACATCTGTTTTTAAATATAAAGCGTCTTTCGATGGCAATATAATATAGGGCCTTGGAAAAATAGGATCGAGCACCACCAATTCTTGAACTCGCTCTACCGATACCGCCCAACGATTCGCTATATCTCCTAATAACAACACTTTCATTTTCTTTTCCCCCGCCCTATTCAAAAAATAAAAAAGAAATATTATCACAATTCGTAAACACGACAAATGTAGCTCCCATTATTTCATAGAGCCTCGCTGGATATCGTTTATTCCTCGTAACAACAGTAATAGGTGCTTGAAAAGAAAAGCGAATGTGTTCTGTGAAGAAGCTAACGATTTGGAGCTCATCCCCTAGTAAAATTACCTTCTTAATACACTCACAAATACTAGTAAAATCCTGCTCCTTGCTACAACTATACGTCCAATCAAATCCACAATCCCTAACTTCAGCCGCTATCTCTTCATTTGCTGTAAAAATAATTAACTCATGTTGAAATGCTACTAAATCTCTTAAACTATTTACCTTGCTTTCTTCTCCAACACAAATAAGTGTTATATAGATCAAGTTTAATATTTTAACAATTGTTCAACACCTAATCTTTGTAAAACTTTTTCTGGACATTGAGCGAT